>NZ_VOGW01000130.1:5305-12034 GCF_007896895.1 Streptomyces misionensis | reverse complement strand
ATCTCCAGCCGCGCACCCTCTCCGACCTCGGTGACGAGGCGTACCTCGACGACCAGCTCGCCACGTCCGGTTCGACGGCCGCGCAGCGGACGGTGACTGTGGTGTTCCGCACGTCCAACGTCGTCGTCACCATCCAGTACGAGGAGCAGCCGATGGCCGGCGGAACGGGCCCCGACAGGAAGGAAGTGCAGGACAGGGTCCGGAAACTGGCCTCCCGGCCGGACGGGGCGCTCGGCGGCTGATCCATTTCCCCGCCCCGGCCGCCCCCGTCCGCGAAGCCCCCGAACGGAAACCGCACAGCTCCTTCACCGCGTACGGTGGGGCCCCGCAGGAACCCGCACGAACACCGAGCGTCATGAGTGAAGGAACCATGCAGCGAGACGACCGAGCCCACCTGAGCCAGCGCACCAGGAACCTCCGCCGTGTTCTTGTCTGCGCGGCAGCCGTTCCCGCGATGCTGATCACCGCGGCGTGCTCCTCCGACTCCGGCGACTCCAAGCCCAAGAGCAGCGAGAGCGCGAGCGCCGGGCAGTCGGCGAGCGGCAGCGCGACGCCCTCCGCCAGCGCCTCCCCGACGCTCGAGCCGGCCACGTACACGACGCTCCCGAACCCCTGCAAGGTGCTGTCGGACAAGACCCTGGGCGACCTGGTCCCCAAGGCCGACACCTCGGGCAAGAAGGGCAGTTCGGACGATCCGTCGTCCCGTTCCTCCTGCTCCTGGAGCAGCCTGGCCAACAACGGCGTCAAGGGCTCCCAGTTCCGCTGGCTGAACATCTCCCTGCTGCGCTTCGACTCCGACACCGCGCGCGGCTCCGCCAACACCCAGGCGCACACCTACTTCGGCAACCAGGTCAAGGACTCCCAGTCGGTGGACGGCGGCACGAACGCCAAGGTCCAGCCGGTCTCCGGCACCGGCGACGAGGCGACCTCGGTCCGCTACGACCTGAAGAAGAAGGAAGGCCTCTTCAAGCAGGAGACGATCGTCGCGCGGGTGCAGAACGTCGTCGTCACCCTCGACTACAACGGCGCGGGCCTCGCGGGCGACAAGACCCCCGACGCCGACGACATCGCCAAGTCCGCGCAGAAGGCCGTCAAGGAGGTCGTGGCCTCGATCTCCTCCGCCGGCAAGGGCGACTCCCCGGGCGGTTCGTCGGCGAGCCCCTCCTCGTCCGCCAAGTCCCCCTCCGCGAGCGCCTCTTCGTCCACGTCGTCCGACAAGAAGAGCTGACCGAACGGGCTTACGACCCACCGGCACCACGTGCTCCGCACACGTGTGCCACCCTGTTGCGTCGCAACAACAGGCAACGGGAGGGGAGTACGAGTGGCCGCGCCACCGCAGCTGACTCGGATGCACCGGATACTCATCGGCGTGGTCGTGGGCGGTGCCCTGATCATCGCGGGAATCGGCTTCGCCGGTTCCTACGCGGCCGTCCGTGAGCTGGCCTGGAAGAAGGGCTTCGGGAACTTCGCCTATGTGTTCCCGGTCGGCATCGACGCCGGCATCTGTGTCCTGCTCTCCCTGGACCTGCTGCTGACCTGGATCCGCATCCCCTTCCCGCTGCTGCGCCAGACCGCCTGGCTGCTGACGGCGGCGACGATCGCGTTCAACGGCGCCGCCGCCTGGCCGGACCCGCTGGGCGTCGGCATGCACGCGGTGATCCCCGTGCTCTTCGTCGTCTCCGTCGAGGCGGCCCGGCACGCCGTCGGCCGCATCGCCGACATCACGGCCGACAAGCACATGGAGGGCGTCCGGATCACCCGCTGGCTGCTCTCCCCGGTGCCGACGTTCCTGCTGTGGCGCCGGATGAAGCTCTGGGAACTGCGCTCCTACGACCAGGTCATCAAGCTCGAACAGGAGCGCCTCGTCTACCAGGCCCGGCTCCGCTCCCGCTTCGGCCGCGCCTGGCGCCGCAAGGCCCCGGTCGAGTCCCTGATGCCCCTGCGGCTGGCCCGCTACGGCGTCCCCCTGGCGGAGACGGCCCCCTCGGGCCTGCTGGCCGCGGGGATAGAACCGGTCCTGCTGCCCCCGGCGCCCGCGGCGGAGCTGACGGCCGGAGTTCCGGCGGCGGTCGGCGCCGGGACGGCGGCCGGTACCGGTGCGGGCCAGGCGGCCGACGCCACCGCGCCCGCGCAGACCGGACCCGCACAGACCGGACCCGCGCAGCCGGCGCCCGCGCAGCCCGCCGCCGCGCCCGCGCCGCACGGCGAGCAGCGCCCCCAAGCCCCCCAGAGTCCCCCGGGCCCCCTGCCCGACGACCAGAGCCCCTGGTTCCAGGCGCCCCGCGAGGTCGAGTACCACGGCGACTACGACCCCACCTACGAACCGCCCCCGGAGCCCCAGTACGAGCCCGAGGAGCAGTACGAGGACTGGTACGAGGACCAGCCCCCGGAGCAGTTCCAGCAGCCCTCCCCCGAGGAGACCGGCAGCTTCCCGATCCCGGTGAGCCCCAACCGCACCCGGGAACTGGGCGAGGGCGGCGGCTTCCCCGAGCCCGAGCCGACCGAGGAGGACTACTACCAGGTCTTCCGCAAGTCGATAGACGGCAGCTACCCGACCGGCGCCCAGTTCAAGGACAACGTCGAGGCCACCTTCGGCATCGCCCTCCCGCTGGAGCGGGCCAACCGCATGGTCGAGCACTTCAGCGAGCACCACGACGCACAGCTGCGGGAATACCCCATCGCCTAGGGAACGCGCGGACGTTGCCGAAGAGCGGACGGACATGACGAAGGGGCCCTCCCGGAGGAGGGCCCCTTCCGCGCGTCCGCGTCACATCGGCGTCACTCGCCGAGCAGGCTCCGCACCCGCTCCTGGCCCACCGCCAGCAGCAGCGTGGGCAGCCGCGGCCCGGTGTCCCGGCCCACCAGCAGCTGGTACAGCAGCGCGAAGAAGGACCGCTGGGCGGTCTTGATCTCCGGCGGCAGCTCCTTGGGCGTCGCGTCCGCCGAGAACCCGGCCTGCACCTTCGGCACGCCGTACACGAGGTGCGTCAGCCCGTCCAGCGACCAGTGCTCGGCCAGGCCGTCGAGCAGCAGCCGCACCGACCGCTGCGACGCCTCGTCCAGCGACTTCAGCAGCTCGGCGTCCGGCTCCTCGCGCACGATGGTCCGCTGGTCCGCCGGCACGTGCGTGTTGATCCACGCCTCGGCCTTGTCGTAGCGCGGGCGGGCCTCGTCCAGCGAGCCCAGGGGCCGCTCCGGGTCCAGCTCGGAGAGGATCCGCAGGGCCTGGTCCTCGTGGCCCGCCGTGATGTCGGCTACGGACGCCAGCGTCCGGTACGGCAGCGGGCGCGCCGTCCTCGGCAGCTCACCGGCCGCCGTGCCCACCGCGCGGGTGTACGCGGCGACGTCGCCCGGCAGCGCGGAGCCGTCGGCGACCTTCGCGGCGAGCTTGTCCCACTCGTCGTAGAGCCGCTGGATCTCCTGGTCGAAGGCGATCTTGAAGGACTGGTTGGGCCGGCGGCGAGCGTACAGCCAGCGCAGCAGCTGCGGCTCCATGATCTTCAGCGCGTCCGCCGGGGTCGGCACGCCGCCGCGCGAGGACGACATCTTGGCCATGCCGGAGATGCCGACGAAGGCGTACATCGGGCCGATGGGCTGCTTGCCGTCGAAGATGCCGACGATCTGCCCGCCCACCTGGAAGGACGAGCCCGGAGAGGAGTGGTCGACACCGCTCGGCTCGAAGATCACGCCCTCGTACGCCCAGCGCATCGGCCAGTCGACCTTCCAGACCAGCTTGCCGCGGTTGAACTCGGCGAGCCGGACGGTCTCCATGAAGCCGCACGCGTTGCAGGTGTACGACAGCTCGGTGGTGTCGTCGTCGTACGAGGTGACCGTCGTGAGGTCCTTCTCGCAGTTGCCGCAGTACGGCTTGTACGGGAAGTACCCGGCGGAGCCGGAGGAGCCGTCGTCCTCGGACGCGGCGCCGGAGCCCTCCTCGGCCTCCAGCTCGGCCTCGTCCACGGCCTTCTGCTGCTGCTTCTTGGCCTTGGGCTTGGTGCGGTACTGGGCGAGGATCGCGTCGATGTCGCCCCGGTGCTTCATGGCGTGCAGGATCTGCTCGCGGTAGGTACCGGAGGTGTACTGCTCGGTCTGGCTGATCCCGTCGAACTCGACGCCCAGCTCGGCCAGCGACTCGACCATGGCGGCCTTGAAGTGCTCGGCCCAGTTCGGGTACGCCGAGCCCTTCGGGGCCGGGACCGAGGTCAGCGGCTTGCCGATGTGCTCGGCCCAGGACTCGTCGACGCCGGCGATGCCCGCCGGAACCTTGCGGTAGCGGTCGTAGTCGTCCCAGGAGATCAGGTGCCGGACCTGGTGTCCGCGGCGGCGGATCTCGTCGGCGACCAGGTGCGGGGTCATGACCTCGCGCAGGTTGCCCAGGTGGATGGGGCCGGACGGGGAGAGTCCGGACGCGACCACGACCGGTTTGCCCGGGGCCCGGCGCTCCGACTCCTCGATGACCTCATCCGCGAAACGGGAGACCCAGTCGGTGGTCTCGGTGCTCTGAGCCACGATCGGCACGTCCTTCTTTCTCCATCGGGCAGCCGCAGCGGTCGCACGGCTGACCGCTCCATTGTCCCAGGCGGGACCACATCCACGAAAACGCCTTTTCAACGCGTTGGACGGCCTTCCCGCGACCCGCGTTCACCGGCTGACCGGAAAATTCGCTACACCCCCCGTGGGATACTGGGCGTGACCATCCATCCCCACGAGGAGAACGGCACTCCACCTATGGCCTCGGTCACGTCCCTCAGCGACTCCGTCCAGCAGCAGCTCGCGTCCGCCCTCTCGGCCACCCTGCCGGAGGCCGCCGACGCGGACCCGCTGCTGCGACGAAGCGACCGGGCCGACTTCCAGGCCAACGGGATCCTGGCCCTCGCCAAGAAGGCGAAGGCCAACCCGCGCGAGCTCGCCACCCAGGTCGTCTCCCGGGTGACCACCGGCACGGTGATCGAGGACGTCGAGGTCTCCGGGCCCGGCTTCCTCAACATCACCGTCTCCGACCGGGCGATCACCGAGAACCTCGCCGCGCGGTACGCGGACGAGGCCGGCCGCCTCGGCGCGCCGTTCGCCACGAACCCGGGCACCACGGTGATCGACTACGCGCAGCCGAACGTGGCCAAGGAGATGCACGTCGGCCACCTGCGCTCCGCGGTGATCGGCGACTCGGTCGTCCAGCTCCTGGAGTTCACCGGCGAGACCGTGATCCGCCGCCACCACATCGGCGACTGGGGAACCCAGTTCGGCATGCTCATCCAGTACCTGGACGAGCACCCGCACGAGCTGGACCACAAGCGGTCCGCCGAGGACACCGCCACCTCCGGCGAGGAGGCGATGTCCAACCTGGACCGCCTCTACAAGGCCGCGCGGAGGCTCTTCGACTCCGACGAGGAGTTCAAGACCCGCGCCCGCCGCCGGGTGGTCGACCTCCAGGCCGGCGACCCGCGCACGCTCGCCATGTGGCAGAAGTTCGTGGACGAGTCGAAGATCTACTTCTTCTCCGTCTTCGAGAAGCTGGACATGGAGATCCGGGACGCCGACATCGTCGGCGAGTCCGGGTACAACGACATGCTGGCCGAGACCTGCCGCCTGCTGGAGGAATCCGGCGTCGCGGTCCGCTCCGAGGGCGCGCTCTGCGTCTTCTTCGACGACATCAAGGGCCCGGACGGCAACCCGGTCCCGCTGATCGTGCAGAAGTCGGACGGCGGCTACGGCTACGCGGCCACCGACCTCTCCGCGATCCGCGACCGCGTCTTCAACCTCAAGGCGAACACCCTCCTGTACGTGGTGGACGCCCGCCAGGCCCTGCACTTCCGGATGGTCTTCGAGACCGCCCGCCGGGCCGGCTGGCTGAACGACGACGTGACCGCCTTCCAGCTGGCCTTCGGCACCGTGCTGGGCAAGGACGGCAAGCCGTTCAAGACGCGTGCGGGCGAGACGGTCCGTCTGGTCGACCTCCTCGACGAGGCCATCGACCGCGCCTCGGCCGTGGTCCGCGAGAAGGCCCAGGACCTCTCGGAGGAGGAGATCGCCGAGCGGGGCGCCCAGGTGGGCATCGGCGCGGTGAAGTACGCGGACCTGTCGACGTCGGCGAACCGGGACTACAAGTTCGACCTGGACCAGATGGTCTCGCTCAACGGCGACACGTCCGTCTACCTCCAGTACGCCTACGCCCGCATCCGGTCCATCCTGCGCAAGGCCGGCGACACCCGCCCGGTCGCCCACCCCGAGCTGGACCTGGCGGACGCCGAACGCGCCCTCGGCCTGCACGCGGACGCCTTCGCGGAGACGGTCGCCGAGGCCGCCAAGGACTTCGCCCCCCACAAGCTGACGGCCTACCTCTACCAGCTGGCCTCCCTCTACACGACCTTCTACGACAAGTGCCCGGTCCTGAGGGCCGAGACGCCCGCCCAGATCGAGAACCGCCTCTTCCTCTGCGACGTCACGGCCCGCACCCTGCACCAGGGCATGTCCCTGCTGGGCATCAGGACGCCCGAGAAGCTCTGACGGCGAGCCCTTCCGACGGCTGCGGGGACCGTCTCCGCAGCCGTCCGACCGTCACCGGTCCGCGTCGTCCTGGTCCGCGTTGTCCTGGTCCGCGTCGTCGTGGTCCGCGTTGTTCTCCGCCAGTTCCCGGGCCCGTCGGGCCAGCGCGCGTCGCACCGAGGCCGGGGAGAGGACCCGCAGGGGGGTGGCCAGGGTGAGCAGGTAGCGGGCCAGGCCGTCCGGGTC
>NZ_VOGW01000130.1:0-5034 GCF_007896895.1 Streptomyces misionensis | reverse complement strand
CGGTGGCCGACAGGGGGTAGGGGCCGTTCGCGATGTTGCGGGAGACCAGGTGGGCCGGGTCCGGGGGGTCGGTGAGGTCGGCCGGGTGGCCGGTGGGCTGGAGGCGGTCGACGCGGTCCGCGCGGAAGGTGCGCCACGCGCCGCGCGCGACGTCCCGGGCGACCAGGTACCAGAGCCGGCCCGTGTGGACCAGCCGGTACGGGTCGATGTCCCGGACCGTGCGGTGGCCCTCGGCGTCCGTGTACGACAGCCTGGCCCGCTCCCCCCGCCGGCAGGCGCCCGCCAGTTCCAGCAGCAGGCCCGGGCCGACCCCGGACCCGCCGGAGCCGGGCAGCCGCACGAAGGCGCCGTCCAGTTCGCCCAGCCGGTCCGCCATGCGGCGGGGCAGCACCTGACGGAGTTTCAGCAGTGCCGACAGCGCGGCCTGGTCGCTGCCCAGCGCCCGGTTCAGGGCCGCCTCGCCGAGGCCCACCGCGACGGCCAGCGCCTCCTCGTCGTCCAGGATCAGCGGGGGCACTCGGGTGCCGGCGCGCAGCCGGTAGCCGCCCCAGGGGCCCGCGTCGGAGTCGACGGAGTACCCGAGCTCGCGCAGCCGGGCGATGTCCCGGCGGACCGTGCGGTCGGTGACCTTCAGGGACTCCGCCAGCTCGGCGCAGGTCCACGACGGCCGGGAGGACAGCAGGGCCAGCAGGGACAGCAGTCGGGCGGACGCGGCTATCACGGGGCCATCACGGGTGGAAGTCTCGCACGGCCGCCGCACGACCAGGACCGTAACTGTCCTGGTCCCGTCGTAGCGTCCCTTCCATGACTACGCAGACCACTCCCGCCTTCCGCTACGCCGCCGTCACCTTCGACTGCGCCGACCCCCAGGAACTCGCCGCGTTCTACGGAGAGTTGCTGGGCCACCCGGTGCTCTTCTCCACCGACGACTTCGTCCTGCTCGGCAAGGAGGGCGCCGCCGGCCTCGGCTTCACCCGGATCGCCGGCTACCGTCCGCCCACCTGGCCGGACCCCGCCCGCGCGAAGCAGGCCCATATCGAGCTGGGAGTGGACGACCTGGCCGAGGCGGAGCAGCGGCTGCTGGAACTCGGCGCGGTGAAGCCCGAGTTCCAGCCGGGCGAGGGGCGGTGGACGGTGCTCCTCGACCCGGCCGGACACCCGTTCTGCATCACGACCCTGGCCTAGGGCCTCTCGTTTGGATCAGGCCGGGCAGCACACCTGGGCAGGGCCCCGCGTCAGCTCGCCGTGCAGCTGAACGTCGGCCAGGTGGTGGAGCCGTTCTTCTGGATGGTCAGCCCCCAGTCGTTGCCGCTGCCGTTGGGCCCTGCGACCAGCACCTGGGCGCTGGGGTAGCTCGCGGTCACGTTCCAGGTGGCCATGACCTTCTCCGGCGCCGGTACGTTCGCGGTGACGGTCCAGTTGCCGGAGCCGCTCACCGAGACGTTCAGGTTGTACCGGTCGTCCCACACCTGGCCCGCGGTGACGACCGCCGTACAGCCGCCGGTGCCGCCACCACCGCCGCCGCCCCCGCCCCCGCTTCCGCCGCCGTCCGGTGCGACGGCGCGGCCGGTCTGCGGGGAGATCATCCCGGCGCACATCCCGCGGCTCGCGAGGTTCTGGGCGATCCGCGGGATGGCGGCCAGGGTGTTGGCCGGCCACTCGTGCATGAGGATGACCTGGCCGTTGCCGAGCCGGGAGACGGCCTGGACGATGGCGTCGGTGCTGGCGCCGTTCCAGTCGCCCGAGTCGACGTCCCAGATCACCTCGGTGAGTCCGTACTTGGCCTCGACGCTCTTCAACGTCGCGTTGGTCTCCCCGTACGGCGGCCGGAACAGTTTCGGCGTTCCGCCGCCGGCACTCGCGATGGCCTGCTGGGTGCGGGAGATCTCCGAGTCGATCTGGGCCTGGCTCATCTGGACGAGGTGGGGATGGGTGTAGCTGTGGTCGCCCACCCACATCCCGGCGTCGACCTCCGCCTTGACCTGCGCCGGGTACGAGGCCGCGTACTGGCCCTCGTTGAACATGGTGGCCCGCAGCCCGTTCTGCTTGAGGGCGTTGAGGACGGCGGGTGTGTGGTCGTTGGACGGGCCGTCGTCGAAGGTGAGTCCGACGTATCCGGAGCAGGTGGCGGCCTGCGACGGGGCGGCTCCGACGGTCAGGGTGCCCGCGGTCGCCGCCGCGAGTGCGGCGGCGACGGCGAGGGCGAGTCTGGCGGTGCGCATGCGCGTGCTCCTCCTTGGGACCGGGGCGTCAGCTCGCCGAACAGGACACCGTGGGCCAGGTCGTACTGCCGTTCTTCTGGATGGTCACGCCCCAGTTGTTGCCGTTGCCGTTGGGTGTGGCGACGAGCACCTGGCTGCTGGGATAGCTCGCGCTGACGTTCCAGGTGGCCATGACCTTCTCCGGGGACGGCACGTTCATCGTCACCGTCCAGTTGCTGGAACCGCTGACCGAGACGTTGAGGTTGTACCGGTCGTCCCACGACTGGCCGGCCGTGAGGGTCGCCGTGCAGCCCCCGGTGCCACCACCGCCACCGCCGCCGCCACCGCCGCCGCCCGAACCCGAGCTGTCCAGCGTGATGTTGGAGTTGCCGCTGCTCTGGTAGCCCTCGGTGGCCATGATCATGTAGTAGTTGAAGCTGCCCAGGTTCATCCCGTGGCTGGCCCAGGCGTCGAAGTGGTTGCCGGTGGTGATGGTGCCGCCGGTCCGCTTGGTCTGCCGCACGCTCCAGTACTGGTTGAAGGTCTTGGTGCCCTCCACGGACGGCGCGTTGGTGCGGGTCGTCTCGTAGATGTCGTACGTCCCGCCGTCACTGGTGACGGTGCCCTTGTAGGTGCCGGTGGGCCGGTAGGTGCCCCAGTTGTCGACGATGTAGTACTCGACCAGCGGGTTCGAGGTCCAGCCGTACAGCGAGAGGTACGCGTTGCCGGAGGGGTTGAAGGAGCCGGAGTAGGTGACGGACCGGCGTCCGCCGTTGCTCCAGCCCTTGCCGGCCACGAAGTTGCCGACGTTGCTCCAGTTGGTGCTGTAGTTGCCCCCGGAGCCCAGGTTCATGGAGACGGAGCCGCCGCCGTCGGTCCAGAACGAGTAGTAGTAGCCGTTGTTGGTGCCGGTCTGGTTCGTGGTGATGACCGTGTCCGCGCTGGCGATGCCGGTGCCGGGCAGGGTCAGCGCCCCCACGGCGAGCAGGACGACGGCGCAGACACCTCGGAAGAGCGAGGTGAGACGGCCCAGTGGACCGCGTTCTCTTCGAGAGCGGAGCTTCATGGACGTGCTTCCTCCTCATGGATCGGATGGGGCCGGATGAGGGTGGAGCGACGCGCTGCGCGATGGGGCATCAGTGTTGGGTCGTCCGCAAGGACAGTCAATGGTTTCGGTAGATATTTCGAAACATTCGCTTCATCAGAACGTCATCGATGCATGGGTTTTGGCTGGTGAATGGGCGCTTCGGAGGGGTGTCACAGATTCCACAAAACCTCGGCAGACGTCAACGCGGGAATGGCCTGAGCGGGTTTCGAAAGTTTCGAAGCCCTCGCGGGGTGTGTTGTCAGACCCCGCCCCTACAGTCACCGGCATGGCGACTCTTCCCAACCCGCTGCCCCGGCTGGCCACCGATCCCAGCGGGCGTTCCCTGGGGCTCCAACTGCCGCCGGGCAGGCTGATCGACGAGACCGGCGACGGCCCGCACCACGAACCCCTGTGCTGGCTCGCGGACAAGCAGGCCGCCCCCGGCACCTGGACCGCGCTCGGCGCGCCGGCCGCGCGGGCCGGTCTGCTGCCGGTGCTCGTGGAGACCGCCGGCACCCAAAACGGCCCGGAGAGCTGGACGTTGCTGCCCGAGCACACCTCCTACCCCGGGGACCACGACCCGGAGGAGGTCCTCGCCGAGCACTGGGAGACGGACCGGGAGGCCGAGGACCACGGCGACATGCTGGCCCCGTTCGCGGCCGACTGGCCCGGGACCGCACCCGCCAAGCGGCTCACGCTCGACCCGGGGACCTGCGCGGCGCGGGCCGCCGACGAACTGACCGCGGACGAACACCAGTCCGTGTTCCCCGAGCCCCGCCTCGCCCTCGTCCCCGCCCGGCGCTCCGCCGACATCCCGGCCGCGCTCGGCTGGAGCGGCCCGGTGAACCACGACAACGACGTGGCCCGGCTCTGCGCGGTCCTGCGCTCCTGGGAGGACCGGTTCGGTATACGGGTCGTCGCCCTCGGGTTCGACGCCCTGCTGCTGTCCGTGGCCGCCCCGCCGGCCGATCTGGCCGAGGCCGAGGCCGTGGCGGCGGAGCACTTCGCGTTCTGCCCGGACAACGTCATGCAGGGCACCGGCACTCTGCGCGCCTACGCGAAGGAGCTGGTCGGTGAACCCACCTGGTTCTTCTGGTGGGACTGAACCGGAACCGGACCGCACGGCACCGGCAGCCGGGTACGGGACGGTGCCCGGGCGGGGCGGGAGCGGGTCACTGCCGCGCGGGGGCCCACTTCTCGCCGCCCAGCGGGAAGGCGTACGCGGGCCGCCCGTTGTTGCCGCTGGTGCGGAAGGGCCGGCCCTTGTCGCCGATCTCCAGGGTGCCGTGCCGGCCGCCGCTGGACCAGGACAGCTCCAGGTACCAGCTGACGTCGTACGCCGAGGCGTCCGCCGTGATGTAGAAGACCTCCGGGTCCGACTCGCTCACGCTGAACGGGAAGCCGCGCTGCCCGGCCACCGGCTGGACGGCCGGGCGTACGGCGTCCAGGGCGACGGTGAAGGAGTGGGTGGGCACCCCGGCGCCGCAGCCGACGCCGGGGTAGCCCATGGCGTAGTCGTTCCAGGCGAGCGGCGCCCGCTTGCCCGCCATCCGTACCGACAGACCCTCCAGCACCACGGTGTCCCGCCCGCTGCCCTGCACGGTGAGCGTGACGAACTGCTCCCCGGCCGACACCGCCTGGTGCACGGCCACCCACGCGGGCGCGCCGTTCTCGCTGGGCGGCGGATTCACGTCCTCGGGCGGCCGGTTGATCAGGTAGTGCTGGGAGCAGGGGCTCTCCCAGGAG
>NZ_VOGW01000012.1:28667-29787 GCF_007896895.1 Streptomyces misionensis | reverse complement strand
CGGTCCGCAGGGCGCCCGGGGCGGGGCGGGGGCGGGGGGGGCGGGGGCCGGGGGCCCTCCGGCCGGCGGCCGCGACCCGGGGGGGCGAGGCGGGGCGGCGCCCGGTTAGGGGTGGCGCACGGCGGCGGGGCGCGCCTGGGGGGCGGCCTCGGGGACGTGTTCGTCGGCCGGCACGCCCGGGGGGGCGGCGAGGCCGCGCGGGGCCCGAGGGGGCGCGGCGGGCGGTGCGGGGGGTCCGGAGCCGCCGGTGTGGTCCGCTGCAGGGACCCGTGCGGCTGCGGGGTGCACCGGGCGGGGGGTGGGGGCGGCGGCGGCGACCACGGCGGCCAGTTCGGGGAGCACGGGGAGTCCGTCGCCGGGCAGCGGCGGACCGTAGCGGACCGGGCCGTGACCCTCGGGGTCCGTCCGCCGCATGTCGCCTCCGCGCAGTCCGTGGTGCCGTCCGGTGCGTGTCCCGGCCGTGCCGGACGCTGCCCGAGGGGTGGCAATGGGTCGTTGGGTCTGTCGGGTCGGTCGAGGGTCCTCGGGTTGGTGTGTACCCGCTGGACGAAAATCCATGGGCGGGACGGAAGTTGTGCGGATCACACGTCGGCGGACCGGGCTCCCCGGCGGGTCCGGACGCGACCGTGGATCCGGTAGCCGGCGCCCGCGCAGGCGGCGGCGACGAGGACACCGCCGGCGGCCAGGGCGGGGGCGGACGTGTCGAAGGTGCCGCCCGTGCCGGCGGCCACGCCGTGCTGCGTGCCGGCCGGAACGCAGTCCCCGCCGTCGTCGGCGTCGTCACCCTCGGCGCCCTCGGCCCCCTCGGCGCCGGAGCGGGGCTCACGGCAGGCCTCCTCGTCGTCCTGGCAGGCACCGCCCCGGGCGCACTCGCGGTCCTCGTCACCGCAGGTGTCGTCGCCGGTCCCCGTCCTGCTCCCGCCCCCGGCGCACTGCCGTTCGCCGTCGGCGCACTGCTGCCCCGTCCGGCACCCGTCCTGCCCGTCGCAGGTCTCGCCGGCCCGGCACCGGCCGCCGCTCTGGGCGCACGACGTGCCCTGCGCGCATCCTTTCTGCGTGTCGCCGCAGGACTTGCCGTCGGCACAGGTGCGCGGGTCGCCGCAGGGCTTGCCCGGGGTGC
>NZ_VOGW01000012.1:0-28387 GCF_007896895.1 Streptomyces misionensis | reverse complement strand
TTGGCGTGAGGGGGTGGTCATCCCCTGAAGTGGAGGGGATGACCCGGCCCTTCAGGGATGCGGGCACAGCGATGCGGTGCCGTCTTCTTCTACCGGCCCTGCACCGGGCCGCCGGTTCACGGCCCCGGTGCAGGGCCGGCCGGGGGCTGGACCGGCCGGAGCATCCGTTCCACGACGGCGGGCAACTGCCGGTGCTGGGCCGCCACCCGCGCGGTCTCGGGGTCCCGCAGGAGTCGGACCAGTACCCGCGCGGGCATTCCCCCGCCGTGGTGGCGTCCGGTGACCCAGCCGAGCGGGGCGTGATGGCCGCGCGGATCGAAGTCGATGGGGATCCCCGCCCGTTGGTCCTCGGCGAGGTCGGAGCGCGCGGTCACGACGGAACGGACGCCCCGGTCGGGGCCCTGGGTCAGGAGGCCGACCAGCTCCGCGCCCAGGTGCGGATTGCCCGCGAGGGCGCAGCGCCGGGCCGGATCGCCGTGGTGGACCAGGTGTTCGGCGAGGCCGCGCTCCAGACGGCAGGTGCGCACGGCGTGGTCCGCGAGTCCCGCGGTCGCGAAGACGGACCGGGGCATCGGCTGCTGCGGAGTACCGGGCTCGCGGCCGTCTCACGCCACCGGATAGCCGATCTCCTCGATGTCCTGCGCCAGGTCGGCCAGGGCGACCTCCGGGTTCAGCGCACGGACCACTGCTTCGGTCAGCGGACGGCAGGAAAGGACGTGCCGGACCGCGTCCAGGTCGACCGGGACCTCGTGGTAGTCCTCGGCCCACTGCTGGAACGCCTCCGGGGAGCGGTCCGTCAGCAGACCGAACAAGAAGGCGGCGCCGTCCGGGTCTCCCGTGGTCTCTTCGGGAAAGTCGATCGCTCCGGCCTTCCATCGGTCGTCTCCCGCCTCCCGCCATAGACAGGCCGTGACGACGGGCATCCCGTCCTCGTCCGAGAAGGCCGGCTCCTCGGTGTACGACCGGAAGACGGCGGGCACGTCGTCGAGCACGCCGGGCCACGGTCCGTCCACGGCGTAAGGGCTCATGGGTGATTCGTGCGCGAACCCGCGCACGTAGACGCCGGCGGCCGAGAACACGATCGCGTACTCGTCGCCCGATCCGTTGGACATCGAGGCCATGGCCTGCGCCTGTGACCAACGGGCGTCGAAGGAGTGGAAACGGTACGCCCGTTCGCTTTCCAGTACCGCCTCCAGCATGGCCAGGGCGCGGCAGTGGGCATGGAGGGCGGTCGGCTCGGGCAGCCGCCGGGCGATGTCGTGAACGGTCACAGCCGCATTCAAGCGCACGCCTGTGACAACGGGGTTGCGCCGGTCGGGGCTCAGTAGCCCCCCAGAAGCCCCCGCACCCTGCGCAGCTCCTCCGCGCCCGCCGAGCTGTGCCGGCGGGACGGGTCGGACGGGCGGCGGCCCCAGAGGAGGAGCAGGCGGGTGGCGGCGTCGCTCTCGATGGTGGCGGGGCCCTCGGGGGCGGCCAGGCGGATGTCGGCGGTGTCGGCGCCGGCGGTCAGGACGACGTCGGGCGTGCCCGGGGTGCGCAGTCGGGCCTCGATCCGGTCGGCCGGGGCGAGGGAGAGGGCTGCCCGGCCGCGGGCCGGCAGGGGGCGGCCCACGGAGACCACGCTGTGCTCGGTCATCCAGGGCTCGTTCAGGGCGCGTACGGCCGGGCCGTCGTCGCCGGTCAGGTCCCAGCGGTGCAGGATCAGCTGCTCGCGCATGTGCTCCGCGAAGAAGGGGGCCGTCACGGTGCGGCCGGTCCACCGCACCTCCGTGTCCGGCGGGAGGTCCCGCGCGGCGGCCGCGGCGATGTCCGTCAGCTCCACGCAGTTGCGCAGGAACGCCGACCACAGATCGGTGTCGGACAGCCGGTGATAGGGCGCCTCGCGGTCGAAGCCCCGGGTCTCCACCGGCGCGCCCGCCAGGAAGGCCTTGAGGACCCGGCCCGGCTCCTCGGCGTTGGCCGTCTGGTGGATCAGGACGTCCCGTACCGTCCAGGCCTCGCACCAGGTGCCGTCGTCCGGCCGCCGCGCCTGGACCGCGTGGAGGGGACCACTTCCGGCAGGGTCTCCTCGACCCGGGTGGGGATCACGCTGCATGGGTAACCGGGCCGGGGCCTTCGGTGTACCGGCGTCAGGGGGGCACGGGTCGGCGGCCAGGTCGGGAAGAGCGCGGCCGCCGCCTGGGAGGTCTGCGCCGACACCGACGCTGCCGTCGGCCGGTCGCCGTCGTCGGCTCGGCGCGGTCGGTGCGGCCCCGTCACTCCAGTGGGGTCGGGTCGCGTGGCGCCGGGGCGGACCTGGACACGCCGGGCGGATGAGGCTGCGCCCCGTACCCGTCGACGGCGGGCAGCGCCGGCTGGTTGCCGGTGTCGGAGAGTCTCGCCACCAGTTCGGCCAGGTGGCCGCAGGCCCGGGCGATCTCCCGCTGGGACCGGTCACGCTCGCTGACGGCCGCCGCGACGAGGAGGGCGGTCAGCGCGGCGGAGGCGTTGAAGGCCTGCAAGGTGATCATGTCGGTGAGCAGACCGTGGTCCCTGAACGGCCCCGCCCCGCGTGCGGCGTCGTAGATCGCGAAGGACGACACGGCCAGGGCGCAGGGCGCGGCCCCGGCCAGCCGGAAGCGGAAGGCGGCCCAGATCAGCAGTGGGAAGCCGAGGAAGAGCAGGGGAGTGGCACCGGTCTCGACAAGCCCGGCGCAGGCGATGGCCACGACCAGCAGCACCGCCTCCAGCCAGCGGGAGGGCGGGACGTTCCGCGGCAGGCGTGCCGTGCTGAGCACCAGCAGGACCGGTGTCACCACCAGGACGCCCATGGCGTCGCCGGTCCACCAGACCCACCAGGTCGACCAGAACCGGTCGGTGGTGACGGCGCCGGAGAGGACCAGCGTGCCGCCGCCCGCCGTCGCGCTGATCAGCATCCCGGTGAAGGCGCCGAGGAAGATCAGGGCGAGCGCGTCGCGCAGCCGGTCCAGTTCGAGGCGGAAACCGGAGAGCTGAAGGAGCATGTACGAGCACAGCGGAGCGAGCGTGTTGCCCACGACGATCAGGAACAGGGCGGCGAACGACGGCCCGAGGTCGAGGTTGGCCAGCAGCGCGCCGAGGGCGATGCCGGGCCAGATCCGGGGCCCGAGCAGCAGCAGGCTCGCCAGGGCGATCCCGGTCGGCGGCCACAGGGGGGTGACCTGGCGGCGCACCAGCTCCTGGAGCAGCCCCAGCTCGGCGAAGCCGTAGTACAGCCCCGTGACGGCGAGGATCTCCAGAGCGGTCGTGCAACCGCGCCGGAGCAGTCCCTGCCGCGCGACAGCCATCGGGCGACCTCCGCATCGCCATCGCCCCGGACCCCATCATCCGCCCCTTCCCGCGAATCCTCCACGGCACGGGCGGGCCACGGGTCAGGCGGGCGGGGTGCGCAGGGCGAGCACCGCCATGTCGTCGTGGCCGTCGCTGGGGTGGTGGTCGGCCAGGGCCTGGACGAAGTCCTCCAGGGGCAGGGCGGAGTACTCGGTGGCGAGGTCTCTCAGCTCGGCGAGGCTCCGGTCGATCGGCTGGTCCGGGTGCTCGACCAGGCCGTCGGTGAAGAAGACCACGGTGGCGCCCGGCGGGACGGGGCAGGAGTGGTCGGGGCGCGGCTGCGCCGGGTCGACGCCGAGCGGCAGGCCGGGCTCGGCGAACAGGTACTCCGCCCGCCGGCCCGGGGCGATCAGGAGGTGGGGGACATGGCCCGCGGTGCTCCAGGACAGCCGCCAGCCCGGCCCGTCCGGCTCGATGCGCGCGAGCGTCGTGGTGGTGATCGGGTTGTCCGTGATCGCCTGCAGGGTGCGGTCGAGCCGGGAGAGGACGGCGCCGGGCGCGTTGCCCCGGTCGAACAGCAGGGCGCGCAGCATGTTGCGGGTGGAGGCCATCGCCGCCGCGGCCCGCAGGTCGTGGCCGACGACGTCCCCGATGACGACCGCCACCACATCGCCGGGCAGCGGAATGGCGTCGTACCAGTCACCGCCGAGCTTGCTGGGCTCGGCGGCGGGCTGGTAGACCGCCGCGGCGGTGAAGGGGCGCAGGTCCGGCAGGGTGGGCAGCAGGAGGCGCTGGAACTGTTCGGCGCCCTCGCGGACCCGTTCGAACAGGCGGACGTTCTCGATGGCGATGCCCGCGGCGCCGGCCAGGGCGATGACCACGCTCTCGTCGTCCACGTCGAAGGGCTGTCCGTCCCGCCGCTCGGAGAGGTAGAGATCGCCGTAGATCTCGCCGCGGACGCTGACGGCGACCCCGAGCAGGGTGCCCATGTGCGGGTGGCCGGGCGGGAAGCCCACGGAGGACGGATGCCCCGCGATGCTCTCCAGCCGCAGCGGCTCGGGGTGGTGGATCAGATGCCCGAGGACTCCCCGGCCCCGGGGGAAGCCGATGCCGGCCAGGGCGGCGCGTTCCTGCTCGGTGAGGCCGGCGGTGATGAACTGCTCCAGTTCGTCCCCGGACGGGGCGAGCACACCGAGCGCCCCGTAGCGGGCGCCGACCAGGTCCATGGCGGTGGTGACGATGCGGTACAGCACCGAGGGCAGCTCGTTCTCCCGGGTGATCGCGACCACCGCGTCCAGCAGGCCCTGGAGCCGGTCCATGGCCTCCAGCAGACCCCGCATCTGCTCGTCCATCCGGCCCAGCTCGGCTCGCAGCCGCACATGGAGGTCGGAGTCGTTCGGGGGCTTCGGCGACGCCCCGTTCTCGGGACCGGCCATCATGGGCACCCGGCGGCCGGCCGGCCGTTCTCGGAGCGGTACATCACGCCCTCCTCGCGCGACCCCGGGTCATCGGGGTCCATGGTGGGGCACGGCGACACGGGCATTTCGGTCATCAATCAAAAAATAGGGCAGTACGCGCCGTGCCGCCGCTCGCCCCGGGCCGCGACACGCGGGCGGACCCGGGCCGCCACCCTCGCCGGCCGGCGCCGCCCCTCGCCCGGGGCACGCCGCCGCGACGGCATCCTCCCCGACGGTCGGCACGGTGGGGACCGGCCGCGGCGCGTGGCCCGCCGTACGGGCCGGTGCGTGGTCCACCGTACGGGCCGCCGCGTCTCCTGCGCCTGGTGGGGACGGGGATGCGATGGTGGAAAGAGGGCAGGTGGTCGGGTGGGGACGGGCAGGGAGGAGAACGATGGACTGGCGTATGTTCGCAGAGCGGCTCGCGGCCATGGCGCGGGACCTGCTGGCGCAGGAGACGGTGACCGAGACCCTGGACCGGGTCACTCACTCGGCCATCGAACTCGTCCCGGGCTGTGACGCGGCCGGCATCCTCATCCTGGACGCCAAGGGGGTGCGCACCCTCGCCCCGACCGACCAGGTGGTGATCGACAGCGACCAGCTCCAGGAGCGCCTCCAGGAGGGCCCCTGCTACGACGTCGCCCGGCGCGACGGCGCGGAGCGGGTGTTCCGGATCGGCGACTTCCGCGAGGACCACCCGGGCTGGCCGGCCTATGTGGCCGCCGCCCGCGAGCTGGGCCTCGGCAGCATGATGGGCTTCCTGCTCTACACGGAGGACGAGGACCTCGGCGCGCTCAACCTGTACTCCCGCCGGCCCGGCGCGTTCACCGAGGCCGGCGAGACGGCCGGCTGGCTGCTGGCCTCGCACGCCGCCGTCGCCTTCTCCAGTGCCCGCACCCACGCCCAGCTGGAGGAGGCCGTCTCCACCCGGCACGTCATCGGCGAGGCCATGGGCATCCTCATGGGCAGCCACGACCTCACCGAGGACCAGGCCTTCGACGTGCTGCGCCGCTACTCCCAGGACCACAACGTCAAACTCCGGGAGGTGGCGCGCCGGATCTGCGAACGCGGCGGGCTCAACTGACCGGCGGGGTCCGCCCCTCGAACGCGGCCAGGATCTGCTCCGCCGCCAGCGTCGCCGTCAACGTGCCCTCCCTGACCCGCCGTTCGAGATCCGGCGCCGCCTCCCGCACCGCCGGGCTCGCGTGCAGCCGGCCGAGGAGTTCGTCGCGGACCATCGCCCAGGTCCAGTCCACCTGCTGGTCGCGCCGCTTGGCGGTGAGACGGCCGGTGGAGTCCAGCAGCTCCCGGTGCCGCTCCAGCCGCTCCCACACCGTGTCGAGACCGGTCGACTCGCGCGCGCTGCAGTGCAGCACCGGCGGCGTCCAGAAGGCGTCCTTGCCGTGCATCAGCCGCAGCGCGCCCGCCAGTTCCCGCGCCGCGGCCCGCGCGTCGCGCTCGTGCGGGCCGTCCGCCTTGTTGACGGCGATCACGTCGGCGAGTTCCAGGACGCCCTTCTTGATGCCCTGCAACTGGTCGCCGGTGCGGGCCAGGGTGAGCAACAGGAAGGAGTCGACCATGTCGGCGACCGCCGTCTCCGACTGCCCGACGCCGACGGTCTCCACGAGGATCACGTCGTAACCGGCCGCCTCCATCACCACCATCGACTCCCGGGTGGCCTTCGCGACCCCGCCCAGCGTGCCCGCGCTGGGGGAGGGCCGCACGAAGGCCGCCGGGTCGACCGACAGCCGCTCCATCCGGGTCTTGTCGCCCAGGATGGAGCCGCCGGTGCGGGTGGAGGACGGGTCCACGGCGAGCACCGCGACCCGGTGGCCGATCGAGGTCAGCATGGTGCCGAACGCGTCGATGAAGGTCGACTTGCCGACCCCCGGCACCCCGCTGACGCCGATCCGCCGTGCCCGGCCGCTGTGCGGCAGCAGCCGGGTCAGCAACTCCTGTGCCAGCACCCGGTGCTGGGGCCGGGTGGACTCGACGAGCGTGATGGCGCGGGCCACCAGGGCCCGCCTCCCGTCGAGCACACCCTTCACATACGTGTCGAGGTCGATCGCGGCCATCGCGGCCCTACAGCTCGTGGCCGAGGTCGGCCGCGAGACGCTTCACCAGGTCGTGGGCCGCGTCCGGGATCACCGTCCCGGGCGGGAACACGGCCGTGGCGCCCATCTCCAGCAGCGTCGGCACGTCCTGCGGCGGGATCACCCCGCCCACCACGATCATGATGTCCTCGCGGCCCTCCTCCGCCAGCTTCTCGCGCAGCGCCGGGACGAGCGTGAGGTGACCGGCGGCCAGCGAGGACACGCCGACCACGTGCACATCCGCCTCGACCGCCTGCCGGGCGACCTCGTCCGGGGTCTGGAACAGCGGGCCGACGTCCACGTCGAAGCCCAGGTCGGCGAAGGCGGTCGCGATCACCTTCTGGCCGCGGTCGTGGCCGTCCTGGCCCATCTTGGCGACCAGGATGCGCGGCCGGCGCCCCTCGGCCTCCTCGAAGGCGTCCACCATGGCCCGGGTGCGGTCCACCGACGGGGACTCGCCTGCTTCGTTGCGGTACACACCGGAGATCGTACGGATCTGGCTCGCGTGCCGGCCGTACACCTTCTCTAGGGCGTCGGAGATCTCTCCGACCGTCGCCTTGGCACGGGCCGCCCGCACCGCCAGCTCCAGCAGGTTCGCACTGCCCTCGGCGCCCCGGGTGAGCGCGTCCAGCGCGTCCCGGCAGGCCTGCTCGTCGCGCTCCGCGCGCAGTCTGCGCAGCTTCTCGATCTGCTGGGCGCGCACCGAGGAGTTGTCGACCTTGAGCACCTCGATCTGCTCGTCGCTGTCGACCCGGTACTTGTTGACGCCGATCACCGGCTGGCGCCCGGAGTCGATGCGGGCCTGGGTGCGGGCCGCCGCCTCCTCCACGCGCAGCTTGGGGATGCCGGCGTCGATGGCCTGCGCCATGCCGCCCGCCCGCTCCACCTCCTGGATGTGCGCCCAGGCCTTGCGCGCGAGGTCGTACGTCAGACGCTCCACATAGGCGCTGCCGCCCCACGGGTCGATGACCCGGGTGGTGCCCGACTCCTGCTGGATCAGTAGCTGGGTGTTGCGGGCGATGCGCGCCGAGAAGTCGGTGGGCAGGGCGAGCGCCTCGTCCAGGGCGTTGGTGTGCAGCGACTGGGTGTGGCCCTGGGTCGCCGCCATCGCCTCCACACAGGTGCGGGTGACGTTGTTGAACACGTCCTGCGCGGTCAGCGACCAGCCCGAGGTCTGCGAATGGGTGCGCAGCGAAAGGGACTTGGTGTTCCGCGGCTCGAACTGCGAGACCAGCTTGGCCCACAGCAGCCGGGCCGCGCGCAACTTGGCGATCTCCATGAAGAAGTTCATGCCGATCGCCCAGAAGAACGACAGCCGGGGCGCGAACGCGTCCACGTCCAGGCCGGCCTCGCGCCCCGCGCGGATGTACTCCACACCGTCCGCGAGGGTGTACGCCAGCTCCAGATCGGCCGTCGCCCCCGCCTCCTGGATGTGATAGCCGGAGATGGAGATGGAGTTGTAGCGCGGCATCCGCTGCGAGGTGTACGCGAAGATGTCGGAGATGATCCGCATCGACGGCTTCGGCGGATAGATGTACGTGTTGCGGACCATGAACTCCTTGAGGATGTCGTTCTGGATGGTCCCGGCCAGCTTCTCGGGCGGTACGCCCTGTTCCTCCGCCGCCACGATGTACAGCGCCAGCACCGGCAGCACGGCGCCGTTCATCGTCATCGACACGGTCATCCGGTCCAGCGGGATGCCGTCGAACAGCTGCCGCATGTCGTAGATCGAGTCGATGGCCACGCCCGCCATGCCGACGTCGCCGGTCACCCGCGGGTGGTCGCTGTCGTAGCCGCGGTGCGTGGGCAGGTCGAAGGCGACCGACAGGCCCTTCTGGCCCGCCGCCAGGTTGCGCCGGTAGAAGGCGTTGGACTCCTCGGCGGTGGAGAAGCCCGCGTACTGGCGGATGGTCCAGGGCTGGTTGACGTACATCGTCGGGTACGGGCCGCGCAGATACGGCGCGATGCCCGGGTAGGTGCCCAGGAAGTCCAGGCCCTCCAGGTCACGGCCGGTGTACAGCGGCTTGACCCCGATGCCCTCCGGGGTCTCCCACAGCGGCTCGGCGCCGCCGGTGGCCCGCTTGACGGCCGACTGCCACTCCTCGGCGCTGCCGTCGGCCACCGGGGTCCCCAGCTCGATGCCGGAGAAGTCGGGGATTCCCATCAGGACACTCCCATGCGGTCGAGGGTCGCGGACAGCACATCGACGGCGTCGCAGCCCGCGAAGACGTAACCGTCGACGCCGGCGTACTCGCCCCGGCCCGCCAGGAACACATGCCGGGCGCCGGCCGCGCGCAGCGCCCCGGCGGCCTGCTCGGCCTGTTCGGCGTAGAGCGCGTCGCTGGAGCACAGCACGGCCTCGGTGGCACCGCTGTCCGCGAAGCCGCCCTCGGTGACCGGCTCGATGCCGCCCGCCTGGAACAGATTGGCCGCGAAGGTCGCGCGGGCCGTGTACGCGGCGGCCGGGCCGAGCGTGGCCAGGAAGATCCGCGGGCGGGCGCCGGTCGCGGCCAGGTGCGCGTCGGAGCGGGCGCGCAGTTCCTCGAACGCCTCGTCCCGGCGCACCCGCGGCAGCCCGCCGGACGGCGGCTCGGGCGCGGGCTCGCGCACCACCGGCTTCTCGGCGAGCAGCGGGAACTCGCTGACGCCGGTGATGGGTTCGCGGCGCTTGGCGAGCCGCTTGGAGCGCTCCGCCCAGGTCGTGGCGAGGTCGGTGCGCAGCCGGCCGGAGCGCAGCACGGCCGCCTGGCCGCCGTCCCGCTCGATGGTGCGGAAGAACTCCCAGGCGGCCTGGGCGAGTTCATCGGTGAGCCGCTCCACGTACCAGGAACCGCCCGCCGGGTCGATGACCCGGGACAGATGCGACTCCTCGATCAGGATGGTGGAGGTGTTGCGGGCGATCCGGCGGGCGAACGCGTCCGGCAGGCCGAGCGCGTGGTCGAACGGCAGCACCGTCACGGAATCGGCGCCGCCCACCCCGGCGGCGAGCGTCGCGACCGTGGTGCGCAGCATGTTCACCCACGGGTCGCGGCGGGACATCATCACCGGGGAGGTCACCACGTGCTGCGTCTGCGCTCCGGGCGCCCCGCAGACCTCGGCGACCCGGGACCACAGGCGGCGCGCCGCGCGCAGCTTGGCGATGGTCAGGAACTGGTCGGCGGTGGCCGCGTAGCGGAACTCCAGCTGTCCGGCCGCCTGTTCGACGGTCAGACCCGCCTCGGTCAGCGCGCGCAGATAGGCCACGCCGGTGGCGAGCGAGGCGCCCAGCTCCTGCGCGGCCGAGCCGCCCGCCTCGTGGTACGGCAGCGCGTCCACCGTCAGCGCGCGCACGCCGGGGTACGTCCCGGCGCAGCGCGCGGCCAGTGCGGTGTACGGCGCGAAGTCCAGCGCGGTGCCGGTGCGGGCCTCGTACCCGAGCGGGTCGGCGCCCAGATTGCCGCGGGCGGCCTTCGGGTCGACGCCGCGGTCCGCGTACAGCCGCAGCAGCGCCCCGGCGGCCTCCTCGGTGTCCCGCCCGGCGTCCAGGACGACCGGTGCGAGGTCCAGGTAGACGCCCTCCAGGGCCCGGCCCAGCTCGGCGACCGGGAGGCCGCCCTCGCCCAGCACCAGCCACAGCGAGGTGCCGCCGTTCTCCAGGTCGGCGAGGACCGCGCCGTCGGCCGGCGCCGTGTGCCGCTGCCGTACGTCCCAGCCGCCGACGACCCCGCCCTCGGGGCGCGAGCCCCGCAGGTACGGGGCGAAGCCCGGCAGTCCGGGGTCGGGCGCGGCGTCGCGCGCGGTGTACAGGGGACGGGTGCGCAGCCCGTCCTCCAGCGTCGTGGACAGGGCGTCCTCAGCTGCCGCGCCCGAGACTTCCTTGCCCGACTTGCGCAGTACACCCTCCACCAGGCGTTGCCACTGCTCGTGTGTCGCGTCAGGGAACTCGGCGGCCAGTGAGAGCCCGTCGTCAGGCAGGACCGTCATGGCTCGGATGCTAGGCCAGTGCGCTCAGAAGAGTGCAGAGCAAACCTTGTGAGTTTTCTCCCGTTGCGGCTGTGACCTGCGCCGCTCACGACGCCGATCGGCCTGCTCCGGGGGGCCCGGCAGCGGGCCCCCCGGAGCGGCGCGGTCGGGCTTCCGGCCGGCCTCAGCCCTTGATGCCGAGGTCCGAGCGGTGCACGTCCCGGCTGGACAGGGTCTGCGGGGTGTCCGTGAAGGCGCGCAGGCGCAGGTGGGTGCTCGTCTTCGCCGGGACGGTGAAGTGGCCGGACGGGGCGCGCAGTTCGATGGTCGCCGTGGTGTGCGCGGGGATCGTGGCCGGGCCGTGCGTGCGTGACCAGTAGCGGTTCATGCCCTGGCCCGTGGTGAGCATGTAGTACGGGGTGAGCGGGGTGTCACCGGTGTTGGCGACCTTCAGGGTCAGCCCGGTCACCGTGCGCCCCGAGCGGTGCCGGACCGAGGCGATGTCCATCCGCAGCGGCGCGCTCCCCGTGACCGCGAGGACCGCGCTCACCAGCGCGGGCGCCAGCAGCACCACGACGGCCGCGGCCAGCGCGGGCCTGCGGCGCGGGCCGGCCGGCAGCCACGACCGGGGCTGCCAGGCGTGGCCGAACTCCGACAGCGGCACGGTGATCGCCGCCGCCAGCCACAGCGGGGTCATCATCAGGTAGTAGCCGTCCTGCGAGCGCGTCGCCAGGTAGAACGCGCACCACGGCAGCACGGTCGCGGCCGGCCCGAGCCGCCGTACGAACAGCACGAACAGGGCCAGCAGGGCGGCGGCGAGCAGCATGCTCGCGTGGCCGTACCAGTCGAGCCGGTCGCTGCCGTGGGTGAAGTACAGCGAGACGTCCACCAGGCCCTGGCCGTGCAGCACCGCGCCCTGGGTCAGCGGCAGCGCGATGCCCCGCAGCCACGGGCCGGGCTCGGTCACGATCAGATAGGCGTTGATCAGCAGGAAGGCCGCCACCGCGACCCCGGCGATCCGCAGCACCACCCGCGCCGCCGCCCGCCCGCCCAGCTCGCCGCGGCGCACCGCGTAGATCCCGGCGAGCAGGAACGGCGTCACGAACCACGGCAGTTGCTGGGCCGCGCAGGCCGCGCCGAGGCACGCGGCCCGGGCGATCCCGGCCGCGCCGAGCCGCCCGCCCGCACCCAGCCGGGGCCAGCGGACCACCACCGGCACCAGCAGGACGAGCGCGACGATCGCCGGGTAGCCCTGGCGGGCGTACATCGGCAGGAAACCGAAGCCCAGGCAGACCATGGTGGCCGCCGAGCGCCACGGCGCAGGCAGCATCCGCCACAGCAGCACCGCGCCCACGACCAGCGCCGCCGTGGCCGCCGCGGTCGCCGGGGCGCCGTGGTGGCCCAGCCACAGGAACGGCATGGTGAGCAGCGGCGCGAGCGGGGGATAGCCGTACGTGTAGTCGTACCCGCCGCTCGTCGTCGCCGTCAGTGCCACGCCCTTGATGTGGAACAGCCACGGCCAGGGGTGGTCGTACAGGGTGTGCCCGGCGGCCAGTTCCCGGGCGGCCTGCGTGGTGAGGACCGCCTCGTCGCCGCCCGCGTGGTTCAGCGCCCACGCGCACAGGGTGAGTGCGATCGCCGTCACCAGCACCACCAGGTCCAGGCGGGCCAGCGAGCGCGCCCGGCGGACCGTCAAGGTCAGCACGCCGGTCGCCAGGATCGCGGCGTAGCAGACGGAGATGACCCCGGCGAGGACGAGACGGTGCGTGGCCGCCTGGGTCCAGACCGAGCGGGTGCCGATGAAGAGGCTCACATCGGTGAGGAGGGTGAGCACACGGTGCCACTGCGCGGGGGCCCCGGGGACCTCCGCGCGCGGCCCCGGGACGGCGGACACCGCCGACTGCGTCCGCCGACCGGCTGTCACCTGCTGTGTTTCTGCCACGTGCACGGGATCGGACGCTATCGGCGACGCGTGAACGGCTCGCGGCGGCAGGTGAAGAGTCCGGTATGAGGGCGGTAAGAAGCGGGCGTATTCGTACATGTGCCCCAGGGCGGGGCGGGTTCGGCGTCATCGGACCGATGCCACCCGTGTCGTTGTTGGGCCGAACGGGTGACTTGGCGTAAGAATTGGCTGGTGCAGGCATGGAGTACGAGTCAGGTCGGGGGGAGCCGGTGAGCCGTTACGACGTCACCGATGAACAGTGGGAAGGGCTCGCCCAGGTCGTGCCGTTGCGGGGCCGGGACGCCTGGCCGTCGGCGGTGAACCACCGCTCGCTGCCCGACGACGAGACCGAGACCCGGCGCCGCTTCGTGGTCCTGCGCGTGAATGTCTTCGCGGACGCCCGAGAGGTGGCCGAGACCGTGATGGCCGGCGCGCCGGTCCTCCTGGACCTCTCCGGTGCGGAGGGCGACGTCGCCAAACGCGTCCTCGACTTCAGCACGGGCGTCGTCTTCGGTCTGGGCAGCGGAATGCACCGCGTCGACCGCAACGTGTTCCTCCTCACCCCGCCCGGCACGGAGGTCAGCGGGCTGATGGAAGGCGCGGGCTGACGAAGGGCGCGGGGGTCTTCGGCGAGTGAGCCGTGCGGCCCCCGGGCCGGTCGCGCCACGCCGGACTCCGTCACCCGGTCCGGTGACCCGCGGGTCATCACCAGGGCCGTACGCCCCTCGTTCGTAGGAACGCCGCCAGGGGAAACGGTTCGGTCCCCCGGACGGGGGCCTACCGTTCGAGCATGTCCGTGCCCTTCGCGTCCTCCGTTTCCTCCGTCTCCGTCGGACCGGCGGTGGGTGAGGCGTTGGCCGGGGCCGTCGCCCCGCTCGACGCGCGGCCGCGGATCGCCGAATTGCGGCTGTCGGCCTTCGCGGGGCACCGCCGGGCCGGGTACCGGCTGGGGCCGGTCACCGTGTTCGTGGGGCCGAGCGGCGCGGGCAAGACGACCGCGCTCGCGGCGTACGAGGGGCTGGCCCGGCTGGGCGGGGGCGCCTCGCTCGTGGAGGCGTTCCCGGACCCGGCCGCCTGTGTGCCCGACCGGGCCCGGCCCGACGCCGAGGGCCGCAGGGGCTTCCGGATCGGCTGTACGGCCGACGGCGCCGAGGGCCCGGTCCGGCTCGACATCGCCGTACAGGCCGAGCCCCATCCGCGGATCGTGGGCGAACGGCTCACCGCGGCCGGCGTCGTGCTCCTGGAGACCGCCCTGCGCGACCCCGGGCGGCGCACCGTGCAGGCCGCCTGGCACACCGCGGGCGCCGCGCCGGTGACCCGCGCGCCGCTCCCCGACGACCGCCTGGGCACCGCCCTGCTGCCGCTGCGGGTGGCCGGCAAGACGGACGGGCAGCGCCGGGTGCTGGCCGCGGCCGAGCAGATGGTCGTCGCGCTGCGCTCGGTCTTCGCGTGCGACCCGCGGCCCGACTGCATGCGCACCCCCGTGCCCATCGGCTCCGGCCGGCTGATGCGCGGCTGCGACAACCTCGCCGACGTGCTGTGGCGCACCCGCGCCGAGTGCGCCCGCCGGCACGCCCGGCTGGTCGAGGCGCTGGGGGCGGGCTGTGCGGGACCGGTGGCCGACCTGATCGCCGAACCGCTCTTCGACGGCACGGTACGCGCCCTGCTCGACCGCGGCGACGGGCACCGCACCGAGCTGGCCCGGCTCGGCGAGGGCGAACTCCGTTATCTCGCCCTGACGTTGGTGCTGCTCACCGGACCCGGTGTGCTCGACGTCGACCCGCCGGGCGAGGTGCCCGACGCGCTGCGCTCCCTCACCGTCCTCGCCGACGGCTTCGACCGCTGTCTCGACCCGGTGCAGCGCCGGGCCCTGCTGCGCCTGGCGGCGGGGATGGCCGAGCGCGGACACATCCGCTGTGTGGCCACGGTCAACGACGCCTCGTGGGCCGCCGGGACCGAGGGCGTCACAGTGGTACACCTGAACCCGTGACGGAACACCCCGACCTGCCCCGACTCCAGCGCAGACTAGCCGAGTTCGCCGCCGCCCGCGACTGGAGGCCGTACCACACGCCCAAGAACCTCGTCGCCGCGCTCAGCGTGGAGGCCTCCGAACTGGTCGAGATCTTCCAGTGGCTGACCCCGGAGGAGTCCGCCCGCGTGATGGCCGACCCCGACACCGCGCACCGCGTCCACGACGAGGTCGCCGACGTGCTCGCCTACCTCCTCCAGTTCTGCGAGGTCCTGGACATCGACCCGCTGACCGCCCTGGCCGAGAAGATCGACCGCAACGAACGACGCTTTCCGCTGCCGGGGACGGGGGCAGGAGCAGGGGCGGGGGAGGAGCCCGGCTGACCGTCGTACGGACGGGCGTCCGCATACCTCAACGACCGGACGCCCCGCTTCCGTTATAACTCTCCGCAGTCAACTCTCTCGTCGAATCCGAATTGTTGTCCCCAGATTTCGGGCGTCCTCTAGCTTTTCGTCCCAACGACCTTCACTCTGGGTAGTGGACAAGAGAGTCAGTGAACATTCGAGCGAGTGAGTGAAGGGACGGGGGCGACGGATGGACGCGGTACGGCTCATCCTCACCAGCAGGCGGGCCCTGGCGGCCGGGGCGGACACGCCCGCGTTGATGGCGGAGGTGTGGCAGGCGCAGGCCCTCGCACAGGCGATCGGCAGCCGCCTCGCGGTCTCCGGACCGCCGGAGCTGCGCGGCGAGGCGCTCGGTCTGACCGAACTGGCGGGCCGGGGCTGCGGGGTCCTCGATCCGCCCGAACTGGACCCCGGCGACCTGCGCGCCGCCCAGCTCACCCTGCTGGACGACGCCCGCGAGACCCTGCTCTGCCTCGGCGGCCTGCTCGGCGAGGTCGGCATGGCCCTGGTCGGCGTGGCCAGCACCGCGGCGGACGAGACGACGTACTGGCAGTGCATGGAGGCGATCGACGCGGCCGACGAGTCCCGCGACCGCGTCCGCGAGATGCTGCGCAAACTGGCCGCGCGCGAGGAGGTCTTGTCGGCGAACGACAACCAGGGCAGCCCCTTCGGCGGCGCACCGTGCGCGTAGCCCGCGCCGGTTCCCGCGCCGGTTCCCGCGCCGGTTCCCGTGGTGGGGCCGCCGGGAGTCCGTGGTCATGCCGGAGCCGGGCGGTCCTGCCGCGGACGGGCGGCGTGGGCCGGGCGTGCCGCGGCGAAGGCCGTCGCGAGCTGGTCGAGCAGGGCCGCCGCCCAGGGGTGGGGGTCGCGGCGTGCCGTGATCGCGTAGATGCCGCGGGTCGGGGGATCCACGAGGCCGACCGTGGTGACGTCGGCTCGCAGGGCGCGCGTCAGCACACCGGGTATCAGCGCGATGGCGTGACCGGTCGCCACCAGCGCCAGCTTGCCGGGCAGGTCCGCCGCGGTGAGGTCGATGCGGGCGCCGACGGCGGCGCGGGCGGCGTGCTGGCGCAGGAGCGCCGCGGAGCCGTCGTTGTCCTCGACCCAGACCTGGTCGGCCAACGCCTCGATGCGCACGGCCCGTTGACCGGCCTGCGGATGGCCGGCGGGCAGCGCGACGACCATCTCGTCCAGCCCGAGGAACCGGCGCTCGACCCGCGGGTCGTGGGGGAGCCCGGGCGGGGCGTCGGTGACGACGGCGACGTCCAGATCGCCGGCCGGTACGCGGTCGTGCAGCTGTGCGCTCAGACCGGGGAGCAGGCTCCACCGGAGGGAGCCGGCCTGCCGCAACAGGCCCTGGAGGGCCTCGGGGACGATCCCCGCGGCGAGAGAAGGCGTCGCGCCGACGGCCAGGGGCCGCTCGCACACCCCGTCGCGTACGTCGCGCACGGCGCGAACCGCGCGGTCGGCCTCGTCGAGCGTGGCCAGCGCGTGGCGCCGGAACACCTCACCGGCCGGTGTGGGGCACACGCCGCGCGCGTGCCGCTCCAGCAGAGGAACGCCCAACTGCCGTTCCAGTCCCGCCACTTGCCGGGAGACGGCCGACTGGGTGTGATTCAGCTCGGCGGCCGCCGCCGACAGCGACCCGAGCCGGCACACGGTCACGTAGGCCCGCCACACTGTCAGATCCATGGCCGCAGTATGCCCGGCAGCCATGCGAGCGCCGTAGAGCCGGCATGCCATATCTGCGCTTGTCGCAACCCTCGTCGTGTACCACCGTGGCACGCATGACCACACCGCACACCATCGCCGTCCTCGGCCTGGGGCGCATGGGCGGCGCGATGGCGTCCCGACTGGCCGCCCAGGGCCGGGACATCGTCGGCTGGACCCGCTCGGGGCGCACACCGGCGGCCGTCACATCGACCGGCGACCCGAACGAGGCCGTGGCCGCGGCCGGCCTCGTACTCCTGGCACTGTTCGACGCCCCGGCCTGCCGGCAGGTCCTGGACCGTGTCCGCGGCTCGCTGCGCGACGACACGGTGATCGTCAACACCGCCACCGTCGCCCCCGCGGAGGCGGCGGAGCTGGCCCGCCGGTTCGGCCCGTCCTACGTCCACGCGCCGTTGATCGGCTCCGTACCCGCTGCCACCGCCGGTGACCTGCGGATCCTCGCCGCCGCCGACCAGGGCGCGCTCGCAAGGGCCCGGCCGGTCCTGGACACGCTGGGCACCGTCCGGCAGGTGGCGGACGCCGCCACCGCCGCCGCGCTCAAGCTGATCGCCAACAACAGCCTCGCCGGGGCGGTCCTCGCGTTGCGCGACTCGCTGCGGCAGGCCGACGCCCTCGGGCTGCCCCGCGCCCAGGTACTGGACGTCCTGGAACACGGACAGCTCGGCGGGCTCGTGGCCCGCAAGCGGCCCTTCCTCCTCGGCGGGCCGACCGAGGCCACCGCCGAGTTCACCGTCGGCGCACTGGCCAAGGACATGGCCCTGCTGGCCGCCGCCTCGGGCACCCCTCTGCGCAGCGCGGCCGGACCGGCCGCCGCCCCCGAGGCCGACATCGCCGTCGCCGCCACCGCTCCCGCGGTGGCGGAGGCGGTGCTCGAACCGCTGCGCGCCTACGCCCGCGGACACGCCACCGGCGACCCCGCCCACTTCCGCGACGCGTTCCTGCCCACCGCCCACATCGAAGGGATGCGGGACGGCGCGTTCGTCTCGTGGCGCCTGGACGAGTACTGCGCGCTCTTCCCGGGCGAACCGGCCCCGGACGAACCGGCCCGCTCCCGGCGCGTCGACGCCGTCGACGTCCACGGCACCGTGGCGACCGCGACCATGACGCTCTCGCACGGCGCGGACACGTTCACCGACGTCTTCCTGCTGGTGCGCGCCGACGGCGGCTGGCGTATCGCCAACAAGGCGTATCACCGGCACGACTGAGCGGGCGGGCGCCAGGCGGCCCTCCGTGCGAAGGCGCCCCCGCCGGGCCGGTGTCTGCGCCGGCCCGGCGGTCGGTCGGTCGTCAGGCGACCTGTGGCATGACCTCGGTGGCGATCAGTTCCAGGTGGTCCAGGTCGTCCAGGTCCAGCATCTGGAAGTAGACACGGGTCGAGCCGACCGCGGCGTAGCGGCCCAGCTTCTCCACGACCTCCGCGGGGGAGCCCGCGAGACCGTTGGCCTTCAGCTCGTCCACCTCGCGGCCGATGGCGTCCGCGCGCCGCTTGACCTCGGCGTCGTTCCGGCCGACACAGGCGACCAGCGCGTTGGAGTAGACGAGGTCGTCGCCCTTGCGCCCGTGCTCCTCGGCGGCCGCCCGCACCCGGCCGAACTGGCGCTCGCTGTCCTCCACGGACGCGAACGGGATGTTGAACTCGTCGGCGTACCGCGCCGCCAGCGCCGGCGTCCGCTTGGCGCCGTGTCCGCCGATGAGGACCGGCACCTTGGCCTGCGCGGGCTTCGGCAGCGCCGGGGAGTCCTGCAACTGGTAGAACGTGCCGTCGTAGCCGAACCGCTCGCCGACCGGCGTCTGCCACAGCCCCGTGACGATCGCCAGCTGCTCCTCGAGGCGCCCGAACTTCTCCTTGGGGAACGGGATGCCGTACGCCTTGTGCTCCTCCTCGTACCAGCCCGAGCCCAGACCCAGCTCCACCCGGCCGCCGGACATCTGGTCGACCTGCGCCACCTGGATGGCCAGGACGCCGGGCAGCCGGAAGGTGCCCGCCGTCATCAGCGTGCCGAGCCGGATGCGGCTGGTCTCCCGGGCGATGCCGGCGAGCGTGATCCAGGCGTCGGTGGGACCGGGCAGACCGTCCACGTTGCCCATGTGGAGGTAGTGGTCCGAGCGGAAGAACGCGTCGTAGCCCAGTTCCTCCGCGGTCTTGGCGACGCGCAGCAGCGTGTCGTAGGTCGCGCCCTGCTGGGGTTCTGTGAAGACTCGAAGATCCATGTATCCATCATGCATGCCGGTGCGGACGCGACCGCGCGGGGGAGCCGGCGGCAGGGGCGGAAAACAGGTGGTCACGGGGGTGCCCGGGCGGGGAGACTCGGACGCGTGTTCCTGACGATCTCCACCAGCGGCGACGCCGCCCACCCGGCCACCGACCTCGGGTACCTGCTGCACAAGCATCCCGGCAAGGCGCAGAGGTTCTCCACGTCCTACGGCACCGCGCACGTCTTCTACCCCGAGGCGGACGACGCGCGCTGCACGGCCGCCCTGCTGCTGGAGACCGATCCGGTGGCGCTGGTGCGCGGCAAGGGCAAGGGCCGCGGCGGCGCCCCCGACGCGGCGCTCGCGCAGTACGTCAACGACCGCCCCTACGCCGCCTCCTCCCTCCTCGCCGTCGCCCTCGGCGGCGTCTTCTCCAGCGCCATGCGCGGGGTGTGCGCCGCCCGCCCCGAGCGGGCCGCCGCCCCGCTGCCGCTGCGCATCGAGGTCCCGGCCCTGCCCGCGCGCGGCGGCGCCCCTCTCGTGCACAAGCTCTTCGAGCCGCTCGGCTGGACCGTGGACGCCGAACCCGTGCCGCTCGACACGGAGTTCCCGCAGTGGGGCGACTCGCGGTACGTGCGTCTGGTCCTGGAGTCGCGGGCGCTGACCCTCGCCGAGGCGCTGCGCCACCTGTACGTGCTGCTGCCGGTCCTCGACGACGCCAAGCACTACTGGGTCTCCGACGACGAGGTCGACAAGCTGCTGCGGGCCGGCGAGGGCTGGCTGCCCGGCCACCCGGAACAGCAGCTGATCACCAGCCGCTACCTCTCCCGCCGCTGGTCGCTGACCCGGCGGGCGCGCGAGGCGCTGGAGCTGGTGCGGCTCGCCGAGGCCGACGACAGCGAGGTCGAGGACATCGACAACGCGGTCGGCCAGGAGACCGAGGCGGAGGAGAAGCCGACCCCGCTCGCGGTCCGGCGCCGCGAGGCGATCGTCGCCGCGCTGCGCGACCGCGGTGCCGCCCGGGTGCTCGACCTCGGCTGCGGCCAGGGCCAGTTGGTGCAGGAGCTGCTGAAGGACGTCCGGTTCACCGAGATCGTCGGCGTCGACGTGTCGGTGCGGGCGCTCACCATCGCCTCCCGGCGGCTGAGGCTCGACCGCATGGGCGAGCGGCAGGCGTCCCGCGTCCGGCTGGTGCAGGGCTCGCTCGCCTACACCGACAAGCGGCTGAAGGGCTATGACGCGGCCGTGCTCAGCGAGGTGATCGAACACCTCGACCTGCCCCGGCTGCCCGCCCTGGAGTACGCCGTGTTCGGGCACGCCCGCCCGCGCACCGTCGTCGTCACCACCCCGAACGTCGAGTACAACGTCCGCTGGGAGACCCTGCCCGCCGGGCACGTCCGGCACGGCGACCACCGCTTCGAGTGGACCCGCGCCGAGTTCCGCTCCTGGGCCGCCGGGGTCGCCGAACGGCACGGTTACGACGTGGAGTTCCAGTCCGTCGGCCCCGACGACCCCGAGGTGGGACCGCCCACCCAGCTGGCCCTGTTCACCCTCACGACCGAGAAGGAGGCGAAGGCGGCATGACCGAGACACGGACCGGACGGGTCCTCCCCGTCACCGACCTCTCCCTCGTGGTCCTCGTCGGCGCCTCCGGCTCCGGCAAGTCCACCTTCGCCCGCAAGCACTTCAAGCCCACCGAGGTGATCTCCTCCGACTTCTGCCGCGGTCTGGTCGCCGACGACGAGAACGACCAGAGCGCCAGCCGCGACGCCTTCGACGTCCTGCACTACATAGCCGGCAAGCGGCTGGCCGCGGGCCGCCGCACCGTCGTGGACGCCACCAGCGTGCAGCAGGACAGCCGGCGTCAGCTGATCGAACTGGCGCGGACGTACGACGTGCTGCCCATCGCCATCGTGCTCGACATGCCCGAGGAGGTGTGCGCCGAACGCAACGCGGCCCGCACCGACCGCGCCGACATGCCGCGCCGGGTCATCCAGCGGCACATCCGCGAACTGCGCCGTTCACTGAGGCATCTGGAGCGCGAGGGCTTCCGCAAGGTGCACGTCCTGCGCGGGGTCGAGGAGGCCGAGGCCGCCACCGTCGTCACCGAGAAGCGCTTCAACGACCTGACCCACCTCACCGGTCCCTTCGACATCATCGGCGACATCCACGGCTGCTCCGCCGAACTGGAGTCCCTGCTCGCCGAGCTGGGCTACGACGACGGCGTGCACCCCGAGGGCCGTACCGCCGTGTTCGTCGGCGACCTGGTCGACCGCGGCCCGGACAGCCCCGGTGTGCTGCGCCGGGTGATGTCCATGGTGGAGGCGGGCCACGCGCTGTGCGTGCCGGGCAACCACGAGAACAAGTACGGCCGCCACCTCAAGGGCCGCAACGTCCAGCACACCCACGGCCTCGCCGAGACCATCGCCCAGATGGAGGGTGAGAGCGAGGAGTTCCGGGCGAAGGTGCGCACGTTCATCGACGGACTCGTCAGCCACTACGTCCTCGACGGCGGCAAGCTGGTGGTCTGCCACGCCGGCCTGCCCGAGAAGTACCACGGCCGCACCTCCGGGCGGGTCCGCTCGCACGCCCTGTACGGCGACACCACCGGGGAGACCGACGAGTTCGGCCTGCCCGTGCGCTACCCGTGGGCCGAGGACTACCGGGGCCGGGCGGCGGTCGTCTACGGCCACACGCCGGTGCCGGAGGCCACCTGGCTCAACAACACCATCTGCCTGGACACCGGTGCGGTCTTCGGGGGCAGGCTGACCGCGCTGCGCTGGCCCGAGCGCGAGCTGGTCGACGTGCCGGCCGAGCGCGTCTGGTACGAGCCGGCCCGCCCGCTGCGCACCGAGGCGCCCGGCGGGCGGGACGGCCGGCCGCTGGACCTGGCCGACGTCTCCGGACGCCGGGCCGTGGAGACCCGGCACGCCGGGATGGTGGCGGTGCGCGAGGAGAACGCGGCGGCGGCCCTTGAGGTCATGAGCCGCTTCGCGCTCGACCCGCGGCTGCTGCCGTACCTGCCGCCGACCATGGCGCCGACGGCCACCTCCGGGGTGGACGGCTATCTGGAGCACCCGAGCGAGGCGTTCGCCCAGTTCGCGGCCGACGGGGTCGAGCGCGTGGTGTGCGAGGAGAAGCACATGGGCTCGCGGGCCGTGGTGCTGGTGTGCCGGGACGCGGCGGCGGCCACGAAGCGGTTCGGCGTGGCGGGCCCCACGGGCGCCCTGTACACCCGCACCGGCCGGCCGTTCTTCGACGACGAGGAGATGACCGAGGCGATCCTGGACCGGCTGCGCGCGGCGGTCGCCGAGGCCGGCCTCTGGTCCGAACTGGACACGGACTGGCTGCTGCTGGACGCCGAGCTGATGCCGTGGTCGCTGAAGGCCTCGGGTCTGCTGCGCAGCCAGTACGCGGCGGTCGGTGCCGCGTCCGGCGCGGTGTTCCCCGGCGCGCTGGCCGCGCTGGAGGCGGCCGCGGCCCGGGGCACCGACGTGGCCGCGCTCCTCGACCGGCAGCGTGAACGCGCCGCCGACGCGGCCGCGTTCACCGCCGCGTACCGCCGTTACTGCTGGACCACGGAAGGCCTGGACGGCGTCCGCCTCGCGCCCTTCCAGATCCTCGCCACCGAGGGCCGCAGCCTCGCCGCGCTCCCGCACGACGAGCAACTGGCCCTGCTGGACCGCATGGTGGAACACGACGCCTCCGGCCTCCTCGGGACCACCCGCCGTCTGTACGTCGACACGGGCGATGCCGAGTCGGTGCGGGCCGGGGTCGACTGGTGGCTGGAGATGACCGGGCGGGGCGGCGAGGGCATGGTCGTCAAGCCGCTCGGCGCCCTGGTCCGCCGCCCGGACGGCCGCCTGGTCCAGCCCGGCATCAAGTGCCGGGGCCGCGAGTACCTGCGCATCATCTACGGCCCCGAGTACACCCGCCCCGACAACCTGGCCGTGCTGCGCCGCAGGTTCCTCAACCACAAGCGCTCCCTCGCCCTGCGCGAGTACGCCCTCGGCCTGGAGGCCCTCGACCGCCTGGCCGCCGGCGAACCGCTGTGGCGGGTGCACGAGGCGGTGTTCGCGGTGCTGGCCCTGGAGTCGGAGCCGGTGGACCCGCGGCTGTAGGCCCGCGGCTCTCACGGCCGCGGGAAGCGGGCCCTCATCCCGGTGATGCAGCTGTCCCGGGAGGTGGGCCCGCCGAAGCGGAGGCGGTCGTAGCCGGTGAACTCCGGTTCCAGGACGTCCAGTTCGTCGATCATCGCGTGCAGGCGGCGCGTCCAGGCCGGAGAGCCGGCGTCGGGCGCGTCCGGGGCCGAGCCGATCGCCGTCGTCAGCCGGTCCTTGCGCCGGATGGCGTCCGGGGTGACCGAGCGCAGGCAGATGTACCGGCCGTCCAGGTAGGCCCGCCATTCGGCGCGGGCGGTGACCGGGTCGGACCAGTGGGACGTGAACCAGGATTCGAGCGCGTCCACACCGCCCGCCCGCTCCGCGAGGGCGAACAGGTCGGCCGGGACCATCTCCGCGCCGTCGGAGCGCAGATAGCCCGGCAGGGGCAGCCGGCCGTCCAGCATCAGACGGCGGACCTCGTCGCTGCCGCGGCCGTGGTCCGCGCACAGCCGCTCCAGGGTGACGAACTGCCGGCTGACGTACGCGTCGTCGGCCCCGGTCATCGGGTGGTCGCCGTTGATCTCGCGAAAGCGCTCGGCGAGCCGTCGGCTCAGGGATGTCTGCGGCATGGGCACTCCTTCAGGAGACGTCGGCGGGGCGAAGGGCCCGCCCCGGACCGCGGACGTTATCCAGCGGACGGTTCGGAGCCCGCCGAAACGTCTCGCCACACCCGGTTGTCGTCCATGCGACGAAAAAGGGCGGCGGTCGCACATCGCAACGAGAGCGCCGCAAAATGTTCGAGGGGCGGGTGAATCCGGGCCCCAGTGGTCAGGATGGGGGCATGGGATTCCATGTCGACTCCGAGGCCGGGCGGCTGCGCCGCGTCATCCTGCACCGGCCGGATCTTGAGCTCAAAAGGCTCACCCCCAGCAACAAGGACGCCCTCCTCTTCGACGACGTGCTCTGGGTGCGCCGGGCGCGCGCCGAGCACGACGGGTTCGCGGACGTGCTGCGCGATCGCGGTGTCGCCGTGCACCTCTTCGGTGATCTGCTGGTCGAGACGCTGGACGTCCCCGAGGCTCGCACCCTGGTCCTGGACCGTGTCTTCGACGAGCGCGAGTACGGTCCCCTCGCCACCGCCCATCTGCGCGCCGCCTTCGAGAACCTGCCCGCGCGCGAACTGGCCGAGGCCCTGGTCGGCGGCATGACCAAGCGGGAGTTCCTGGAAGCGCACGCGGAGCCGACCTCCGTGCGCTTCCATGTGATGGAGCTGGACGACTTCCTGCTCGGCCCGCTCCCCAACCACCTCTTCACCCGCGACACCTCCGCCTGGATCTACGACGGGGTCGCCATCAACGCCATGCGTCTGCCCGCCCGGCAGCGCGAGACCGTGCACTTCGAGGCGATCTACCGGTACCACCCGCTCTTCGCCGGCGAGCGGTTCCACGTCTGGTCCCAGGGCCAGGCGGACCACCCCTCCACCATCGAGGGCGGCGACGTCCTGGTGATCGGCAACGGCGCGGTCCTCGTCGGGATGAGCGAGCGCACCACCCCGCAGGCCGTGGAGATGCTGGCGCACAAGCTGTTCGCGGCCGGTTCCGCCCGCACCATCGTGGCGCTCGACATGCCCAAGCGGCGCGCCTTCATGCACCTGGACACGGTGATGACGATGGTCGACGGCGACACCTTCACCCAGTACGCGGGGCTCGGCATGCTGCGCTCGTACACCATCGAACCGGGCGTGGGCGAGAAGGAGCTGAAGGTCACCGACCATCCGCCGGAGCACATGCACCGGGCCATCGCCGCCGCCCTCGGGCTCGGTGAGATCCGGGTGCTCACCGCCACCCAGGACGTGCACGCGGCCGAGCGCGAGCAGTGGGACGACGGCTGCAACGTGCTCGCGGTCGAGCCCGGGGTCGTCGTCGCCTACGAGCGGAACTCCACCACCAACACCCATCTGCGCAAGCAGGGCATCGAGGTCATCGAGATCCCGGGCAGCGAGCTGGGGCGGGGCCGGGGCGGTCCCCGGTGCATGAGCTGCCCGGTGGAGCGGGACGCGGGGTGAGCGCGGGGGCGGTGCCCGGAGGCCCGGGTGCCGGTGTGAGGATATGCACCTCACCCCCTGGAGCTGCATAAATTTGCTGAAGGTCGTATAGAATTCCACTGTCCTTATCGTCGTACCCCTGGAGCGCCCCCATGGCGACAGTCCCGACCGCCCTCGCCGGCCGCCACTTCCTCAAGGAGCTGGACTTCACCGAGGCGGAGTTCCGCGGTCTGATCGAGCTGGCCGCGGAGCTGAAGGCCGCCAAGCGGGCCGGGACCGAGACCCCGTACCTGCGGGGCCGCAACATCGCGCTGATCTTCGAGAAGACCTCGACGCGCACCCGCTGCGCGTTCGAGGTCGCCGCCGCCGACCAGGGCGCCCACACCACGTACCTCGACCCGATCGGCTCGCAGATCGGGCACAAGGAGTCCGTGAGGGACACCGCCCGCGTCCTCGGCCGGATGTACGACGGCATCGAGTACCGGGGCGACAGCCAGGTCAAGGTCGAGGAGCTGGCCGCCGAGGCCGGCGTGCCCGTCTACAACGGCCTCACCGACGACTGGCACCCCACCCAGATGCTCGCCGACGTGCTCACCATGACCGAGCACAGCGCCAAGCCCCTCACCGAGGTCGCCTTCGCCTACCTCGGCGACGCCCGCTTCAACATGGGCAACTCCTACCTGGTCACCGGCGCCCTGCTCGGCATGGACGTCCGGATCGTCGCCCCCGAGCAGTACTGGCCGGACCCCGCGATCGTGGCCCGCGCCCGCGAACTGGCCGGGCGCAGCGGAGCCGCGGTCACCCTGACCGAGGACGTGACCGAGGGCGTGCGCGGGGCCGACTTCGTCGCCACCGACGTCTGGGTCTCCATGGGGGAGCCCAAGGAGGTCTGGGCCGAGCGGATCAAGTCCCTCGCGCCGTACGCGGTGACCATGGACGTGCTGCGCGCCACCGGCAACCCGGACGTCAAGTTCCTGCACTGCCTGCCGGCCTTCCACGACCTCGGCACCAAGGTCGGCCGGGAGATCCACGAGACCTACGGCCTGACCTCCCTCGAGGTCACCGACGAGGTGTTCGAGTCGGCGCACTCCATCGTCTTCGACGAGGCCGAGAACCGGCTGCACACCATCAAGGCCGTGCTGGTCGCCACACTCGGCCGGCAGTCCTAGTCCCCGCCCGCGACCAGCGATTATCCTGACCGGCGGGACCGGAGCCACCCATTCCGGTGCCGCCGCCGCGACCGTCATCCCGTCGCCCGCACCACCAGAAACGAGCACCACCCGCAATGCCCGCTCCCCGCATCAAGTCCCCCCACCTGCTCGTCGCCGAATCCGGCGCCGACCGCGAGGGGCACGGCCTGAAGCGCACGATGGGGCTCTTCCAGCTCATCTGCTTCGGCGTCGGCGCCATCGTCGGCACCGGCATCTTCGTCGGCCTCTCCGACTCCGTCGCCCAGGCCGGCCCCGCCGTCGTCGTCTCCTTCGTCCTCGCCGCCATCACGTGCGTCTTCACCGCCTTCTCCTTCGCGGAGCTGGGCGGCGCGATCCCGGTCTCCGGCTCCTCGTACTCCTTCGCCTACGCCGGTCTCGGCGAGTCCACCGCCTTCCTGGTCGGCTGGTGCCTGCTGCTGGAGTACGGCATCTCCATCTCGGCCGTCGCCGTCGGCTGGAGCCAGTACGTCAACGAGCTGCTGCACAGCCTCATCGGCTGGCAGCTGCCCGCCGTGCTGTCGGCGGGGCCGGGCGACGGCGGGATCGTCAACCTGCCCGCGGTGCTGGTGATCGCGATGGCCTCGGTGCTGCTGGTGCGCGGGGTGCGCGAGAGTGCCCGGGCGACCGCCGCCATGGCCGCCGTCAAGCTGGCGATCCTGCTCGCCTTCTGCGCCATCGGCTACAGCGCCTTCAAGCACGGCAACCTCACCCCGTTCTCCCCGGCCGGCCTCGGCGGCATCGGCGCGGGCACCACCGCCGCGTTCTTCTCGTACATCGGCTTCGACGCGATCACCACCGCCGGCGAGGAGGCCAAGAACCCCCGCCGTGACATCCCCGTGGCGATCATGGTCTGCATGGGCATCGTGACGCTGCTGTACTGCGCGGTCGCGGTCGCCGCGATCGGTGCCATCGGCGGCAAGCAGGTCGCCGGGCGCCCCGCCGCCCTCTCCTACGTCGTCAACGAGGTCACCGGCTCGACCATCGGCGGCGGGGTGATCGCCTTCGGCGCGGTCGTCGCCATCGCCTCCGTGGTGCTCGCCGTGATGTACGGCCAGACGCGCATCCTGATGTCGATGTCCCGGGACGGCCTGATCCCGCGGGTCTTCGAGAAGGTCTCCCCGAAGACCTCCACGCCGGTCGCGGGCACACTGATCGTCGCGCTCGTCTTCGCGCTCCCGGCGGCCTTCGCCTCCCTGGACGCCGTGATGAACCTGTGCACCATCGGCACGCTGGCGATCATGGCCGTCGTGAACATCGCGGTGATGACCCTGCGCCGCCGCGAGCCGGGACTGAGCCGCAGCTTCCGGGTGCCGCTCTATCCGGTGGGCCCGCTGCTCGGCATCGCCTTCTGCCTCTACCTGATGTACGAGACCGGCTGGCACACCTGGGTACAGTTCGCGATCTTCCTCGCGGTGGGCCTCGCCGTCTACGCCGCCTACGGGCGCCGGCACTCCACGCTGGCCCGTGACGCCGCGGCCGTCACCGCGGACGCCGCTGAGCGGGAACCACAGGCAGTGTGAACCACACCGCCTTGCCCTTCGGGGTGGGGCGGTGTCCGCACGAGGCGCTCAGCGCGCGGATCAGCAGCAGCCCGCGCCCGCCCTCCTGCCACACGTCGGGCTCCTCCATGACCGGGCGGGTCAGCTGACCGGGCGGCGCCGGGTCCGGATCGTGCACCTCGACCTGGCAGCCGGTCGGCGCCACCTCCACCACCAGCTCGATCGGCCCGCGGCCCGCGGTGTGCTCCACCGCGTTGGCCACCAGCTCGGCCGTGAGCAGCTCCGCCGTGTCGGGGTCGGGCGCCTGCTCCACCTCGGAAAGGGCCGAGCGCACCAGTGCGCGCGCCACCGGCACCGCCGCGGCGGTGTGCGGCAGCGCCAGGCGCCAGGAGGCCGATTCGGTGGGGCGTTCGTGCAAGGCGAGTCCGTTCATGGAGCAGGCTGTCCTGCTTTCGACTGTAGGAATGGTACGGGCCCGGCCACCCGAAACGGTCGGCGGGCTGCGCCCGGG
>NZ_VOGW01000129.1 GCF_007896895.1 Streptomyces misionensis | reverse complement strand
GGAGGCGGAGGGATGCCGCGTGGACGGCGAGGCGGAGGGTGAGCGACTGCCCCGGGGACGGCCCGGAGCGGCACCGGTCGCCGGCGCCCGGTCCGACGCGGCGACCCCGGCCGGATCGGCGCCCTTGCCCTCGTCGTCCTTCTCCCCTCCGGGCACGACCAGCGCGAGCGCCACGGCACCGAGTACGGCGGCACCGGCCACGGCCGCCAGGAGGGCGGGGCGACGGCGGCGGGCGCGGGGAGCGGGCGTGACGGGGCCCGGCTCCACCGCCGGACCGCCCGCCGCGGCCGTCCCGGCCGTCTCGGCGGCCGTGGACTCCGGTGCCGGTTCCGGTTCCGGCGCGGAGGCGGGGGCGGGTACCGGTTCCGGACCGGCCTCCCCGGCCACCGCCTCTGCTGTCCCTTCCGCCTCAGAGGCCTCTGCTGCCCCTCCGGGCTCAGCGACCTCGGCGGTCACACCGTCACCGGCAGCCCCCTTCTGCCCCCGCCGCGCATCCGCCAGCACCCAGCTCCGGTGCAGCGCGACGAGTTCCCCGGCCGTCGCCCCGCACAGCCGGGCCATCCGCTCCACGGGGGCGTAGTCGGCCGGTACCGCATCGCCGTTGCAGTAGCGGTGCAGCGTGGACGTACTCATGTGGAGCCGTTTGGCGAGCATGCCGTAGCTGTGTCCCGAGCGGTTCTTCAACTCCCGCAGCAGCTCGGCGAATCCGGTCCCCCCGGCGCTTCCCGACACGGTCCTTCCCCTCCCCTGTCCCGTTCCCCCGTTCCAGGGAGGGGACGTTCTTGCAGGTCATAGCCCGTTTGACCGTTCCAGCGTCCCGGATGGTCCGCCGGGGCTGGCGGGCGGGACAAGCCGCCCCGCAGGCTGTGGCCATCCAAGCACTCCACGTCCAGGAATCGAGAAGCGCCATGCTCAACTCCCGTATGCGCCGCACCCGTACCCCCCTGCTCGCCGTCGCCGGCGCCGCCCTCGCCGCCCTCGCCCTCACGGCGTGCGACGGTGGCACGGGGACCGAGGACGAGGGCGCGGCCAAGCACTCTCCGTCGGCGACCGCGAGCGAGGTAACGCCGAACGCCAACCAGCCGTCCGCCGACGCGAAGGGCGGGCAGGACGGAACGGGGGCGAAGGAGGGCACCGGCTCCGGTTCCGGCACCTCCTCCTCCGGGCACGGGAGCGCCAAGCAGTCCTCCACCGGCACCCACCGCGGCTCCACCGGTTCCGGCTCGGGCTCCGGCGGCGCCTCCGACCCGTGGGACCCCGCCAACCGCGTGCTGTGCAACGGCTCCAACACCCGCGTCACCGCGCAGCTCCAGTCCCGTCCGCTCAATCACATGCTGCTCACGGTCACGAACACCGGTTCGAAGTACTGCGATCTGACGTACTACCCGGTGCTGCGCTTCGACGGGATGCAGTGGGCGCCGCAGGCGGACGAGTCGACCCACCCGCAGGCGGTGACCACCCTCGCGCCCGGCAAGTCGGGTTACGCGGAGGTCCGGCTGTCCGCCGCCGACGGCAGCGGCGACGGCGGCACGACGGCCCACCGGCTGACCGTGTACTTCCAGGGCAAGACGCCGAAGAGCGACGGCGGCGCGACGGCGAACCCGACGCTGCCCGCGAAGGGCGTGTACTACGACAGCTCGCTGGAGGTCACCTACTGGCAGAGCGACCTGTCGAGCATCTCCAGCTGGTGACCCGGTCCGCGCCGGCGGGGGTTCAGTAGGCGATGGAGATGTGCGCGCGGGGATGCGCGTCGCGCTCGATCTCGTCCACGACGGCGAGCGCGAAGTCGGCGCCGGAGATCTCCGACCCGCCCTGGTCGTCGTAGAACGCGACGTCCCCGCCGACGCGGTAGGTCCCGGTCCGCTCGCCCGCGGCCCAGGCGCCGTAGCCGGCCGCCGGGGAGACCAGGGTCCAGTCGAGCGAGGCGGGCGCGGAGCCGGAGAGCCATTCCCGGACCGTGTCCATCTCGCGCGCCTCCGACCGGAACCGCTCGGGCACGTCCCCTTCGGCGAACCGGGGCTCACCCGGGGCGGAGCGCAGCGAGGAGAAACCGCCGATGACGATCAGCCGGGCGCCGTCGGCGTCCGCGGCGGCGGCGACCTCCTGGTAGAGGCCGAGCAGCCGGCCCACCAGGTCGCCGCGCGGCGACAGGGCCGCCACCACCGCGTCATGGCCGGGGACCAGCCGTACGGCGTCCTCGGCCGCGCCGTGCGTGTACGTCACCCCGTCGACCGGGGCCTTGGGCGCCGACCGTGAGTACGACACCACCTGGTGGCCCCGCGACACGGCCTCCGCGGCGATGTTCGCGCCCGTGTAGCCGGTCCCACCGATGATCAGGATCTTGCTCACGGGCCGCTCCCGCCGTTCGGGGTCAGCGCCAGCCGAGGGCCGGCGCGACATGGGTGAGGATGTTCTCCAGGACATGACTGTTGTAGTCCACGCCGAGTTGGTTCGGCACGGTCAGCAGCAGCGTGTCGGCCTCGGCGATCGCCTCGTCCCCGGCCAGCTGCTCGATCAGGGCGTCCGGCTCGGCGGCGTAGGTGCGGCCGAAGATCGCCCGCGTGTCGGCGTCGAGGTAGCCGATGCTGTCGCTGCTGTCGCCGTCGCGGCCGAAGTAGGCGCGGTCGCGGTCGTCGGTGAGGGCGAAGATGCTGCGCGAGACGGACACGCGCGGCTCGCGCTCCCAGCCCGCCTCGGCCCAGGCCTTGCGGAAGGCCCGGATCTGCGCCGCCTGCTGCACGTGGAACGGCGCGCCGCCCTCGTCGTCCTTGACGGTCGAGCTCATCAGGTTCATGCCGAGCCCGGCGGCCCAGGCGGCGGTGGCGTTGGAGCCCGCACCCCACCAGATGCGGTCGCGCAGCCCCTCGGAGTGCGGCTCGATGCGCAGCAGCCCCGGCGGGTTGGCGAACATCGGGCGCGGGTTCGGCTCGGCGAAGCCCTTGCCCTGGAGCACCATCAGCAGCACCTCGGTGTGCTTGCGGGCCATGTCGGCGTCGGTCTCGCCCTCGCCGGGCGCGTACCCGAAGTACCGCCAGCCGTCGACGACCTGCTCCGGTGAACCGCGGCTGACGCCGAGCTGGAGCCGTCCGCCGGCGATGAGGTCGGCGGCGCCGGCGTCCTCGGCCATGTACATGGGGTTCTCGTACCGCATGTCGATCACGCCGGTGCCGATCTCGATGCGCGAGGTCTTCGCGCCGATCGCGGAGAGCAGCGGGAACGGCGAGCCCAGCTGCCGGGCGAAGTGGTGCACGCGGAAGTACGCCCCGTCGGCCCCGAGCTCCTCGGCGGCCACGGCGAGGTCGATGGACTGCAACAGCGTGTCCTTGGCGCTGCGGGTCCGCGAGTGCGGGCTGTCGGCCCAGTGGCCGAAGGAGAGGAATCCGATGCGTTTCATGCCGGGTGAACAGCACCCGAAACTAATTGATTCCTCAACCATCCCCTCGGCGCGACGGCGGCACGGACGCCGGCCCACCCGCGACCGACGGGCGGCACCACGGACGACACGACGCACGACACGACGGCGGCCGGGCCCGTCCGGGGTGATCCCCGGCCGGGCCCGGCCGCCGGTCTCCGCGACGAGGCCCTAGCGCAGCTTCCGGGCCACCTCGGTCGCCCAGTACGTGAGGATGTTGCGCGCGCCGGCCCGCTTGATGCCGGTCAGCGTCTCCATGATGGCCCGGTCCCGGTCCACCCAGCCCTTCTCGGCGGCGGCCTCGATCATCGCGTACTCGCCGGAGATCTGGTACGCGGCGACGGGGACGTCCACCGCGTCCGCGACCCGGGCGAGGATGTCGAGGTACGGCCCGGCCGGCTTGACCATCACCATGTCCGCGCCCTCGGCGAGGTCCAGCTCCAGCTCCCGCAGGGACTCGCGCCAGTTGGCGGGGTCCTGCTGGTACGTCTTGCGGTCACCCCGGAGCGAGGAGGCCACGGCCTCGCGGAAGGGGCCGTAGAAGGCGGAGGAGTACTTGGCGGTGTAGGCGAGGATCGCCACGTCCTCACGGCCGATCTGGTCGAGCGCGTCGCGGACGACGCCGATCTGACCGTCCATCATCCCGCTGGGGCCGACGATGTGGGCACCGGCGTCGGCCTGCACCTGGGCCATCTCGGCGTACCGCTCCAGGGTGGCGTCGTTGTCGACGCGGCCCTCGGCGTCCAGCACCCCGCAGTGCCCGTGGTCGGTGAACTCGTCCAGGCACAGGTCGGACATGACGAGGAGGTCGTCGCCGACCTCGGCGCGCACGTCGCGCAGGGCGACCTGGAGGATGCCGTCGGGGTCGGTCCCGGCCGTGCCCCGGCCGTCCTTCTTGCCGTCCTCCGGCACGCCGAACAGCATGATCCCGGAGATCCCGGCCTCCACGGCGTCCAGCGCCGCCTTCTTCAGGCTGTCGCGGGTGTGCTGGACGACACCGGGCATGGTCCCGATCGGCACCGGCTCGCTGACGCCCTCGCGGACGAACGCGGGCAGGATCAGGTCGGCGGGGTGCAGGCGCGTCTCGGCGACCATCCGCCGCATGACGGGCGAGGTCCGCAGCCGCCGGGGACGCGTACCGGGGAAGGATCCGTACTTCGTCATGCCTTCTACGCTACGCCCGCGCACCCCCCTCCTTTACCGACGCACTGTCGGCCCCACGGCGGCCCATTGAGGGGCAAACCGGAACGCCGATACCGAGTTTTTGCGCCCCCCTGGCCATCTCTCGATCCGCACGCCTCCCCAGCGTTCTACGCGCGTGGTGTCATGCACCCGACACACACCCTCTGCCTCCCAAAAGGAGCCGCGCCATGCTGCGGAAGGCCCTCACCCGCGCCGCCGTCGCCCTCGCCGCCGGTACCGCCGTCGCCGTCGCCGCCGTGCCCGCGAACGCGGCGAGCTACTCGGCGTTCGCCTTCTCCCAGGCCGGTACCGGCCAGCCCACGATCTACGACTTCATCAACTCGGCCACCAGCAAGCTCGACATGACGATGTACGAGCTGGAGGACACGACGGCCGTCAACGACCTCGTCGCGCTGGAGAAGAAGGGGGTCGCCGTCCGGGTCGTCCTGGACCAGGCGCACAAGACCGCGAACAACTCGGCGTACACGGCGCTGAAGAACGCGGGGGCCGGCGTGGTCTGGTCGTCCACCGCGTACGTCTACACCCACCAGAAGACGATCACGGTGGACGGCACCAAGTCCCTCGTGCTGACGGGCAATCTGACCTCGCAGTACTACTCGACCAGCCGGGACTACGGCGTCTTCACCGACGACACCCGCGATGTCGCCGCGATCGAGAAGGTCTTCGACGCGGACTACGCCGGCACCTCCGTCACCCCCACCGACGGCGACCACCTGCTGTGGTCCCCCACCGACTCGCGCAGCCGGCTGGTGTCCTTCATCGACGCGGCGACCAAGACGCTCGACGTGCAGGAGCTGGAGTTCAGCGACAGCACGGTCGTCAACGCGATCGTGGCCCGCGCCAAGGCGGGCGTGAAGGTCCGCGTCGTCCTCGAGGACCCCGCCAGCTACGCGAGCGAAGTCTCGGCGATCAAGGCCGCGGGCGGCACGGTGGTCGGCTACTCCGACCCCAACGGCTTCTACATCCACGCCAAGGCGATGGTCGCCGACTACGGGCTCGCGACCCAGGAGGTCGAGGCCGGCTCCATGAACATCAGCAGCAACTCCCTCGCCAACAACCGGGAGCTGGGCATCATCCTGACCGGCACGGGCGTGGCCCAGCCGGTCGCGCAGACCATCGAGACGACGTTCGCCGGCGACTACGCGGGCGGTACGGCGGCGTAACCGCACGACGGCACACCAACGGCCCGGGTGGGGCGGCGACTCGGCCGCCCCACCCGGGCCGGCCGTTTTCCGCCCCGTCCAAGACCACTTAGTCCAGACGGTTTACATATCGTTTACGCCTCCCTACCCTCCGAAGGGTGGGAGCGCTCCCATAGATCAGTCTGTCATGACCACGCTCACGACAGGCCACACATCCACCCGCCCCGATCTGCGAAAGGTCACCTCTCCCCCATGATCAGACGCAGCAGAATGTCGGCGCTGCTGGCAGCAGTCGCCACCATGCTCTCCGCGTTAGGGCTGGTCTTCCTCGGTACGGGATCCGCGTCGGCCCACGGCGTCGCCATGTTCCCCGGCTCGCGCACCTACCTCTGCTACAAGGACGCCATCACCAGCACCGGTGCGGTCGACCCGACCAACCCGGCCTGTGCGGCGGCCATCGCGCAGAGCGGTGCCACCTCGCTGTACAACTGGTTCGCGGTGCTGGACTCCAACGCCGCGGGCCGGGGCCAGGGCTACGTGCCGGACGGCACCATCTGCAGCGCCGGGAACAAGTCGCCGTACGACTTCAGCGGCTACAACCTGGCCCGCAACGACTGGCCGAAGACGCATCTGACCTCGGGCTCCACCATCCAGCTCCAGTACAGCAACTGGGCGGCGCACCCGGGTGACTTCCGGGTCTACATCACCAAGCAGGGCTGGTCGCCGACCACCCCGCTCGCCTGGTCCGACCTCCAGCTCGTCTCGACCACCACCAACCCGCCGGCGTCCGGTTCCCCGGGCACGGACGGCGGCCACTACTACTGGAACCAGGCGCTGCCCTCCGGCCGGTCGGGCGACGCGCTGATGTTCATCCAGTGGGTGCGGTCGGACAGCAACGAGAACTTCTTCTCCTGCTCCGACATCGTCTTCGACGGCGGCCACGGCGAGGTGACGGGCATCCGGGGCAGCGGCAGCACGACCCCGCCCCCGGACGGCGGCGGCACCACCCCGCCCCCGACCAACGGCAGCGGCTCCTGCATGGCCACGTACAGCGTAGACAGTTCCTGGAGCGGCGGCTTCCAGGCGACGGTCACGGTCATGAACCACGGCGACTCGGCCATCAACGGCTGGCACGTCGGCTGGACACCGGGCAGCGGCACGACGATCGGCAGCGTGTGGAGCGGCGTCCTGTCCTCGGGCTCGGGCGGCTCGGTGACGGTCGGCAACGCGGCGTACAACGGCACCATCCCGGCGGGCGGCACCACGACGTTCGGCTTCACGGCGACGTCATCGGGCAACAACCTCCCTGCGGGTTCGTTGAGTTGCACGACCCCGTAAGGCACTTGGCCCTGTGGGCGGCCGTGCGCGGCCGCCCACAATCCCGCTCGTCGCCATCGTGGAGACGTCGATGCGCCTCGACGCCGAAGCGTCATCGCCAGTGCTGTGGCCGGAAAGGTTTGCCGGGAAGCTCGTCGCGAGCCGGTGAGCCTTTCCGGCCACAGCACCAGGGACGGCTGCCCACGTGACCTGGAATGCCGTCCGTATCGCGGCGGTGGCGTCCCTCGTCGTCCTGACCGGAGTCGGGATCCGGGCACGGACCGACCGTGCATAGTCTGGCCCCATGAGCGAGAGCGGGCGCGCGGCGAGTCGGACGGCGGTGCTGGTCTGTCAGGGGCGGGCGGCGGCGGACGGGAGGGCCGGGACGGACCGGTTCTCGGATCCGGTGGCGGCCCGGTTGCTGCGCGCCGGTGAGCGTACGGCCGTGGACGAGGTACGCGCGAACACCCCGCCGAAGGGCTGGCGGGAGCGCGGCGCGTACGAGCGGGTGCGGGCCTGCGCCGAGGTGGTCGTGCCACGGACGGTCGCGATCGACGAGGCGCTGAGCGCCCGTACGGCCGGCCAGCTCGTGATCCTCGGCGCCGGTCTGGACACCCGGGCCTGGCGGCTGGCCGGACTGGCGCGGACGGATGTGTGGGAGGTCGATCACCCGGCCTCCCAGCAGGACAAACGCGCCCGCCTCGCCGAGGCCGCGCCCGAGCCGCCGGCCGTCGCCCGTTCGGTGCGGTTCACGCCGGTCGACTTCGCCGTCGACGACCTCGGCGCGGCGCTGGACGCCGCCGGGCACGACCCCTCCGCGCCGACGACCTGGCTGTGGGAGGGCGTGGTCCCCTACCTCACCCGCGACGAGGTCCGCGCCGCGGTGGCCGCGCTCGCCGCCCGGACGGCTCCGGGCAGCACGCTCGTCGTGAACTACCAGACGCCCTCGGCGAGGGTGGCCGTGGGGCAGCTGCTGGCCCGGGTGCTCGGCGATTCCATCACCGCGGGCGAGCCGTGGCGCTCGCTCTGGAAGCCCCCGCAGCTGGCCGCGCTGCTCGCGGAGCACGGCCTGCGGGTGGTGTCCGACGACGATCTCCTCACCCTCGCGCGGGACCTCGGCAGCCCGACGCGCGTGCGGACGTCACTCCGGTCGAGCCGTGTGGCCGTCGCGGAGAGCCGCTGACGGCGGGCTCGTCCCTCAGTCCGACAGCTGTGGAACCCAGTGCTCCGTCACCCGGCGCAGCCCCCGGCGGTGGTCGGCGATCCAGTCGTCCGGCGGCACGACGGGGACCCGCACGGTGACCATGGACCCGGACTCGTCCTCCACCACCACCTCCGGGCAACCGCGCTCGCCGTCGAGCAGGACGAACAGGGACGGCCCCCTGTCCAGCTCCATCCAGGCCGCGTCGGTGCCCGCGTCGAGCCGGTCCAGCGCGTCGGCCCATTCGGTCAGCCGGCGAGCGGACAGCGCGAGGTCGATCCGGCCGGACACGAAGGGCGTCCGGACGACGATCTCGGCACGGAGTCCCGCGCTCCACCTGGGGTTGAGTCCCAGCACGTCGACCGTGACGCTGTTGCCCTCGTCGTCGGCGAGGGAGACGAGTTCCCTCGGGGGAGCGCCGTCCATGCCTGCTCCCGAACTCACAGGTCGAACTGGTACTCGTGCGTGGTGTGCGTCGGCGTGTAGCCGAGCACGTCGTTGATGTGCCGCATGAAGGCGTTGCCCTCGGCGGTGTCGGCGAGCAGGCCGCCGAGCGCGGGGTACCGCTCACGGGCCTCCCGGATCGAGGCCGCCTTCATCCACAGGCCGAGCCCCCGTCCGCGGTGCTCGGGGAGGACGCCGGTGCCGTAGTGCTGCGCGTCGCCCTTGCCGTCGCCGGGGACGACCAGCTCGGTGAATCCGGCGATCTCACCGTCCGCCTCGCTGATCGCGACGGTGGTGTGGAGCAGGTCGCCCCGCCTCTCCACGGCCGCCGCGGCGTCCCGCATCCGCTCCAGGTCCCAGGTGACCGTGCCGTAGTCGGTGCTGCCCATCGGCATGTCGTCCATGGCGCGACGCGACCGTACGAAGGTGTCGGCCGACTCGTCGGGAACGGTGCCGTCCCACGACGCCAACCGGTAGCCGGGGTGCGGGCGTTCGATGATCCCGGTGAGCGCGCCGATGTCCGCGTCGGCCAGCGCGAGCCGGGTGAAGGTCAGGGTCAGGACCTTGCGGAAGTCCCGGGCCGCCAGGAACTCCTCACCCGCGGAGCCGGCCTCGGCCTGGGTGATCACGCACCTGCGGCCGTCGTCGCGTGCGGCGGCCACGGCCGCCCGGAGCAGGAGCGAGCCGGTCCCCTTGCGCCGCTCCGCCGGATGCACGTGCAGTTCCAGCTCGGCGAGGTGGTCCTGCCCGGGACGGGCGAACAGGCGCAGGAACGCCGACCCGACGGGCGCGCCGTCGCCGCCGGACGCCAGCCATGCCAGGCGGCGGACGGACGGTCCGCCATCGGGATCGACCAGCGCGGTGATGCGGACGGGCAAGGTGTCTCCTTGAGGAGGGGAGGGAACGGCACCGGCGTCCGGCCCGCCGACGGCCCCGCGAACGTAGCCGCGCCGGTCAGGGGGCGGCAATCGGTTTTCCGCGGGCGCGCAGGGCCGTGGGCGGGTTCGTGGTCGTGGTCCCGGCGGCCACGCCCTTTCTTGATCGGGCGATCCAGATACGGTACGGTGCGGCCATGGCAAGGACCCGGGAGTTCGACACCGAGGCGGCGGTGCGTCGCGCCATGGAGCTGTTCTGGACGCGCGGCTACGAGGCGACCTCGGTGCGCGACCTGACCCAGCACCTGGGGATCGGACAGGGGTCCCTGTACGCCGCGTTCGGCGACAAGGACGGCCTGTACCGGGCCGCGCTGGAGCACTACCGCACCACCCTCGCGGCGGCCGCCCTGCGCGGCCTGGAGGAGGGGTCGGACGCCCGCGCGGCGATCCGCGCGCTGCTCACGGAGCGGATCCGCATCGCCGTCGAGCACGGCGGCCAGGGCTGCCTGGCCGTCAACGCCGTCTGCGAGCGGCTGCCCCAGGACGCGGCGACCAGGCGCACCGTGCGCGACATGCAGGACGCGAGCCGGGAGGCGCTGACCGAGGTGCTGCGGGCCGCGAGGGACCGCGGCGAGATCGCCGAGCGGCACGACCCGCACACGGTCGCCGCCTTCCTCGTCACCTTCCTCAACGGCCTCCTGGTCTCCTCGAAGATCACTCCGGACCCGCGCGCCCTCGAACCCCTCGTCGACATCGCGCTGACCGCCCTCGACTGACGGCCCCTCGCGGTCCGGGCCGGACCTTTCCATGGCCCAATTCTGTAACATACGATCAAGAAATGGGGATGTCCCATGATGTACGACCATGACGGAGCGCCCCTGCGCACCGGCCGTGCCGCCGTCAACGGAACGAGCCTGCACTACCGGACGGCCGGGTCCGGCCCCGCCGTGGTGCTGCTGCACGGCGTGCCCAAGACCGGCTACCACTGGCGCCACCTGGTTCCGAGGCTGACGCCCCGGCACACCGTCGTCGTGCCCGATCTGCGCGGCCTCGGCGACTCCGCCCACCCGGCGGACGGCTACGACTGCGCCACCATGAGCGACGACATCGCCGAGCTGATGGCCCGTCTCGGACACGAGACCTACGCCGTGATCGGCGAGGACTGGGGGGCGGTGGTCGGCTACCAGCTCGCCGCCCGGCACCGCGACCACGCCACCGCCCTGGTCTTCGCCGAGGCACTGTTGCCCGGCTTCGGCTTCGAGGGCCACACGGCCCTCACCTCCGAGAACGTCTCCGGCGGCATGCACCTGTGGCACCTGGGCTTCTACTTCCAGCCCGACGTCCCCGAGATGCTGATCGCCGGCCACGAACGCGAACTGATCACCTACATGATCAAGAACGAGCGCAGCCATCCCGACACCGCCACCCCCGACGCGATCGAGGAGTACGTGCGCTGCTACTCCATGCCCGGCGGCATCCGCGCGATGCTCGCCGTCTACCGGGCGATGCTCACCGACGCCGAACAGAACCGGCGGGCCGCACGGAAGAAGCTGGACATCCCGGTCCTGGCGCTCGGCGGCTCCGCCTTCATCGGCGAACGCAACGCGGAACAGGCGCGGTTCGTGGCCCACGACGTCACCGGACACGTCTTCGAGGCGGGCCACGACCTCGCGGAGGAGGTGCCCGAGGAGATGGCCGACGTGGTCCTGCCGTTCCTGGCAGCGCACCGGTAGCTCCAGCGGCCCGGGGCGGCCCGGCGCCGGGCCGCCCCGCTCAGGCGCCGGCTCCGCCGTCGACCGGGAGGATCGCACCGGTCACGTACGAGGCGCGGTCGCTGAGCAGCCACGCGGCCGCCTCGGCGATCTGCCGGGGCTCGGCCATGTGACCGAGCGGGATCGTCGCGGTCATCCGCTCGACGACGCCCGGAGTCGCCGCCTCCCAGGAGTCGATCATCTCCGTGGAGGTGCCCCCGGGGGTGATGCCGTTGACGCGGATGCGGTCACCGGCCCAGTTCACCGCCGCGGTCTCGGTGAGGCTGTTGAGCGCGCGCTTCATGGCGCCGTACGCGGGCAGGGCGGGGTTCGCGCGGCGGCTGCCGATGCTCGACGTGTTGACGATCGCCCCGCCGCCGCCCCGCCGCATGAGCGCGGCCTCGGCCGTCATGGCGGTCCAGTGCGCACGGAAGTTCACGGCGAACTGCTCGTCGATGTCCTCGTCGCTGGTGGTCTCGACCGGGCCGACCTGCCGCTGGGGAGCCGCGCCGTTGTTGAAGGCGCCGTCCAGCCGTCCGTGCAGCTTCCCGACGTGGTCGACCGCGGCGCGGATGCTCGCCGGGTCGGCGAGGTCCATGGTGACGGCGTCGGCGGTGCCGCCGTCGGCGCGGATCTCCCGCACGACGCGGTCGAGGGCGTCGGTGCCGCGGGCGGCGAGCACGACGGCGGCGCCCTCGGAGGCGAAGAGCCGGGCCGCGGCGGCCCCGATGCCGCGGCTGGCGCCGGTGATGAACAGGACCTTGCCGGTGAGCAGGCCGATGGGTGTGGTGCCGGTGGTGTTCGTGGTGTGCGTGGCGTTCGTCATGGCAACAGCGTCCGGCCGATCACCGGCCGGATACAGGCACAGCCTGTACC
>NZ_VOGW01000128.1:8993-51920 GCF_007896895.1 Streptomyces misionensis | reverse complement strand
ACGCAGGTGTGCCGGGGCACGTCGCCGACGGCCCGGCACACCTGCGTACGCCGCTCGCCAGGCGGACCGGCGGGCGGCCGCCACGGGGTACGGGCGGCTCGGCCCGGCCGCCCCGTGTCCCTCGGCGGTGACGGGCACCTAACAACGTTGTAAACGGAAGCAGCCACATGACAGCACAGCCCCGATCGGGGTGTCCACCCCTGTGCACGATTCTTCTTGCACCCCGTGCCGGGGTCTCGGAAAACATGGAAATCCCGCTGCTCAGACGGTATTTGACCCCCCGATCAGTACCGGCTGAGGACACCGCCGGCCTCATGGCGCCCGGTGTGCGGCCGTCGTCCGGACCCGGGAAAACCGCCGCCGGAAAGGTTGCGTACCGCGGGTTGACATCCCGTTTGACGTTCCCTCAATGTCTACAACGTTGAAAAGCCCGCCTGTCGGCACCGCACCCTTCGATCGAGGGCCCAGGTGGTCCCCCGCCTTTTCCGCCCCGTTCCCCTTTGTCCACCCCGTTGAGGATGTGATCGGCGCGTGAACGTCCACTCCAAGACCATCTCTGCCGCAGTGCTGGCCGCCGGGCTGTGCCTGGCCGTCACCGGATGCACCAAGTCGGACTCGTCCGGCGGCGACTCCAAGTCCTCGGCCGCCGCGAGCGACAACGCGGCCGCCTCGCAGCAGGTCGCCTCGCCCTCCGCGGCGGGACCCGGCTGCACCTACAAGACCTACGGCGGTGGTGTCCCCAAGTTGGACATCACCGACGGCAAGACGGTCGTCGGCTTCTCGCAGTCGGAGTCGACCAGCAACCCGTTCCGCGCGACCGAGACCAAGAGCATCGAGCAGCAGGCGAAGAAGCTGGGCGTCAAGCTCATCCAGCGCAACGCCAACGCCGATGTCAACGCGCAGAACTCGCAGATCGAGGACATGATCGCGCAGGGCGCCAAGGTCCTGGTCGTGGCGCCGGAGAACTCCGACGGCCTCGGCCCCGCGCTCGCCAAGGCCAAGTCCGCCAAGGTCCCGGTGCTCACCATCGACCGCACGGTCGGCGGCAGCGCCTGCACGGACTTCATGGCCTTCATCGGTTCCGACTTCTACCACCAGGCGCAGATCGCGGCCGACGACCTGGCCGCCGCCACCGGCGGCGAGGCCCATGTCGCCATCCTGACCGGCACCCCGGGCAACAACGTCACCACCGACCGGACCAAGGGCTTCCAGGACCAGGCCAGGGCCAAGTACCCGAAGATGAAGATCGTGGCCTCGCAGACCGGCAACTTCGCCCAAACCGACGGCCAGAAGGTGATGGAGCAACTGCTCCAGTCGCACTCCGACATCAACGCGGTCTACGCGGAGAACGACGAGATGGCGCTCGGCGCGATCCAGGCCATCCGGTCCGCGGGCAGGACGCCCGGCAAGGACGTCAAGGTGGTGTCCATCGACGGCATCGAGCAGGCCGTGAAGAACGTCGCCGCCGGCCAGATGGTCTCCGACATCGAGACCAACCCGCGCTTCGGCCCGCTGGCCTTCCAGGCGCTCCAGGACTTCTACGGCGACACCGGCGTCCAGCCCAAGGTGATCATCAAGGACGGTCACTTCACCGCCGACAACGCCAAGCAGGCCCTCGACCAGGGCCTCGTGTACTGAGGCCGCACCGCACCGGGCGCGCCGGGCCGGGCCGCGACGCCGTGGCCCCGGCCGGCCCGGCCGACCGGCGGCTGCCTGCGGCAGCCCGCATGAGGAGGAAGACGTTGGTCCAGCAGGACCCGGCACCTCGCAGCGACTGGATCGTGGAAGTCGCCGGGGTGGACAAGAGCTTCGCGGGCGTCCACGCCCTGCGCGGCGTGGACTTCCGGCTGCGCCCCGGTGAGGTGCACGCCCTCATCGGCGAGAACGGCGCCGGGAAGTCGACGCTGATCAAGGTGATGACCGGCGTGTACCGTCCCGACGCGGGCCGGATCCGGTTGGCGGGCGAGGACCGCGCCTTCCGCAACCCGCTGGAGGCGCAGGCGGCCGGCATCTCGACCATCTACCAGGAGGTCAACCTCGTCCCGCTGATGTCGGTGGCCCGCAACCTGTGCCTGGGCCGCGAGCCGCGCCGCTTCGGCCTGGTCGACCTGCGGGCGATGAACCGCCTGGCCGCCGAGACCCTGAAGCGCTACGGGGTGGACGTGGACGTGAGCCGTCCGCTGGGCTCGCTCGGTCTGGGCGCCCAGCAGATGGTGGCCCTGGCCCGCGCCGTGCAGATCGACGCCCGCGTGGTGGTGATGGACGAGCCGACCTCGTCGCTCGAACCGCGCGAGGTGGAGACCCTGTTCTCGGTGATCCGCGACCTGAAACGGCAGGGCATCGCGGTCGTCTACGTCAGCCACCGGCTGGACGAGCTGTACGCGGTCTGTGACCGGGTCACGGTGATGCGGGACGGCGCGGTGGTGCACACCGGTGAGATGGCCGGCCTGGACCGGCTCAGGCTGATCTCGCTGATGCTCGGCCGCGAGATGTCCACCGTCCGGGCCAAGGGCGCCACCGCGTTCGGCGGCGAGCACGAGCGGCGCGAGGGCGTGCCGGCGCTGCGCGCCACCGGGCTGACCGTACGGCACCGGGTGCACGGCGTGGACGTCGACATCCACCGCGGGGAGGTCGTGGGGCTCGGCGGGCTGCTCGGGGCCGGGCGCAGCGAGACCGCCAAGGCGATCACCGGCGCGCTGGCCGCGGACGGCGGCACCGTCGAGGTGGAGGGCACCGCACTGGCCCGCCGCAGCCCGGCCGCCGCCATCAAGGCCGGGGTGGTGATGCTCGCCGAGGACCGCAAGACGGAGGGCATCCTGCCCAACCTGTCCGTGCGGGAGAACATCTCGCTGGCCCTGCTGCCCCGGCTCGCCCGAGCGGGCGTCGTCTCGCAGGCCAAGCAGGACGAGGTGGTGCGCTTCTTCATGGAGCGGCTGCGCATCAAGGCCTCCGGTCCGGACCAGAAGGTCAGCGATCTGTCCGGCGGCAACCAACAGAAGGTGCTGCTGGCCCGCTGGCTGTGCCTGGACCCGAAGGTGCTGCTGCTGGACGAGCCCACCCGCGGCATCGACGTGGGCGCCAAGGCGGAGGTGCAGGCGCTCATCGACGAACTCGCCGAGCAGGGGCTCGGGGTGCTGCTGATCTCCTCGGACCTGGAGGAGCTGATCGAGGGCTCGGACCGGATCGTCGTCCTCAAGGACGGCCGGGCCGTCGGCCACCTCCAGGGCGACGACGTGACCGAACAGGCGGTGCTCGACACCCTCGCCACCGCCGGCCCGGACGGCGAGGCGGAGGCGGCGGGCGCGGAGGGGGCCGCGGGCGCGGAGGAGCCCGGGGGCTCCACAAGGGCCGTATCCGCCGCCGGCGGGACCGTGGCCGCCGATGACGAACGCCCGCAGGACCGAGCCGGGTCGGCCGGTCGCGCCGTGACGAAGGAGGAGCCCCGATGACCCCCACCACCTGGGCCGGGCCGGACCTGCTGGACCGCGCCCGGCTGACCCGGCTGCTGCAGGCGTACGGCGTCTACGCGGCGCTGGTCGTGCTGTTCGTGGTGGCCGCCGTCCTGGACGGCTCGTTCCTGTCCGCGGGCAATGTGCGCATCCAGCTGTTCCAGGTCGCGCCGACTTTGATGGTCGCGCTCGGCATGGCCCTGGTCATCGGCACCGAGGGCGTCGATCTGTCGGTCGGCGCGGTCATCGCCCTGGCCGCCTCGGTCGTCCCGCTCTACATCGGCTACGGAGCGCCGCTCGCGGTGCTCGTCGCCCTGGTGTTCGGCGCGGTCTCGGGGGCGGTCGGCGGCACGATGGTGGCGTTCGCCCGTATCCAGCCGATCGTCGCCACCCTCTCCCTGATGATCGGGCTGCGTGGTGTCGCCGAGCTGATCAACGGCAACTCCGCCAAGCCGGTGTCGGACTCGGGGCTGCTGAGCCTTGGTTCGGACGGTTTCGCGGGCGTGCCGCTGATGGCGTGGATCGCCGGGGTGTGCGCCGTGCTGACGGCGCTGCTGGTGCGCCGCACCACGTTCGGGCGGCAGTTGGTCGCCATCGGCGACAACCGGCAGGCGAGCAAGCTGGCCGGGCTGCCGGTGCGCCGCGTCCTCGTCACCGTCTACGTCCTCTCGGGCGTCCTCGCCGCCTTCGCGGGCGCGATGATCGTGGGGCACGGCGCCGAGGCGGACCCCGCCAACCAGGGCCTCAACATGGAGCTGAACGCCATCACCGCGGTCGTGGTCGGCGGCACCCCGCTGACCGGCGGCCGGGTGCGGGTGCTCGGCACGGTGGCGGGCGCGCTGTTCATGCAACTGATCACCGCCGTCCTCACCCAGCACAACGTGCACACGTCCTACACCCAACTCGTGGAGGCCGCCATCATCTGCTTCGCGGTCTACGCCTCACAGGAGCGTGGTACCCGATGAGCCCCTCCGCCCTGCGGCCCGCCCCGCTGCCGGCGGGTCCCGCGCCCGGCGCGGTCACGCCGGGACGTCGCTTTGCATCGTTGTAATGCCGACGGTGCGCCACCGTAGGGTGGTGTTGACAGGGCGTCAAGACGGTGCCGCACGCGGCTGACGCTTGCCGGGGCGGAGGCTTGCCAGGGCGGAGCCATGCCCCGTATAACGTTGGAAAGGGGAGGAACATCGTGCGGGTCAGCCTCAAGGACGTCGCGTTGCACGCGGGCGTCTCCATCAAGACCGTCTCCAACGTGGTCAACGACCAGCCCCATGTCACCCCCACCATGCGGGCGCGGGTGCAGAAGTCCATCGACGAGCTGGGCTACCGCCCCAACCTCACCGCCCGGCATCTGCGCAAGGGCCGCACCGGAATCGTGGCCCTGGCCCTGCCCGAGCTGGGCAACCCGTACTTCGCAGAACTGGCCGCCGAGGTCGTCGACGCGGCGGCCGAGCACGACTACACCGTCCTGCTCGATCACACCGGCGGCCGTCGCGACCAGGAGACCCTGGTCAGCCAGGGCTTCCGCGCCCGGGTGATCGACGGGCTGATCCTCAGCCCCATCGAGTTGGAGGCGGAGGACCTGCGCCAGCGCGCCGAACCGGTCCCGCTCGTCCTGCTGGGGGAGCGCGAGTACGACCTGCCGTACGACCACATCTCCATCGACAACGTCGCCGCCGCCCGCGAGGCGGTGCGCCATCTGATCTCCCTGGGAAGACGGGACATCGCCTTCCTGGGGGCGCGCAAGGGGCGCAGTCAGCCGGCGCATCTGCGGCTGCGCGGCTGGCGGGAGGAGCTGGACGCCGCCGGGCTGGTCGCCGACCACCGGCTGGTGGCGGCCACCGACGGCTGGGGCCACGCCGACGGGGCGGTGGCCATGGCCCGGCTGCTGGACGCCGGACACCGGCCGGACGCGGTGTTCGCCTACAACGACCTCATCGCCATCGGCGCGATGCGGGTCCTGTCCGAACGGGGGCTGCGCATCCCTGAGGACGTCGCCGTGGTCGGCTTCGACGACGTGGTGGAGGGCCGGTTCGGCGCCGTCACCCTCACCTCGGTCTCACCCGACAAGGCGTCCATCGCCAAGATGGCCGTCGAGTCGGTGCTCTCCCAGTTGAACGGTGCCCCGCGCCACCAGGCCCGCCGCATCCACGCCGGCTACTCCCTGGTCCAACGCGAGAGCACCCTCGGCCGCGGGTGAGACTTCGGCGGGTGCGGGTGCGGGCTGTGCGCAGCGGTCGAGGAAGGCCGCCCACAACTCGGAGTCGGTCACCTGCCGTCACCGGCGCGCACTCCAGGAACGCCTGGAGCACCCGGGCGAATTCCTCGGCGTTGCCCGTCTGGTGAACCAGGACGTCCCGTACCGTCCACGCCTCGCAGCGCGCACGTGCCGTCGTCGGGCCGCCGCGCCTGCACCGCGTGGACGAAGGGCTTCGTGGAGGTCGCGGCGGCCCGAATTCAATCAGGTCCGATGGTGATTGCTGACAAGGTTTGACGGCGGGATAGGGTCCGATCCTCCGTACGGATGAGGTCCGGAGTGGCGAACCTGGTCTACAAGCGGGTCTCGACCGACCAGCAAGACACCGTGGCCTGGCGCGACCGGTTCGGGCGGATCCCGCCGAAGGAGGCGATGGTTCACGGCTTCGTGCTGTGGTTGCTCGCTGATCTCTTCGACTCCCTGGCCGAAAAGCCCGGCGCCATGGACCAGTTGATGTCCAAGACCTTCGAGGCCATGGGCACCGGGGAACGCTGACGTCGGACGACCCGGCGGAAGGAGCCTGGAGTGGCAGGGGATCGAGTGGTAGCGACGAGGCGCGGATATCCGAGACGGCGCTGGACGCCTTCGCCGCGGAGCTGAGCGCGTGCACGGTGGTGATGCGGACGTGCAGAGCGAGGAGGACGAAGGCGTCCGCGACGGAACCGCTCGCGCGAACACTCGACGGGGTGGTGAAAGCGGCGACTCGTCCACAGGGCGAGGGCGTGGTGGCGGTCGTCGGCCCGGCGGCCCTGGATCGTGAGCTGCACACTTCTCCACCGCTGGGTGTCCTCGGTCCGGAAGGGAGGGAGGAGTTCGACCTCGAACTCCTCGGCTCGCATCCGGTGCGTGCCGTCCCGGCTGGTGGCGAGCGGGGCGGGGGCGGCTGATCGGGCCGGAGACGGTGAACGTGGCCTCGGGGGTGCTGAGACCGATCTTCACGTGGGCTCCTGGCCGATGACGAGGGGTTCCGGCGTCGCACAGGGCGCCGGTTCAGTGGGGGCCGTCCTCTCCGGGGCTCCAGTGCTGGCACGGCCACAGGCCGCCGATCCGGTACCGGTCGTCGGCGCCGCAAGAGCGCGCAGTTCCGCAGCTACTTCCGCCGTGCCAATCTCTACTGGGCGGGCTCCGACCCGGCCACCGCTGCGCGGCATCGTGCGATCGAGTGTCCAACTGCGTGACAACGCCTGCGGACAGCGGCGGACAAGCACGGACGCCCGCGGACCGTCGCCGCAGGTGAAAGGCGCACTCGCCGCAGGTCGAGCCTCCGCCCGAGTTGCTTCGGGACGACGAGGCCGTGGGTTCAAATCCCGCCGCTCCGACAGGCCGAGCATCAGCATCCTCACCCTTCCGGTCATGTAGGTCAGAATCTGACCTCCAGGCCCCCTAGCGTCCTCCTTGCCCGGCGGAACACGAACCACGGAAGGCAGCGACCATGAGCGAGACCGTGACTGTCAACGAACTGGCCACCCACGACTCGGCCCTTGAGCCGACCGCCACCGGCGAGCGCGCCGACTTGCTGGAGGCCCTGGCCAAGCATCGGCACTTCCTGCGCTTCACCACCCGTGACCTCACCGACGAGCAGGCCGGGCGCCGGACGACCGCCAGCCAGCTGTGCCTGGGCGGCCTGATCAAGCATGTCACCGCGGTCGAGCGGGCCTGGGCGCAGTTCGTCCTGGATGGCCCGTCGGCGATGCCCGACTTCACCGCCATGACCGAGGCCGACTGGGCCCGACGGGCCGACGAGTTCCGCATGCTGCCCGGCGAGACACTGACCGGCGTGCTCGCCGACTACGCCGAGGCAGCCCGCCGAACCGACGAACTGGTCGCCACCCTCCCCGACCTGGACGCCACACAACCACTCCCGAAGGCCCCGTGGTCCCAGCCGGGCGCGCGATGGTCGGCCCGCCGGGTGCTGATGCACATCGTCACCGAGACCGCCCAGCACGCCGGCCACGCCGACATCATCCGCGAGTCCCTGGACGGCGCCAAGACCATGGGTTAGCCGGCGGGGCGGCAGGGCGTATCGCCTCCTGCTCGGGGGCGATACGCCCTGTGACCCCGTCCGCCAGGCGGGCGACGAGGCTCTGCCACGGCGGCGCGCCGCTCACCGTTCCTCCGAGGACGGTTACTCCACGTGGAGGCAGAACCGTCCCTCGACCCGGTTCGGGAGGTTCGCGATGCCGGTCACGAAGTAGGGGTCCGGGATGCCGGGGGGAATCTGGCAGCGTACGGTCCCGCCGTCGAAGACGCCCTCGATGCGGAACGCACCATAGACGGCACCTCGCTCGGGCGCTCCGTAGAGGGCCACACAGTCTTCTCCCACCGCGCGGGGATCGCCCGCGTATGGCTCCACCACCGCGCACCGGTAGGTGGGCTCCTCCTGCGCTTGAGCGGCTGTCGCGGTTGCCAGTGCTGTCCCGGTCAGCGTCACCGCTGCTGCGGTGACTGCTGCCCATCGGCCTACCGCCATCCGGCTACCCCGTGTCTTCGTTGAGCCCTCCACCTGTCTCGTCGGAGGCCCTAAACCCCACGCGGCGGTGAAGCCGCAGCTTTCCCGTCAAGTGGCCAGCTCCGGCGCGCACCCGAACTCCTCAAGCCGGCCCCAAGGCCGCGGTGAGACAGCGACGTAGCCCCCACCAGATGCCCGGAATCCACCGGTCCCGTGCCCACGGCCGCGTCCAGTTCACGGTGGGGGCCGAATGGGCCCTGCAGCAGTCGGTGCTGAGCCGGACAACCGTCTCCGTACGCGACCGCACTCACGGTCACCGGAGCGCTCGTCGGTGCACCTCCGCCCGCACCGCGAGCGCACCGGGTGCTCCATCTCCCGCTGCGTGGCCCGGCGCTGCTCGTCTTCCGCGCCGGCGCGGTCCTCCTGGGCGCAGTAGAGAGCATGGCCGTCGGGGTCGCCGAGCGCGTCCGTCGACGTCTGCTCGCCGTCCCGTCCCAGCCGCCGCCACACTGGGTCGGCGCCGTGTTCCTGGAGTTGCTCCAGGAACAGCAACCGGGAGCCCGGGAAGAGCACGGCGTGCCGGCCGGGCCGCATGGTGCACCTGGACGTCGAAAAGGTCGGACGGATTCCTGACGGCGGTCGCTGGAGTGTCACGGTCGCGAATCGGAGCAGGCCAAGGCCGTGGGACGGGCGAAATCGGCGGGCGAAGCGCGGCTACGCGTACCTGCACCGCCCGCACCGGGCCACCAGCGGTCAGGGTCGGCGCTGTTCCGGCTCCTCGCCGGTCGATGCCGGGGCGGTCTGGGCAAGGCCGGCGAGCAGCAGGTCGATCATGCGGCGGGCCTGGTAGTCGGGGAAGTTCTCCACTCCGATGCACAGGTTGCCGACGGCGAGCATGAAGTCGTAGGCCCGGATGTCGGAGCGCGTGTATCCAGCGGCAGCGGACGCCTTCAACAACTGGTCGAGCACGGGCATCAGCCGCTCGACGAACTCGTTGTGCAGGCTCTCGAATCCCGCTTGGTCCGAGTGCAGTGCCTCGGCGAGGCCGTGCTTGGTGACCAGGAAGTCGGCGAATCGGTGGACCCACTGCCGCAGGACCTCGTACGGCGTGCCGGCAGTCGGCGCCGCGTCGACGGCGGCGGCGAGCGCGTCGACCTGATGCCGGAAGACCGCCACCACCAGGTCTGCCCGGGTGGGGAAGTGGCGGTAGATCGTGCCCATGCCGAGGCCCGATTCCGCGGCGATCTCCCGCACGGGGGCGTCGATCCCCATGCGGACGAAAACGGCCGCGGCCGCGTCCAGGAGCTTCTGCTCGTTGCGGCGTACGTCGGCTCGCTTACGTCCCGCAGATGCTGACGGCGTGTCGGCCGTGGACATCGTGCACACCTCCTGCTTGCAAAGCGGAGCAACGCTCCGTATTGTGATCCGGAGCGGCGCTCCGGATTCTCATTTTGCCAGACACCGCACAGCAGGGGCCCACTGGGCTCGTCCGAGAAAGGCATTCGTCTCGTGAGCGACAACACGTCCGCCGACGGCGGCAACGACTTCACCACCCCGGTCATCTCCGTCAATCCGATCTCGCTGGCCGCTCCGGACCGCGGTCAGGATCTGCAGGTCCGGATCACGGCGCCGGCCACCGGCGGCAACCTGCCCGTCGTCGTCTTCTCCCATGGCATGAGCCTGACCATGGACGACTACGTACCGCTGGTCGGCCACTGGGCCGCCCGCGGGTTCGTGGTCGTCCAGCCCACCCATCTCGACTCCCTCGGCCTCGCCCCCGACGACCCGCGCTCCCCGCTCCTCTGGCGCATCCGCACCACCGACCTGACTGCCGTCCTCGACCAGCTCGACATGATCGAAGCCGCTGTGCCCGGGTTGGCCGGCCGCGTCGACCACGACCGCATCGCGGTCGCCGGACATTCCTGGGGCGCACAGACCGCCAGCACCCTCGCGGGCGCACGGGTCGTAGGCGCCGACGGCCTTCCCGGTGAGAGCATGGCCGACCCGCGTGTCAGTGCCGCCGTGCTGCTGTGCCTGCCCGGCACCGGCGGCGCCGACCTGAGCCCGCTCGCCACCCAGTACTTCCCGTTCATGAGCCCTGATTTCGCCGAGCTGAAGACGCCCAGCCTCATGGTCGCCGGCGACCGCGACCAGTCCCCGCTGACGGTACGCGGTCCGGACTGGTTCACCGACGGCTACCGGCTCAGCCCGGGCGCCACCGATCTGCTGACCCTGTTCGGGGCGGAACACGGACTCGGCGGCATCCAGGGAGCCAACGACACGCGCACCACCGACGAAAGCCCCGAGCGTGTCGCGCTCGTGCGGCAGGCCACTGTGGCGTATCTGTGCACGGCGCTGGGCGTCGACCAGGACGCATGGCCCACCGCCCGTCGGGCGCTGGCCGCGGCCGATGCCCCGCTGGGAAGCATCGACTCGAAGTGACCAACACCCTCGTGTCGACCGGCACGCCCAGTTTTGGAATCATGACCGCCCCCGCGCAGGTCGCCTACGACGACGTCCTTCGGGTCTGGCATGAAGCGGACGGCATCGAACAGATCGAGCACGCCTGGCTGTTCGACCACCTCATGCCGCTCGGCGGCGACCCGAACGGGCCCACCTTCGAGGGCTGGACACTGCTGTCCGCACTCGCGGCCGCAACCGAGCGGTTGCGACTCGGAGTGATGGTCACGAGCAACAGGTTCCGGCCGCCGGCCATGCTGGCCAAGATCGCCGTCACCGTCGACGCCGTCTCCGGCGGCCGGCTCGAGTTCGGCATCGGCGCGGGCTCTCGCCCGGACGTGCCGCTGGCCCGGCGCGAGTACGCGGCTCACGGTCTTCCCTTCCACGATGCCGCCCACGCGGTCGGGAGCCTCGCCGAGGCGTGCACGATCATCCGCAGACTGTGGACCGAAACCGCGCCGTTCGACTTCCAGGGCGACTACCACCAGTTGACGGGCGCGTTCTGCAGCCCCCAACCGGTCCAGGAACCTTACCCGCCGATCCTGATCGGCGGCCAGGCCACCCCGACGCTGCGCGTGGTCGCCAGGCACGCGGACCGGTGGAACATGCCCGGCGGCAGCATCGACAAGGCCATCGAGCGCAGCGCCACACTGGACCGGCTGTGCGAGGAGATCGGCCGGAACCCGGCCGAGATCACTCGGTCCATCGTCCTGCCCGTCTCGTACGACCGGCCCGACGGCACCCGCCGCACCATCCGCGCAGCGCTCGAAGGCGGGTTCGACCACATCGTGCTCGGACTGGACGCGCCCTACCCGGCCGGCGTCGCACGCTGGGTCGCCGACACCGTCATCGATCCCCTGTCCGACACGATCGCCGCCCTTGGGCCGAGGAATCACAGGTGACCAGGGCACACCCGTCGCTCGCCGCGGCGCCGACCGCGAGCGGTGCGGGAGGTCGGCCCGGAACCCGCGGTCGGTAACCGACGCTGAAACGTTCGCCGATGCTGTCGGCCTGCGCCAGGATCGCGTGCCGGGTCCCTCGGCGTCGCGGATGCTCGCGGCAGGGCCCGTTGCTGTAGGCATCGTCGGCCGCGACACTGTCCGGCCTCCTGCGTGGCCTGCCCGGCTCGATTCGACCCGCGGAACGCGGATCTTCTCCGGCGCCGGCTCGAACTGGTCTTCTCCGGTACCAGCTTGAACTGGGTGCAGTCCGCTCGCTGCCCCGGAGTGACGACCGGGGGCAGCGGGCGGCACCGGCCGTCCGCGCTCAGGTGGAGCTTGGTCGTGAAGCCGCCGCGCGAGCGGCCCAGGCCCGCGAAGCAGTAACATGATCCGCCGGGCAAGTCCTGGCGGGTCGGCTTCACGCGGTGACAGGGCTTGATCACTGAGGACGCGTGCCGCCGCGGATCCGGTCGACGAGTTGCGACTCGACGCGTCGGAGTGTGGCGATCGTCGCGTCCGCCTCAGCGGCATCCGGGAGGGCCTCGGCCAGTAGGCCGCTCCAGGTGTCCTCGAGTCGCCTCAGGTTTTCAGCGGCCTTCTGGGTCGGATACAGGCGCACCCGCCTGGCATCCTCCGAGTCGGCTTCGCGACGCACCAGGCCTTTCTGTTCCAGTTTGCGCAGCGCCCGGCTGAAGTTGCTGGAGATCAGCTGGGTGGCTTCGGCCGCCTGTGTCGCCGTGACGCCCGGCCGATGGTCGATGAAGCGCATGACCGCGGCCTCGAGTGGTGTCCATGGCTCTGCCGGGTCCGCCTTGGCTGCGTGAAGGTGTCGACTGACCGCCAGGATCAGGTCGGCGAGCTCGAACAGCCGGGCCTTCTGTTTCTCATCCACGACAGCAGTATATTGTCTGTCAGATGATAGCTATCATTTGACAGGTGACGTACGGTGTGCGCTCGCCCCGAGGAGCTGCACAACACGATCGGAGGTCTCCTGTGTAGTTGTGCGCGTAAGGGCCAGACCTGCCGAAGCTCTGTCGCCGGCAGCTCCCTCCGACTTCTCGGTCAGCGCACAGACGTGTGCGTGCGGAACACAGAAGGAGTACCAACCATGCCCCTCGTCGCCATCGAAGAACATTGGATGCTGCCGGAGCTGACCTCCGCGCTCAAAGCCGCGTCCCGTCCGGATGAGAGTCTCCTCTTCCACGAGCGCGGTGACATCGGCCGACGACTCGAAGACCTGGGCGCCGGCCGGATCGCCACCATGGACGCCCAGGGAATCGACCTGGCCGTACTCGCCCTCACTCCGCCGGGGACCCAGGCCCTGCCGGCCGAGGAGGCGATCGCGCTCAGCCGCCTCGCCAATGACACCGCAGCCGAAGCGGCCCGTGCCCACCCGGCGCGCTTCTCCTCCCTGTCGACCTTGCCGCTGTCGTCCCCACGGCACGTCGCAGCCGAGCTGGAACGTGCCGCACAGCAAGGCCACGTGGGGACCATGGTCTACGGCCGCACCGGCGACCGGTTCCTCGACGACCCCGCCTACGATGAGTTCTTCGCCGCTGCCGCCCGCCTCGGCCAGCCGGTCTTCATCCACCCGCAGATCCCGTCCGACGCGCTGCGCGCCGCCGCCTACCGAGGGTTCGACCCCATGACGGAACTCGGGCTGGCCACATTCGGCTGGGGCTGGCACGTGGAGGCGGCGACCGCGGCACTGCGCCTCATCCTGCGCGGCACCTTCGACCGCCATCCCGACCTGCAGATCGTGCTGGGCCACTGGGGTGAACTGCTTCCCTTCTGGCTCGACCGCGCCGACAGTCTCGCCCGCCTCGCCGGGCTCCGGCGGTCGGTCTCGGACTACATCCGCACCAACGTCTTCCTGACGACGTCGGGGATGCTCAACCCTGCCCTGCTGCAGCACGCACTCACCGTGACGACCGTCGACCGGCTGATCTTCTCCACTGACTACCCCTTCCAGCAGCCCACCCGAGCCGAGATCGACACGTTCTTCGGGCACTTCGCGACCGACACCGACCGGCACAAGGTCCGCTCGGCCAACGCGGCGGCCCTCTTCGGAGTCGAAGCCCGCACACCCTGACCCCGGGACCAGCGCAGCGGAAGCCGGCTCCGCGCCCTCAACCCGAGCCGCCCCACAACAAGGAGAACATGCGACATGTCGCAGTCCATCACCGATGATTTCACTCGAACGGCCCTGGTGGTCGGAGCGTCCCGAGGACTCGGATGCGCCATGGCGGCCGAACTCGCCGAGTGAACCTGGCCCGCCTCGACCTCAACCTCGTCGTCGCCCTGCGCGCCCTGCTGGAGGAGCGCAAGGTCACCCGTGCCGGACAGCGCGTGGGACTGAGCCGGCCCGCCATGAGCGCCGCCCTCGCCCGTCTTCGTAAACACTTCGACGACGACCTTCTGGCCCGCGTCGGCGGGCACTACGAACTCACCGCCCTGGGCCGGGTACTGCTCGATCGCACCGCCACCGCGTACGACGTCCTCGAACGCCTCTTCGCCAGCCGCTTTCGATCCGCGCGCCGAGAACCGGGAATTCCGCCTGTTCGCCTCGGACTACGCCGTCGCCGTCTTCGGCGCGGAACTGGCCCGCGTCGTACACCAGGAGGCCCCCGGCATCCGGCCGCGTTTCACACAGACGCCGCCCGCGGTGGCCGACGACACCGCCACCCTGCTCAGCGCGACCGACGGCCTGCTCATGCCCCACGGCGTCATCAGCGGCTTCCCCGCCACCGACCTGTACGACGATCGCTGGGTGTTCCTCGTGGCCGAGAACCACCCGGACGTCGGCGAAACGCTCACCCGCGAGGACCTGGCGCGGCTGCCCTGGGTCACCTACCAGCGCACCTACGACGCCCCGGCCGTACGGCAACTCGGCATGCTCGGCGTCGAACCGCGCGTCGAGGTCTCCGTCGACAGTTTCCAGCTGCTGCCGCTCCTGGTCGCGGACACCCGCCGCATCGCCCTGGCGCAGGCCCGCCTCGCCCGGCTGCTGAGGCCGCTCGCCGCCGTGCGTGTCGTGGCACCTCCTTACGAGGCGGTGCCCTGCGGGAGGCCCTTTGGTGGCACCCCGTCCACACCCACGAGGCCGCGCACATCTGGCTGCGCGAAACGGCCGCCCGCGTCGGGGAGCGGATGGGCGGAACGCACCAGGTCTGACGTCGGTGCTCGGCGTGCGTGCGCCGCAGGCGGCCGACCGCTTCGGCCCGCGCACGCGGTCGCCGTCGGCCTCGGAGCCGGTGGCGGTCCGGCCGACCGGCGGACGCCCGCAGAGGTCCGGACGAGGAGAACCGCCCGCACGGCGTCGCACCGGCTGCGCTCATGCGCAGCCGGTAGCCGGCAGCCGGAACGACGATGCCGGCGGCCCCGTACCGCTCGTCAGGTTCGGTCCGGGTCTTCCTCCGCGAGCACCCGTTGCGCCGCCGCGAACGCGGAGTTGGCCGCGGGCACCCCGCAGTACACGGCCGTCTGGAGCAGCACCGCGCCGATCTCCTCGGGGGTGAGTCCGTTGCGCCGCGCCGCCCGTACGTGCATGGCGAGTTCGTCGTGGTGGCCGTGCGCGACCAGTGCCGTGATGGTGATCATGCTGCGTTCGCGGCGGGTGAGGGTGGGGTCGGTCCAGATCTCGCCCCAGGCGTAGCGGGAGATGAAGTCCTGGAAGCGTGCCGTGAACGGCGTCTGCCGGGACTGCGCGCGGTCGACGTGCGCGTCGCCCAACACCTCGCGACGCACCTCCATGCCACGTCGGGCACCGCCGGAGAAGTGGGCGCGCAGCGCCGTCAGGACGGCCTCCGGGCGCTCGGCGGGTGCCAGGTGCGAGGCGCCGGGGATTTCCACGAGCGCCGCACCCGGCACGGCGTCCGCGATCTCCCGCAGATGAGCCGGCGGCGTGGCCGGGTCCTCCCGCCCGGCGACGGCCAGCAGAGGGACCGTGATCTCCGGGAGGCGGTCGCGCAGGTCGAACGCGGCCAGCGCGTCGCAGCAGGCGGCGTACGCCTCCGGGTCCGCCTCCCGGTGATCGCGGACCAGCCCCGGCACGGTGAAGCCCGGGGTGAACCAGCGAGCGTCCGCACTCTCCGCGAGGCCGGCAAGCCCTTCCCTCCGCACGAGCGCCGCCCGCTCCTCCCACGACGTGGCGCCGTCGAAGTGGGCCGAGGAGCAGACCACGGCCAGCGACGACAGCCGGTCCGGATGGTGCACGGCCAGGTGCAGCCCCACCGCACCGCCCAGGGAGACGCCCGCGTACGCGAACCGCTCGACGCCGAGGGCGTCGGCGAGCGCGAGAACCAGCCCTGCGAGATCGCCGACGGTCGCACCGGCACCGATCAGCCCGGCCGCCGAGCCGCCGTGCCCGGGCAGGTCCCACCGCACCACGCGGTGCGTCACGGAAAGCTCGGGCGCCACCTTGTCCCACAGGGCGTACGAGGTGCCGAGAGAGGGGCCGAGCAGCAGAGCCGGAGCGGAAGCGGGGCCTTCGACGCGGTGGTTGAGCAGGATGTCGGTCAACGTCGCTCCAAAGCACGGTCGGTGAGGGCTGCGGCGGAGCCCGTGTAGCGGGCGGGGTCGGTCGGCTCCCCGAGGTCGACGCCGGCCAACTCCGTTTCGGCGGCGAGGATTTCGGCCAGGGACCGGCCCTCTGTGTACGCGCGCTCGGCGGCATCGGTGATCAGCTCCTTCGCGCGGGCGCGTCCGAGGACGGGCGCCAGTTCGGCGGACAGCCGCTCGGAGACGATCAGCCCGTGGGTGAGCCGGAGGTTGTCGGCCATGGCCTGTGGACGCACCCGCAGCCCCTCGGTCAGTTCGGCCGCGTTCCGGGCGGCGCCGCCCACCAGACGGAGCAGGTCCCGCAACGTCTCCCACTCGGCGTGCCAGGCACCGGCCGGCCGCTCGTCCTCGGCCACCAGCGAGCCGTGCAGCGTCGCCGCGAGCTGCGGGGCGCGGCGGGCCCCGGACGCGATCAGCGTGGCGCGCACCGGGTTCGCCTTGTGCGGCATGGCCGACGAGCCGCCGCCGCTGCCCTCCGCCACCTCGGCGATCTCGGTACGGGACAGGGTGAGTACGTCCACGGCCGCCTTGCCCAGCGCGCCGGCCGTGAAGGCCAGGCATCCGGCGAGGTCGGCGACCGGCGTACGCAGCGTGTGCCAGGGCAACAGCGGTTCTGCCAGGCCGAGTTCACGGGCGTACGTGCCCGGCAGCGCGGTGGCGTCCGCGGCCCCGTACGCGGAGAAGGCCGCCAGCGTTCCGGCCGCGCCGCCGAGTTGCGCGGGCAGTGAGCCGCGCACCGCCGTCACCCGGTCCCGGGCGTCCAACACGAGCGACCGCCACCCGGCCGCCTTCAGCCCGAACGTCGTCGGTACGGCGTGCTGGGTCAGCGTGCGCCCCGGCATCGGCGTGTCGCGGTGCTCGGCGGCGAGGCCTGCCAGCGCCCGCTCGGTGCGCCCGAGGTCGCCGAGGACGAGGTCCAGGGTGCGCGCGGCGACCAGCATCATCGCCGTGTCCATGATGTCCTGGCTGGTCGCCCCCCGGTGCACGTACGGGCCGTGCTCCGCGCCGACCGCCCCCGTCAGCTCCGCGACCAGCGGGATCACCGGGTTCCCGCCGTTTCGTGCCCGCTCGGCCAGGGACACGACGTCGAAACCGGCCGGGTCGGCCGCCTCCGCCACCGCTGTCGCCGCCTCTGCGGGCGCGAGTCCCAGGGCCGCCTGGGCGCGGGTCAGCGCGACCTCCGCGTCGAGCAGCGCGCGCAGGAACGCCGTGTCGGACGTCCCGGCGGCGGCCGGGGAACCGGCCCACCCGGGGGCGAGCAGACCGGTGTCGATGTCGGCTGATGTCACTGGAACTCCAGGAAGACCGTCTCGCCCTCGCCCTGAAGGCGGATGTCGAAACGGTACGTGCCGGCGCCCTCCTCGGCCGCGACCAGCGTGTCGCGCCGCCCGGCGTCGAGCCGGGACAGCAGCGGGTCCGCCGTCAGCGCCGCCTCGTCGCCCGGCAGGTAGATCCGGGTGAACAGGTGCACCAGCAGACCCCGCGCGAACACGCAGACACTGAGGTACGGCGCGTTGCCGCCGCGAGCCCCGGGGCGCAGCGTGCGGGCGTACCAGTGGCCGTTCGCGTCGGTCTGGATCCGCCCGAAGCCGGTGAACTCCACGCCGTTTCGGCCGAGGAACCCACCGCTGGCCGGGTCCCGCCGCAGCGAACCGTCCGCAGTCGGCACGTTCCCCTGCGGGTCCGGCCCCCACAACTCCAGGAGCGCGTCCGGCAGCGGCCTGCCCTCGCCGTCGTACACGTACCCGTGCAGGGTCACGGTGTCCGGGTGCCCCGCCGGCGCGATGTCCTCTCCGCCGGGGAGCGGCAGCGCGTAGCCGTAGAAGGGGCCGACGGTGTGTGAAGGAGTGGGCGGTACGCCGTTCGCGGCAGTGGTGTCGTTCTTCGTCATGGCGGTCAGCGCCCTTCTTCCATCCAGGTGCCGTTCGGCCCGTCCAGCACGATGTCCCAGTGGTAGCCGAGCGAGAACTCCGGCACCGACAGACTGTGGTCGTACCTCGCGACCAGCCGCTGCCGCGCCGCGTCGTCCGTCACCGACTGCAGGATCGGGTCGTACGGGAAGAGCGGATCGTTCGGGAAGTACATCTGCGTCACGAGCCGCTGGGTGAAGGCCGAGCCGAAGACGGAGAAGTGGATGTGCGCCGGCCGCCAGGCGTTGACGTGGTTGCGCCAGGGGTACGGGCCCGGCTGGACGGTGGTGAAGCGGTAGAAGCCGTCCGTGTCGGTGAGGGTGCGGCCCACCCCGGTGAAGTTCGGGTCCAGCGGGGCGTCGTGCTGCTCGCGCTGGTGGGCGTACCGCCCGGCCGCGTTGGCCTGCCAGATCTCGATGAGCTGACCGCGCACGGGACGGCCGTCGCGGTCCAGCAGCCGGCCGGAGACGGTGATGCGCTCGCCGACGGGCTCGCCGGTGTGCTGCCGGGTGAGGTCGTTGTCGATCTCGGTGATGTCCCGCTCCCCGAACGCGGGGGAGTACAGCTCCACCATCTCCGGGTCCTCGGCGACGTCGACGGCGATCGGCGGCTGCTTCGGGTGGCGCAGCACCGAGGAGCGGTACGGCGCGTAGTCGCGGCGTGGATGGTGCTCGACGGGCGCGCCGTCGGCGACCCGCTTCTGGTACGCGGCGCGCTCCGCCGCGATCTCCCGGTCGATGTCCTGCTGGGTGAGGGCCATGGGCGGCCGAACTCCTTTGTCCTGAAAGCGCTTGGGCCTGGGATCAGCGTTCGAGGACGAGGGCGAGGCCCCGGCCGACGCCGATGCGGAGGGTGGCGACGCCACTGCCCTTGCGGGCGGGTTGGTGCGCGACGGCGCCGCGAGGCGGGCGCCAAAGGCGCCGAGCGGGTGGCCGAGAGCGATGGCGCCGCCCTGCGGGTCGGGGATCGCGGGGTCGAACTCCGGCGCCGTTGGCGCTGCCCAAGCAGACGTCCTCGATCCGCGCGTGGTCGAGGGCGGGCGTACGGGCGAGGAGTTCGCGGATGACGTGGGCGGCCGGATCGTCCGGCCGCGCCGAGGCCAGAGCGCCGTTGCAGCGGCCGATGGGGGGCGGACGGCATCGACGATGCAGACGTCGCGCGGACTCATGACGCCATCTCCTCGGTGACGTCTGCGAGCTCCCGCGGGACACGGACCTCGGCGGCGGTCTTCGTGACGATCTCGTCCACGGTGACGTCCGGCGCGGTCTCCACGAGCACCAGTCCGTCGGGGGTCACGTCCAGCACGCCGAGATCGCTGATGATCCGGTTCACGCACGCCCTGCCCGTCAGCGGCAGCGCGCACTCGGCCAGGATCTTCGGGGAGCCGTCCTTCGCGGTGTGTGTCATCACGACGATGACGGTCCGGGCGCCGTGGACGAGGTCCATCGCGCCGCCGATACCGGTGATCATCTTGCCGGGGACGGCCCAGTTCGCCAGGTCTCCCTTCGCGGAGACCTGCATGGCGCCGAGCACGGCGACGTCGATGTGTCCGCCGCGGATCATCGAGAACGACAGGGAGGAGTCGAAGAAGGACGCGCCGGGCAGGACCGTGACGGTCTCCTTGCCCGCGTTGATCAGATCGGGGTCGACCTGGTCGTCGGTCGGGTACGGGCCGGTCCCCAGGATGCCGTTCTCCGACTCCAGCACGACCTCGACGCCCTTTGGCAGATGGTTCGGGATCAGGGTCGGCAGGCCGATGCCGAGGTTGACGTACTGGCCGTCCTTCAGCTCCTGGGCCGCACGGGCGGCCATGTCTTCACGCGTCCAGGCCATCAGCCGCCCACCGTTCCTCGTGCCGAAGGCGCGGAGACCGTGCGCCGTTCGATCTGCTTGTCCGCCGCCTGCTCCGCGGTGAGCGCGACCACCCGCTGTACGAAGACGCCCGGCAGATGCACCGCGTCCGGGTCGATCTCGCCGGGTTCGACGAGCTCCTCGACCTCGGCGATCGCCACGCGCCCGGCCATCGCGGCCAGCGGGTTGAAGTTCCGCGCGGACTTGCTGAACACGAGGTTCCCGTGCCGGTCGCCCCTGGCGGCCCGTACGAGGGCGAAGTCGGTGCGGATGCCGCGCTCCAGCATGTACTCGGTGCCGTCGAACTCGCGGACCTCCTTGGGCGGCGAAGCCAGTGCCACCCCGCCGTTTCCGTCGTAGCGCCACGGCAGCCCGCCGTCGGCGACCTGCGTGCCCACGCCGGCCGGGGTGTAGAACGCGGGGATTCCGGCCCCGCCGGCGCGCAGCCGCTCGGCCAGCGTGCCCTGCGGGATCATCTCGACCTCCAGCTCGCCGGCCAGGTACTGCCGCGCGAACTCCTTGTTGGCGCCGATGTACGACCCGGTCACGCGGGCGATCCGGCCGGCCGCCAGCAGCACCGCGAGGCCCGAGTCCAGCGCTCCGCAGTTGTTGGAGACGACGCCCAGTCGGCGCACCCCGCGCTCGTACAGGGCATGGATCAGTACGTTCGGTACGCCGCTCAACCCGAATCCGCCGACCGCCAGCGACGCGCCGTCCGGCACGTCCGCCACCGCCTCGGCTGCTGTCGGCACCACCTTGTCCATCGGTGCGGCCTCATTTCTCCTGCGCAAGTAGTCAGTACACTGACTGTCTCGGTGAGGTTCCCGTACGCTGCCACTTCCCGGGAGGGTCGTCAAGGCCCCTGTCAGCTAACGGTTTTGCGAAGCGTGCAGGCGAACCAGAAGAGCCCTGGGCGTACAGGCCGGTCACTGTTATCGTTCCGTGCACGGAATGAATCTCGGTGCACGGAATGAATCCGGCCCGCGGACCGACGCGCTGACGCCCTGAGACGAGGAGCACGGATGGCGGCGGTGGACCTGAACACCCACCCCGGGCACCTCGCCCGGCGGCTCCAGCAGGCACACCACCTGCTGTGGACGACGATGGTCTCCGAGGAGATCACCTCACCGCAGTTCGCGGTCCTCAACACGCTGGCCGCCGAACCCGGCCTCGATCAGCGCACGGTGGGCGAGCGGGTCGGCCTCGACCGCTCCACCATCGCCGAGGTGATCAGTCGGCTCATCCGGCGCGGGTTCCTCGACAAGGACCGTGATCCGCGGGACGGCCGGCGTTTCCTGCTGCGTCTGACCGACGACGGCTTGCGTGCCCACCGCAGGCTGACCGTGCGCACCGCCCGGATGAACCGGATATTCCTGGCACCGCTCTCCACCGAGGAGCAGACCCTCTTCCTCGACCTGATCCGGCGCGTGGCCGACGCCGCCGATGAGCTCCGCGCGCCGGCGGACCACCTGGTCACGCCATCCTGAACGTACCCAGTCGGCGAGGAGCGGTGACGGGCCGCTGCCCGGGCTCACCGCCCACCGAGCGGAAGGACGTCGTCCATGGCCGGCAACGCCGCGAGCCGCGGGCGCTCGGTGACCAGCCGCGCCCTGGCGATCCTCGGGGCCTTCGACGAGCGGCACCGTCAGCTCGGCCTCACCGATCTCGCGGCCCGGGCCGGCCTCCCCGCCGCGACAGCGCACCGGCTGGTCGCCGATCTCGTCGCCTGGGGTGCGCTGAGCCGCACCGAGTCCGGCAAGTACGTCGTCGGACGCCGCCTGTGGGACATCGGACTGCTCGCGCCGGTGCACACGGGGCTGGGGCAGATCGCCTCGCCGTACCTCCATGACCTGTACGGTGCGACCCGGGCCACCGTCCACCTCGCGGTACGCGACGGCAGGCGGGCACTGTACGTCGACCGGCTCTCCGGGCACGCCTCGGTCCCGGTGGTCAGCGCGATCGGATCGCGGCTGCCGCTGCACCCGACGGGGGTCGGCAAGGTACTGCTCGCGTACGCGCCGGCCGATGTCCGGGGCCAGGTGCTCGACGACCTGCCACGGATGACGCCGTACACGGTGACCCAGCCGGGCCGGTTGCTCCGCCAACTGGAGAAGGTGCGCGAGGACGACTTCGCCACGACGGTGGAGGAGATGACCCTGGGCGCGTGCTCAGTGGCCGTGCCGATCCGGTCCGGTGGCGACGTGGTGGCCGCGCTCGGGGTCGTGCTTCCCCGACTCAAGCCCGACTGGGGGCGGTTGGTCAGCGCCCTGCATATGGCGGCGCGGGGCATCGGACGCAGTGTCCCCGGACCGGTGGTCGGCTGACCGGCTTCCACTGGACGGAAGAACAGGGTGGTCGAAGCGGCCGGACGGTTCGAGAATGCCGGCCATGACCTCCTCATTCATCCGAAGCCGCACACAGATCGGCATCGTCGGAGCCGGCCCTGCCGGGCTCATGCTCTCCCACCTGCTCGCCCGGGCCGGGATCGACTCGGTCGTGATCGATCTGCGCAGCCGCCGGGAGATCGAACAGACGCACCGCGCCGGAATCCTCGAGCAGGACTCCGTCGACCTCCTGGTCGGCACCGGCGTCTCCGCGCGGGTGCACCGGGACGGTCAGCGCCACGACGGCATCGAACTGGCCTTCGGCGGAGGCAGCCACCGCATCGACTTCCAGCACCTGGTCGGCGCCTCGACCCAGCTCTACCCACAGACGGACGTCTTCGTCGACCTCGCCGACGCCCGGGAGCGCGACGGCGGCGACGTCCGGTTCGGCGTCACCGACGTGTCGGTCGACGACATCGTCTCCGACTCGCCCGTCCTGCGCTTCACCGACGCCGACGGCGTCGGCCACGAGGTCCGCGCCGACTTCCTGGTGGGCGCCGACGGATCACGAAGCCTGTGCCGCCGCGAGGTACCGGAAGCGGCACGCACCCAGTACTTCCGCGCCTACCCCTTCGCCTGGTTCGGGATCCTCACCGAGGCACCGCCCAGCGCACCGGAGCTGATCTACAACCACTCCCCGAGAGGCTTCGCGCTGATCAGCCGGCGCACCGAGACCCTCCAGCGGATGTACTTCCAGTGCGACCCCGCGGAGGACGCAGCAGCCTGGTCCGACGACCGGATCTGGGACGAGCTCCAGTCACGGGTCGGGGCCAACGGCCACCGCCTCGAGGAAGGGCCGATCACCTCCAGAACCGTCCTGCCCTTCCGCAGCTTCGTCCAGGAGCCGATGCACCACGGGCGGCTGGTGCTGGCCGGCGATGCCGCGCACACGGTGCCGCCGACCGGTGCCAAGGGCCTCAACCTGGCACTCGCCGACGTGCACGTGTTGGCCCAGGAGCTCGAGAGGGCGGTCGCCCGCGGTGACACCACCCCGCTCACCTCCTACAGCGAGCGGGCACTGCGCCGGGTCTGGAAGGCCCAGCACTTCTCCTACTGGATGACCACCATGCTGCACACGCTGCCGGAGGCAACCCCGTTCGACGTCCGGCGCCAGGAGGGGGAGCTGGCCGCGGTGACCGGTTCCACCGCGGGGTCGACCTACCTCGCCGAGGCGTACACCGGCTGGCCGCAAGGTCGATGACCCGGGTACTGCCCTGTCGGAGGTCGGCTGCGCATCAGTTCGACGCCGTCACCGGCTTCCTCGCCGACCCCGCGCAAGCGGCTTCGCCGCGCTCTGGATCGGCTGCCGGATTCGCGTACCGCCGTTACCCACCTGCCACCTGACGGACGGCTGCCGCTCCTGTTTCGCCGCCCTGCCGCCCGCCCGACCGGCCGGGCGACGCGGCGCGTGATCGTGAACCCGTGGCCGTGAGGAACAGGGGAGGGGGTCCTGCGACGCCCGACCGCGTGGCAGGACCTCTTGGGCGACCCGGGTCGGATGACCGCCGACCTGATCGAGGCAGGCATGTCGCCCGAGACCGGAGCGACGCCCATGGCGACCGCGTCCCTCGCCGCCTCGGACAGGCCGCCGGCCGCATCGGCGTGCAGACCGGAAGAGGCCGCTTCCCGGCCAGCGCCGAGCCGACCGCCGCGGTCACCCGATCGGGACTCCCGTTCGAGCGACAGCCTTCTTGGCGCGTGCAAAAACCACTTACCTGCCGGGGTGCTCCGGCAGGGCGAGCCAGTCCGACCAGGAGATGTCGCGGCCGAGGAAGCGCGGCTGCTCGAACGGCCAGTCGGCGGCGATCCACTGCGGCACCAGCTCGTCGAGGGCCTGCTCGACCTTGCTTCCCACCAGCTCGTCCACCACCCACCAGGAGATCTCGCCGTCCGCGCCGGCCCTCTCCGGCGGGTCGATGTAGACACAGCCGAGCAGAGCTGTCTCCGCCGCGTCGAACAGCGCGTAGTTGAACGACTGGTGTGCCGCGATCTCCTTCTCGTGCCGCAACAGGTCGGCCCGGTCGGCCTCGTAGGTCATGGTGGCCGCGGGCCAGCCCCAGGCCGGGCCGAAGATGGTCCACAGCCGCTCGCGCGAACCCATCACGGCCGGATAGTCGAGCGGGGTGTCCGCCTCCCGGATCGGCCGCAGGTGATGGCCACTGCCCGGCAGCGGTACCAGGACGGGATGGACGAAGTCATCGGGGAGCCAGCTCATGGCGCCCGACCGTAGCAGCGCGCGGCCGTCCGCTCCCCTGGATTTTCCCCCTACACCACCGGGCCCTGCTCTCGTGCCGGGCAGTGCCCGCGATCACCCGATCGAGACCCCCATTTCGATCGACAGACTCCATGACCGGTATGGCAACGGCCTCTCGCGCCTCGGCATTTCAGGCGGCGATGTCCGATGAGGGCTGCCGCACACCCTCCGACAGGGCGTCCGAGAGCCACCTCGGCGGCCTCGGACTCCGTGCCGCGATGTGCGGTGTGGTGGTGGCTTTACGCGTGGACCGGCTCGGCGTGGGCTTTGAGGAGTCCTTCGACGCCGTGCAGGAAGGTTTCGCACACGAGTTCCGGGTCGAAGAGGCAGCCCTCGGCCATGGCGCCGTCACGCAACATCACGAAGTGGCGGGCGGCGGAGTCTGCGGACTGCTCTCGGATCCCGGCCAGGAGTCCGGTGATGGTTTCGAGGAACCACTGGCGGTGCGCGAGGACGGCCTGGTGCACCGGGTGTTCGGGATCGGGGTATTCGGCGACGGCGTTGAGGAAGGCGCACCCGCGGAAGCCGGAGGACCGGATGTGCTGGGCGATGGAGGCGCTGATGGCCCGGATGGCGTCGGCGGCCGGGAGCCCGGCGGCGACGGCTGCGTCGGCCTGGCCGCGCATGGCGAGGTCGGCCTCGTTCAGGTAGGCGACGACGAGGCTTTCCTTGCTCGGGAAGTGGCGGTAGAAGGTGGCTCGTGTCACCTGAGCCTCCGCGACGAGGCGGTCGACGCCGACGGAGTGGATCCCTTCCGCGTAGAACACCTGGCTGGCCGTCCTGAGCAGCCGGGACCGCGCTTCGGACGGCCGTCCTTCGGTTTCACTGCGCACCATGACGTCATGTTAGCAGGTAGAACGTTCGGTCTTGACAGGTTGCGACGACCCCTGCCAGGCTCACGAAGCAGAACGTTCGGTCTCGCAGACAGACCGGCGCGGGAAGCCCTGAGCTTCCGTCTCTTCTTCGCATGCCCTCCGAAAGGATCACCGTGACCACCATCGCCGAACCGTCCCGGACCACCGGGACGGCCTTCGCCCTGCGGCGGCTGTACTTCGTCCGGTTCGCGTTCGCCATCGTCTGGGCCCTCGTGATGTTCACGATGGCCAAGGAGATCACCCCGGTCGCGGCTGCGCTGCTGGTGCTGTATCCGCTGTTCGACGTGGGCGCGGCCGTCATCGACGCGAAGGCGTCGCGCAGCACCCAATCGCCGACGCTCCTCTACGTCAACATGGCCGTCAGCCTCGCCGCGGCCGTCGGCGTGGGTGTCGCCTCCGCCTCCGGCATCCCCGCCGTCCTGCGCGTCTGGGGCGCCTGGGCCATCGTGTCCGGCCTGGTCCAGCTGGTCGTCGCTGTGCCCCGCCGCAAGATGGGTGGCCAGTGGCCGATGATCCTCAGCGGCGGCATCTCCGTTCTGGCCGGCGCCTCGTTCGTCGCCACCGCGGGCGCCGCCGACCCCGCACTCACCAACGCCATCGGCTACGCCGTCCCCGGCGGCATCTTCTTCCTCGTCTCGGCCCTGCGCCTAGGCCGCACCACCCAGAAGGTCTGACACGGACAACCACACGTACGACGTCATCGTGATCTGCGCGGCCCGGTCGGGGGGAACGCCGCCGGCCGGGTGGCGCAGGGCGGGCCGAGGCCGGCCGTCGTCGAGCGGGAACCGGGCAAGCCGGTCAATGAACTGGTCGTGAGCGCCGGTGAGAAGCAGCCGGACAAGGCAATCACCCGCTACGGCCCTGCGGCTTCCTCCGCATCGACGAACTCGGCTCCATGGAACTCGACGGGCACGGCGCCGAACTGCTCTTCCGGGCGCTGACCAAGCGCGAGCCGGCTCTCGGCGGCGCGGCCCCGGGCGACGGTCCTCGCGGAAACACTCAGGCGGGCTGTTCACAAACGCTTCCGGCAGCCTGATCAAGACCACCGGCGTGCGGCGCCCCACCGCCCCGGGGGCGCCGTCGCTCCGGGCAAGGCATGTCAGGCGGCGCGGCGGGGCCCGCTCACCAGCGGCCGTCCGGGGCGTTCGCCGACGCCCGCAGGGCATGGTCGATGAACCGGCGGGTCGCCTGCGGCAGGGCGCGCCCGGTGAGCCAGGCGATGCCGATGTCCCGGGCACCGTGCACGTCGGTGATCTCCAGGTAGCGGATCGGGAAGCGGGGTGTGGCCGCCGTGTCCGGCGACGACGGGATCAGGGAGACACCCAGGCCCGCGGCGACCAGACCGCGCAGGGTCTGCACCTCCTCGCCCTCGAAGGCGACCCGCGGCGCGAAACCGGCCTCCCGGCACAGCTCCTCGGTGACGCTGCGCAGCCCGTAGCCGGGCTTGAGCAGGATGAACGGCTCGTCGGCGACCTCCGCCAGCCGCACCCGGCGGTGCCGGGCCAGGCGGTGCCCGGTGGGCACGGCCAGCCACAGCGGCTCGACCAGGAGCCGCCGCCAGGTGATCAGCGGGTGGCCCGGATCACCGCTGGTGATCATCAGGTCCGCGGTGGCGTCGAGGAGGTGCTGGACCAAGCCGCTCTCCCCGTGCTGGTGCAGCTCGAAACGCGCCCCGGGATACTCCTCGCGGAACCCGGTCACCAGCCCGGGCACCAGCCACGTGCCCAGGGTGTGCAGAAAGGCCAGGGACACCAGGCCCGTGTCCGGGTCGACGACCTCGGCCACCGCCCGCCGCCCCCGGTCGTAGCTGTCCAGGGCGGCATCGACGTACTCCTTGAACACCCGCCCCGCCGGGGTCGGGCGCAGCACCCGCCCGACGCGCTGGAGGAGCTCCGCGCCGACCTCCTCCTCCAGTCGGTGCAGGGCCCGGGACAGGGCGGGCTGGGTGATGCGCGCCTCGGCGGCGGCCTCGGTGACCGTCAGTCCCTCGGCCACGGCCTGGAAGGAACGGAGCACTTGGAGATCCATCGAGGTCATCCTCCCACCGCGCACACCCCCGCGCCCCGGGGCACCGGGCGGGCGGCGGCGGGCGGCACGGCGCCGAGGCTGTGTGCGCTGACGGCGTCGCACAGCCGCTCCGCCGAGGCGATGGTGTCCTCCCAGTCCGGCAGCGCGCGGCCGGGGCGGCCCGGCTCGCCGTGGGCGTAGGCCGCCGCCCGGCGGGCCTCGGCGAGCCGGTGGTAGGCGGTCCGGCGCAGCGCGTGCCGCTGGGCCGGCGCGGCCCCGGGGGCCAGATCGCGGTAGCGGTGGGCGGCGGCAAGGGCCGCCTCGGTCAGCGCGGTGGCCCGCTGTGCGGCGGACCGGGGCCACAGCGCGAAGTGCGCGACCAGGACGATTCCCGCGGCCAGCGCGGTGTCGAGGATCCGCGCCGTGTACAGCGCGCGGTGGTCGCCGAGCAGGTCGACGAGGACGAGCACGATCGCCGTCAGCCCGGTCGTGGCGAGGGCGTAGTGGTGGCGCACACCGACGGCCATCAGCGCGCCGAAGGCGGCGACCGCGCCGATCAGGACGTAGCTGTCGGTCGTCAGCAGGGTCACCGCCCCGATGGCGGCCACTCCTGCGACCGTACCGGCGCAGCGGTGCAGGGCCCGCCGGACGAGGGGACCGAAGTCCGGCTTGTAGACGAAGGCCACCGTCATGGGGAGCCAGTACCCGCGCGGCTCGTGCAGCGCTTCCGCGCACAGCTGGGCGACCAGCACACAGACCGCCAGCAGCACGGTGTAGCGCACCTGGGCGGCCCGCCCGTGCCACTCCACCGTAGGCAGGCGCACCGCGGGCTCGTCAGGGCGGCCCCGACGGGTGTCCGCCGCCAGCTCGGCCAGCGCCCGCACCCCCGGCGAGTCGGGCACCGCGTCCTCCCTCGCCCGTCCTGCGCGGGCGTCCCGCAACTCGCCGGCCGCGGCCGGACCGCCCCGCCGCGGCAGCAGGCGCGCGGCCATCCGCAGCGGTACGTCCGTCACGTGCCGGGGGAGCGGGCGCCCCTCCCACACCAGTGCCGAGGCCACCTCGCCCAGACGGACGCCCGTGTGGAAGGCGCGGCGCAGCGCGGCGAGCTCCGGGTGCGGCCGGGCCGGGCGCGTCAGGTGGCGGCCCATCACCTGGTGGGCCTGGTCGAGCGCCGCGGTCAGCCGGCGGCGCGCGTCCTGTGCCGCGGGCGAACCGGCCGCCGACAGGGCCTGAGAGGCTGCCCGGTACACGGCGAGCACGGCGGCCCGCTCGATGCCGTACCGCCGCCACAGCCACGGCGCCGCCGACATCACGATGACGAGACCCACCCCGGCGAGCAGCGCGAGCGGAGCGCGCCACCACGGCCCCGGCACCGGGATGCCCGAGCCGATGGTGACGCCGAGCAGCAGGTGCATGCCGCAGACGGAGGCGAGCCGGCCGCGCAGACTGACCGAGCCGGCGAGCAGGGCGGAGGCGACCAGGCAGCCGGTCACCGCCGCCGGGTGCCCGCTGCGCAACGCCAGTTCCCCGGCGAGCAGGCCGGCGGCGGCGCTGACGCCCATGCCGCCCAGCCGCCGCACCCGCAGCCGGTAGGGGTCGGAGCCGTCCTGGCTCACTCCCCACAGGGCGCCGATGCCCGCGATCACGGCGGGCACGACGGCCCCGGTCCACAGGCCGACGAGCAGCGGCACCGCCAGTGCGACGGCGCCCCGCACGGCGGCCGCGAGCGGCACCGGGGTCAGCGGGATGCCGTGCGATGCCTTCGTCGTCGGGCCGAGCGGTGCCTTCATCGAGGGGATCGACTCCTTGAGAACGGGGGACAGGTGTGTCCCTTCAAGGGTTGATCGTGAGGACGCATGCGTCCAATGCCGGACGGCAGCGGAAACCATGCACACAGGGCATGGCACGACGATTTCCCGGGCGCTTCGGTGACAGCCCGGCGTGAGAAGAGCGACCGTGGCAGCCGAGGTGAGGGTGTGGATCAGTGTTGGGGTGTGGCGTCGGCCTCCAACTGCCGCTCGATCTCCGCGGCCGGGAAGGGCGTCCGCTTGCTCTCGGTGAGCAGGCGGCGGAAGAAGGAGTCCACGACGACGGTGGGGCGGGCGTGCCGGTCGATGATGGCCGTGATCTCGGGTGGGATGCCGTCAGGTCGCCGGCCCGCGATCCAGTCGTGCAGGAAGATCTCGCGTGCCGTGTCACCGCGGACGCCGTCGAGCAGGCCACCGACCTGCCACCGATGCCCGACCCGAGCGGGGCAGCGGCTGCCACGACCTTCCCGAGCCGCCGGTCGCTCAGCAAGGAGAGCTGAGTGTTCATGGTCACGTAACCAGCCAGGCGCTCGGCACGCTGCAAACCTTGGTCCGGCATCGACGGCTCCTCGGTGCCCGAACCAGGGCTTCGGCAATTCCACGTCGGCTCCGACCTTACGTCGAAGAGGTCGGCCACTCTCAAAGCGACCGCGCGGAGAGCCAAGTTGGGGACGGGCGCGTTCGCCGAACGGTTCCGACCGGCGCCGTTGCTCAAGGAGCGTCGAGGCGATCAGCGGCCCGTCGCTTCGATGGTCCTCCACGCCCCTGAGGGCGGCACGGAGAGAGGAGTCCGCCACTCGAGGTGCCCAAGGGGCCGTGCCGGGTTCCGGCTCGTCGGGTCAAGGGGGCCAAGCCGTCGGTGCACGAAGGGTCCGACCCAAGTCCACCCCGGATAACCCCAGTTCACCAAGGCCTGCGTCAGCCGATCAGGCGTCCGGTGGGCTTCGGCCGCGGCCGCGACACCACCAGGTCGGCCGCCGCACCGCGAACTTCGCTTTCAGAAACTGTTGTTGGCCTCGTTGACACGTCGTGAGCCCAGGCGTTTCACTCGACACCTGTGAATGGCAACGTTGTCAGGCGGCCGGTCGAGGCGCCCGGCACCGAGGCCCTCACCGACGCCCTGCCCTTCGGCACATCAGCACCTGTGCGAAGCACGAAACGCTGCGGAGGCAACCGATGGTCCGACCCCGACGTTCAGCCGCGCCACGTGATCGAAAGAGATTCCGCCAACGCCTGACCCTGATCTCCGTCCTGGGCCTCGCGGCATTCCCGCTCCCGGCGATCGGGGGCGCGTACGCCGCGAGTGCCGCGCCGCCGGCCCTGGTGAAAGATCCCGCGTCCCTCGTCAACCCGCTGATCGGCACCTCCGGAGAGGTGGACACCTTCCCAGGCCCCGACATGCCGGCCGGCATGGTGCAGTGGGGTCCGGACACGACGCCCGACCGGCCCTCGGGCGGCGGCTACGAGTACGACGACAAGAAGATCTCGGGCTTCAGCCTCACCCATGTCTCGGGACCCGGCTGCGGTGTCGCGGGTGACTTGCCCGTCCTTCCGGTGACCGGCACGCTCTCCGGCAACCTCGGCAACGCGTCCGTGGGCTTCAGCCACGCCGACGAGCAGACCGGCATCGGGTCGTACGAGGTCACCGACGCGAACGGCGTCACGACCCGGCTGACCGACACCACCCGCGCCGGCCTGGGCTCCTTCACCTTCCCGGCGGGTGGTCAGGCGAACCTGCTGTTCAAGCTCAGCGGTGGCGCCACCCAGGTGGACGGGACCCGCGTCCAGGTGGTGAACAAGAAGGAGATCAAGGGCTCCGTCGACAGCGGCCACTTCTGCGGCGCGAAGAACCGGTACACCCTGCACTTCGACATCAAGTTCGACCAGCCGTTCACCGGCAGCGGTACCTGGGTCGGCGGCACCATCAACCCCGACGCCACCTCGCTGAAGGCGGGCCAGGTCAGGCAGAACGCGCAGCCGCACCCGTCGAAGCGGCTGAAGGAACAGCACTTCACCGTGCCCGCGGCCCCCTCCCCGACCGTGCACGGCAGCGCCGGCACGTCCTCCGGTACGCCGTCCCCGGCCCCGAGCACCGGCGCCACGCCCTCGCCCTCGACCACGGGCAAGGCCGCCCAGCCGCCCACCACGGGGGCGAACGGGATGTACCTGACCTTCAACACCTCCTCGAACCCCACGGTGAAGGCGAAGGTCGGCATCTCGTACACCAGTGACGCGGGCGCGGCGGACAACCTCGCCACCGAGATCGGGAACTGGAACCTGGACGCGGTGGAGCGGGCGAACCACGACGCCTGGAACGCGGTGCTGGACAGGATCCGGATCGGCGGCGGCACCAAGGACCAGCAGGTGCAGTTCTACACGGCGCTCTACCACGCGCTGCTGCACCCCAACGTCTTCTCGGACGACAACGGCCAGTACATGGGCATGGACAACCAGATCCACAAGCTGGCCAAGGGGCAGCGGGCCCAGTACGCCAACTACTCGGGCTGGGACACCTACCGCTCCCAGACCCAGCTGATGGCGATGGCCGAACCCAAGGTCACCAGCGACGTCGTCACCTCGATGCTCAACGGTTACGACCAGACGGGCCTGCTCCCCAAGTGGGCCTCCAATAACGGCGAGAGCTACGTCATGGTCGGCGACCCGGCGGCCGGCATCATCGCCGACGCGTACGCCTTCGGCGCCCGGAGCTTCGACACGGACAAGGCGCTCGCCGCCCTCCGGCACGAGGCCACCGTCCCGAACAACGACCGCCCCGGCGAGTCGGTGCGCGACGCCAAGGGCTACCTCCCGCTGGACGAGAAGGACTACGGGTGCTGCAACTTCTACGGCCCGGTCTCCACCCAGCTGGAGTACGACTCCGCCGACTACGCCCTCGCCGCCTTCGCCAAGTCGCTGGGCGAGAAGGCCGTTTACCAGAAGTTCGCCGCCCGCGCCCAGGACTGGATGAACGTCTTCAACCCGCAGACCGGGTACATGCAGGCGAAGGACAAGGACGGCCGGTTCGCGGCCGGGTTCACCCCGGGCACCTCCAACGGCTTCGTCGAGGGCACGTCTGCCCAGTACACGCCGATGGTCCCGTTCAACCTGAAGCAGCTCATCCAGGCGCGCGGCGGTGACCAGGCGTATTCGTCCTACCTGGACAGCCTGCTCGACGACATCACCGACCCCGGCAACACCGACGCCAACCTGAGCAACGAGCCCAGTGTGGAGATCCCCTGGGAGTACGACTACACGGGTCAGCCGTGGAAGACCCAGGAGGCCGTCCGCGCCGCCCAGCGGGACCTGTACTTCAACGCCCCGGTCGGCTCCTTCGGCAACGACGACCTCGGCGCGATGAGCTCCTGGTACGTCTGGTCCGAGCTGGGCATGTACCCGGAGACCCCGGGCACCGACACCCTCGTGCTCGGCAGCCCGGCCTTCCCGGTGGCGCAGGTGACGCCCGCCGGCGGCAGGACGGTGCGGATCAACGCGCCGAAGGCGGCGCCCGACGCGCCGTACGTGCAGTCCCTCGACGTCAAGGGCAAGGAGTGGAACGCCCCCTGGCTGACGTACGGGCAGTTCAAGGGCGCGGGCACCCTGGACTTCACCCTCGGCACCCGGCCGGACAAGTCCTGGGCCTCCGACCCGTCGGCGGTGCCGCCGTCGGACACCACGGGCGGGGACCGCGTCCTGGCCGCGGCCGGTCCGACCGGCGACGGCCTGGTGCTCCAGCCGGGCGCCTCCGGTGACGGCACGCTCGGCCTCACCAACCTCGGCGGCAAGGACGTCACCGTCGACTGGAAGGCGACGGCGCCATCGGGTGTCACGCTCGCCCCGGCGACCGGCTCGCTGAAGGTGCCCGCCTCCGGCAGCGCCGAGGCGAAGGTCCACGTCACGGCGGGCACGGCCGAGGGGACGTTCCCCGTCACCTTCGCGCTGACCGACCACGGCACCGGTGCGGCACTGAATGGCGCGACCCTCCGGGTCGCCGTGGCCAAGGCCGGGGAACTGTGGCCGTACGACACCAACGAGGGCATCTACCCCGACGGCGCCACCTTCTCGGGCGGCTTCGACAACGACGGCTGGGCGTTCTCGCAGAACGCGCTGTCGGCGGCCGGCGCCAGGAGCGGCTCCACCCTCACGGTCGACGGCGTCCCCTACACCTGGCCGGCGGTGGCGTCCGGTCAGCTGGACAACCTGGAGATGGCCGGCCAGACCATTCCGATGCCGGCCGGTACGTCGGGAGCGTCACTGGGTCTGCTGGGTACGGCGACCAACGCGCCGACCGACGGCAGCGGGGTCTCGGGCACGCTGACCGTCACCTACACCGACGGCACCACCGACAAGGCGGTGGTCGGCTTCTCGGACTGGACGCTCAACGCCGGTTCCACGAAGCCGATGGCGGGTGACACCACGGCCGTGACGACCGGTTACCGGAACACCGGCAGCGGCGGCCGGGACGGCGTGAAGACCTATGTCTTCGCCACGAAGATCCCGCTCGACGCGGCCAAGCAGGTGGCCTCGATCACCCTGCCGGTGACGGGCTCGTCGGGCAGCGACCACCTGTTCGCCTACGGCTTCGGCCGGTGAGGCCCGCAGGGCACTGACGACGGCGGGCCGCCGCGGCGTGCGTGCGCGCAAGCCCGTCCGCCGCAATGCCGTGCTCACCTCCACAGGTCCTTGCTCGTGCACACGTGCGCGCCCATGTTCCGCTCCATCATCCGCAGCGCGGCGTGAGCGAGGTCCTCGTGGATGTGCGCCACGGCATCCCTGGGAACGATCACGTCGAAGTGACGGATATGGGCGTCGAGAGCCGAGTAGAGCACGCACTGCTCGGTCACCTGCCCGGTGAGCACCAGCCGGTCGATGCCCTGCTGTCGCAGGAGGTACTCCAGCGGGGTCTCGAAGAAGACGGAGTGGCGGGCCTTCACCACGAAGAGGGAGTCTCTGTCGGGTTTCAAGGGCTTCACCAGGTAGCTGTGCGGCCCGCCCAGGGCCTGGTCGAGCAGCTCTCCGTGATGGGATCGCCACTGGCCGAAGTTGTCGTTCACATAGATCACCGGCGCCGAGCGGTCCCGGGCGTGCCCCAGAAGGTCCGCCACGACCGGTACGACGGTCCGGGCCGACGGAATCAGCAGGTCGGCGTCCTTGTGGTCGTACGTGTTGATCATGTCGATGACCAGCAGTGCGGTGTTCTCCATCCGCACCGGGTTCCCAGTTTTCGCGGGTGCGCATCAGCCGGCGGTGCCCTCGGCGGACGCGCGCCGGGTGAACCGCTCCCCTTCCGGTCCGCGCCTTCTTGCGCCCTGGCTGTCGCTCGGCCGGCGGGCCGGTCAGCCCGCGGCGGCCGGCAACGGCACCTCGCCCTCCGGGAACCCCAACTCGTCCAGGGAAGACCGCAGTTGTCGGACATGCCGGGGGGTGAGCCGGCCCATGTCGTCGAGGTGGACGGCACAGGCCGTGGTGGTGTCGACAAGTCGCTCCAGGACGTCCGCGACGGCGTCCGCGCCCGCCGTGTGCCGGGCGAGGGCGGGCAGTTCGGCGGCGGCGAGGGCGATGGCGGTACGGGCCTCGGCGAGGGTGCGGTAGGCCTCCCGGCGCAGCGCCCACCGTTCGGCGCGGTCGTCGTACTCGCCCAGGACGTGCACCAGATAGGCATGCGCGGCACGCCCGGCCGCTGCGAGCCGCGCCCGTACCCTGCCGCCGCGCTTCCCCGGCATCGGGAGATGCCCGGTGATGAGCACGAGCGCGCAGGCCAGCAGGGTCTCGCTGATCCGGCTGACGCAGGCCTGCGGCTCGCCGCCGACCATGACCAGGGCGAGGACGAGGACGGTGACGACGGTGGTCTGCGCGGCGAAGTGCCGGGTGGCGACGGGAACAAGCGCCCCGCACACCGCGACCAGTGCGATCAGCCCGGCGGGCCGGGGCAGCAGCGCGGCCGGCCCCGCGAACACCAGGGCGCCCAGCACGGTCCCGGCGGCCCGGCACAGCACTCGGGAAGCCAGCGGCCCGAGGTCGGGCTTGACGAGGAAGGCGGCGGTGGCGGGCAGCCAGTACCAGTGCTGGCCGTGCCAGCGGGTGTGGTGCAGCGCCTGAGCGATGGCGGTGCCGGCCCCGAAGCAGAGGCAGACCCGCCACCCGTACTCGCGGCCGCCGCTGCCGATCGCCGCGCGCAGTGCGTTCCGGGCACTTGGCCGGCGCCCGACCAGCCGCCGGGCGGCGCCCTCACCCCGGTCGAAGGCATCGGCCGCGCGCAGCAGGGCCTCGTCGAGGGCGCGCAGGGCGGCGTCCGACCGATGGGGGGCCGGCAGCGGGCCGGGGCCGGTGTTGCCGCGGACCGCGGCGGCGAGCCGCCGGGGCCCTTCCGAGGCCCGCGCCGACACCGGCTTTCCCGACCAGAACAGAGCGGTGGCGGCCTCGGCGAGGGGCAGCGCGGCCGCGAACTGCGCGTGCAACCGGCGCTCGGTGGCCGAGCCGGCGTACCGGCGCAGCCGGGGCCCGGCGAGGGCGTCCTGGGCATGGTCGAGGGCCGCGGTGAGCGCGGCCCGCCGCGCGGTGGCATGTTCACCGCCCACGGCGTCGAGGAGCGCGGCGACAGCGTCGTACACCTCGGCCACCGCCGTCCTCTCCCCGTCGAACCGGAAGTCCCCGGCGAACGAACCGGGCGTGGGCAGAGCGAGCCGCAGCACGAGCAGCCAGCCGGCCCCGGCGAGGAAGGCGAACGCCCGTTGCCAGCCGCTCTCGGCCGCCGGCATACCGGCGCCGATCGCGGCACCGACGAGCAGTTGCGTTCCCGCGGCGGACGCGACGGCCCCGACCGCGCTGATGCTCCCGGCGACCAGCCCGAGCAGGGTGAGCACCAGGGTCAGCGGTACGGCGGCCAGATCTCGCCCCGCATACGTCCCCGCGAGCAGCCCGAGCGCCCCCGCGAGCGCGGGTACCCCGAGCCGCTCGACGGAGGCCCGGCGGCTGCCGGGCCGGTCGTTGATGCCGGCGAGCATCGCCGCGATGGCGGCGAGGACACCGGGAGCGGTGTGTCCCGTACCGACGCCGGCGAGCAGCAGCGGCCCGGCGGCGAGCGCACCTCGGGTCACCGCGCTCCAGGGCACGGGACCGCGCTGGGCGCGCAGGGCGTGAGCGAGCCAGAGGGGTGCGGCGGGCCGGGACACGGGGCTCCTGTCGTACGCGGGCGGGCTGTGCGTTGCCTTCGGACGACGGTGGCCGGGTGTGCTGCGCTTCCACGGTAGAGGGCGTTCTCGGTGGGAACGCGGCGATCACGTTTCGGGAACGTGAAAAGTGTCCGCTGCGGCCGGTTCCCTCGAGGCCGGCGAGCAGCCGGAGCACGAAGTCGTGCGCCAGGGCAGGTGGCGGGACCGAACTGCTCGCGCCAGGCCGCAGGATGCCGCGCGGTGGCCGGCTGGTGCGGTGGACCGCCCTTCCGGTGCGCCGCGGGCTCGCTCGGGCCGCCGATGGCCGCCGGCGGATAGTGTGATCGTCGGTGCCGGGCGAACGGGCGTGGGGGACCGTCACCCCTTCGCGGCGCGCGGCGGCCTGCGGACCGGAGACGCGGCGTGGACTTTCAGTCCGGACCGGGCGCCGCTTCCGCAAGAACGCCAGGTCGGAGGCGGGTATGCGAAAGCCCGGCGCGCCGCGTCGCGCTCCGTTCCCCGGCCGCCCGGTCAGGCCGCCGAGTACGGCAGGAGTGCGCCGTCGATCCGCTCCCAGGCCGATTTGAGTTCGGCGAGCAGCGCGGGCCGGTCGGCGGCGAGGTCGGCCTGCTCGCGGGCGTCCGCGGCGAGGTCGTACAAGTGGTCCCTGCCCTGGGCGTCCTGGTAGTACTTCCATCCGCCGCGCCGCAGTGCGCGGTTGCCGCGCACCCGCCAGAACAGGTCGCGTTGCGGGACGTCCTCCCCGCGCAGCAGATATCCGGCGAGGCTGTGCCCGTCCAGCGGGTACTCCGGGTCCGGCCGGGCCCCGCCCAATTCCAGCAGGGTGGCGGTCCAGTCGGGGGAGTAGACGGGTTCGTGACTGACCTGGTGACCGTCGACGGCGGCCGGCCAGCGCAGCACGGTCGGCACCCGGATGCCGCCCTCCAGCAGTTCGGACTTGCCGCCGCTGAGCGGCCACTGGTAGGAGAAGCGCTCGCCGCCGTTGTCGCTGGCGAAGACGACGACGGTGTTCTCCTCCTGCCCGGAGCGGCGTAGCGCGGCGAGCACCTCGCCGATCGACGCGTCCAGGTTCTCCACCATCTCCCTGTACTTGTCCACCGAGCCGCCGTCGGTGTGCTGGAGGGCACCGAGGACGTTCCCCGCGCGGATCTTCGCGGCGATCTCGGCGGCCGTCTCCTCGTCGCCCTCGGTCAGCCACGGCCAGTGCGGGGTGGTGAAGTTGAGGTTCAGCAGCCAGGGCCGGTCGTGCCGGCGGCCCACGTAGTCCACCGCCCGCTCGGTCAGGACGGTGGTGTAGTAGCGCAGGTCCTTGTAGGTGGCATCGCCCTCGTACAGGTCGTAGTCGCCGAGCTGGCCGAGTTTCGAGAAGTACTCCAGTGCGCCGCCGAAGTTCCCGAAGAACTCGTCCCAGCCGGACTTGGTGGGGCTGTAATCCGGAAGCCAGCCGCAGTGCCACTTGCCGATCAGCGCGGTCGCGTATCCGGCCTGCTTCAACAGCGAGGCCACGGTGGGGTGGTGAGGATCGAGGCCCTGCGTCCTGCTGCCGATGGGCTCGGCCAGCCCGCCCTTGGTGCGGCCGGGATAGCGGCCGGTGTAGAGGCTGAACCGGGTGGGGGAGCAGGTCGCCGAGCCGGAGTAGGCGTCCGTGAAGCGCACTCCTTGGCGGGCCAGCCGGTCGAGGTTCGGGGTGCGGATGTGCGGGGCGCCGTAGCAGGAGAGGTCGGCCCAGCCCATGTCGTCGCCGAGGATGAACAGGAAGTTGGGCCGCCGTCCGGGCCGGTACCCGCTCCTGGCCCGGAAGGGCCGCTCGGCCGCTTCCCGCGTGGTCGCGGACGACGCCGCGGCGGCCGGGCCGGCGACGGCGGTGAGCGCACCACCGCCCACCAGACCACCGAAGGTGCGACGGGAAACACGTGATATGTCGGGCATGAGGCATCCTTGTTCGGGCGGCCCTCGTGACGGGACGCGGATCAGCGGGCGGTGCACCACCGCGCACACCTCACGGCGCCGGCGTTCAAGGGCCGTGTGCGTGTGAGGGGATGCGGAAGGGGTGCGGGAATCAGCCCCCGTGCACGGGAATCCCGGATCACCAGGGGTGACCCGGAGGCTGGTCACCAGTGAGTGGTCCCCCGGGGGGCGAAGAGCTCTGTGGGCTCAGCGACAGAGGGCGCTGGACTGCCGGCACAGGTCGACGTGCCGCCGCTCCACGAGCGCGGCATGCGCACGTCGACGATCGGCCGGCAGTCTCATGGCCAGGGAGGCTGCCAGCGGGGGAAGCGCCGCGTCAAGCGACGTCCGCACAGTGGGACGTCCGACCGGAGAGTGCAATCCGCTCGTGATCCGTGAACCCCTGTTCACGCTACGCGCGTTGACCATAGGCTCCGCACAGCTTCAACCGCCTCGTAGCCACAGAGGGAGACCCATGACCCACCCGACCAAGCCGAGACGGCGCGTCCTCCGGATGCTCGGAGCCGGCGCTGCTCTGGTCACGGCCGGTGCGCTGGCCGCCGCCACCCCAGCAAGCGGATCACCGGCGGCCCACCGAGGGCTCGGCGGGCACAGCGGCCGCACCGTCGATGTCCAACTGCTGTCGTTCAACGACTTCCACGGGAATCTGGAGCCGCCGGCAGGTTCCTCCGGGCAGGTCACCGAGACCGGGCTGGACGGCACGACGAAGAAGATCGACGCAGGTGGCGTCGAGTACCTCGCGACCTCGCTGCGCACGGCGCGCGAGGGCCACCCGTACAGTGTCACGGCGGCGGCCGGCGACGTGATCGGTGCGAGCCCCCTGCTGTCGGGCCTGTTCCACGACGAGCCGACCGTCGAGGCGATGAACAAGCTCGACCTGGACGTGACGAGCGTCGGCAACCACGAGTTCGACGAGGGCGCGACCGAACTCGCCCGTATGCAGAACGGCGGCTGCCACCCCAAGGACGGCTGCTACGAGCCCGGTCGGACCTTCAAGGGCGCCGACTACCCCTATCTCGCCGCTAACGTGACGAACGAGAAGACCGGCAAGCCGATCCTCAAGCCCTACTGGGTGTGGAAGCACGACGGTGTGAAGATCGGCTTCATCGGCGTGACGCTGGAGGGCACACCGGACATCGTCACCGCCGAGGGTGTCAAGGGGCTGAAGTTCCGGAACGAGGTCGAGACGGTCGACAAGTACGCGGACATCCTCGACAAGCAGGGCGTGAAGTCGATCGTCGCGCTCATCCACGAGGGCGGCGAGCCCGCCTCCGCCTCGTACGACTACGACTACGACTGCGACTCCCCGGGCGCCGGCGACGGCATCTCCGGGCCGATCGTCGACATCGCGAAGCACATCACGCCCAAGGTGGACGCCCTGGTCACCGGTCACACGCACCAGGCGTACGTCTGCACCATCCCCGACCCGTCCGGCCGGCCGCGCATGGTCACCTCCGCGTCCTCGTACGGCAAGCTGTACACCGACACCACGCTGACCTACGACCGCCGGACCCGCGACATCGTCCGCACCAGCGTGCAGTCCGGGAACCACGTGGTCAGCCGCACCCAGCCGAAGGCCGCCGACATGACGGCGCTGATCTCGCGCTGGAACGCGCTGGCCGCGCCGGTGGCCAACCGGCCCGTCGGCTACATCTCCGGCGACATCAACGGGCGCGGGGCGACCACTCCCGAGTCCCCGCTCGGCGACCTGATCGCGGACGCGCAGCTCGCACACGCCAAGTCCCTCGACCCCAAGGCCGCGTTGGCGCTGATGAACCCCGGCGGCATCCGCTCCGATCTGGTGCACAAGGCGAGCGGCGGCGAGGGCGACGGCGTGGTGACGTACGGCGAGGCGTTCACGGTCCAGCCCTTCAGCAACACGGTGAACCTGGTGGACCTCACCGGAGCGCAGTTGATCACCGCGCTCCAGCAGCAGGTCAGCGGTCCCAACGAAGCCTCGCCGAAGATCCTGCAGATATCCACGGGCCTGACGTACACGCTGGACCTCACCAAGTCGGGCGCGGCCCGCGTGGTCACCGACTCCGTCCGGCTGAACGGGGCCGCGATCGACCCGGCGGCCACCTACCGCGTCGCGATGAACTCCTTCCTCGCGGGCGGCGGCGACGGCTTCACCGAACTGGGCAAGGGGAAGAATCCGCTGGTCGGCGCGGACGATCTGAAGGCGTTCAACGACTATCTGACGGCCAACTCGTCGGCGAACAGGCCGATCGCGCCCCCGGCGGCCGACCGGATCACGGTCGTGAAGTAGGCGCGCGAGCGGAGAAGCGAGCGCGTGAGGCACGGGCGCCCCACGGCGTCCGTGCCGGCTCCTCGAAACCGCGTCGTGAAGCTGGTTCCGCGGCTGCCTTGGGCCTTCGGAAAGAGCCGGCCGGTTCCCGCGGCTCCACCAGCCGCCGGGGGAAGTCCTCGCGGGCGGCGGCCTCGTACCGCTACGGCCCGGAGTCCCGGGACCGGGCCCGGCCCCTGCCCTCGAACCCCGCCGAGCCCGGACCGAGCGCGTCCGCGCGGACGTCGCGCGGCCTCCGCTCCCGGCCGAGTACGGCGACGGATCTCCGCCGCGCGTCGTGTCCGTCGGCCGAGGTGGCCGCCAAGGAGGCAGGGCCGGCCCGGACCAGCCGACTGGTCGACTCCGACCTCGGCCACGACGCCGAGCTGCTCGAGAAGTCGCTCAGGGAGCACAGCCGGCAGGCACCTGCCGAGTAGTCGAGGACGGGCAGGCGGCCCGTCCCTCCGGGCCGCCCCCGCCTCCCAGCCTGCCCGGGGTGCGCCACCACCGGCACGGCCTCCGCCGAACCGCTCGGGGTCTGAGGGAGGCTCGGTTCCCTGAGGGGATCGAGGTGATTCGGGCAGACGCCTGTGCCGAGCGCGAACAGGGACGTCGGCGGTTGCGTGAGGACGACGGTGAGCAGCCGGTGACCAGCGTCGGAGACGCGTTCCTTGATCGGTGGCCGTCCGGTACGGAAAATCGGCTGATCGATCGGTGAAGGGTTGTTTCGCGTCGGAGGTCGACGGGGACCCGCACCGCACACCGTCGGAGCGCCGAAGCTCCGCCCGAGAACCACCGTTCCACCTGATCCGGGTGAACGGCCCGCAGAGGCGTGCCGGAGCCACGGACACCGTCGTGGTACTTGCGAGAGTCAGGCTCTTTGCGTCGTCTCATCACCGCCGTGCCGCGGTCATGCCGTGACACCGAGAGAAGTCATCATGAAGGCAGCGGTATACGAAGGACCGCGGACGGTCACAGTGAAGGACGTACCGGACGCGAAGATCGAGCATCCCTGCGACATCATCGTCAAGATCACCGCCACCAACATCTGCGGTTCGGACCTGCACATGTACGAGGGCCGCACCTCGTTCGAGTCCGGCCGCACCCTGGGGCACGAGAACATGGGGCAGGTGGTGGAGGTCGGCTCGGCCGTCCGCAAGGTGCGGGTCGGCGAGTATGTGGTCCTGCCCTTCAACATCGCCTGCGGCTTCTGCAAGCAGTGCGAGCGGGGTCTGACCAACTACTGCCTGACCATGCAGCCGGAACCGTCCCTCGCGGGAGCCGCCTTCGGATTCGCCGACATGGGCCCCTACCAGGGCGGCCAGGCGGAGCTGCTGCGCGTGCCCTACGGCGACTTCAACGCGCTGCGTCTGGGGGAGGACGCCGCCGAGCGGCAGACCGACTACGTGATGCTCGCCGACATCTTCCCGACCGGCTATCACGCCACCGAGATGGCCCACGTCAAACCGGGCGACCAGACCATCGTCTTCGGGGCCGGTCCCGTCGGGCTGATGGCGGCCTACTCCGCCCTCCTCAAGGGTGCCGGCCGCGTCTGGACGGCCGATCACCATCCCGACCGGCTGCGCAAGGCGGAGGAGATCGGGGCCATCCCGATCAACACCGCCGAGCAGAACCCGGCGGAGGTCGTCAAGGAGGCCACCCTCGGTCTGGGCGCCGACAACGGCTGCGAATGCGTCGGCTACCAGGCGCACGACCCCCAGGGACACGAGGACGCCAGTCTCACGCTCAACGGCCTGATCGACTCGGTCAGGTTCACGGGCGACATCGGCGTGGTGGGTGTCTTCCTGCCCCAGGACCCCGGCGGCGCGAAGGCCCAGGGCGAGCTGGAGGCGCAGGGCAAGGTGCCGATCGATTTCGGGATGATGTGGTTCAAGGGGCAGCACATGGGGACCGGGCAGGCGCCGGTGAAGAAGTACAACCGGGCGCTGCGGGACCTGATCGCCGGCGGGAAGGCGAAGCCGAGCTTCGTCGTCTCCCACGAGCTCAGCCTGGACGAGGCCCCCACCGCCTACGAGCACTTCGACGCCCGTGACGAAGGCTGGACCAAGGTGGTCCTGCATCCCGACGGACACGGCAACGGTCACAAGCGGTAAAGGAACCAGCGCCGCGGGCCGCCCGCCCTCCGGGACCGGCCGGCCGACAAGTGGCGTCCAGCCCCGGCTTCGGCCGGGGCTGGGCGGGCCGTCGTCGCCTGCGGGACAGGGCGCTCGTCGAGCCCGGGGCGCGCATCACGTGTCAGACGGTTCGAGTCGTGGCGGTGTCGCGGAGGAGTCTGGCGAA
>NZ_VOGW01000128.1:0-8713 GCF_007896895.1 Streptomyces misionensis | reverse complement strand
CCCGGCATGCTCCTCCTGGAAGCCGCCCGGCAGGCCGCGCACGCCGCCACCGGCCGGCCCTCGGCGGTGGTCGGGATGGAGACCGAGTTCCTCCGGTACGCCGAATTCGACGCCCCCTGCTGGGTCTGGGCCGACCGGCTCCCGGGCGATCCGCAGGGGCGCCGCCGAGTGCTGGTCACCTTGGAACAGAACGGCCGGCGCATCTTCTCCGCCGACGTCACCCTGGAAGCGGCCCCGGATCTGATGTGACCCCTGCGCCGAGGGCGGTCACCCGGCCCGGGTGACCGCCTCTCGGGCCACGGGTCTCCCTTCGCGGCCGGTCCGGCCACCGGCAGGACGCCCGTTCCCCGCAGCCGCGGTCGCCGACGGCGCCACCACCGCGCACCTCCCGCCCCCTGGCCGGGGCCCGGTTCGATCGGCTGGGGCGAGGGCGTGCCGGTTCGTATGACGGCGCTGGCGGCCCTGTCGCACCGGTGGGCGGGGCCGCCGCCGCTCGTCATGAGGACGTCCGCCGTGTCCGCGCGGATCAGCCCGTGCGCAGTACCGCCTTCAGCGCCTCCCTGAGGACCGTCTCCGGGTCGGGGACCGCGCCGTCCGCGCGCCAGGCGACGAAGCCGTCCGGGCGGACCAGGACGGCGCCGTCGGCGGTGACGCCGTGCAGGGCGGCCCAGTCGGTGCCCTCGGTGTCGTACATCAGGTCGGCGTCGGCGCCCGGACCGATGCGGTACGCGTCCAGGCGTACCCCGTCGGTGGCGGCGACGCGCCGGGCGGCCTCGTACCAGCCCGCGTCGTCGGGGGCGTCGGTGAGCAGCACCATGGAGCGCTCGTAGAGGTCGAGGGTGGACAGCCGCCGGGCGGCCTGGCGCAGCCACAGGTGCGGGGCGCGGGTGCCGGGGCGGCCGGTGAGGGCGACGGTGTCGGGGATGACCGGCGCCGTGGGGTCGGTGCCGAGGGCGGCGCCCTCGGGGTAGTGGTAGCCGAGGACGACGTTGAGGATGCCGCCGCGCTTGGCACCGCCGACGCCGGGGGCGGGGGCGAAGCCGGGGTGGCTGTGCTCCACGGAGCGGGCGGAGGCGCGGGCGCTGGTGGCGACGGCGACCGGGCGACGCTCGGAGCCGTAGGTGTCGAGGAGGGCGGGGGAGGCCCAGCCGTCGAGGACGGCGGCGAGCTTCCAGGCCAGGTTGTGGGCGTCCTGGATGCCGGTGTTGGAGCCGAAGGCGCCGGTGGGGGACATCTCGTGGGCGGAGTCGCCGGCGAGGAACACCCGGCCGGCCGAGTAGGAGTCGGCGACCCGTTCGGCGGCACGCCAGGACGCCATCCCGGTGATGCGCACGTCCAGGTCGGGCACGCCGACGGCGGCGGCGATGTGCCGCCGGAGCCGCTCCTCGGTGAACTCCTCGAGCGTCTCGCCGAGTTCGGGGTGCCAGGGAGCGTGGAAGACCCAGCGTTCCTTGTTGTCGACGGGGAGCAGGGCGCCGTCGGCGTCCGGGTGGGTGAGGTAGCAGCAGATGAAGCGGCGGTCCCCGACGACGTCGGCCAGCCGGGTGGATTCGAAGGTGACGCTGACGTTGGCGAACAGGTCGCCCGGGCCGCTCTGGCCGATGCCGAGGGCGCGGCGGACCGGGCTGCGGGGGCCGTCGGCGGCGACCAGGTAGTCCGCCCGGACGGTGTAGCGCTCGTCGGTGGAGCGGTCGCGGACGACGGCTCTCACCCCGTCGGCGTCCTGTTCGAAGGACTCCATCTCGTGGTGGTAGCGCAGGTCGCCGCCGAGTTCGCGGGCGCTGTCGACCAGCACCGGTTCGAGGTCGTTCTGGCTGCACAGGCACCAGGCGGTGGGGCTGAACCTCTTCAGTCCGCCGCCGGGGTCGATCTCCCGGAACAGCCACTCCCCGGCGTCGCCGACGAGGGTCGGGGTCTGGAGGATGCCGTGGTTCTCGGCGAGCAGGGAGGCCGCCGCCTTGATGTCCGGCTCGATGCCGGCCACCCGGAACAGCTCCATCGTCCGGACGTTGTTGCCCCGTCCGCGGGGGTGGTGGGAGGTCCCGGCGTGCCGCTCGACGAGCAGATGGCGCACGCCGAGGCGGCCCAGGAACAGGGATGTGGACAGGCCCACCAGAGAGCCGCCCACGATGAGGACGGGGACCCGGTGGTCGGCTGTGTGATGCATCGAGGCCTCCAGAGGCAGGGTGCGTACGGGGCGCCTGTCACTTTCATGCCCGCTATCGAAAGGTTTGGGGCCATTTGCGCTCCGGATCACCCGCGTGGTTCCTACGAGTCGCGGGCTTACGGCCATCGGCACAGGATCAAGAAGCGCTGACGTCGCGTCACGGCGGTGACCGGCGCATCCGAGAACCCCCGCCAAGGAGATGTCCGCACCATGACCACCACCTCTGAACGTCTGTCAGAAGCGCCGGCACGCGAGGTGTCGCGTGTCTCCCAGTCCGTGTTCGACGGCTCGCGGCTCCGGGTCGTTCTGCTGGTCGACGTCTACGAAGGCGCGCAGCAGCAGTTCCTGGAGGCGTACGAGCAGCTCTGCAACCAGGTTGCGTCCGTGCCCGGCCATGTCAGCGACCAACTCTGCCAGTCCATCGAGAATCCATCCCAATGGCTGATCACCAGCGAGTGGGAGAGTGCCCCGCCGTTCCTCACCTGGGTGAACAGCGAGGAGCACGTGCGGATGGTGGAGCCGCTGCACTCCTGCGTGCGCAACACCCGCTCGCTGCGCTTCCACATCGTCCGCGAGACCGGCCGCGCCTACGAGGGCGACGCGCCTTCCCGGGGCCGGCTGCAGAGCGAGGTGCGCATCGGTGACGGAGTGATCCGGCACGCGCTGACCTTCACCGTGAAGCCCGGCACCGAGGACAAGGTGGCCCGGCTGCTCGCCGACTACGCCGCGCCGGAGCCGCGGGTGGACGACTCCACGCGGCTGCTGCGCACCTCGCTGTTCATGCACGGCAACCGGGTGGTGCGCGCCATCGAGGTGCGCGGCGACCTGCTGGCCGCCCTGCGCCACGTGGCGCGCTCGCCCGAGGTGCGGGCCGTGGAGGAGGCCATCAACCCCTATCTGGAGCAGGACCGGGACCTCGACGACCAGGAGTCGGCGCGGCTGTTCTTCACCCGGGCGGCGCTGCCCGCCGTCCACCACGTGATGGCGGACGACCGGCCCGAGGGCACCCGGCGGGCCCTGTACTACCCGGCCCGGCCGGGGTGCGGGATGAAGCTCGCGGAGCTGCTGGCCAGGGCGGACTCGGCGGCCGCGGACGACCCGGCGAGCCGGGTGCTGCGCAGCACGGTCTTCGAGCGCGAGGACGTCGTGGTGCGGCTGGTGGACCTCGCCGACGAGGGCGCGGACGTGGACCCGCTGCCCGCGGACGCCGCCCTGGCCGCCGAACTGCGCGCGCTGCTGACCGATGACGCCGCCCCGATGGAGCTGGTCACCGACCGCCGTTCGCCCGCCGGCTGAGCCCCCGGCCGCCCCACGAGCCCCCCAGAAGCCCGATCACACCACCGGAGGACTGTCGTGATCCAACCCCGTCCGAGAATCGTGGACCTCAGCGAGGTCGAGCCCAACACGCGGCGCGGCGGTGATCTGCGCGCCATGCTCACCCCGGCCACGGTCGGCTCCACCAGCGGCTTCATGGGCGTGGCCCTCGTGCAGCCCGGCGACCGCATCGGTGAGCACTACCACCCCTACTCCGAGGAGTTCGTCTACGTCGTCTGCGGCCACCTGGAGGTCGACCTGGACGGCGAGCCGCACGTGCTGCGCCCGGAGCAGGGGCTGATGATCCCCATCGGCATGCGGCACCGGTTCCGCAACGTCGGCAACGTGGAGGCGCGGATCGTCTTCCACCTGGGCCCGCTGGCGCCGCGCCCGCAGCTCGGGCACGTCGACACCGAGGAGACGCCGGCGGCCGAACCGGCCGGTGCGGGCGCCGACGGGGGAGGGGTCCGGTCATGAACCGGCGCGTGGCGGTCACCGGCATAGGCATCGTCGCCCCGGGCGGCATCGGTGTACCCGCGTTCTGGGACCTGCTCGCCACCGGCCGTACCGCGACGCGGGGCATCACCTTCTTCGACCCCTCCCAGCTGCGCTCGCGGATCGCGGCCGAGTGCGACTTCGACCCGGCGGCGCACGGGCTGGACGCCGAGCAGGTGGAGCGGTCGGACCGGTACATCCAGTTCGCCCTGGTCGCGGGCGAGGAGGCGGTCCGCGACTCGGGGCTGGACCTCCGGCGGGAGGACCCGTGGCGGGTCGCGGTGTCGCTGGGCACCGCGGTCGGCGGCACCACCCGCCTGGAGAACGACTACGTGCTGGTCAGCCATGGCGGCGAGCGCTGGGACGTGGACCCCGACCGGGCCCGGCCGCAGCTGCACCGGGCCTTCACCCCGGCCACGGCGGCCTCCGCGGTGGCGGAACGTTTCGGCGCCCAGGGTCCGGTGCAGACCGTCTCCACCGGCTGCACCTCGGGCCTGGACGCCGTCGGCTACGCCTTCCACACGGTCCAGGAGGGCCGGGCCGACATCTGCATAGCCGGTGCGTCGGACTCGCCGATATCCCCCATCACCATGGCGTGCTTCGACGCGATCAAGGCCACGTCGCCGAACAACGACGACCCCGCGCACGCCTCCAGGCCCTTCGACAACAACCGGGACGGCTTCGTCATGGGCGAGGGCGGCGCGGTGCTCGTCCTGGAGGAGCTGGAGCACGCCCGGGCCCGCGGCGCGCACGTCTACTGCGAGTTCGGCGGCTACGCCACCTTCGGCAACGCCTACCACATGACCGGTCTGACCAAGGAGGGCCTGGAGATGGCGCGGGCCATCTCCACCGCCCTCGACCAGGCCCGGCTCGACCCCACGGCGATCGACTACGTCAACGCGCACGGCTCCGGCACCCGGCAGAACGACCGCCACGAGACGGCGGCGGTCAAGCGGGCGCTCGGGCAGCACGCCTACGACACCCCGATGAGCTCCATCAAGTCCATGGTGGGCCACTCGCTGGGGGCGATCGGCGCCATCGAACTGGTCGCCTGCGTGCTGGCGCTGGCCAAGCAGGCCGTGCCGCCCACCGCGAACTACGAGACCCCCGACCCCGAGTGCGACCTCGACTACGTGCCGCGTACCGCCCGCGAACGGAAGCTGACCAGCGTGCTCTCCGTGGGCAGCGGGTTCGGCGGCTTCCAGTCCGCGGTGATCCTGACCCGGCCGAGGGAGTGAGGACACGATGAGCGAACCCCAGGACCGGCGCGCGGCCGTCACCGGCATCGGCGTGGTCGCGCCCAACGGCATCAGCACCGACACCTTCTGGAAGGCCACCCACGAGGGCCTGAGCGTCCTGGACCGGGTGACCCGCGAGGGCTGTGAGCACCTGCCGCTGAAGGTGGCCGGCGAGGTCCGTGCCTTCGAGGCGGCGGACACCATCGAGGAGCGCTTCCTCGTCCAGACCGACCGGTTCACCCACTACGCCATGGCGGCGGCCGACTTCGCGCTCGCCGACGCCCGGCTCGGCCCGGCCGACACCGCCGAGTCGCCGTACTCGATCGGCGTGGTGACCGCCGCCGGGTCCGGCGGCGGCGAGTTCGGCCAGCGCGAACTCCAGCGGCTGTGGGGCAAGGGCAGCCGGTTCGTGGGGCCGTACCAGTCCATCGCCTGGTTCTACGCCGCGAGCACCGGCCAGGTCTCCATCCGCCGCGGCTTCAAGGGCCCCTGCTCGGTCGTCGCCTCCGACGAGGCCGGCGGTCTGGACGCCCTCGCGCACGCGGCCCGGGCGGTGCGGCGCGGCACCGACGCGATCGTGGCCGGCTCCACCGAGGCGCCGCTCGCGCCGTACTCGGTGGTCTGCCAGCTCGGCTACGAGGAGCTGAGCCGCGAGAGCGACCCGGCCCGCGCCTACCGGCCGTTCACCGAGGCGGCGTGCGGGTTCGTGCCCGCCGAGGGCGGCGCGATGCTCGTGGTGGAGGCCGCCGCCGCGGCCCGGGAACGCGGTGGCGACATCCGGGCCTTCGTCGCCGGGCACGGGGCCACCTTCACCGGCGCCGCCCGCTGGGCGGAGTCCCGCGCGGGCCTCGCCCAGGCCATCCGGCAGGCGCTGGCCGAGGCGGAGTGCGCGCCCGAGGAGGTCGACGTGGTCTTCGCCGACGCCCTCGGGGTGCCGGCGGCGGACCGGGCCGAGGCGCTGGCGATCACCGACGCCCTCGGCGCGCACGGCACGCGGGTGCCGGTCACCGCGCCCAAGACCGGCACCGGCCGGGGCTACTGCGCGGCCCCGGTGCTGGACACCGCCGCGGCCGTGCTCGCGATGGAGCACGGGCTGATCCCGCCGACCCCGAACGTGCACGACGTCTGCCACGACCTCGACCTCGTCACCGGCCGCGCCCGCGCCGCCGAAGCCCGCACGGCGCTGATCCTCAGCCGCGGCCTCATGGGGTCGAACTCGGCGCTGGTGCTGCGGCACGCCGCCGGCCGGTGAACACCGCGGTCCACCGGGCGGCGATCCGCGGCAACGGCGCAGGGAGCACAGCAAAAGGAGAAGAGCACATGTCCAAGATCACCGTCGAAGAACTCGCAGCGCTCATGAAGAAGGCGGCCGGCGTCACCGTCAGCCCCGAGCAGCTCCACGACAAGCCGGACACCGGCTTCGACGCCCTCGGCGTCGACTCGCTGGGCCTGCTCGGCATCGTCGGTGAGCTGGAGAACGAGCACGGCACCCCGATGCCGGTGGACGCCGAGCGCTGCAAGACCCCCCAGCAGTTCCTCAACCTCGTCAACAACACGCTGATGGCAGGAGCCTGACATGGCAGGACACACCCAGAACGAGATCACCATCGCGGCCCCGCTCGACCTGGTCTGGGACATGACCAACGACCTGGAGCGCTGGCCCCAGCTCTTCAGCGAGTACGCCGCCGTCGAGGTGCTCAAGCGGGAGGGCGAGAAGACCACCTTCCGGCTCACCATGCACCCGGACGAGAACGGCACCGTCTGGAGCTGGGTCTCCGAGCGCGAGCCCGACCGCGCCACCCGCACCGTCAAGGCCCGCCGGGTGGAGACCGGTCCGTTCGCCCACATGGACATCCACTGGGCCTACGAGGAGGTCCCGGCCGGCACCCGCATGGTGTGGACGCAGGACTTCGCGATGAAGCCCGAGGCGCCGGTCGACGACGAGTGGATGACCGACAACATCAACAAGAACTCCAAGGTCCAGATGGCCCTGATCCGCGACAAGATCGAGAAGGCGGCCGCCGGGCACCGGCCCGCCCCGGCGCTCGCCGACTGAGCCACGCAGGAGGACCGAAGGCAACGAGGAGAGGACGAACACCGTGCACCAGGCCCTGATCGTCGCCCGGATGGCCCCGGGTTCCGCCCCCGACATCGCCAAGATCTTCGAGGAGTCCGACCGCGGGGAGCTGCCCCGCCTCGTGGGCGTCACCCGGCGCAGCCTCTTCCAGTTCGGCGATGTGTACATGCACCTCATCGAGTCCGAGCGCGAACCGGGCCCGGCCATCGCCAAGGTCACCGAACACCCCGAGTTCAGGGACGTCAGCGAGCGGCTGACGGCGTACGTCAGCGCGTACGACCCGGAGACCTGGCGGTCTCCCAAGGACGCGATGGCGCACCGCTTCTACGTCTGGGAGCGCTCCTGACACTCATCCGCCCACCGGACGGCCGACGGTCGCCGGGCCCGCGGCGAAGCGGGCCCGGCGACCGTCGGCCCGTCGCGGCCGTCACCCCTGCACGTGGCACTCGAAGGCGTGCAGGTATGGGTTGACCGGCCGGATGGTGTCCACGGCGAGCCCGGCCGCGGTGAGCCGGCGCACCATGCTGTCGGTGGTGTGCTTGGCCCCGCCGACGTTGAGGAGCAGCAGCAGGTCCATCGCGGTGCTGAACCGCATCGACGGGGTGTCGTCGACCAGGTTCTCGATGACCACGACCCGGGTCCCGGGCCCGCCCGCCTGGACGACATTGTGCAGCAGCCGGGCCGTGCTCTCGTCGTCCCACTCCAGGATGTTCTTGATGATGTAGACGTCCGCCCGGACCGGGATCGCCTCCCGGACGTCGCCCGGCACGATCTGCGCGCGGTCCGCGAGGTCGCCGCCCTCGCGCAGCCGCGGCAGCGCGTTCTCCACCACCCGGGGCAGGTCCAGCAGACTGCCGTGCATCGCCGGGTACTTGTCCAGCAGGCAGGCCACCACGTGCCCCTGGCCGCCGCCGAGGTCGGCGACGGAATCGGCGCCGGACAGGTCGAGCAGGGCCGCGACCTCGCGCGCCGACTGCTCGCTGGAGCGGGTCATGGCCCGGTTGAAGACGTCCGCGGACTCGGGGGCGTCCTCGTTGAGGTAGGCGAAGAACTCCTTGCCGTACAGGCCCTCCACCACGTTGCGGCCGGTGCGCACCGCCTCGTCCAGCTTGGGCCACGCGGCCCAGGTCCACGGCTCGGTGCACCACAGCGCGATGGCGCGCAGGCTGTTCGGGTCGTCCTCGCGCAGCAGCCGGGACATCTCGGTGTGCGCGAAGGTGCCGTCGGGCCGCTCGGTGAAGACGCCGTAGCAGGTCAGCGCCCGCAACATGCGGCGCAGCGGCTTGGGTTCGGTCCGCACGGCGGCCGCGAGGGCCTCGGCGGACATCGGGGTGTCCCCGAGCGCGTCCGGCACGCCCAGCCGGGCGGCGGCCCGTACGGCGGCGGACAGGGCCGCCCCGAACACGAGCTCGCGCAGCCGCA
>NZ_VOGW01000127.1 GCF_007896895.1 Streptomyces misionensis | reverse complement strand
GTCCGGTTCGGCGGTGCCGTCTCAGCGGTGGTCATCTGCCGCCCTCCTTCGTTCTTCGGCCTGCGTCGGTCCAGCAGGGGCAGTGGTCGGGCGGTCAGCACAGGCCCGAGGGCTTGGAGGCACGGCAGGCGTTGTGCCGGAAGGTGTTGCCCTTGCCCTTGGTCTCGGTGTCGACGAGGTCGGCGGGCCCGTTGCCGGCCAGCGAGTTGTCGGTGATGCGGTTGTCGTCGTTGGTGACGCCGACGAAGCTCTTGAAGAGCACGATGCCGCCGGACAGCGGGGACGTGCCGGTGTTGCCGACGACCCGGTTGCCGTCCACCACGGTCTTCTCGGCGCCGGTCAGCACGATGCCGGAACCCTGGATCGCGGGCAGCCGGTCGGTCTTCGGGCAGGACTTGTTGTTCCGGCTGACGTCGTTGTACGCGACCTCCAGCGCACCGGCCTTGGGCTTGTTCTCGTCGCCGACGACGAACACGCCGGCGCAGTTGCCGGTGATGTGGTTCTCGGCGACCGCGAGGTTGCGCAGGCGGCGCACGGTGACGCCGATCCGGTTGTCCTCCAGCCGGTTGCGCTCGACCACCGTCCGCCGGGTGTCGAGGGCGCCGGCCTCCTCGGTGATGGTGTTGGCGAGGAAGACGCCCGCGTCACCGTTGCCCTGGGCGTAGTTGCCGAAGATGCGGCCGCGCACGGAGCGCTCCTGGGCGATGCCCCACACGGCGTTCTTCACGGCCTGGACGCCGCGCACGGTCATGCCGTCCGTCGCCATGCCGAACACCCCGGCGCGGGCGAAGCCGGTCACCACCAGATCGGCGACGGTGACGCCCTCGACGTTCTTCTTCTTGGTGCCGATCACGCAGATGCCGTTGCCACCCTCGGCGCAGCTCTTGGTCGCCCTGGTGTCCGTCCGCGGCGCCTTGCCCGCGACCGTCTTCACGGCCGGCTCGATCACCGTGCGGCCGCCCAGGCCGCGCAGGGTGACCTGGGGCGTGTTGATCGTGACGCTCTCCTTGTAGACACCGGGGAGCACCAGCACGGTGTCACCGGGCTGCGCGCGGTTCACCGCCTGCTGGATCGATTCGCCCTGGCGGACCACCAGGGTCTGGTGGGCGGCCGCCGCGGGGGCGGCGCCGAGTCCGGCGCCGATCAGTGCTGCGACGGCGCTCGCGGCGTAAGCGATGTGACATCTCTTCATATCGGGTACGTTATGACCCAATAATCCTTACTTGTACGGATAGGCCATCCGGCGGCGTGTCAGCGGAAGGGGCCGCATACTGGCGACGTGACCCGGGTCAACCCCTTGCGCCGTGGACTCGGGGCGGTCGCGCGGTACGTCCGCGGCGCCCCGGGCACCTATGTCTGGCTGGCCGTCCTGTTCGTCACGACCGTCGCGGTGCACCACATGTCGCCGGGGTTCGAGCAGCACTTCCTGCGCCGCAGGTCCACCAACATCCACGAGCTGTCGCGCACCCCGCTGCGGGTGCTGGTCACCAGCGCGATGTGGATCGACGGCGGGCGGTGGCTGCCGTACGCCGTGCTGTACACGGCCTTCCACGCGCCGGCCGAGCGGTGGCTGGGCACCGCCCGCTGGCTCGCGGTGTGCGCGTGCGCGCACGTGCTGGCGTCCCTGGTCAGCGAGGGCCTGCTGCTGAAGGCGATCAAGGACGGCATCGCGCCCCACTCGGCGGTGAACACTCTGGACATCGGCGTCAGTTACGCGCTGGCCGGCGTCGTCGCCGTCCTCACCTACCGGATCGCCTCCCCCTGGCGCTACGGCTACCTCGCCGCCGTCCTCGCCGTCTTCACCCTTCCGCTGGCCCAGTCGCCCACCTTCACCGACATCGGGCACTTCCTGGCGATGCTGATCGGCCTGGCCTGCCACCCGCTCACCAGAGGCCACGCGAAAGCACGGAATCCGAAGGAGACACCGACCACTCCCACGGGTTAGGTTCCCGGCCATGAGCAGCTCGGCGAGCAGTGTCGTGAACGGTGGCATCTCCTTCTGGTACGCGGACGACGGCCTCCCCGCGGTACGGGAACCGCTGTCCGGGGACGCCACGGCCGACGTGGTGATCGTCGGCGGCGGATACACCGGCCTGTGGACCGCCTACTACCTGAAGAAGGCCGCGCCCTTCCTGCGGATCACCGTCCTGGAGCAGAAGTTCTGCGGTTACGGCGCCTCCGGCCGCAACGGCGGCTGGCTGTACAACGGCGTCGCGGGCCGCGACCGGTACGCCGAACTGCACGGGCGGGAGGCCGCGGTACGGCTCCAGAAGGCGATGAACGACACCGTGGACGAGGTGATCGCGGTCACCGAGGCGGAGGGCATCGACGCGGACCTGCACAAGGGCGGCGTCCTGGAGGTGGCCACCACCCCCGCCCAGCTGGCCCGGCTGAAGGCGTTCCACGAGCACGAGCTGTCGTACGGCGAGAAGGACCGCGAGCTGTACGGCGCCCGGGAGACGGCCGAGCGCATCCGGGTCGCGGACGCGGTCGGCTCCACCTGGACCCCGCACGGCGCCCGGCTGCACCCGGTGAAGCTGGTGAAGGGGCTGGCGGCGGCGGTGGCGGCGCTCGGAGTGACGATCCACGAGTCGACCCCGGTGACGGAGATCCGCCCCAAGCACGCGGTCACCCCCTACGGCACCGTCCGCGCGCCCTACGTCCTGCGCTGCACCGAGGGCTTCACCGCCTCCCTCAAGGGCCAGAAGCGGACCTGGCTGCCGATGAACTCCTCGATGATCGCCACCGAGCCGCTGAGCGCGGAGCAGTGGGCGGCGATCGGCTGGGACGGCCGGGAGACGCTGGGCGACATGGCGCACGCCTACATGTACGCGCAGCGCACCGCCGACGGCCGGATCGCGCTCGGCGGGCGCGGGGTGCCGTACCGGTTCGGCTCCCGCACGGACAACGACGGCCGCACCCAGCGGGCGACCGTCGAGGCGCTGCGGGACGTCCTGGTGCGCTTCTTCCCGTCCCTGGCCGGTGTCGGGGTCACCCACGCCTGGTCCGGCGTGCTCGGCGTGCCCCGCGACTGGTGCGCCACGGTCACCCTGGACCGCTCCACCGGCCTCGGCTGGGCGGGCGGCTACGTCGGCTCCGGCGTCGCCACCACCAACCTCGCCGCCCGCACCCTGCGCGACCTGGTCCAGCAGGACTCCGGCCAGGGCGGCCGCACCGAACTGACCGACCTGCCCTGGGTCGGCCACAAGGTCCGCAAGTGGGAGCCCGAGCCCTTCCGCTGGCTCGGCGTCCACGGCATGTACGCCACCTACCACACGGCCGACCGCCGCGAACGCCTCCACCCCGCCACGGCCTCCTCCCGCCTGGCCAAGGCGGCGGACTGGGTGGCGGGGCGCCACTGAGAGGGCCGGACAGTCTCCTGTCCGCAGCCGGTCGTGGTGTCAGGCGACCGGTTCGGACACCGGGGTCTTCGGCCGGGGCCCGTGCTTGGGGGCCCGGGCGGTGACCAGCAGGCCGGCGATCAGGCCGGCCAGCAGCATGATGGCGGCGGCCCAGCCGATGGCGACGGTGTAGCCGTGGACGACGCCGGCCGCGACCGTGGCAGGCCGGTGCGGGCGGGCGGCGATGTAGGCGGCGGCGCTGGCGGTGGCGAGGGTGTTGAGCAGGGCGGTGCCGATCGAGCCGCCGACCTGCTGCGCGGTGTTGACGGTCGCGGAGGTGACCCCCGAGTCGCGCGGCGCGACCCCCGCCGTGGCCGTGGCGAACACCGGCATGAACGTCAGCCCCATGCCCAGCCCCAGCAGCAGCAGGGACGGCAGGATCTCCGCGGCGTAGGAGGAGCGGACGGTCAGCCGGGTCAGCAGCAGCAGGCCGCCCGACGCCAGCAGCATGCCCGGCACCATCAGCAGCCGCGGCGGCACGTGGTGCAGCAGCCGTGCGGAGATCTGCGTGGACCCGGTGACGATCGCCGCGGTCATCGGCAGGAAGGCCAGTCCCGTGCGCACCGGCGAGTAGCCGAGGATGACCTGGAGGTAGTAGGTCATGAACAGGAACAGCCCGAACATGCCGATCACCGCGAGCATCATCGTCAGGAAGCACCCCGCCCGGTCCCGGTCCCGCAGGATGTGCAGCGGCAGCAGCGGACTCGGTGCCCGGCCCTGCCACCACACGAACGCCACCAGCAGCAGCGCTCCCGTCGCGAACAGCCCGAGCACCAGCGGGTCCGCCCAGCCGCGCGGCTCCGCCTCGCTGAAGCCGTAGACGATCGCGACCAGGCCGCCGCAGCCGAGCACCGCCCCGGGCACGTCGAGGCGGACGTCGCCGTGCCCCGGCCGGTCGTGCAGCAGGACGGACGCGCCGAAGACCGCGAGCGCGGCGATGGGCACGTTGACGTACAGGCACCAGCGCCAGGTGAGGTACTCGGTGAGCACCCCGCCGACGATCAGCCCGATCGCCGAGCCGCTGCCGGCCAGCGCGCCGTAGACGCCGAACGCCTTGCCGCGCTCGCGCGGGTCCGTGAACGTCGTGGTCAGCAAGGAGAGCGCGGAGGGCGCGAGCACGGCCGCGAAGACGCCTTGCAGCGCGCGGGCCCCGAAGAGCATCCCCGCGCCGGTGGCCGCGCCGCCGAGCGCGGAGGCGGCGGCGAAGCCCACGAGCCCGATCACGAAGGTGCGTTTTCGGCCCATGAGATCGGCGACCCGGCCGCCGAGCAGCAGCAGACCGCCGAAGGCCAGCGTGTAGGCGGTGATCACCCACTGCCGGTTGCCGTCGGACATGTGCAGGGCACGCTGGGCGGAGGGGAGCGCGATGTTCACGATCGTGGCGTCCAGGACCACCATCAGCTGGGCGAGGGCGATGACGACCAGCCCCCACCAGCGGTGCGGATCCGTCCCCTCCGCGGCGGCCCGGGACTCACCCGTTCGGCCGAGACTCATCTGGCCAGAAGACCATGAATCGGTACGTATCGCATCCGGGTGCCGGGCTCAGGGCCTCAGGGCTCCAGCACCACCTTCCCGACGGTGCCGCGGTTCTCCAGCGCCCGGTGCGCGGCGGCCGCCGCCGCGAGCGGGAAGCGGGTGACGGCGGGCCGCAGCCGCCCCCGCGCGGCCTGCGCGAGCGCCCGCTCCTCCAGCGCCCGCAGCCCGCCGCCCCGCCGCACCAGCTCCGGCCCGAGCACGGACTCGGAGACGCCCTCCACGACGTACCCCTGCCCGTCGCCGATGCCCTCCGCCGACCAGCCGAAGACCAGGTGCCGGCCGCCCGGTCCGAGCAGCGCCACGGCCTCCCGGGCGACCGCGCCGCCCACCCCGTCGTAGACGATCGTGGCGGCCCGTCCGCCGAGCCCCGCCCGGACCTCGGCGGCCCAGCCGGGCGCGGTGTAGTCGACGGCGAGCGCGGCGCCGTTCTCCCGCACCCGCCGGGTCTTGGCGGGGCCGCCCGCGAGCCCGACCACGGTCGCCCCGGCCGCCGCCGCGTACTGCACCAGCAGCGTGCCGATGCCGCCCGCGGCGGCCGGTACGACCACCACGTCGTCCGGCCCCGGCTCCGCGCACCCCGCGATGCCCAGGGCGGTGCGGCCCGTGCCGATCATGGCGACGGCCGCTGCGAAGTCCAGCGGCTCCGGTATCTCGTGCAGCCGCCCGGCGTCGGTGACCGCCAGTTCGGCGTACCCGCCGGGCGCGAAACCCAGGTGGGCGGCCACGCGCTTGCCCAGCCACGCCCCGGCCACCCCCTCGCCGACCGCGTCCACCACGCCCGCGACCTCCCGGCCGGGCACGGTCGGCAGGGCGGGCCGCTCCGGCGCCGGCCCCCGGTGCCCGGCGCGCAGCGCCGTGTCGAGCAGGTGCACCCCGGCCGCGGCGACCGCGATCCGCACCTGCCCCGGGCCCGGGGCCGGGTCCTCGGCCTCCTCGTAGGTCAGGTTCTCGGCCGGACCGAAGGCGTACAGGCGTACGACGTGCATGGGGACCCCCAGGTGAGCGACTGCCGCAACTCTCCGACCTGAAGCACGCTTGAGGTCAAGGGCCTGCCGCGGGGTGCGCCCGCGCGGTCCGGGACGATTGTCAGTGGCGGGGTGCAGCATGGACCCATGACGAGGGGAACGACCGGCGGGAGCCGGATGCGGCGCGGCGCACGGCGGCCGGAGCCGAGACTGCCGCCGCTGCGGCCGTGGGACGGCGGACCGCTGGATCCCGACGGCGACTACGACGCACTGGAGTTCCGGGACGCGGACCTGAGCGGGCAGGACGCCGCGGGCGCCCGGTTCATGGACTGCGCGCTGCGCGGCTGCGCGCTGGACGGGACCCGGCTGCGCCACGCCCGCGTGCTGGACTGCGTGCTCACCGCTGCGCGCGGGGTCGGCACCGACCTCGCCGAGGCCACCCTGCGCGACGTCGAACTGATCGAGCCCCGGCTCGGCGGCGCCCAGCTGCACGGCGCGGTGCTGGAGCGGGTCGTGGTGCGCGGCGGCAAGATCGACTTCCTGAACCTGCGCATGGCCCGCCTGCGGGACGTGGTCTTCGAGTCCTGCGTCCTGGTCGAACCGGACTTCGCGGGGGCCGGTCTGGAGCGGGTGGAGTTCGTGGACTGCGCGCTGAAGGGGGCGGACTTCGGCGGGGCCACCCTCAAGGACGTCGATCTGCGCGGTGCCGCGCCGCTGGAGATCGCCCGGGGCCTCGAACGGCTCTCCGGCGCGGTCATCGGCACCGGCCAGCTGCTGGATCTGGCACCGGCGCTGGCGGCGGCCGTCGGGATCCGGGTGGAGTAGGCCGTTACGAGACGCGGGGAAAGCGGGCCTGGAGAGTCCAGATCGCCGGATTGTCGCCCAGCTCCTCGTGGAGGTCGACGAGGTCGGCGATCAGGTCGTGCAGGAAGTCCCGTGCCTCACGGCGCAGTTCGGCGTGCGAGAAGGACAGCGGGGGCTCGTCCGGCGGCTGCCAGTCGGCGGTGATGTCGACCCACCCGAAGCGGCGCTCGAAGAGCATCCGGTCGCTGGACTCGGTGAAGTCCAGCTCCGCCCGCTGCGGCCGGGCGGCGCGGGAGCCCCTCGGGTCCCGGTCCAGGCGTTCCACGATGTCGCACAGCGCCCACGCGAAGTCCAGCACCGGCACCCATCCCCAGGCGGTGGACAGCTCCCGGTCCGCCTTCGTGTCCGCGAGGTACACGTCCCCGCAGAACAGGTCGTGCCGCAGCGCGTGGACGTCCGCGCGGCGGTAGTCGGTCTGCGGCGGGTCCGGGAAGCGGTTGGAGAGGGCATAGCCGATATCGAGCACCCACCGATGGTGTCACGCCGCCGGACCCGCCCCCGCCCCTAAGATCGCTGACATGTCCAGATCCGTACGTGCCGTGCCGGCCGCCGCGGCCGTGCTGGCCCTCGTCCTCACCGGCAGCGCGTGCGAGGGCGGCGGGGTGCACGGCACCCCGGGCGGCTCCGGCCTGCGCGACCCGTACTTCCCGAGGGCGGGCAACGGCGGCTACGACGTGGACCACTACGCCCTCGCCCTCGACTACACCCCGGCCACCCGCCGGCTCACCGGCACCGCGGTGATCACCGCCCGCGCCACCAAGGACCTGTCGGCCTTCGACCTGGACCTCGCCGGACTGCGCGTGGACTCGGTCGCCGTCGACGGCCGGGACGCCCGCTTCAACCGTGCCGGGCAGGAACTCACCGTCCGCCCGCACGACGACCTGCGCGCGGGCCACACCTTCCGGACGACGGTGCGCTACTTCGGCGTCCCGCGCACCCTCACCGACCCCGACGGCTCCGCGGAGGGCTGGCTGCCCACCGCCGACGGCGCCCTCGGCCTCGGTGAGCCGGTCGGCTCCATGGCCTGGTTCCCCGGCAACGACCACCCCTCCGACAAGGCCGCCTACGACATCACCGTCACCGTGCCGAAGGGCCTGCAGGCCGTCTCCAACGGGGAGTTGGCGGACCAGAGCACCCACGGCGGCCGTACGTCCTACCACTGGCACACCGCCGAGCCCATGGCCGCCTACGTCGCCACCGTCGCCATCGGCCACTTCGTCATCACCCGCACCGAGGGGCCGGGCGGGCTGCCCGTCCTCACCGCCGTCGACCGCACCCAGGTCGGGGCGAGCGCGGCGGTCCTCGCGCGACTGCCCGCCGTCGTCAAGTGGGAGGAGGACACCTTCGGCCCCTACCCGTTCTCCTCCGTCGGCGCGATCATCGCCCGCCCGGGCGACGCCGGTTACGCCCTGGAGACCCAGAACCGGCCCGTCTTCCCTGGCGCCCCGGAGACCGGCACCCTCGTGCACGAACTGGCCCACCAGTGGTACGGCGACTCGGTCACCCCGCGGTCCTGGCGCGACATGTGGCTGAACGAGGGTTTCGCCACCTACGCCCAGTGGCTGTGGCAGGAGGACCACGGCGGGGACAGCGCCCAGCAGACCTTCCTCGACTACTACCACCGCGACGACGACGCCCTGTGGGCCTTCCCGCCCGCGCGGCCGTCGGGCGCCGAGCACATCTCGGGCACGCCCGTCTACCAGCGCGGCGCCATGGTCCTGCACAAGATCCGCCAGAAGGTCGGCGACAGGGCCTTCTTCGCCCTCCTGCGCGCCTGGCCCGCGGCCCACCGCCACGGCAACGCGAGCACGGCGGATTTCACGGCCTACGTCGAGAAACGTTTCCCCGGTGCGGACTTCAGCGAGATCTGGCGGGACTGGCTGTACGGGGAGGGGAAGCCGGCGCAGCCGTAGCGCACCCCGCGTCGGCCGCCCCCGGCCGACGCCCACGGGTCCGGCGTCCGTGCTGGCCCGCGCGGCCATGTCCCCCTCCGCCGGCTCCCTCAGGGCGCCCTCGCCCGCCTCCGGACCGCCGCCCGGCAGGGCTCAGCGCAGGCCGGTCCCGGCGTTGTCGTGGCGGGACGGCGGGGCCGTGCGGTCCGGGTCCGCGGCGGCGTTCCGGGTGGCCGGGACGCGCAACGGCTTGCGCAGCACGGTGCAGGGGCGGCCGAGGGCGCGGTCGGTGCGGTGGTCGAGCACGCGGTAGCCGAGGGCGGTCCAAAAGGCCAGCCCCGCCGGGTTGTTGTCGAGCACGGCGAGGCGCACGGCGGCGGCGCCCCGTGCGCGCAGCCGGTCCTCCAGGCGCTCGGCGAGGGCGCGGCCGTACCCCTTGCCCTGCTCCGCCGCGTGCACCAGCAGCAGCCCGATCCAGGGGTCCGGGTCGGCGGGGTCGGGGTGCCGGGCGAGGGTGATCGCGAGCCCGAGGAGCCGTCCGTCCCCGGCGCGGGCGAGCAGCACCTCGGCGCCCGGCACGGCCAGTTCCCCGGTCAGGGCCTCGGCGATCTGGTGCGGCCGGATGTCGTCCGGGTCGGGGAAGTCGCCGGTGAGCCGGTGGAACGCGCGGTTCGACGCGTACAGCGCGGTGAGTTCGGACAGCAGGGGGCCCGAGAGGTCCTGGCCGGGGGAGAGGGGCGTGAGGACCACCGGGGCAACCTACCCCCGGACCCGCTCGCCCGCGCCGGGATTTCCGCCCTCCCCGGCCGCCTGCCGGGGAGGTGCGAGGACGGCGGTCCGTCAGACGTTCACGCCGAAGTCCTGGGCGATGCCGACCAGGCCCGAGGCGTAACCCTGGCCCACCGCACGGAACTTCCACTCCGCGCCGTTGCGGTACAGCTCGCCGAAGACCATCGCGGTCTCGGTGGCGGCGTCCTCGGACAGGTCGTAGCGGGCGATCTCGGCGCCGCCGGCCTGGTTGACGATGCGGATGTAGGCGTTGCGGACCTGGCCGAAGTTCTGGCCGCGGTTCTCGGCGTCGTAGATGGAGACCGGGAAGACGACCTTGTCGATGTCGGCGGGCAGGCCGGCCAGGTTGACGTTGATCGCCTCGTCGTCGCCGGCGCCCTCGCCCGTGCGGTTGTCGCCGGTGTGGACGATGGTGTTGTCCGGGGTCTGCTTGTTGTTGAAGAAGACGAAGTGGGCGTCCGAGTAGACCTTGCCCTGCGCGTTGACCGCGATCGCGGAGGCGTCCAGGTCGAAGTCCGTGCCCGTGGTGGTGCGGACGTCCCAGCCGAGGCCCACGGTGACGGCGGTCAGGCCCGGAGCCTCCTTGGTGAGCGAGACGTTGCCACCCTTGGACAGGCTTACAGCCATGTGGGGTCCTTTCTGAGACGTGAAATGCGTGCCGACGAAGCTACCGTCATCCCGGACAACGCCGAGGGGGGTCCTCATGGTTCCGCACCCCTTTACCTTTTTTACCCGGACTTCTCCACGGTCCGGGAAATCCAGGTGACGCGAACGGGCCCGGACCGGGAACATGGAAGGCATGTCCGGTCCCCACGTCATCCGCGGCTCCGTCTCGCTCCCCGAGGCCGAGCTGATGTGGCGTTTCTCCAGGTCGTCGGGGCCCGGCGGGCAGCATGTGAACACCAGTGACTCCCAGGTGGAGCTGCGCTTCGACCTGGCGGCCACCGAGGCGCTGCCACCGGTGTGGAAGGAGCGGGCCCTTCAGCGGCTGGCCGGCCGGCTGGCCGACGGGGTGGTGACCGTACGGGCGTCCGAGCACCGTTCCCAGTGGCGCAACCGCGAGGCCGCCGCCGTACGCCTCGCCGCCCTCCTCGCGGAGGCGACCGCGCCCCCGCCCAAGCCGCGCAAGCCCACCCGTGTCCCGCGCGGCATCAACGAGCGCCGGCTGCGGAACAAGAAGCAGCGCGCGCAGACCAAGCGCGGCCGTTCGGGCCGGGACTGGGGGTAGGGCCGCTCGTTTGGATCATGCCGGGCTCGCGGGGCCTGGCACGCGCATCTGCCGCGATGGTGAGCTGATGTCCGTTCCCGGCGGCTCGCGTCGCCGACCGCCCCGCGCGCAGTGCAGTCGGCCGACCCGGGAACTACGAGCAGGGCTGGGGCGTCTGGCCTGTCGTGAAGGAAGAGATCAAGGGCCTTGCCGGTTTCCTCATCGCCGGTCTGGGTGCCGCAGCTGCGCTGCTGGCCTGGGCACCGCTGGCAAGGGTCAATGTGGAGGGTGGATTCGAGGGCCGCCACCGGGACCTCAGCGTGCTCTACGTGGACCTGCCGCTCGTCGCCGCGGGGGGCGCCCTGGTACCGCTCGCCTTCTGGATGCTCGCCTTGCGCCGGTTCCATCGCCCGTGGGTCGCCGCCCTGGCCGCCGTCACCGCGGTCGCCCTGGGCCTCTGGGGCCTGACGAGTTGGTGGTCTCCCTATCAGGCACCTGAGTTCGGCTACTGAGACGGCCATCCGCGGGAGGCAGGGTGCCGGCTCGGCTGCTGGAGGATCCGGCACGGTGCCTGACGGCTGCCGCGCATGCGGGAGACGCGCACTGCCGGGAACTGCCCCGGAGCCGTCCGGGCTCGTCGCCGCGGTCGGGCCATGACGCCGACACCATCGCGCTGACGGGGATCTCCGGGGGCCCTTCTCTCACCTTGCGCGATCGTCGGCTTTCGCAGCACTAGGCGCTCGCGCCCTCCGTGCCGTCCCCCAGCGCGAGCACCCCGACCACCTGGCCCCCGCTCGTCTCCCCGTTCTTCCTGAAGCCCAGGCGGAGATAGAAGTCCTCGGGGCCGTCCGCACCCGGGTGCCACGTCACGTACAGATCGGACCCGCCCCGGCGCCGGATCTCCGCGCCGACCGCCGCGACCGCGTAGCGCCCGTACCCCCGGCCCTGTTCGGCCGCCGCGATGTTCAGCCGCCACAGGCCGGAGCGGCGCACGCTGCCGTCGCCGTACCAGTCGATGTCGAAGAAGGCCATGAGGAACCCGACCGGCCGGGAGCCGTCGAGGATCAGGCGGGGCCAGGCCACCCCGGCGGGGTGGACGTACGCCTCGGCGAGCGAGCGCTCCACCGGCTCGACGGCGTGTTCCTGGTCGGGCCGGACACGGATGCCGAGGGCGGCCTCGAAGGTGCGGGGCGTGATCTCTGCCAGATGCGGTGCCATGCGCGCACCCTAGGCGGCGGGGCGTACCGCCACCACGGAAATTATCGGGGGGCGGGGTCAGCCCAACTGCCGGTACCGGCCGCGGAAGTACGTCAGCGGCCCGCCCTCCGCGCTCGGCACCCGCGCCGTCAGCACCCGGCCGATGACCAGCGTGTGGTCCCCGGCCGCCACCCGCTGCTCGGTCCGGCACTCCAGCGTGGCGAGCGCGCCGCCCACCAGCGGGGCGTTGGTGGCCTCGCCGCGCGCGTAGGGGATGTCCTCGAAGAGCAGCCGGTCGCTGATGCGGCCCCGCATGGCGAAGCGGCCCGCGATGTGCCGCTGGCTCTCCGCGAGCACCGAGACAGCCCACAGCGGCTGTTCGGCGAGCAGGTCGTCCATGCGCGAGCCCTCCCGCAGGCTGACCAGGACCAGCGGCGGGTCGAGGGAGACGGACATGAAGGCGGTGGCGGTCATGCCGACGTCCTCCACGCCCGGTGCGGTCGGGTCGTCCGGATCGAGCGGCGGTTCCTGCGCGGTGACCAGGACCACACCCGCGGCCAGCCGGGACAGCGCGGCCCGGAACTCGTCGTTGCTCACCCCCTCAGCATGCCCGGAAGCCGTGAGGGTGGTGGGGGAAGGCGTCTTCAGCACGCCGGAAACGCTAGTCTGCGCCCCACGGGCCCCGCATCGGGCCTCCGCCCGAACCGGGTCCTAGGACCAGCGGCGGACGGACACCACCGAACGAACCACCGCATCGCGGGCGACCGCGGCACCGGCAATGGGTGAACACGGGAAGAACGCGGAAACACCACCCAATTGTTCATGTTTTGCTGTGACTTGAGTCACAAGGGGCAGGAATTGTTGACCCTGTGTACCGGGTGGGCAGCGCGCTGTGATTCAGTGGCGGTGAAACTGCTGGAGCAACCACGAGGCGCCGAAGACGACGACCCTTGATTCGCTGCGAGGTCTCGGGGGGAGGGCGAGCATGGAGACCGAGTCGGAGCCGTATGTCCGTCTTGCGTCCCTGCGGCAGCTGCACCAGGTCATGGCGGACATGAACACGGCACGCAGTCTGTCGGACACCTTGCAGACCGTGGCCGACGGCGCGGTGACCGCCCTCGGCTACGAGATGGCGTGTGTGAACCTCGTACGACCCGACGGCGACCTGGTCGTGGCCGCCTTCTCCGGCAACTCCGCCGCCGAGGCCCTGATCACCGGCCGGGTCGGCTCCCGCGACGCCTGGGACCGCCGCCTGGGCATGGGCGAGCGCTGGGGCGACCTCGTCTTCATACCGCACACCGAGGGCTGGGTGCTGGACGACGACGATGTGCCCCAGTGGTTCACCGACGGCCCGGCGCCCCGCTTCGAGGACGAGTGGCACCCCTCCGACCGCCTCTTCGCCCCCATGTACACACCGGGCGTGCAGGGCGGCGCCTGCGGCGAGCTGCTCGGCGTCATATCGGTGGACCGCCCGCGCAACGGCCGCCTGCCCGGCGCCTGGGGCCGCGAGGCCCTCCAGATGTACGCCTTCCAGGCCGCCATCGCGATCAGCAACGCCCGGCTGCGCTCCAACATGCAGCGCGCCCTGGTCCGCCTGGAGCGCGAGCAGCAGGCGCTGCGGGCCAGCGAGGAGAGTTTCCGGCAGGCCTTCGAGTACGCGCCGTCCGGCATGGCCATCGCCGAGATGGGCGGTGAACAGCACGGCCGCATCCTGCGCACCAACGACGCCCTGTGCCGGCTGCTGGGCCGGCCGGCCTCCGCGATGCGCCGCTACGCCTTCTCCGACCTCGTCCACCCCGAGGACATCGGCACCCTGCTGCGCACCTCGGCGGAGGGCGGCCGCGCCGAGCTGCGCCTCGGCCGCCGGGACGGGTCGTACGTCTGGGTGTCGCTGCGCAACAGCGTGGTCGCGGACGCCGCCGACGGGCCCCGCTTCCTGCTCACCCACGTCGAGGACATAGAGGAGCGCAAGCGCCGCGAGCTCCAGCTCGCCCACCGCGCCTCGCACGACTCGCTGACCGGCCTGCCGAACTCCGCCGAGCTGCGCTCGCGGCTCTCCGCCCGGCTGTGCCGCCGCCCGGCGCACGCCGGCGCCCTGGAGTCCCTGGACGCGGCCTACGGCCACCCCGCCTACGACGGCCCCGCCGGGCACGGTTTCGACTTCGCGCCGGGCGCTGAGGCGTACGACGCCTACGACCACCATGTGCACACCGTGGCCCCCGAGGGCGACCGGGACGACGGCACCAAGGGGCTCGCGGTCCTCTTCTGCGACCTGGACGGCTTCAAGTCGATCAACGACCGGTTCGGGCACAACGCGGGCGACGCGGTGCTGATCGAGGTCGCGCGGCGGCTGTCCCAGGGCGTGCGCGACGGCGACACGGTGGCCCGGCTCGGCGGCGACGAGTTCGTGATCCTCGCCGACGGCCTCGGCCGCGCCGACGCGGAGGACCTGGCCGTACGGCTGCGCAACGAGATCATCCAGCCGATCCGGGCCGAGGGACGGGCGGTCCGGGTGGGCGCGAGCTTCGGCATCGGCTGGGCGCACTGCGGGATGACCGCCGACGAGGTCTTGAAGTCGGCCGACGAGCGGATGTACGTAGAGAAACGATCTCGTCCCAAACAGCATCGGCGTGCGGGATGAACCCCAGGTCAGCGAGTTGATGCGGTCTGCGTCACCTGTTTGGGCGAGTGGGAGCGGGTAGGCTCGCCTTTCCAGCCATGACCGCATCCGTTCGCACCTGTTGAGGAGTACCAAGGGATGACGCCCGGCGACAACGGCGCGAGCACGCCCGAGGAAGACGACCCGTTCGGCTATCTGTACGCAGACGGCCAGGCCAGAGGGGCGCAGCCGCCGTCCGGCGGCTACGGCTACCCGAACTCGGTCAGCAGGGTGCGCACGGTCGGCGAGCGTCAGTACGGCCAGCAGCAGCCGCCCTACGTCCCGCCGCAGGGCGCCTACGGCCAGCCGAACGCCCACTACCAGGCACCCGAGACGC
>NZ_VOGW01000126.1 GCF_007896895.1 Streptomyces misionensis | reverse complement strand
GGCCCCGGCCGCCGCGGCCCCAACACCAAGGGCCTGCTGATCGGCGCGATCGCGGTGGTCGCCGCGGTGGTCGTCGGCATCAGCATCGCCATGTTCAACGGCAACCCGGACGACAAGAACTCCGACGGCCAGGCCGGCGCCACCCCGGCCCAGTCCCAGAGCACGGAGCCGACTCCGACGAGCAGCGCCACCAACGGCCGGCTGCCGAAGGTCGACGCGGCGGACAGCTCCGTACAGCTGTCGGGCGGTGCCGCGCCGACCACGGGCGTCCAGGGCGCGCAGGGCGCGGGCGGCAAGTACGTGGGCGGCCTGAACCAGGTCGGCGCCTCCGCCACCTGGAGCGTGGACATCCCCTCGGACGGCGCCTACACCCTCTTCACGCGCTACAGCGCGACCGGCGAGGACCAGTCGATGACGGTCACCGTCAACGGCAAGGAGTTCGGCAGCAAGCTCGGGCTGAGGAACTGGCGGCACGCCGCCGACGGCGACTTCGCCCAGGGCTGGACCCGCTCCTACGTGTGGCCCACCCTCAAGAAGGGCAACAACGTCATCTCCGTCTCCTGCCAGCCGGGCGACAAGTGCAACATCCTGCTGGACCAGTTCTGGATAAAGAAGGGCCGGGTCACCGGCTGACCGGTCGGGGGCGCGGCCGGGCCGTCAGGTCGCGCCGGCCACCGTGGTCACCGGCACCCGCGTCCGCAGCTCCGCGTACACCGCGGGGTCGAACTCGCCCGCCGCGGGCGCCCGTACCGTCGCCGCCGACAGGGCCACCGCCCGGGACAGCCGGTCCGGCCAGGGGAGCCGCTCGACCAGGCCGGACAGCAGGGCGGCCACCGCCGAGTCGCCCGCGCCGGTCGGGTTGCCGTGCACCCGGGAGGGCGGGGCCGCGCGCCAGTGGCCCTCGGAGGTGGCGGCGAGGAGCCCCTCCGGGCCCAGCGAGGCGACCACCGCGTGGGCGCCGCGCCGGCGGGCGTCCCGGGTGGCGCGCAACGGGTCGTGGGAGCCGGTGAGTTCGGCCAGTTCGTCGGCGTTCGGCTTGATGATGTCGGGGCGGGCCGCCACCCCGCGGCGCAGCGGCTCGCCGCTGGTGTCCAGCAGGACCGGCACGCCGAAGGAGCGCGCGGTGCGCACGAGGCCCGCGTACGCCCCCACCGGCACCCCCGGTGGCAGGCTCCCGCAGAGCGCCACCGCCGAGGCGCCGGCCAGCAGGCCCTCGTAGCGGTCCAGGAACGTGCCCCACTCGGCGGGCGCGATCTGCGGGCCCGGCTCGTTCAACTGGGTGGTGTCGCCGGAGCGTTCGTCCACCACCGCGATCGTGCGCCGCGTCGCCCCCGCCACCGGCACCAGCGCGTCCGTCAGCCCCTCGGTCCGGGCGAGCCGGTCGCGTACCGCCCGGCCCGTGCCGCCGCCCGCGAACCCGGTGACCGTCACCTCGTGCCCGAGCGCGGCGAGCACCCGGCCCACGTTCACGCCCTTGCCGCCCGGGCGCTCGATGACCTCCGAGACCCGGTGCGAGGCGTGCGGGCGCAGTGACGGCACCCGATAGGTGATGTCGAGAGCGGTGTTCAGCGTGACCGTGAGGATCACCCGGGCTGCCTCCCTCGAAGCCGGCGGTCCGGCGCCGCCTGTCGTTTCCGGGGCCCGATCATGCCAAAGAGACGGCGACCGGCCCAGTCGCGGGCCGGTCGCCGTCACCGGGAAATGCCGGGCTTATCAGGCCGGTTGGGGAGCTACGACCCACGCTCCCCGCCGCATCACGCCCTTCACCGCGAAGTCCGCGTCCAGCAGCACCAGGTCCGCGTCCTTGCCCGGTTCCAGGGAGCCGACCCGGTCGGAGAGGCCGAGCAGCCGGGCCGGGTTGGCGGACAGGGCCTTCACCGTGTCCTCGACCGACAGGCCGTCCACGGTCACCGCCCGCTTGAACGCCCGGTCGAGCGTCAGCGTCGAGCCGGCGATCGAACCGCCCTCCACCAGCCGCGCCACGCCCTCGCTGACCTCGACCTCCAGCGGGCCGAGCAGGTAGCGGCCGTCGCCGCTGCCGGCCGCGTCCATCGCGTCGGTGATGAACGCCACCCGGTCCGCGCCCGCGTGGTGGAAGGCCAGCTCCAGGGCGGCGGGGTGCAGATGCGTGCCGTCGTTGATCAGCTCGACCGTCACCCGCTCGTCCTCCAGCAGCGCGGCGACGGGGCCGGGGGTGCGGTGGCCGAGGGCGGGCATCGCGTTGAACAGGTGCGTGGCGACCGTGGCACCGGCCTCGATGGCCTCCACCGTCTGCTCGTACGTCGCGTCCGTGTGTCCGATCGCGGCGATCACCCCGTGCTCGGCGAGCAGCCGCACCGAGTCGATGCCGCCGGGCAGCTCCGCGGCGAGGGTGAGCATCCGCGCGTGGCCGCGTGCCGCGTCGATCAGCTTGCGGACCTCGGCCGGCTCCGGGTGGCGCAGCAGCGCCTCGGAGTGGGCGCCCTTGCGGCACGGCGAGATGAACGGCCCCTCGAAGTGGATGCCCGCGATCTCGCCCTGCTCGGCCAGCTCGCTGAGCAGTCCGGCCTGCCGCACCAGCAGGTCCATCTCGTCGGTGACGGTGGAGGCGACCAGGGTGGTGGTGCCGTGCTCGCGGTGGGTGCGGATCGCGGTGAGGATCTGCTCGGCGGTCCCGGAGAAGGAGGCCCCGCCGCCGCCGTGGTTGTGGATGTCGACGAAGCCGGGGACCAGCCAGTGGCCGGTCACGTCGACGACCTCGGCGCCGGCCGGGGCGGCGTCGGCGATGCGCGTGCCGTCGACGGCCACCTGGCCGCCGCGCACCGTTCCGGTGGGCAGGACCACGTTCGCGCCGGTGAGCACCCGTGGGTGCGGGGCACTGTCAGGGGCCGGAGTTTCCCGCTCGTTGGCCATCAGGTGCTTACCTCCGGAGTCGTAGGGATGGTGCCGGTCAGCAGGTCCCGCGCGAGCAGCCCCGCGCCCAGGCAGCCGGCGCTGTCGCCGAGGGCGGCGGGCACGATGGACGGCAGTTTCTGGAAGGTGACCCGGCGGCGGACGGCGTCCCGCAGGGGCTGGAACAACACTTCCCCCGCCTCGGCGAGCCCGCCACCGATGATCAGCGTGCGCGGGTCCAGCAGGGTGAGCGCGGTGACCAGCCCGTCGGCGAGCGCGTCCACCGCGGTCCGCCAGACCCGGCCGGCCTCGGGGTCGCCGGCCGCGACGGCCCGCGCGCAGTCGGCCGCGTCGGCGTCCGGGTTCCCGCCGGCCGCCGCCCAGGCCTCGCTGACGGCGGCCGCGGAGGCGTACCGCTCCAGGCAGCCGCGCTGCCCGCACGGGCAGGGCGCGCCGCCGGGCCGTACGACGATGTGCCCGATCTCGCCGGCGAAGCCGTGCGCCCCCGACTCCACCCGGCCGTCGATCCCGATCGCGCCCGCGATGCCGGTGCCGAGCGGCACGAACAGAAAGCGGTCGGCGCCCCGGCCCGCGCCGATCCGGCCCTCCGCGAGCCCGCCGGTGCGCACGTCGTGGCCGAGCGCGACGGGCACCCCGAGCCGCTCGGCGAGCAGCGCGCGCAGGGGTACGTCCTGCCAGCCGAGGTTGGCGGAGTAGACGGCGGTGCCGTGCTCCTCGTCCACGATGCCGGGCACCGCGATGCCGGCCGCGGCGGCCGGGGCGCCGTAGTGCTCGGCGCCGTACGCGCGCAGTTCGGCGGCGAAGTCGAGGATGCCCGCGACCACCGTGTCGGGGCCGCGTTCGCGGCCGGTGGCGCGGCGGGCGCGGTGCAGCAGGGCGCCGTCGTCCCCGACGAGGGCGGCCTTCATCCCGGTACCGCCCACGTCCAGGGCGATGACATGTCTCACGGGGACAGTGTGGCCCGGTGACCCATGAGAGGTCTAGTCCACTCGCGTGGTGTAGACCTTAGGATTCCATCTATCGAACAGTCGGACAGCAGGGTTGGGACTTTGACGGTGCGTCGGCGTACGGCAGGAATGATCGCGGTGGTGTCGGCCATGGGCATGACCGCACTCCTCGGCGGCTGCGGGAGCACGGGCTCCTCCGACGTGACCCTCAGACTCGTCGCCGCCGACTACGGCGACTCGCCCGCCAACAGCTCCAAGAAGTACTGGGACTCCCTGGTCAAGGCGTACGAGGCGACGCACTCGGGGGTGAAGGTCGAGGTCAGCGTCTACTCCTGGAACGACGTCGACCGCAAGGTCAAGGAGATGGTCGACGCCGGGCACGCCCCCGACCTCGCGCAGATCGGCGCCTACGCCGACTACGCGGCCGCGGGCAAGCTCTACGCGGCCTCGGACCTGCTCTCCATCCGCACCCAGGCGGACTTCCTGTCGCAGCTGGCCGACGCCGGGCAGTGGAACCACGTCCAGTACGGCATACCCTTCGCCGCCTCCACCCGGGTGCTCTTCTACAACAAGACGATGTTCGAGAGCGCCGGCCTCACCCCGCCCAGCAGCTGGGACCAGCTGGCGGCCGACGCCAAGGTGCTCAAGGACAAGGGCGTGAAGTACCCCTTCGCGCTGCCGCTGGGCCCCGAGGAGGCGCAGGCGGAGACCATGCAGTGGATGCTCAGCGGCGGCGACGGCGGTTCGGGCGGCACCGGGTACACCGACGACATCGGCACCTACACGATCGACTCCCAGCAGAACGTCTCCACCTTCACCTGGCTCAAGGACGACCTGGTCGACAAGGGGCTGACCGGTCCGGTGGCGCCCGGGAAGCTCAACCGGGCGCAGGCGTTCGCGGCGTTCGCCGACGGCCAGGTCGGCATGGTCAACGGGCACCCCACGCTGATCCAGCAGGCCGAGCAGAAGGGCGTGCGGTTCGGGATGGTGCCGACGCCGAGCCGCAGCGGCCGGGCCCGGTCGTCGATGGGGGTCAGCGACTGGATGATGGCGTTCAAGCAGAACGGCCACGCCGAGCAGACCGGCGACTTCCTGAACTACGTCTACAGCCGGAAGAACGTCCTCGACTTCTCCCGCACCTACGGTCTGCTGCCGGTCACCAGCTCCGCCTCCAACGTCATGAGCGCGTCGGACGCGGCCCCCGACAAGGCCCTGCACCCCTTCCTCGACCAGCTGGCCACCTCCGAGATGTATCCCGTGGGCAAGACGTCCTGGGCGGCGGTCAGCGCGGCCGTGAAGCAGAACATCGGGCAGGCCCTCGCCCCGGGCGGCAGCCCCGCGGGCGTCCTGACCCGCCTCCAGGCGACGGCCACGGCGGCGGACAGCGCCAGCGCGAACTGAGCTACGGTTCCGGTATGGAACTCGGCGACCGCGAGCGGGCCATCCTCGCGCTGGAACGCCGGGGCTTCACGGGCCCCGGCGCCAAGGAACGCGCCATCCGCGAGCAGCTCCACCTCTCCCCGGTCCGCTACTACCAGCTCCTCAACGCCCTCCTGGACGACGAACGGGCCCTCGCCCACGACCCCGTCACGGTGAACCGGCTGCGCAGAATCCGCGAGACCCACCGGTCGGAACGCTGAGCCCGGCCCGCACGGGCCGGTGGCGCGGAGGGGGCGGCCAGGAGTGATGGCGGCCCCCGCTGGATAGTGTCGGTACATGGACCCTCTGCCGACCCCAGCCACCCAGGCCGGCCGGGACGGGCTGGCCGCGCTGCTGGCCAAGCCCCGCACCGCGGTGATCGGACTGGACTTCGACGGCACGCTCGCGCCCATCGTCGCCGACCCCGAACAGGCCCGCGCCCACCCGGACGCCGTCCCCGCGCTCGCCGCCCTCGCCCCCAAGGTCGCCCACGTCGCCGTGGTCACCGGCCGGCCCGCGGGCGTCGCGGTCCGCCACGGCGGCTTCGCCGGTGTCCCGGGCCTCGCCCACCTCACCGTCCTCGGCCACTACGGCGCCGAGCGCTGGGACGCCGTCACCGGCACCGTCTCCGCCCCCGCCCCGCACCCCGGCGTCGCCGCCGTCCGCGCCGAACTGCCCGGCGTCCTCGACCGGGCCGGCGCCTGGCAGGGCACGTGGATCGAGGAGAAGGGCCGCGCGGTTGCGGTGCACACCCGCCGCGCCGAGGACCCGGAGGCCGCCTACGAGGCGCTGCGCGGGCCCCTGACCGACCTCGCCACCCGGCACGGACTGATCGTCGAACCCGGCCGGATGGTGCTGGAACTGCGCCCGCCCGGCATGGACAAGGGCGTCGCCCTGAGCGAGTACGTCCGCGAGACCGGCGCCGAGGCCGTCCTCTACGCCGGCGACGACCTCGGCGACCTCCCCGCCTTCGCCGCCGTCGGCGAACTGCGCTCCGAGGGCCTGCCCGGCCTCCTGGTGTGCAGCGGCAGCTCGGAGGTCACCGAACTGGCCGAGAAGGCCGACCTGGTGGTCGACGGTCCCGAGGGCGTCGTACGGCTCCTCAGGACCCTGGCGGATCAGCTCGACTGAGCCGTCAGGGCGTGCAGCTGGTCCAGGAACCACTGGGCCGGCGGCAGCGCCGTGGCCGCCGCGGCCAGCCGCTTCGACCGCTCCGCCCGCTCACCGGCCGGCATGGCCAGCGCCGCGTGCAGCGCCTCCGCCGTGCCCGTGACGTCGTACGGGTTGACCACCAGCGCGTCCTCGCCCAGCTCCGCGTACGCCCCCGCCTCCCGGGACAGCACCAGCGCACAGCCCTCGTCGGAGACGACCGGCACCTCCTTGGCGACGAGGTTCATGCCGTCCCGGATGGGGTTGACCAGTGCCACGTCGGCGAGCCGGTACGCGGCCAGCGAGCGGGCGAAGTCGTCCTTCACATGGAGCACCACCGGGGTCCAACCGGGCGTGCCGTAGCGCTCGTTGATCTCCTCGGCGACCTTGCGCACCTGGTCCGTGTACTCCCGGTACACCGCCAGGTCCTGCCGGGACGGGTACGCGAACGCCACATGGACGACCCGCTCGCGCCACTCGGGGTGCGCGTCCAGCAGCTGCCGGTACGCCAGCAGCCCGCGCACGATGTTCTTGGACAGCTCGGTGCGGTCCACCCGGACGATCGTCCGGCGGCCCTCGCCGATCTCCGCCCGCAGCGCCGCCATCCGCTCGTCCACGTCCGCCCGGTGCGCCCGCTCGCGCAGGAAGTCGGCGTCCGCGCCGAGCCCGTGCACCCCGATCCGGGTGCCGGAGGGAATCCCGGGCCCCAGCACCGCGTGGCAGCAGTCGGTGAACGCGTCCGCCCACCGCCGGGTGAGGAACGCCGCCCGGTCCGCGCCCAGGATTCCGGTCAGCAGCTCGGCCGCGATGTCGTCCGGCAGCAGCCGGAAGTACTCCGCCGGGGCCCACGGCGTGTGCGAGAAGTGGCCGATGCGCAGGTCGGGGCGGAGCCGGCGGAGCATCCGCGGGGCGAGCGCCAGGTGGTAGTCCTGGATCAGCACCGCCGCCCCCTCGGCCGCCTCCTGGGCCAGCGCCTCGGCGAACGCCCGGTTGTAGGCCTCGTACGCCGCCCACTGCCGCCGGAAGGCGGCGTCGAAGACGGGCTCCAGCGGCGTCTGGTAGAGCATGTGATGCACGAACCAGAGCACCGAGTTGGCGATCCCGTTGTACGCGTCGGCGAACACGTCCGCGTCGATGTCGAGCATCCGCACCCGCTGCCCGCCGGTGTCCGCGACCGGCAGCAGCCCGCCGTCCGCGCGCCGGGCCGCCGCCCGGTCGCCCTCGCCCAGCGCGGCGCACACCCACACCGCGTTCGCCTCCGGCCCGATGGCCGAAAGACCCGAGACCAGACCGCCGCCGCCCCGCTTGGGACGCAGCGCCCCACCCTCGCCGACCGCGTACGAAACCGGGCCGCGATTGGACGCGACCAGCACCTCAGCACCGTGCGTGGAAGCCATGGTCCTCAACCTAGCCCGGCCCGGAAACACTCAAACGTACGGACCGTCCCGGAAAGCGGCCCCCCACAGCCGTACCTCCGGTTTCACGCCACCCGTCCGTCACGCCACCCGGCGGTGGGCGTACTCGGCGATCTCCGTCATCGGCGGGCGCTCCTCGGTGTCCACCGAGTAGGTGCGCGGCTCGAAGCCCGTCACCCCCCGTTCGAACTGGGTGAGCGAGGGCCGCACCAGATGGCCGCGGGCCAGCCGCAGCTGGGCGGTGCGGTAGATGGCCGCCGCCATCCGGCCGAGCGCCTGCCCGTCCTGGTGCCGGTGCTTGCGCACCCCCACGTCCACCTGTGCCAGCGCGTCCAGGCCCACCAGGTGCAGGGCGTCCACCAGCATGCCCAGCTCCACCCCGTACCCGACCGGGAACGGCAGCCGCTCCAGCAGCGAGCGCCGGGCCGCGTACTCCCCGCCCAGCGGCTGCACGAACCCCGCCAGCTGCGGCCAGTGCATGTTCAGCAGCGGGCGCGCCATCAGCTCGGTGACCCGGCCGCCCTGCCCCGCCGATCCGGCGAGCGGCCGGTCGTACATCGCCTTGACCAGCTGCACGTCCGGCTCGGTGAGCAGCGGGCCGACGATGCCCGTGACGAAGTCGGCGGAGAACTCCCGCAGGTCCGCGTCGACGAAGCAGACGACATCCCCGGTGGCGACGAGCAGCGAGCGCCACAGCACCTCGCCCTTGCCCGGGACGGCGGGCATCCGGGGCAGGATCGCGTCGCGGTGCACCACCCGCGCGCCCGCCGCGGCCGCCACCTCGGAGGTGCGGTCGGTGGACCCGGAGTCGATCACCAGCACCTCGTCGACCAGCGGGGCCCGCTCCACCAGCTCGCGCCGGATCACGGCGACGATCTCCCCGACGGTCTCCTCCTCGTTGAGCGCGGGCAGGACCACGCTGATCGTCTGGCCCGTGCGCTGCTTGGCCGCCAGGAGCTGGTGCATCGGCCGATCGTGCACGGACCAGGAGCGGTCGCTCAGCCAGCGCTCGACTTCTTCCAGCACGGTCCCGGGCTCCTCACGGTTGTCTCGCGGTACGGACGACTATCTCAACTGTCCAGGCCTTCGGTTACAGTCTTGAACAACGCCGATGACCATCGCATGTCGGGGGTCCACGCGCGCCGACAACCGCATACACAACCGAATACCGCTCATCCAGAGGGGCAGAGGGACACGGCCCGATGAAGCCCCGGCAACCCTCCAGCCGGTTCTCGTCTTCGAACAGCGAGGCTCCCGGCTAGGGAAGGTGCCAAATCCGTCTCGCGGCGAGATGCGTCGTGAGGAAGATGAGGAGAAAGGGCCTCGCCTCCCATGGCTGTGCAGACAGTTGCCACCGGCAGTTCCACCGTCGACCTCGGCCCCGCCGCCGCCCTGAGCTGTCGGGAATGCGGCCACCGCGTCCCGCTCGGCCCGGTCTTCGCCTGCGAGGAGTGTTTCGGGCCGCTGGAGATCGCCTACGACTTCTCCGGCTACGACACCGAGGAACTGCGGGCGCGCATCGAAAGCGGCCCCGCCAACATCTGGCGATACGCCCCGCTGCTGCCCGTCCCGGCGAACGTGGCCGACAAGCCGAACATCAACCCCGGCTGGACCAAGCTCGTCAAGGCCGACAACCTCGCCCGCGAACTCGGCGTCACCGGCGGCCTGTACGTCAAGGACGACTCCGGCAACCCGACCCACTCCTTCAAGGACCGGGTGGTGGCCCAGGCGCTGGAGGCCGCGCGCGCCTTCGGCTTCACCACGCTGTCCTGCTCCTCCACCGGCAACCTGGCCGGCGCCGTCGGCGCCGCCGCCGCCCGCGCCGGCCTGCGCTCCTGCGTGTTCATCCCGCACGACCTGGAGCAGGGCAAGGTCGTCATGGCCGCGGTCTACGGCGGTGAGCTGGTCGGCATCGAGGGCAACTACGACGATGTGAACCGCTTCTGCTCCGAGCTGATCGGCGACCCGGCCGGCGAGGGCTGGGGCTTCGTCAACGTCAATCTGCGCCCCTACTACGCGGAGGGCTCCAAGACCCTGGCGTACGAGGTCTGCGAGCAGCTCGGCTGGCGGCTGCCCGACCAGATCGTGGTCCCGATCGCCTCCGGCTCCCAGCTCACCAAGATCGACAAGGGGCTCCAGGAGCTGATCAGGCTGGGGCTCGTGGAGGACCGGCCGTACAAGATCTTCGGTGCGCAGGCCGAGGGCTGCTCGCCGGTGTCGACGGCCTTCAAGGCGGGCCACGACGTCGTACGGCCGCAGAAGCCGGACACCATCGCCAAGTCCCTCGCCATCGGCAACCCGGCCGACGGACCCTACGTCCTGGACATCGCCCGGCGCACCGGCGGCGCCGTGGAGGACGTGACGGACGAGCAGGTCGTCGCCGCGATCAAGCTGCTGGCCCGGACCGAGGGCATCTTCGCCGAGACCGCGGGCGGGGTGACCGTCGGCGTGACGAAGAAGCTGATCGACAGCGGCGTCCTCGACCCGGCGAAGACCACCGTCGTCCTCAACACCGGCGACGGTCTGAAGACCCTCGACGCGGTGGCCGGCACCGGTCTGACCGCCACCATCCGCCCGACCCTGGACTCCTTCCGAGAGGCTGGCCTCGCATGAGCGTGACCGTTCGCATCCCCACCATCCTGCGCACCTACACCGGCGGCCGGGCCGAGGTCGCCGCCGAGGGCGCCACCCTCGCCGAGGTCATCGAGGACCTGGAGAAGAACCACACCGGGATCGCCGCCCGCGTCCTGGACGACCAGGGCAGGCTGCGCCGGTTCGTGAACGTCTACGTCAACGACGACGACGTCCGCTTCGAGCAGGGCCTGCAGACCGTCACCCCGGACGGCGCGGGCGTCTCGATCATCCCGGCCGTCGCCGGCGGCTGCTGACCGGATGACCGATCATTACCTTCGGTAAGGACGGTTACCGAAGGTTCATCGGATTGCCCTCTCCGTGAGAGAAGCGGAGGGGGCAATTCTGTGTGATTGAGCGCGGTACAGTTGGGGAACACGCCCCGGATCACCGAGGGGAAGCCCTCGATTCCTCATCGCGAGCCCGATAAGAAGTAGCCAAAGTGCACGGGCTTTCCGCGGCTTTTGCGTATTTTACGGGGCCCGACTTGCCCTGAACTCTGGTGAATTCTCCCCACATTCCGGATCGGTCGCGTCCAGAATTCTCGTCCAATTGACCTGTTGCAGACGGCAGTTGGACAGATACATTCAGCCGCGGTCGACGCGTTCCGGCGCACGCCCCCGACCGATGGGGGGCGAGGTCTGACCCGGGTCCGCGAAGTGTGGATCTGTGCAAGGGCCAGTAATAGGGGAGTTAGGCATGGCTCAGGGCACCGTCAAGTGGTTCAACGCGGAGAAGGGGTACGGCTTCATCGCGGTCGACGGTGGTGCGGACGTCTTCGTCCACTACAGCGCCATTCAGATGGACGGCTACCGCACCCTGGAGGAGGGCCAGCGGGTGGAGTTCGAGATCTCGCAGGGCCAGAAGGGTCCGCAGGCCGACATGGTTCGCGTCACCGCCTGAACGTTTCTCGACCGCAGGGCCCGCACCTCGCACGGGGTGCGGGCCCTGCGGCATGTCCGGGGGCGGTGCGTCCGTCCGGGGCTCACGACCGGCTCGTACCCGCGTGGACGCCTGCGCCACCCGTCACCCGACCGCCACCCCTCGACGAGCCCGCTACGCGGGCGCACCTTGCACTCGGGCATGCCGAGTGCTAATCATTGCGTTAGCACTCTGAAGGTGAGAGTGACAAAGAAGGACCGGGTCGGTGAGGCCCGCAGGCCACGTGGGGCAAGGAACCGCAGGCCGGCGAGCCGTCCGTCGCGGGCGCGGGCGCGGTCCGAAGGAATCACCCCCAGTCCTGGAGGGACCACTTCACATGGCCAAGATCATCGCGTTCGACGAGGAGGCGCGGCGCGGCCTCGAGCGCGGCATGAACCAGCTCGCGGACGCCGTCAAGGTGACGCTCGGCCCCAAGGGTCGCAACGTCGTCCTCGAGAAGAAGTGGGGCGCCCCCACGATCACCAACGATGGTGTCTCCATCGCCAAGGAGATCGAGCTCGAGGACCCGTACGAGAAGATCGGCGCCGAGCTGGTCAAGGAAGTCGCCAAGAAGACGGACGACGTCGCCGGTGACGGTACGACCACCGCGACCGTGCTCGCCCAGGCCCTGGTCAAGGAAGGCCTGCGCAACGTCGCGGCCGGCGCCAACCCGATGGCTCTGAAGCGCGGTATCGAGAAGGCCGTCGAGGCCGTCTCCGCCGCTCTCCTGGAGCAGGCGAAGGACGTCGAGACCAAGGAGCAGATCGCCTCCACCGCGTCCATCTCCGCCGCCGACACCCAGATCGGCGAGCTGATCGCCGAGGCCATGGACAAGGTCGGCAAGGAAGGCGTCATCACCGTCGAGGAGAGCAACACCTTCGGTCTGGAGCTCGAGCTCACCGAGGGCATGCGCTTCGACAAGGGCTACATCTCCGCCTACTTCGCGACCGACATGGAGCGCATGGAGGCGTCGCTCGAGGACCCGTACATCCTCATCGCGAACTCCAAGATCGGCTCCGTCAAGGACCTGCTCCCGCTCCTGGAGAAGGTCATGCAGTCGGGCAAGCCGCTGCTGATCATCGCCGAGGACGTCGAGGGCGAGGCCCTGTCGACCCTGGTCGTCAACAAGATCCGCGGCACCTTCAAGTCCGTCGCCGTCAAGGCCCCGGGCTTCGGCGACCGCCGCAAGGCCATGCTCGGCGACATCGCCATCCTCACGGGCGGCGAGGTCATCTCCGAGGAGGTCGGCCTCAAGCTGGAGAACGCGACCCTGGACCTCCTGGGCCGCGCCCGCAAGGTCGTCATCACCAAGGACGAGACCACCATCGTCGACGGTGCCGGCTCCTCCGAGCAGGTCAACGGCCGCGTCAACCAGATCCGCGCCGAGATCGAGAACAGCGACTCCGACTACGACCGCGAGAAGCTCCAGGAGCGCCTGGCCAAGCTCGCCGGCGGCGTCGCGGTCATCAAGGCCGGTGCCGCCACCGAGGTGGAGCTCAAGGAGCGCAAGCACCGCATCGAGGACGCCGTGCGCAACGCCAAGGCGGCCGTCGAGGAGGGCATCGTCGCCGGTGGTGGCGTGGCCCTGCTCCAGGCCTCCCAGGTCTTCGAGAAGCTGGAGCTGGAGGGTGACGAGGCGACCGGCGCCAACGCCGTGCGCATCGCCCTGGAGGCCCCGCTGAAGCAGATCGCCGTCAACGCCGGCCTCGAGGGCGGTGTCGTGGTGGAGAAGGTGCGCAACCTGACCCCGGGCCACGGCCTGAACGCCGCGACCGGCGAGTACGTCGACCTGGTCGGCGAGGGCATCATCGACCCGGCGAAGGTGACCCGTTCCGCGCTGCAGAACGCCGCCTCCATCGCCGCGCTGTTCCTCACCACCGAGGCCGTCATCGCCGACAAGCCGGAGAAGGCCGCCGCGGCCGCTCCGGGCGGCATGCCGGGCGGTGACATGGACTTCTGATCGGCCTCCGGCTGATCGAGTTCGTGCCGAGGGCGGCACTTCCTGTCGGACGACAGGGGGTGCCGCCCTCGGGCGTGTCCGGCCTCACAGCGGGGCGCGCACCGGGGCTGGGAATACCGGCCTCCGTGCCACCGCTTGCTTAAGGGTCTGCAACGATGCACGCTCACATACCGGTTGGTCAGTAACAGCCCGAGGAGTTTCCCACGTGACCGTCGACACGCCCGCCGCCTCCCGCGCGGCCCAGATCCTCTCCCGTCCCCTCACCCTCAACGGCCTCACGGTCCCCAACCGGATCGCGATGGCGCCCATGACCCGGATGTTCTCCCCGGGCGGCGTCCCCGGCGAGGACGTGCGCTCCTACTACGCGCGCCGGGCCGCCGCCGGAGTCGGCCTGATCATCACCGAGGGCACCTACGTGGGCCACGAGTCGGCCGGGCAGAGCGACCGGATTCCGCGGTTCTCCGGCGAGGAGCAGCTCGCGGGCTGGGCGAAGGTCGCCGAGGGCGTGCACGCGGCGGGCGGCACCATCGTCCCGCAGCTGTGGCACGTCGGCATGGTGCGCAAGCAGGGCGAGCCGCCGTTCGCGGACGCGCCCGCCGTCGGCCCCTCCGGCATCCGCCTGGACGGCACCGAGGGCGAGGGCCGGGCGATGACCCGTCAGGACCTGGACGACGTCATCCGCGCGTTCGCCGAGGCCGCCGCCGCGGCCGAGCGCATCGGCTTCGACGGGGTCGAGCTGCACGGCGCCCACGGCTACCTCATCGACCAGTTCCTGTGGGAGCGCACCAACCGCCGCACCGACGCGTACGGCGGTGACCCGGTCGCCCGCACGAAGTTCGCGGCGGAGATCGTGGCCGCCGTGCGTGAGGCGGTCTCCCCGGAGTTCCCGGTGATCTTCCGCTACTCGCAGTGGAAGTCCGACAACTACGACGCCCGCCTCGCCGAGACCCCCGAGGAGCTGGAGGCCGTCCTGACCCCGCTCGCCGCGGCCGGCGTCGACGTCTTCCACGCCTCCACCCGCCGCTACTGGCTCCCCGAGTTCGACGGCTCCGACCTCAACCTCGCGGGCTGGACCAAGAAGCTCACCGGCAAGCAGGCCATCACGGTCGGCTCGGTCGGCCTCGACGGCGACTTCACCGGCGCCTTCCGCGGCGAGGGCTCCCCGGTCAAGGCCATCGACAACCTCCTCGACCGGCTGGAGGCCGACGAGTTCGACATGGTCGCCGTCGGCCGCGCGCTGCTCCAGGACCCGCAGTGGGCGGCCAAGGTGCTCGCCGGACGCTTCGACGAGCTGGAGCCGTACGACGCGGCGGCGCTGAAGACCCTCAGCTGAGGCCGGTGCCGGCCGTCGGGGGACGCTACAGGTTGTTCATCGGCTCGATGTCGACGCGCACCGGCGTCCCCCACACGCGTAGCACCTCGTAGTCGGTGAACTCGTGCACCAGCCGGTAGGCCATGGCGGGCCGCGCGCCGCGCCGCTGGGCGGCGAGGTAGGCCTCGGCCTCCCGCCGGTCCCGCCGGGGGGTGCCGCACAGCTGCCACTCCTGCCCGTTCCACAGCTCCGGCAGCCACCGCTGCTGGGGCTGCGGGCGGTCCTCCCGGACGCCGTACCGCGAGGGCGCCGGGGCGGCCTGCTGCACCGGGCCCGGCCGGCCCTGGTACTCCGAGCGGCGGGCCGCCCGGCGCCGGGTCTCGCACAGCAGGCACAGATCGGGCGCGCTCTCGTCCACGGGCCCCTGCGGGTGCTCGGCGCACCGGGTGGCCGGCGCGTTCGTGCCGGCGCTCTCCTCCAGCAGATCCAGCGCTCTGCGCAGATCCGCCCTGATCTCCTGGAGCCGCCCGTCGGGGGTGTCGGCGGTCAGCGTCTCCCCGTGCTCCCCGAGCACCCGAAGGGCCCGGCCGAGGGCGGCCAGCTGGGCGTGGTTCATGGCGGTTCCCGGTCGGTAGGCGACTTCCGTGGGTCCTCACAGTGTCCAGGACGTGGTCCTCACAGTGTCCAGGACGAGGGCCCGCCGTGGTGGACTGGGGGGCATGGCGACGGTGAGCGGGCGACTGGTCGAGGCGCTGGGGCGGTTGAACGACACCTACCCCTGGGATCACAACGCGCACTTCCACCCCTGGCTGCTGCGGCAGTTGCCGCGCCGCTTCGGGCGCGCCCTCGACGTGGGGTGCGGGGCCGGTGAGCTGGCGCGGGCGCTGGCCGGGCGGGCGGAGCGGGTGGCCGCGGTGGACGCCGATCCGGAGATCCTGGAGCGCGCGCGGGAGTCCGGCGGGGCGGCGGCCCATGTCGAGTACACCCTCGGCGCCGCCCCCGACGGGCTGCCGCCCGGGCCCTACGACGTCATCACCTGTGTCGCCGTGCTCCACCACCTCCCCTTCACCGAGGCCCTCACCCGGTTCCGGCAGGAGCTGGCCCCCGGCGGGACGCTGGTCGTCGTGGGGTGCGCCCGGGACGAGGACGTGCGGGGTGTGGCCTCCCTTGCCCTCAACCCGCTGTTCGGCCTGGTGAAGAACCGGGGGCGGGCGGTGGTCCGGCGGCCCGTGACCATGACCGCGCCCACCCGGGAGCCGGACATGACCTTCTCGGAGATCGCCGGACAGGCCCGTCGGCTGCTGCCCGGCGCCCGGCTGCGCCGGCGGCTCTTCTGGCGGTACACCCTTGTGTGGCAGGCCCCTTGAGGACCGCCGGCCCGGCGGGCCGAAGAGGTACGTCGCGAGGAGACCGACCGCGTAGCCGGTGAGCAGGCCGCCCGCGCAGACCGCCGCCGTCGGGCCCGGGCCCCGGTGGCCCGCGAGCAGCGGGAACAGGGCCCGGCCGGACGGGCCGGCGCCGCCCGCGGCCCCGCCCCGTCCACGGCGCCGGTGTCCGCGGGGGACAGCCGTCGCCGGGTCGTGCCGTGCGGGGCGGAGACGACGTGGGCGGGGCCGCCGGCACGGGCGAGGACGGCGGACGCGGTGGAGGCGGGGTCTGGGCGCGCCGCCGGGCGTGCGGTCAGCCGCTCGCGCGGGCGAGCGCGGCGCGCAGATGGCCGCCGGAGTCCTCCAGAAGGCGGGCGGCCGTCGGGCCGTCCACGTCGGCGAGCAGGGTGAGGATCGCGTTCTTGACCTCGCCGCCGGACTCGGTCAGGGCCCGCTCGATCTCCTCGTCGCCCGCGCCCGTGGCCAGCGCGACGATGCGGCGGGAGCGGGCCCGCAGCTTGGCGTTGGAGGCGCGGACGTCGACCATCAGGTTCCCGTAGGTCTTGCCGAGCCGGATCATCGTGATGGTCGACAGCATGTTCAGGACGAGTTTCTGCGCGGTGCCCGCCTTCAGCCGGGTGGAGCCGGTGATCAGCTCGGGGCCCACCACGACCTCGATGCCGTGCTCGGCGGCGGCCGCGAGCGGGCTGTGCTCGTTGCAGGCCAGTCCTACGGTCAGGGCGCCCTGGGCACGGGCGTGCTCGACGGCGCCGACGGCGTAGGGGGTGCGTCCGGAGGCGGAGACGCCCACCACGGTGTCGTCGGGGGTGAGCTTGAGCGCGTCGAGGTCGGCGCGGGCCAGCTCGGCGGAGTCCTCGGCGCCCTCGACGGAGCTGACCACCGCCCCGGGGCCGCCCGCGATCAGGCCGACGACCTGCGCCGGGTCGGTGTTGAAGGTGGGCGGGCACTCGGAGGCGTCCAGGATGCCGAGCCGTCCGGCGGTCCCGGCGCCGGCGTAGATCAGCCGGCCGCCGCGCGCCATCCGCTCGGCGACGGCGTCGATGGCGGCGGCGATGCGCGGCAGCCGGGCGGCGACGGCGGCGGGCACACCCGCGTCCTCGCCGTTCATCAGGCGGGCGATGTCGAGGGTGGGCAGGCGGTCGATGTCGGCCAGTTCGGGGCGGAAGGCCTCGGTGGTCAGCGAGGCCAGCTGGCTGCGCAGGTCATGGGAGGTCATGGGAGCGGCTCTCTCGGTCTCGGATGCCGGTTCGCGTGTGGTGTTCCCCCGTGCGGTCGCTCACCTGGAGGTGGAGCGGTGCCGGTGCGCCAGCGCCTCGTACGACGCGGCCAGCGCGGGCGCCGCCGTCTCGTACGTACGCTGGGCCACTCCCACGAACAGGCAGTCCACCACGAGCAGTTGGCTGGTCCGCGAGGACATCGCGGCCGGCCGCAGCTCGGTCTCCCGTGAGGTGGACGTGGTCAGCACGTGGTCGGCGTACTGGGTGACCGGTGAGTCGGGGCGGCCGGTGATCGCCACCGTCGTCGCCCCGTGCTCGAAGGCGGCCCGCAGCGGCTCGATGACGTCCCCCGTCGAGCCGGAGTGGGTGATCGCGATCGCCACGTCGCCCGAACGGAGCTGGACGGCGTTGGTGACCGCGAGGTGCGGATCGCTGTGCGCGTGCGCTATGAGCCCTATGCGCAGCAGCTTCTGGGTGAGGTCCTGGGCCACGAGCCCGGACGCCCCGATCCCGTACACATCGGTGCGGCGGGCGCCGGCGAGCGCGGCGACGGCCGCGCCGAGCTGGCCGGTGTCGAGCCCGGCCGCCGTGTCGGCGAGGGTCTGCTGCTCCTCGTACGCCAGCTTGGCGACGACGTCGGCGATCGGGTCGTCCACGGCGATGTCGGTGGTGATGGCGGGCGCGCGCCCGGACTGCTGCTGGGCGGCCAGGCCCGCGAGGGCCAGGCGCAGGTCCCGGTAGCCGGGGTAGCCGAGCAGGCGGGCGGTGCGGACGACCGTGGCCTCGCTGGTGCCGGTCAGTTCGGCGAGGCCGGTGACCGTGAGGGCGGCGCAGCCGGCCGGGTCGCTCGCGACGGCCTCGGCGACGCGCTGCATGGACCGGGTCATCGACGGAGCGAGGGTGCGCACCTTGGCGGCGAGCGAGCCCACCGGACTGCCGAAACTTTCCTTCACGTCCTGGGTCACCTCTGAAAGATATTTTCGGTTCGTGTCCGGGTCAAGAGTGCGCACAATGGGTTGCATGGAACCCATCAGTCCCCTTGAACAGGCCTTGCACGCGGCCCGCGCCCTGGTCCTCGCCGATCTGGTCGCCGGCCGGGTCGCGGAGGCCGACGTGGTCTCGCTGGTCGAGGACGCCGTGGCGCAGCGCCGCTGGTGGGTCGAGCAGTGGCCGGACGGCGTGCGCTATGTGGCCGGCCTGGTCGCGCAGGACGTGCAGGACGCGCTGCTGGAGCGGTACGGCCGCTGGCCGCTGTGCCCGGCCTGCGGCTCGGGCGACCCGCACGCGCTGGACGTGGAGCCCGAGCTGGGCCCCGACCCGCACTGGGTGTGCCACAAGGCGGGCGTGAAGGTCGCGGCGGTCGGCTCGCTCGCCGCGGCCTTCGGGACGCCGTCCCCGTGAGGCGCCCGTGACGGTGTACATCGACCCGCCCACCTGGCCGGGCCACGGGCGCCTGTGGTCGCACCTGGTGAGCGATGTGTCGTACGACGAACTGCGCCTGTTCGCCGACGGGCTGGGCGTGCCCCGGCGGGCCTTCGAGCGCGACCACTACGACCTCCCCGCGCACCGGTACGCCGACGCGGTGGCGGCCGGCGCGGTGGAGGTCAGCAGCCGCGAAGTGGTGCGGCTGCTGCGGGCGTCGGGGCTGCGGCGGCCCAAGGGGCTGGTGCGGCGCGGGATTTCGTAGCCGCGGGTTCAGGAGCGCAGCTCGTACGCCAGGAGCCGGTCGTCGATCGCGCCCACCGGCTCGAACCCGGCGCGGCCGAGGACCCCTTGGGAGGCGGTGTTGCTCTTCTGCGCCCGCGCGTACAGCGTCCGCACGTCGTCGCGGGCCAGCGCCCACGCGGACAGCGCGCGCAGCGCCTCCGTGGCGTACCCCTGGCCGCGGGCGGCCTCGGCGAGGTCGTAGCCGATCTCCACGCGCCCGTCCTCGTCCGGGACGCCGTGGAAGAGCAGGGCGCCGACCGCGCGGCCGTCCTCCTCCCGGACGGCGACGAAGGTGGTGAACTCGGGCCGGTGGACGCCCGCTTCGTACGCCTTCACCAGCAGTCCGGCCGCCTCGCGCGTCCCCTCGTAGGGCCCGCCCTCGATCCAGTCGAAGCCGCCGTCGCCGCCGAGGACGAGATCGCGGGCGTTGGCCGGTCGCAGCCCGGTGAGGACGAGGCGTTCGGTGGGCAGGACGAGGTTGTTGTACCAGCGCCACTCGGTGACCGGGTCCCGGCCGGGCAGCTCGCCGCGGCCGGTCGCCCACAGCAGCGTCGGCCAGGGCTCGGGGCCGGGCCGGACGTGCGGGAAGAGGGTGCCGAGCACGGCCTCGGCCAGTTCGGCGGGCGGCTCGTAGGAGAGGCCCAGGCCCTCGGCCATGTCATGGGTGTGCAGCAGGACCTCGGCGACGCCCATCGCGGCGAAGCCGTCGCGGTCGGCGCTGCGGAACGGGTAGGGGTGGAAGGCGCGGAGGCCGGGCGGCGCGGTCTGCACGGCGGCGGCGAGCAGCGCGCCGGTGGTCTCGACGACGTGCAGCAGGTCCGCGTTGCCGGTGTCCTCGTGCAGCGTCAGGTCGAACGGCAGGTACGCGTCCTGCGCGCGCCCGGCGAGATTGGCGGCGTACGCCACGAGGTCGTCCGCGACGTGCACGGCGGTGGTGTGGCAGTCCCACTCCAGTCGCCCGGCCCGGACGGCGCGCCAGTCCCGCCCCACCGCCTCCCGCAGTACGGCCGCACACCAGGCCACGGCCTCGGTCACCTGTTCCCCGCTCATCGCTCGCATGGGCGCACCCTAGGCGTGGGACGCCGTCACGGCGAGAGCATTTCCAGTTCGGCGGCGAGGTTGTAGCGGGCCGTGGCCTCCCAGTGCTCCCGGCCGTACGGCGTGTGGAACAGCCGTGGCAGGGCGAGGAGTTGACGCAGCACATCCGAACGCCCCTGGTGGAAGGCGTCGTTGGGGACGAAGTGGTACTCCTCGTGGACCTCGGCGGTGTAGACGGCGTACGCCGACGGGGGCGCGGCCAGGATCGCCAGGTCGGCGTCGCACAGCACCTGGCCGTCGCGGTCGTCGTCGGCCGGGTCGTGCGTGACGGTCAGCCGGACGAGCCGGGCCACCTCGGCGGTCTTCGCCGCCGGCACCCCCGCCTCCGGCAGGGCCCGCTCGGCCAGCCGCGCCGACCGCTCCTCGTTCTCCGAGCGCTCCGGCAGGTAGACGGCGTCGTGGAACCAGGCGGCCAGCCGTACCACGTCCGGATCGGCCGCGTACCGCGCCAGCGCGTCGACGTGGTCGAGGACCGCGGTGAGGTGCGCGAGCGTGTGGTAGCGGCGCTGGGGTTCCTGCCAGCGGGCGAGGAGGTTGTCGGCGTAGGGCGCGGGGTCCGGCCCGCCGCCCGGGGCGCGGGCTGCTTCCAGTGCGCGGGCGAAACGGGTGCGCAGGGCGTCGAGGTCGGCCATGGGCCCATTCTCGCGTCCGGGCCGTGCGGGCGGGCGGTGGCGGCCCAGGGTCTTTCGTCCGGATCGGCCCGGCCCGATCCGGAGGGGAGGCCCTAGCTTGGGCGCATGACTGATCTGTACGAAGGACGGGATCCCGAACTGCCCGGGCGGTTGCTGACGATCGAGCGGGACGCCCTGATACCGCTGCTGCGCGCCCGGCCCGCCGCCGACTTCGCCCTGCCGGTGCCCGCGTGTCCGGGCTGGACCGTGCGGGATGTGCTGGCCCACTGCTCCGCCGTGCTGAGCCGGGTGGTGGAGCGGCGGTTCGAGGAGGGGGTGTTCTCGCCCGAGGCCAACGACCGGGACATCGCCGAACGCGCCGACTGGACCGCCGGCCAGGTGGTGGACGAGCTGGAGCGCGGGATGACCGAGGCCGGCGCCGTGCTCGCGCGCGGGGACGGGCGCCTGGACGCCGTCGCGCTCGGCGAGTGGGTGCACGCGGGGGACGTGCGGGAGGTGTTCGGCGCGCCGGGCGCGTACGCGGGCGCGGGCCTGCCGTACGCCCTCGACCTGCTGGCCCGGTACACCCGCGTCCTCGGCCACGTCCCCCTCCACGCCGACCTGGACGAACTGGACGAGCCGCTGCGGCTGGGCGCCGCCGCCCCGGGCGCCCCGCCCGCGCGCTACATCGGCGACGCCCCCACCCTCGTGCGGCTGTACTCGGGCCGGTCGCTCGACGGCCGCGCGTACGAGCTGGCGGGCGCCACGGAGGCGGAGCTGAACGTGTTCGGCTGAGCGGCGGCCCGGCGCATTCCCGGTGGCGTACTGGCGCCTCCCCGTCGGCGTACTCTTAAATTGGACTAGACCTTTAGTCGGATCTTTGGCCGCGAGAATGGGGTGCCATGAGCAAGCGTGCAGTCTTGGAGGTGATCGCCCTCGACATCGAGGACGCGGTCGCCGCCCAGGCCGGGGGTGCGGATCGCCTGGAGCTGGTCACCGAGATGGCGGCGGACGGGCTCACCCCGTCCGCCGCCACCGTCGCCGGCATCCGCGCCGCCGTGGACATCGACCTGCGCGTGATGCTCCGCCTGGCGGACGGGTTCGCGGCCGGTGCGGTGGAGCGGCTGCTCCGGGTGGCGGACGAGCTGCGGGCGGCGGGCGCCGACCAGTTCGTGCTCGGTTTCCTCGACGCGGACGGAGGCGTGGACCTGGCCGCCGTGGAACGGGTCGTCACCGCGCTGGACGGCTGCCGGTGGACCTTCCACCGGGCCATCGACCGCGCCGCCGACCGCGACGCCCTGCGCAAGGCGCTCGCCGACCTGCCCGGTCTCGACACCTACCTCACCGCGGGCTCCGCCACCGGTGTCGACGAGGGCCTGCCCACCCTGCTCGCCGAGTCCGGCCGCCAGGGCGAACCCGGCTACGACCAGACCATCCTCGTGGGCGGCGGGCTGCGCCTGGACCACGTCCCGCCCCTGCTCGCCGCCGGACTCGACGCCTTCCACATCGGAGGCGCGGCCCGCCCCCAGGGCTGGCACGGACCGGTGTCCGAGGCGTCCGTCAAGGAGTGGCGCCGGGTGCTGGACAGCGCGGCCGACTAGGGCGGGGTACGGCGCGCGCCCTCGTACGACGCGGACCGCCCCGCCCCCGGCCGGGGAACCGGCACGGGAGCGGGGCGGTCGCGGTGGCGTGCCGGGCGTGCGTCAGTCGACGTCCACCGGGCCGTCGTCCGACTTCTTGTTCTTGCCCGAGTGCAGCTGGAGCAGGCCGTTGTTCCGGTTCTCCTCGGTGCGGTGGCCGTCGGACTCCTGGCCGCCGAGGTTCTGCCGGACCGAGTCCAGGATGGTCAGGCCCTGGGAGACCAGGCCGGCCGCGATCTCGCCGAGGCCGTCCGCGCCGTTCAGGACGTTGACGTTGGCGCCGGACAGACCGCCGGCCGCCTCCTTCACGATCTGCGGCAGCTGGTCGATCAGCATCCGGTCCAGCGCGACCCGGTCGTACGAGGCCGCCGCCTCCGCCTGGATCTTCATCCGCTGGGCCTCCGCCGCCGCGAGGATGCGCACCCGCTCGGCCTCCGCCTCGGCCGGCTTCACGACCTCCGCCACCAGCTGCTTCTGCCGCAGCAGGGCCTGACGCTCGGCCAGCTCGGTCTGCGCGTCGAGCACTTCCCGCTGCGCGTGCGCCTGCGCCAGCGGACCGGCCTGCGCCGCCTGCGCCTGCGCGCGGTCCACCTCGGCCGAGTACTCGGCCTTGACGACGGCGGTCTGCCGCGCGTACTCCGCCTGCCGGCGGGCCGCCTCCTGCTCCGCCTCCACCGCCGCCTGCGTGGCCTGCGCCTGCGCGATCTGCGCCTGGCGCTGGATGGCCGCCTTGTGCGGGGCGGACATCGCGTCGATGTAACCGGTGTCGCCGTCGTCGATCGACTGGATCTGGAGCGAGTCCACGATCAGGCCGATCTTGGCCATCTCGGTCTTGGAGGTGTCCAGCACCTCCGCGGCCAGCTTCTGCCGTTCGGTGACGATCTCCTCGACGGTCATCGAGCCGATGATCGCGCGCAGATGGCCGGCGAAGATCCGGCCGGTGAGCACCGACATCTGGTCCTGGTCGGAGAGGAAGCGCTGGCCCGCGTTGATGATGCTCTCGTGATCGTTGCCCACCTTGAAGGCGATGACCGCGCGCACGTGCAGGGCGATGCCCTGCTTGGTCACACAGGTCTCGGTGACCTCCGACTCGCACATCGCGAGGGAGAGGAAGCGGGTCTTGCGGAAGAACGGGACCACGAATTTGCCGTGGCCTGTCACCACTCGGAACGGCGCGCCCCCCAGTCCCCGTCGCCCGCCCGAGATCAGCATCGCCTCGTCGGGCGCGGGTACGCGGTATCCGAACATTTTCTCGTACTCCTCAGCAGGCGTCGGCGGCGCCGCCGCCGAGCGCGTCCAATGGATCGGCCCACTCGATGACGCCGACCGCGCGAGAACCCCGTGATTCGATCACGAGCACCGTCGCGCCCGGCGGCAGGGGATCCTCCGACCAGGCGAGGAACGTCTCGGAACCGCCCCGGACCCGGACCAGGATCTCGCCCGGTCCCGCGGAGCCACGCGTTCCGATGAGGACCTTCCCCGTGCAGCCGATCACGGCCTCGTCCTGCGGCATCACCGGCCGTCCTCCCTCGCCCTGGCCTCAGGATTCCGACGATAGCCCCAGTCGGGCCGGGGACCAACGGCTGGGAGGGAACAGCCGTGTACCGGTCCAGGGTCTTTCGTTTGGAGCAGGCCGGACCCCGCGAGCCCGGCCTGCTCCGAACGAGAGGTCCTAGGCCAGCTGCTCGGGGAGCGGTGCCGCGTGGGTCACGACGAGGCCGGAGACGGCTCGGGTGAGGGCCACGTACAGGCGTCGCAGCCCGGTGTGCTCGTCCGGTTCGCCGTCCACCACCGCCCGCGGCTCGTCCAGCACCACGTAGTCGTACTCCAGGCCCTTGGCGAGCGAGGCCGGCACCAGGGTCAGCCGGGTCTCGCGGGTGGTCTCCTCGCCCGGCGCCAGGTATCCGAGGCCCGCCGCGGTCAGCGCCTCGGCCAGCGCCGGGACGCGGGCGTCGGCGGCGATCAGGCCCGTCGAGCCCTCGTTGCCCAGCAACTCCTCGCAGGCCGCGACGACTTGCTCCGTGGAGTTGATCGGGCGGACCTCGAAGAAGCCCGGGTTCTCGCGGACGGAGGCGACCGGGGTCAGACCGGGCGCGATGTGGGGGAGCAACCGGGAGGCGTAGGTGATGACGTCCGTCGGCACACGGAAACCGGCCGTCAACTCCTCGATGACGCCGTCGGGTTTGCCCAGGTGGCCCAGTGCCTCGTGCCAACTCCGCGTCGCCCAGGGCGTCGTGCCCTGCGCCAGGTCGCCCAGCACGGTCGCGCTGCCCGTGGTGCAGCGGCGGCCCACCGCGCGGTACTGCATCGGGGACAGGTCCTGCGCCTCGTCCAGGACCACGTGCCCGAGCGAGTGCGTGCGCTGGATCAGGTCGGCCGCCTCGTCGATCAGCACCGCGTCCGCGGCGGACCACTTGGCCGACTTCACGCTGCGCGCGGGCCTGGCCCACAGGATCGTCTTCTGCTCGTCCTCGTCCAGGAGGCCCGCGGCGTGCTCGGCGAGGAACTCCGGCTCGCAGAGCAGCCGCAGCACCAGCTTCGCCGGGTCGACGGCCGGCCAGACCGCCTTCACGGCCGCCTTCACCGCGCTGTTGCGCGCCACCGCGTCCTGCACCCGGTCGTCCGGCGCCTCGCCGGCCCGTTCCATCTGCACCAGCACCGCGTGCGCGATCCGCTGCGGCAGCGCCTCGCGGGCGGCGCCGTACCGGATGTCCCGGTCCAGCAGCTGCCGTACCAGCTCCTCCAGCTCGTACGCCGGGACCCGCCAGCGCCGCGACCCGCGCACGACCACCACCGGCTCGGTCGGCAGGGTGACGTACGAGTACAGGGCCCGGCGCAGCACCTCGGCCATCCGGGCGTCGCCCTTGATCACCGCGGCGGCCGCCTCGTCGGTGCCGCGCACCTCCACCTGCGCCACCAGGTCGTCCACGGTGGCCTGCTGCACGGACAGCTCGCCGAGGGCCGGCAGCACCTGCTCGATGTAGTGCAGGAACGACTTGTTGGGGCCGATGACCAGGGTGCCGGTGCGGGCGAGGCGCTCCCGGTGCGCGTACAGCAGGTACGCCACGCGGTGCAGGCCGACGGCGGTCTTCCCGGTGCCGGGACCGCCCTGGACGCAGACCGTGCCGCCGAGCCCGCTGCGGACGATCTCGTCCTGCTCCGGCTGGATGGTGGCGACGATGTCCCGCATCGGGCCGACGCGCGGGCGCTCGATCTCCTGCTGGAGCAGTTTGCTGGTGGTGGCCGCCTCGTCCGGGTCGGACAGCCGCTCGTCCTCGTACGCGGTCAGCTCGCCGCCGGTGTAGCCGAAGCGGCGGCGCAGCCCGATGTCCATCGGGTCCTTCTTCGAGGCCCGGTAGAACGGCTGGGAGACCGGGGCACGCCAGTCGATGACCATGGGGTCGCCGTCCGCGTCGTGCACATGCCGCCGCCCGATGTAGAACTGCTCGCCCTGCGCGCCCTCGGCCTGTTCCGCGCCCGGCGCGTGCAGGTAGTCGAGCCGGCCGAAGAACAGCGGGGTGTCGCTGAGGTCGGCCAGCGCCTTGATGCGGTCGTCGATCTGGCGGCTGAGCACTTCGGCGTTGACCCAGTTGGCGGTGACGTCCCGGATGTCCAGCGCCTCCACGTCCTCCCGCATGGCGCGCAGGGCGGCACGGGAGTCGGCGAGGTGCGAGCGTTCCCGGGAGAGGGGGTCGGTGGCCGGGTCGTGGGCGGACGTGGACAAGGGGGTGCCTCCGGTGGGCCTGCTGCGGGCGGTACGACGGTGACGGTGCCGTGCGGGACGACGTGCCGTCCGGTTTCCGGCCGGGCGGCGGCACTCCGCGGAGGGGAGGCGGGCAAGGGGGAGGATTTTAGTGAGGCGACAAGGCGAACGCCAATGGATATTCGGCGGCCGCTCCGGTCGGCCCGCGGGCCGCGGCGGACGACGCCGGCCTGGGCCGGTGCGTCTCACGCGTGCCGACCAGCCGGCGGCGGACGCCGCCGACGCGCTCCCTAGGGGGATGAGGCGGCCCGGAGTAGGGGTGGGGTCCACCCGTGGGCGTAGCGGGCGGCCCGGGAAATCGGACCCCTGGGCCGATACCTGCGCGGGGCGCGCGGTGCCACCAGGGAGGCATGGGCGCAGCGACGGTTTCCCCCGCCCCAGCCCGGCCCCCGCGCGGGGCCACGGCCGTGGACGGCGCCCCGCGTCATCTCCTCGGCAGCGCCCTGCGCGCCCTGAAGGTGTTCGCGGAGGCGGCGTTCGGCGTGGTCGTCCTCGGCGAGTACGGCGAGGAGGCGGGCGTACGCCGGGCGTGACGGCGCCCGCCCCCCCCGGGCCGGTCAGCCCTCCGTCTCCGACAGGAGTTCGTCCGCGTCCACGATGCGGTAGGCGTAGCCCTGCTCGGCCAGGAAGCGCTGGCGGTGGGCGGCGAAGTCCTGGTCGATGGTGTCGCGGGCGACGACCGAGTAGAAGTGCGCCTGGTGGCCGTCGGCCTTGGGCCGCAGCACCCGGCCGAGCCGCTGGGCCTCCTCCTGGCGGGAGCCGAACGTGCCGGACACCTGGATGGCGACCGTGGCCTCGGGCAGGTCGATCGAGAAGTTGGCGACCTTGGACACCACCAGCACGTTGATCTCGCCCTCACGGAAGGCGTCGAAGAGCTTCTCGCGCTGGGCGTTGGAGGTCTCGCCCTTGATGACCGGGGCGTCCAAGTGCTCGCCCAGCTCGTCGAGTTGGTCGATGTACTGGCCGATGACGAGGATCTGCTGGCCCGCGAACCGGCGGACGATCGCCTCCGTGACCTTCCGCTTGGTGTCCGTGGTGGCGCAGAAGCGGTACTTCTCCTCCGTCTCGGCCGTGGCGTACGCCAGCCGCTCGGACTCCGTCAGGTTCACCCGGACCTCGACGCAGTCGGCGGGCGCGATGTAGCCCTGGGCCTCGATCTCCTTCCAGGGCGCGTCGAACCGCTTGGGCCCGATCAGGGAGAACACGTCCGACTCACGGCCGTCCTCGCGCACCAGCGTGGCGGTCAGCCCCAGCCGCCGCCGTGCCTGGAGATCGGCGGTGAACTTGAAGACGGGAGCCGGCAGCAGATGCACCTCGTCGTAGACGATCAGACCCCAGTCCCGCGAGTCGAACAGCTCCAGGTGCGGATAGACGCCCTTCCGCCGGGTGGTCAGCACCTGGTAGGTGGCGATGGTGACCGGGCGGATCTCCTTCCGCGTGCCGCTGTACTCGCCGATCTCGTCCTCGGTCAGCGACGTCCGCTTCACCAGCTCGTGCTTCCACTGCCGGGCGGAGACCGTGTTGGTGACCAGGATGAGGGTGGTCGACTTCGCCTCGGCCATGGAGGCGGCGCCCACCAGCGTCTTGCCCGCGCCACAGGGCAGTACGACGACACCGCTGCCGCCGTGCCAGAAGTTCTCCACGGCCTGCTTCTGGTAAGGCCGCAGCGCCCAGCCGTCCTCGGCCAGCTCGATGGGATGCGCCTCGCCGTCCACGTAACCGGCGAGGTCCTCGGCCGGCCAGCCGAGCTTCAGCAGGGTCTGCTTGATCTGCCCGCGCTCGGAGGGATGGACCACCACGGTGTCGGGGTCGATCCGGGCGCCGACCAGCGGGGTGATCCGCTTGGACTTCAGCACCTCTTCGAGCACCGGCCGGTCGGTGGTCGTCAGGACCAGTCCGTGCGCGGGGTGCTTGGACAGGGTGAGGCGGCCGTAGCGGTCCATCGTCTCGGCGATGTCCACCAGCAGCGCGTGCGGCACCGGGTAGCGGCTGTACTGCACCAGCGCGTCCACGACCTGCTCCGCGTCGTGCCCCGCGGCCCGCGCGTTCCACAGGCCGAGCGGCGTCACCCGGTAGGTGTGGATGTGCTCGGGGGCCCGCTCCAGCTCGGCGAACGGCGCGATGGCCCGGCGGCAGTCGTCGGCCCGCTCGTGGTCGACTTCCAGGAGCAGGGTCTTGTCGGACTGGACGATCAGTGGACCATTCACGCGCGGTACACCCTTTCCACTACGGCCTCCACTACGGCCAAACGTCCAGTGTGCCCCATCCGGCGGCGATCGCGGAGGGCCGCGGACCGCCACGGGGGTCCCCGCTCACTCCCCGGCGAGCTCGGCGACCCCGGTGATGCGGTGCAGCGGGTAGGTGCGCACCTCGTCGGCCGTGTGGTCGTACGCCGTCACGAAGCCGCCCTCCACCCGGACCGGGGCGATGACGCGCTGGCTGGCGGCGCCCTCGGCGTTGACGTAGCCGATCCACAGGGACTCGCCGGTGAGCACCGCGGCCTGCACGGTGGCGAGGGTCTCGGCGGAGGAGGTGCGGGGCGGCTCGCCGCCCGCCGGGCCGGCCCCGGCGGACTTGCGGGGGGCCGTGGCGGCCAGGTCGCCGGCCCGGATGGCCCGGATCGCGGCCGTGAGCAGGGTGGCGTCGGGTGTCGGCGGCCCCTCCGGCACCGGTTCCGGCGCGGTGCGGGGCGGGGTGCGGTGGGCGTGCGCGCGGGTGATCAGGACATCGCCCTCGGCGGACTCGGCGGCGGGCGCGAAGCCCATCGCGCGCAGGCCCTCCAGCAGGGCGGCCGGGTCGGTCTGCGCGGCCAGCACGGTCGGGGCGAGGCGGCGCAGCCGCAGGGCGGCGGCGCGCTTGTCGGCGAGGATCTCGTTGAGCAGGGCGTCGTCGTCGCAGCGGACGTACGCCGAGGCGGCGCCGACCCGCAGATGGCCGTGCCTGCGGGCCACGTCGTCGATCAGGTAGGCGAGCGGTTGCGGGACCGGGGTGCGCGAGTGCCGGGTGAGGAAGTCGTGCAGGTCGGCGGCGGTCCGCCCGGCGTCCAGCGCGCGCCGTACCGACCCCGGGGTGAACCGGTACACGGTGGCGCCGCCCTTGGACTCCACATCCGCGAGCACCCCGAGCGTCTCGGCGAGCGGCCGCTCCAGCGGGCCCGGCGCCACCGCGGTCAGATCGGCCTGGAGCAGCACGTGGTCCAGGGGCTCGGGCAGCAGTGGCGCGAGAATCCGGGCCGCGGCGGCGGCCGCGGTGGCCTGCTCGGTGGCGGAGAGCGGGGCCGGCGGGGTGAGCTGCGGCATCGTCCGGTGGTGGACGGGGAGCTTGTCCCCGGGGCCGCTGGGCTCGCCCGCCCCGGCGGGGCCGCCGCCGTCCCCCGCTCCGGCCGGGGCGCCCGCGTCGGCCGGACCGGCGGTGCCGCCCGGGGCCGGTGCCCCCAGCAGGGCCCGGCCGTGGGCGGACAGGGCGCCCCGGCCCGTCACGCCCAGCAGTTCCGCCTCCGCGAGGGTCCAGCGGGCGAGGCGGGCGCGCAGGTCCTCGGTGCCGCCCTCCTTGCCGGTCCGGGCGCCGGACGCGGCGCCGCGCAGGGGGCGCTCCCAGCGCAGCCGGGCGAGGACCGTGTCGGGGTCGGGGGCGGCGCCCGCGGGAAGCGCGGCCAGCAGGGCCAGCACCCGGTGCCGCACCTCGGGCGCGGCCGAGCGGTCCAGGCCCGGGCCGAGCGCGGAGAGCGTCCGGTCCTTCGCGTCCCGGCCGCCGACCAGACCGGACGTCCGGGTGCCGGTCAGCCAGGCCTGGGCGAGCCGGGCCCAGCGCTCGGCCGGGGGCCGCTGAAGCCACTCGTCGTAGAAGGGGGTGGCGGCGTAGCGTTCGTCGGCCTCGCCGTCGGAGGCCAGCAGGCCCGCCGCGTAGGCGAGTTCGACCCAGAAGGCGGCGACCGGCTCGGGCGCGTCCAGGGCGATGGCGGTCCGCTTCAGATCGCGCACGCTCAGGCCACCGGCCCGCAGCACCGCGGGCCCGCCCTCGTTCCAGTCCGTCAGCAGCTCCTCGACGGTGGCGAGGGCGGTGTGGGCCTGCCCGGCGGCCGTCGCGTCCACAACCTGTGGACGGTGGGTGGCGGCCGGCTCCACCGCCGGCGGCAGCGGCTCGGGCTCCCGGTGGGCGCGGCCCGCGCGCAGATGCAGGGCCACCTCGCGGGGCAGTACGACGGTGCCCGGAGCGGTCGGCAGCAGCAGCCCCCGGTCCAGCAGCCAGCGCAGATGCGCGGCCGGTTCCGGGGTCACCTGCCCGTACGGCGGCCCCCACACCAGCCGGGACAGCACCTCCCGGGAGGCGTCCGGGGCCCCGGCGAGCAGCCGGGCCATCTTCTTCCGGTCGGCGAACAGGGCGGTCAGCGCGGCCACCGCCGACACCGAGTCGTGCGTCGAGGCCAGCCCGGCCGTGGTCACGATCTCCTGGATCCGCCCCGGTGACATGCCCGAGGTGGCCTCCGAGACGGTGGGCCCGAGACCGGTCGGCGAGGGGTGCTGCGCGGAGGGCGCGAGCAGTTCGCGGGCGGTGCGCACCAGGCGCAGCCGATCGTCGTCGCCCCACACCAGTGCCTGTTCGCGCAGCGTGCCGAGGGCACGGGGGAGCGCGGCGGTCACCGCCTCGTCCCCGGCGTCCCCGGCCATCAGCCCGAGCAGGGTGGCGTACGGGGCCGGGTCCGGGGCCACGGCCAGCGCCTCCGCGGTCTGCAGGGCGAACCGGTCCAGCCGCTCCAGGGCCCGCAGCACCGAGGCCCGGGTGCCGGCCCGGGTGGCCAGCTGGGTCAGATCGGTGGGGACCGGCGTGATGAGGTCCGGGCGGCTGCGCAGCAGCGCGGCCAGGGAGGCGTCGTCCCTGGCGCGGAGGGCCTCCGCGAGGGACCGAGGGGCTGGGTTGGCCTCTTGGCTCATCCGGCCAACGGTAGCGGGTTGTCCTCGGCGGTTCAGCCGTGGCGGGGGCGGCCCGGCTCTGCGCTACCGTCCTCACGGGAGTTCAGTCGGCGTCTCCCCGGAGGGATTCCGTGGGCATCGAAAGCGACAAGGTCGTCTACGAGTACCTGAGCCGCGTCGGGGATGTCGCGCAGCAGCGGCAGCTGCCGTCGTCCGCCCGGATGCGGCTGGTGTCGGAGCTGCGCAACGAGATCGACCGCGACCGGGCCAGGGCCGCGGTGGACAGTCCCGCCGCCGTCCGCCGCATCCTGGACCGGCTGGGCACCCCGGACGAGGTGGTCGAGGCCGCGGGCGGTTCCGCGCGCACCGGCACCGCCGGGCCGCCCGCCGCCGTACCGGTCCAGCCCGCGGCCCACGAGCGGGCGCCGCGCCCGGCCGCGGCCGCGGAGCAGCTCCCGAAGCTGCTGCGCCGGGTCGTGCCCCGGCCCCGG
>NZ_VOGW01000125.1 GCF_007896895.1 Streptomyces misionensis | reverse complement strand
CGCGCGACGCCCTCACCCCGCCGTACGCCGCCGCGGGCCACGAGCTGGGGGACACCGCCCTGCCGCCCGACTGGTGGCGGGTGGCCGACGTGCCGTTCGCGGGCGCCGGGCGCGGCGCGCTCCCGGAGACCGACGAGGTGCCGGGTTTCGTCGGCGGTGTGGAGATCCCCGAGCTGCTCAAGCGGCCGCCGCGCGCGCCGGAGGAAGCGCGCGAGCCGGAGAAGGAGGCGGGGCAGGAACCCGAGGAGGCGGCCGCCGAGGCCGCCCCCGCCCGCCGCTTCGGCCTGTTCCCGCGCCGCGCTGGTCGTCGGGGCCGTGCTCGGCAACTGGTTCGCGCTGCTGGCGGGCTGGGCGATCGCCTACACCTCCCGGCGGCTGACCCCCGCGGAGGCCAAATGGGCGGTCCTGGTGCTGCCCGGCACCGCGGCGGCGGCGGGCCTGGTGTGGCTGTGGGGACGGCAGAGCGGCCGCTGGGGCGAGGCGATCGCCCAGGGCCGGATGGGCGACGCCGTCTCCCAGACCTGGCCGTGGGTGGTGCGGGGCGCGGCCGTCGCCTCGGCGTTGTACCTGGTGTGGCGCTCGCAGCGCCGGAGCTGATCATCCCGGCGGGGGACGCGGGTCACGGGAACGGAGGATGGGGAGCGCCCCGGCCGCCTGGCACCATGGTCCCCATGGCCTCCTTCACCGTCGGCTTCGACCTCGACATGACCCTCATCGACTCCCGGCCGGGCATCCGCGCGTGCTACGTGGCGCTGGCCGAGCGTACGGGGACGTACATCGACGCCGATCTGGTGGTCACCCGGCTGGGCCCGCCGCTGACGGACGAGCTGGTGAACTGGTTCCCGGCCGAGGAGGTGCCGGCCGTGGCGGAGCTGTACCGGGAGATGTACGCGTCGATAGCCATCGCCGCCACCCCCGCCATGCCCGGCGCCCCGGAAGCCCTGGCCGCGGTGCGCGCGGCCGGCGGGCGGACCATGGTGGTCACCGCCAAGTACCGCCCCAACGCCGAGCTGCACCTGACCCACCTGGGCATGGAGCCGGACGTCGTGGTGGGCGACCTGTGGGCCGAGCAGAAGGCCGGGGCGCTGCGCGAGCACGGCGCGGGGGTGTACGTCGGCGACCACATCGGGGATGTGCGCGGAGCGCGTGCGGCGGGTGCGCTGTCGGTCGCCGTGGCGACCGGCCCCTGCCCGGCGGACGAGCTGCGCGCGGCCGGGGCGGACGTCGTCCTCGGGGACCTCTCCGCCTTCCCGGCGTGGCTGGCCGGTTACCGCGAGGGTCACCGGGAGGCCGCGGCCTCCCGCGCCTGACGCCGCCCGGCGGCCACCGACCGCAGCACGCCCGCGCCGGCCACGAGGAAACCGACGCCCATGAGCATGCTCAGGCCGTACATGTAGGTCGGAAACGGCTTGATTCCGATGAACAACGGGACCACGGTGATCAGGGCGGCCAGGGCCCCGACGAAGAACACGATGGCACCGGCGCGGATCAGTCCGTCGCCGGGCCCGGCGGAATTCGCTTGGGTTTTGTCACGCACCGGACCAGGGTAGTTCCTGCGCGAGAGAACGACCGGGGGACGTCTTGTCACCGGGTCCAAGACCATTAGCCTTGGTAGCAGCGGGTCACGGACGACCCGCTCTAGTGCTATCAAGAGCCGTTTCCGAAGCAGTTTTCCGACGAGTACGAGGACGAGGACAGACGTGCCTACCGGCAAGGTCAAGTGGTTCAACAGCGAGAAGGGCTTCGGCTTTCTCTCCCGCGACGACGGCGGTGACGTCTTCGTCCATTCCTCGGTTCTCCCCGCCGGAGTCGATGCGCTCAAGCCGGGACAGCGTGTGGAGTTCGGCGTGGTCGCCGGTCAGCGCGGCGATCAGGCGCTTTCGGTGATCGTGCTCGACCCGACGCCCTCCGTGGCCGCCGCCCAGCGCAAGAAGCCCGACGAGCTGGCCTCGATCGTGCAGGACCTGACGACCCTCCTCGAGAACATCACCCCGATGCTGGAGAAGGGCCGCTATCCCGAAAAGGCCTCCGGCAAGAAGATCGCCGGTCTGCTCCGCGCGGTCGCCGACCAGCTGGACGTCTGACCCCGCCGGTCCGTCCGGCTCCCGTCAGGGGAACGCGAGCGCGTCCGGGCCGAGGGGCGGCACCAGTCCCTCGGCCGCCGCCCGGGTGAGCAGCCCGCGGATCGCCGCGTAGCCGTCCTCGCCGAGGTCGGCGGTGAACTCGTTGACGTACAGCCCGATGTGCTGGTCGGCCACGGCCGGGTCCATCTCCTGGGCGTGCGCCATGACGTACGGCCGGGAGGCCTCGGGGTCGTCCCACGCGGCCCGCACGGACGCGCGCACGGAGTCGGCGAGCCGGGTCAGCGCCTCGGCGCCCAGCGACCGCTTGGCCACGATCGCGCCCAGCGGGATCGGCAGCCCGGTGGTCCGCTCCCAGTGCTCGCCCATGTCGGCGAGCTTGTGCAGCCCGTAGTTCTGGTAGGTGAAGCGGGCCTCGTGGATCACCAGCCCGGCGTCCACCTTGCCGTCCCGCACGGCCGGCATGATCTCGTGGAACGGCATGACCACGATCTCTCCGACGCCGCCCGCCCGTCGCCCACCACCACCCTCAACCGAGGGCCCTGCGGGCCCGCTCCTTTCGATTCCGACCGTGTCGGCCGCCCACAGCCGGAACAGCAGATAGGCCGTCGACTTCTCGCTGGGCACCGCGACCGTACGGCCCGTCAGATCGGCGCCCGCCTCCTTCGTGAGCACCAGCGGCCCGCAGCCCCGGCCGAGCGCGCCCCCGCAGGGCAGCAGCGCGTACTCGTCGAGGACGTACGGCAGGACGGCGTACGACACCTTCAGCACGTCGAACTCGCCGCGCTCGGCCATGCCGTTGGTGATGTCGATGTCGGCGAAGGTCACGTCGAGCGCGGGCGCGCCCGGGACCCGGCCGTGGGCGAGGGCGTCGAAGACGAAGGTGTCGTTGGGGCAGGGCGAGTACGCGATCTGCAACTGCTCACTGGTCATGCGGTTTCCAACTCTCCAATGCGGGCGCGAGCTTCCCGAAGGCCGCGGTGAGCGCGGCGAGGGCGTCGCCGATGCGCCAGGCGGCGCGGTCGCGGGGGCCGACCGGGTTGGAGATCGCGCGGATCTCCAGCACCGGCACGCCCTGGGCGGCGGCGGCCTCGGCGACGCCGAAGCCCTCCATGCCCTCGGCGAGCGCGCGGGGGTGCCGGGCGCGCAGCGCGGCGGCGCGGTCGGCGGTGCCGGTCACGGTGGACACGGTCAGGGCCGTGCCGGTGCGGGCGCCGGTGGCTTCGGCCACGGCCCGTACGAGTGATTCCGGCGGGTGGTGGGTGACGGTCCCGAAGCCGAGTTCGGTGACCGGCAGAAAGCCGTCGGCGGTCGCGGCGCCGAGGTCGGCCACCGTGATGGCGTCGGCGACGACGAGCGAGCCGAGCGGTGCCTCGGGCGCGAAGCCGCCGCCGATCCCGGCCGAGACGACCAGGTCGTAGGGGGCGCCGTCGAGGGCGGCCGCGGTCAGCGCGGTGGCCGTGGAGGCGGCGGCGCGGGCCGGTCCGACTCCGGCGGCGAGCAGATCGACCACGGCGCCGGCAGCGAACGCCGTGCGGCACAGCACCGCGCCCGGGAGCCGCAGCTCCTGGGCCGGCCGGGGGAACGCCTGTGCCACCGCGTCCCGTTCGGCCGGGACCGCAGTGGCCACGAGGACACGTGCGGACGTGGTGATCAGGCCTTCTTCACCTTGAAGGACCACACGCCCTTGGTTCCCTTGGTGGAGCCCATCTGGATCACCACGGAGTTGGTGGCACCGCCGGTGTTGTACCGCTCGTTGAAGAACACGTCGTTCGGGAGCGTGCGGTAGGTCGCGGTGTTGAAGTCGATGGCCGTCTGACCGTTGACCAGCACGGCCCAGCCGGCGTCCGCGATCTTCGGGTCGACGCCGATGCGCAGGGAGTCGACGTTGTTGAGCGAGATCGCCTTGGCCTCGCCGACCTTCTTGGCGCAGGTCTTCAGCGACTCGGTGGTCAGCGCCTTGCCGTCGTTGTAGCAGACCGCCTCGGAGTGGACCGAGGACCCGCCGACGGTGAGCGTCGCGACGGGGGTCGGCTTGGAACAGCCCGACAGGACGAGCAGTCCGGCGGAAACGGCGCCGGCGGCGGCGACGGCGCGGCGGCGTCGCACAACGGATTGCAGCGTGGTCATGCCCGAAGGCTATCGGGCGCCCCGAGCCGTCCGGCCACGTGGGGTGCGGCGTGCCCGGTTCGTTACGCCAGTCGTGTCCGCGACAACCCGGCCGTGTCCGGATCGTCACCGACCGTCACCTGGCCCGTCGCTTTCACGCCACCTTGGCCCGGCCGCCGTGGCGCGCCGAGTGGAGCAGGCCGCGCAGGGTGCTCAGCCAGCCGACGGCCACGAACGCGGCGCCGACCAGCAGCCCGACCGTGCCGTTGAGCGGCATCACGATGCCGACCGCGCCGCCGAACACCCACGCCATCTGCAACAGCGTCTCCGAGCGGGCGAACGCCGAACTGCGCACCAGCTCCGGCACGTCCCGCTGGATCAGCGCGTCCAGCGCCAGCTTGGCCAGCGCCTGCGCGAACCCGGCGACCGCCGCGAGGAGGGCCACCAGGACGGCCCCGAAGAAGACCGCGGCCACGATCGCCGTCCCCAGGGCCACCGCGATGACCGTCACGATGATGATCTCCGGGGCCCGTGATCTCAGCCACGCCCCCACCGCCGTGCCCAGCGCGTTCCCCGCCCCGGCCGCGACGCCCACGAGACCCAGCGAGAGCGCCGCGCTCTCGCCGGCCAGCGGTTGCTCGCGCAGCAGGAAGGCGAGGAAGAAGATCAGGAAGCCGGACAGACAGCGCAGGGCGGCGTTGGCGCCGAGGGCGTGCGTCACGGTGGGCCCCACGGCCCGCAGCACCGGCCGCTTCCCCTGCCGCTTGCGGTGCGGCTCCCGCGGCGGGCCGGCCGCGAGCAGTGCCACGTCCTCACCCCGTGCCGAGTCCACCTTGGGCGGCAGCGAGAAGGACAGCGCCGTACCGCCCACGAAGATCAGGAAGGCGCCGTAGAGCGGCCAGGGGTCGCCGAGCCGGTGCAGCCCCGCTCCGATCGGCGCGGCCACCCCGGTGGCGAGCAGCCCGGCCAGCGTCACCCGGGAGTTGGCCTTCACCAGCGAGAACCGGGGCGGCAGCAGGCGCGGCACGACGGCGCTGCGTATCACGCCGTACGCCTTGGAGGCGACCAGCACGCCGAGCGCCGCGGGATACAGCCCCAGGCTGCCGGTCGCCACCGCGCCCGAGATCAGCAGCGCGAGCAGCGCCCGCGCCAGCATGGCCGCCGCCATCGCGGCCCGCCGCCCGTGCGGCAGCCGGTCCAGCAGCGGGCCGATGACCGGGGCGAGCACGGTGAACGGCGCCATGGTGATCGCCAGGTACAGCGCGACCCGCCCGCGCGCCTCGTCGGTTGGCACCGAGAAGAACACGGTGGACGCCAGCGCCACGGTGATCATGACGTCCCCGGCGCCGTTCACCGCGTGCAGCTCGATCAGCTTGCCCAGGCCCGATTCGCCGGCGCCGTGCGCGTGCGTGGCCCGGCGGATGCCGCGCGCGGCACCGGTGACGGGGAAGTGCAGGGCACGCCCGACGGACCGGACGGCGCCGCCTCCCCGGCGGACACCGCCACCCCGAACCCCACGTTTGTCCGCGGTCGCCACGAGGTTCATAGTGCCCCGAGAACCCTTCGGATAGTGCGGATACGGCACGTATGGCGGCGAACCGCACCCGCCGGACCGGCGAGAGGGGCGGCCCGGGTGGGGGAGAATGCCGTCGAGCGGCAACGAATCCTGTTCGGTGTAGCGTGCGTATCTCAGCCATAACGCAGAATGGATGGCAGAGGTGCGCCCAGCGCGCGGATGCAGACGTCGATGCGGTCCTGAGGTCCGCTCCGTCGGCCAACCCGCCGGAGGCAGCCGCCTTGACGAGACGGCGTAGGAGAGAAGCGATACCTGTGAGCGCAGCGACAACGCGAAGCCGCACCCCCGACCGTCTGTGCGCCGAGGCGGTCGACCTCGCCCGGGGCGCCGCGGAGGAGGCGGCCGCGCCCGGTGTGGTCGGCGAGCACACCGGTCTCGTCTCCGAGGGCGACCGTGTTGTCACGCACTTCTTCGAGTGCAAGGAGCTGGGCTACCGGGGCTGGCGCTGGGCCGTCACCGTGGCCCGCGCCTCCCGCGCCAAGGTCGTCACGCTGGACGAGGTGGTCCTGCTGCCCGGCCCCGACGCCCTGCTGGCCCCCGAGTGGGTGCCGTGGAGCGAGCGGCTGCGCCCGGGCGACCTCGGCCCCGGCGACCTGCTCCCCACCGACCAGGACGACCTGCGCCTGGAGCCCGGCTACACCGGCGAGGAACAGCCGCCGCCCAACTCGGTGATGTCCGAGGAGATGGCGGAACTGGCGGACGCCGAGGACGCCGACGTCACCCCGGGCGCGCCCGCGGCCCAGCCGACGGCGCCCTCGCGCGGCTCGATCGCCGCGGTCGCCGAGGAACTGGGCATGCGCCGGGCCCGCGTCCTGTCCCGGTACGGCCTGCACAGCGCGGCCGACCGCTGGGAGGAGGCGTTCGGCCCGAAGACGCCGATGGCCCAGGCGGCCCCGGCCACCTGCATGACCTGCGGCTTCCTGACGCCCATCGGCGGCTCCCTCGGTCAGGCCTTCGGCGTCTGCGCCAACGAGTTCGCCCCGGCCGACGGCCGGGTGGTCTCCCTCGCCTACGGCTGCGGCGGCCACTCCGAGGCGGCGGTCATGCCCAAGCCCCCGCAGCCCGCCGCGCCGGTCATCGACGAGACCCGCGTCGAGCCCTTCCCGCTGCACCCCGCCCGCGACTCCGGCTCGGTCCCGGAGGAGACGGACGAGGAGACCGCGGAACTGGGCCACTCCTGACCGTGATCCGGCTCGCGCGCGAGACCGACCTGCCCGGCTTCCTCGCCCTGGCGGCCGAGGTGGAGCACTGGTTCGGCCCGATGGTGGACGACCCCGGCTTCGCCGACGCCGTGCGGCGGAGCATCGCCCGCGCCACCGCCCTGGTCGCCGACGGCCCCGGCCCGCTCGGTGCCCTCCTGTTCGGCGGCACGGCCCCGGTGTACGAGGTGCACTGGCTGGTCGTCGGCGAACGGGCCCGGGGCACCGGCGTGGGCCGCGCCCTGCTGGCCGAGTCGCTGCGGCGGTTCGTGCGGCCCCCCGCCACCGTGGAGGTCGTCACCTTCGGCCCGGACCACCCCGGCGCGGTGACGAGCGGCGCCCGCGCCTTCTACACGGCGCTCGGCTTCACGCCGGGCGAGCCGGCCGCCCCCGGCCCGGAGGGCGGCTCCCGGCAGGTCTACCGCCTGCGGGTGACCTGACCCGGCGGGCACCGCCGTGCAGCGCCCCGCACCGGGCCGTCGATGTCGGCGGCGCGCTGTACCTTCTTCCTCACGTCGACGAGGAGTGTGAACGTGAGCAGCAAGTACGTGCGGCCGGCGGCCGAGGGTGCCGATCCCTTCGGGACGGCCCGGCTGCGTCGCGGCGTCCTCGACGCCTGGGCCACCAGCCCCGCGCGGTTCCGCGAGGACGCCAACGCGGAGGAGGACCTCGTCCTGGGCGGCTACCGCGACCGCCTGGTGATCGAGCTGGCGCAGAACGCCGCCGACGCCGCCGCGCGCGCCGGGGCCCCGGGCCGCCTGCGCCTCACCCTGCGCGACAACGTCCTGGTCGCGGCCAACACCGGCGCCCCGCTGGACGCGGCCGGTGTCGAGTCCCTCGCCACCCTGCGCGCCTCCGCCAAGCGGGACGCCGGGTCCACGCACGGCGCCGTCGGCCGGTTCGGCGTCGGCTTCGCCGCCGTGCTCTCGGTGACGGACGAGCCCGCGCTCGTCGGCCGGCACGGCGGGGTGCGCTGGTCCCTGGACGAGGCCCGGGAGCTGGCCGCCGACACCGCCCGGCACAGCCCCGGCCTCGGTGACGAGGTCCGTCGGCGCGCGGGCCATGTCCCCCTGCTGCGGCTGCCGTTCGCCGCCGAGGGCACCGCCCCCGACCCGTACGACACCGCCGTCATCCTGCCGCTGCGCGACGCGGCCGCCGCCGACCTCGCCGAGCGGCTGCTGACCGCCGTGGACGACACGCTGCTGCTGACCCTCCCCGGTCTCCAGGAGGTCGTCATCGAGGTGAACGGCGACGCGCCCCGCACCCTGCGCCGCCGCACCGAGGGCGCCGTCACCGTCGTGGAGGATTCCCGGGAGGGCACGACCCGGTGGCGGACCACCACCGCCCCCGGCCCCCTCACCGACTTCCTGGTGCAGCGGGCGGCCGACGCCTACGCCGCGCTGCTCGCCGGATGGCGGCCGGTGACGGAGGGCGCCGTCGACCTCGTACCCGGGCCGCTGGGCAAGGGCGAGCTGGACGGGGCGCTGCGCCAGGCCCTGCTGGAGCGGCTGCCGCGCACCGCGTTCCTGCCGCCCGCGCTGCCCGGCGCGGACGGCGCGGACGGCGAGGACGAACTGCCGCGGGCCCTGCGGCCCCGGGACGCGGAGATCGTGGAGGGCGCGGGCGCCGACACCGTGCGGGTGCTCGCCGAGGTGCTGCCCACCCTGCTGCCCGCCGGCCTGGAGCGGCGCGCGGAGCTGCGCATGCTCGGCGTGGCCCGGCTCCCGCTCGCCGACGCCGTCGACCGGCTGGCCGGCCTGGAGAAGGACCCCGACTGGTGGTGGCGGCTCTACGACAGCCTCGCCGGGGTCGACCCGGACCGGCTGTCCGGGCTGCCCGTGCCGCTCGCCGACGGCCGGACGACGATCGGCCCGCGGCAGGTGCTGCTGCCCACCCCCGACGGCGCCCGGATCGACGTGGACGTGCTCGGGCGGCTCGGCCTGAAGGTCGCCCACGAGGACGCCACGCACCCCCTGCTGGAGAAGCTGGGCGCGCTGCCCGCCACCCCGCGCGCGGTGCTCACCACCCCCCAGGTGCGGGCCGCCGTCGCCGCCTCCCTGGACGAGGAGGGCGGCCTCACCTGGGAGGAGGACGCCCCGGACGCCGAGGAACTGGCCGAGACCGTCCTCGGGTTGGTGCGGGACGCGGGCCTGGAGCCCGGCGAGGAGCCCTGGCTGGGCGCCCTCGCGCTGCCCGACGAGGACGGCGAACTCGTGCCCGCGGGCGAGCTGGTGTACCCCGGCAGCCCCTTCGCCCGGGTGATCCGCGCGGACGAACTGCCCACGGTGGCCCACGACCTGGCCGAGCGGTGGGGCGAACAGCCGCTCACCGCCTGCGGGGTGCTCGCCGGCTTCGCCCTGGTGCGCGCCACCGACGTCGTCCTGGACCCCGACGAACTGGAGCCGCGCGAGGGCGACTTCGCCGAGCCGGACGACGCCGGGCTGCTGGACGCGGTGGACGTGTGGTGCGAGGACATCCTGGACCGCTTCCCGGACAGCCCCGTGCCGCCGGTCGCCACCGAACTCGTCGCCGTGCGCGACCTCGACCTCGTGGCCGACGACCACTGGCCCGAGGCCCTCTCCCTGCTGGCCCGGCCGCCGCTGCGGGACGCGCTGACCCAGCCGGTGCGCGTCCTGCTGCCCGACGGCACCCACGAGGTCGTCCGGTCGTACACCGCGTGGTGGCTGCGCGGGCACCCGGTCCTCGACGGGCGGCGTCCCGCCGGCCTGCGGGCCGCGGGCGGCGACCCGCTGCTGCGCGGGCTGTACGACGAGGCGGACGCCACCGGGTTCGAGGACGAGCAGGTGCTGCGGGCGCTCGGGGTGCGGACCTCGGTCGGCGCCCTGCTGGACGAGCCGGGCGGAGCCGCCGAGCTGCTGGACCGCCTCGCCGACCCGGACCGTCCGGTCACCGCGGCCCAACTGCACGGCCTGTACGGCGCGTTGGCTGAGCTGGACCCGGAACAGGTCACCCTGCCCGACGAGTTGCGGGCCGTGCTCGACGGGCGGGTGACGGTGGTGGACGCCGCCGACGCCGTGGTGGTCGACTCCCCGGACCTGCTGCCCTTCACCTCCGGCGTGCCCCTGCTGCCCGTACGGCCGTCCCGCGCCGCCGAGTTGGCCGAGCTGCTCCAGGTGCGGCGGCTCAGCGAGTCCGTCACCGGCGCGGTGCACTCCGAGGGCACCGAGCACGACGTGCCCGAGCCGGTGCGCGTGCTGCTCGGACCGCGCACGCCGGAGACGTACGTCGAACACGGCGAACTCGTCGTGGACGGCGTCGAGATCGACTGGCGGCTGACCGACGACGGAGTGCTGCACGCCGCCACCCTGGAGGGGGTCGCCGCGGGCCTCGCCTGGGCGGCGGGGCAGTGGCCGCGCCGCTTCGAGGTGGCGGCCCTGCTGGAGGACCCCTCCCGCACCGAGGAGCTGGCGCGGGACCGCTGGTTCGACTGACCCGCCGAGCGCGCTCAAACGGGTCTCCGTAACTCTCTTACATTTTCTTCAGATTGACTACAACCGTTCCCCTGCGTGCCGTGTCTGACGAGTCGGAGTCGCAACCGACTCCCTCAAAACTACGTACGCAGGGGAACCGCACATGCGCATTCGTGCCACCGTGGCCGCCGTCTCCGGCGCCCTGGCCCTCTCTGCCCTCGCCCTGCCCGCGGCCCACGCCGCCGACCAGGCGCGGGTGCCCGCGGAGAACTCCGTGAGCAAGGTCGCCCACACCGCCCACCAGGGCCGTTCGTCCTTCGCCGCCGTCGCCTCGGGCACGCCTTACCAGCTGAACGCCACCTTCTCCAACGTGAAGGTGAACAACGGCAAGAACATCGCCGTCGGCACCACCAACGTGGTCAAGGTGCCGGTGTCCTTCACGCTGACGCACGGCGCGGACGTCAACATCCACGCCAAGGACTTCTTCGCGGCCGTGGAGCTGTACCGCGGGGCCTCCTTCGAGGACTCGATCTGGTTCTACGACAGCACCAACGGGTCCTGCACGGACTCCTCCGCGACCGTCGCGAACTGCAAGGCCACCGTGTCCATCGACCCGGCCGAGCTGCTCTCCGAGGACGCCGGCAGCTGGAAGGCCGCCGCCTACGCGGTCGCCTTCAACGGCCAGAACCCGTCCGACCCGGACCTGGACAAGGTCGGCGTGGCCGTGAAGGACCCGACCAACTCCTTCAAGCTCCAGCGCTACTCCAAGCTGACGGTCAACGCCAGCCCGGAGCCGGTGAAGAAGGGCAAGACCGTCACCGTCGTGGGCAAGCTGTCCCGCGCCAACTGGGACGACGGCAAGTACCACGGCTACACCGGCCAGGCGGTCAAGCTCCAGTTCCGCAAGAAGAACTCCAGCAGCTACACCACCCTGAAGACCATCAAGACGGACTCCGCGGGCAACCTGAAGACGACGACCAAGGCCACGGTCGACGGCTACTTCCGGTACTCCTTCGCGGGCACCTCGACCACCCCGGCGGTCAGCGCCGCGGGTGACTACGTCGACGTGAAGTAACCCCTCGCCGGAGCGAGACGGACCGGGGCCCCGGTGGCGCACCCCGCCACCGGGGCCCCGGCGTGTGCGGGAAAGGTAACGGCCGGACAAAGATTGGCCGGTCCGCGCTCTTGCCGTACAACTCACTGCCGGTCTCGTGGATCTGATCACCCGAGTCGACCGACTCCACGATCACTTCTCCCTCCGAGGGAACGCACATGCGCATACGTGCCACCGCGGCCGCCGTCCTCGGCGCCCTGGCGCTCTCCGCCCTCGCCGTGCCCGCCGCCCAGGCGGCCACCACGGTGCCCAACGTCACCTTCTCGAAGATGAAGGTGAACGCCGGCAAGGCCATCACCGTCGGGGCCACCTCGACGGTCAAGGTCAAGGTGACCTACACCGTCACGCACCCCAGCACCGTCTCGCTGTCCGGCATCGCCACCGGCCCGCTGCTCTACCGCGGCACCTCGGCCAAGAGCGCCGACAACGAGTTCATCAGCGACGACCCGGGCACCTGCACCAAGGTCGACTCCACGACCGCGAACTGCTCGGCCACCATCGCCGTCACGGCCGCCGACCTGTACAACTCCGAGGCCGGCACGTGGAAGGAGGGCGGGCTCGCCGTCAACACCTCCGGCGGCATGAAGTGGCAGAGCGACCTGGGCACCATCCCGGTCCGCCGCGCCGCCAAGCTCACCGCCGACGCCACCCCCGAGCCGGTCAAGAAGGGCAAGACGCTCACCGTCACCGGCAAGCTGACCCGCGCCGACTGGCAGAAGGGCACCTACGCCGGCTTCTCCGGCCAGTCCGTGAAGCTCCAGTTCCGCAAGGCGGGCACCAGCACCTACACCACCGTCAAGACGATCACCTCGTCCTCGACGGGCGCCCTGAAGACCACGGTCACGGCCGGCTCCGACGGCTACTACCGCTACACCTTCGCGGGCACCTCCACCACCTCGTCCGTCTCCGCCGCGGGCGACTACGTCGACGTGCAGTAGGTCCTGGTGCTGTGGCCGGAAAGGTTCACCGGCAAACCTTTCCGGCCACAGCACCAGCTAGCCGGGAAAGCGGCGGGCGACCCACTTCCACAGGAACTCCAGGGCGGCCGCCGCCACCACCGAGATCGCCACCGCCGTCCACGGCATGGCGAGACCGACCAGCTTCAGCGCGAAGAAGTCCTGCAGCGCCGGGACGGCGAGCACCAGCAGGAAGGCCACGGCCATCGCGGCCACCAGCGTCACCCGCCACCAGGTGTAGGGGCGGGCGATGATCGCCAGCACCCACATGGAGATCAGGAACAGGGTGAGCGTGGCGGCGCTGGTCTCCGCCTCCAGCTGTCCCGGGCCCGATCCCGCGTAGTGGTGCCGGGCGATCAGGTACGTCACGAAGGTCGCCACGCCGGCCACCACGCCGCCCGGGATCGAGTACCGCATCACCCGGTGCACGAAGTGCGGTCTCGCCCGCTCCCCGTTGGGCGCCAGGGCCAGGAAGAAGGCCGGGACCCCGATGGTGAGCGTGGAGAGCATGGTCAGATGGCGGGGCAGGAAGGGGTACTCCACCCGCCAGCACACCACCAGCACCGCGAGCAGCACCGAGTAGACCGTCTTCACCAGGAACAGCGTCGCCACCCGCGTGATGTTGCCGATCACCCGGCGGCCCTCGGCGACCACCGACGGCAGGCTCGCGAAGCTGTTGTCCAGCAGCACGATCTGCGCCACCGCCCGGGTGGCCTCCGAGCCGGAGCCCATGGCCACGCCGATGTCCGCGTCCTTCAGGGCGAGCACGTCGTTCACGCCGTCCCCGGTCATCGCCACCGTGTGCCCGTGCGACTGGAGCGCGCCCACCATGTCCCGCTTCTGCTGCGGGGTGACCCGCCCGAAGACGGTCCCCGCGTCCAGCGCCTCCGCCATCGCGGCCCGGTCCTCGGGCAGCCGCCGCGCGTCCGTCGCCGTACCGTCCAGGCCCAGCTTGGCCGCGACCGCGCCGACCGAGACGGCGTTGTCCCCGGAGATGACCTTGGTCCGCACCCGCTGCTCGGCGAAGTAGCGCAGGGTGTCCGCCGCGTCGGGCCGCAGCCGCTGTTCGAGGACGACCAGGGCGGTGGGGCGGGCGCCCCGGGCGGGCGTGGCGTCGTCCAGGTCACGGCTCGCCCGGGCCAGCAGCAGCACCCGCAGGCCCTGCTCGTTGAGCCGCTCGGTCTCGGCCAGCGCCGGGTCGTCGGCGCCGAGGAGGACGTCCGGGGCGCCGAGCAGCCAGGTGCTGATCTCGCCGTCGCCCTCGCTGAACGAGGCCCCGCTGTACTTGCGGGCGGAGGAGAAGGGGAGCGACTCGACGCAGCGCCACTCGTCGTTGTCGGGACAGGCGTCGATGATCGCCTGGAGGGAGGCGTTGGGCCGCGGATCGGACTCGCCGAGCGCACCGAGCACCTTGCGCACGTACCCCTCGTCGGCGCCGTTCAGCGGGCGCAGCTCGGTGACGTCCATGCCGCCCTCGGTGAGGGTGCCGGTCTTGTCCAGGCAGACGGTGTCGACGCGGGCGAGGCCCTCGATGGCCGGCAGCTCCTGGACGAGGCACTGCCTGCGGCCGAGCCGGATGACGCCGATCGCGAAGGCCACCGAGGTGAGCAGGACCAGGCCCTCCGGGACCATCGGGACGATGCCGCCGACGGTGCGGGCCACGGCCGCCTTGAGGTCGTCGTTCTTCACCACGAGCTGGGTGACGACCAGGCCGATCGCCGCCGGGACCATCATCCAGGTGACGTACTTGAGGATGGTGGAGATGCCGGTGCGCAGCTCGGAGTGGACGAGCGTGAAGCGGGACGCCTCCTCGGCCAGCTGGACCGCGTAGGCCTCCCGGCCCACCTTGGTCGCGGTGAAGGCGCCGCCGCCCGCGACGACGAAGCTGCCGGACATCACCGGATCGCCGGGGCGCTTGACCACCGGATCGGCCTCACCGGTGAGCAGGGACTCGTCGATCTCCAGTCCGTCCGACTCGGCGCACACCCCGTCCACGACGACCTTGTCGCCGGGGCCGATCTCGATGAGGTCGCCCAGCACGATCTCGGCGGTGGCGATCTCGGTGGCTCTGCCGTCCCGGCGCACGGTCGGCCGGGCCTCCCCGATCACCGCGAGCGAGTCGAGGGTCTGCTTGGCCCGCCACTCCTGGATGATGCCGATGCCGGTGTTGGCGAGGATCACGAAGCCGAAGAGGCTGTCCTGGATCGGCGCGACGAACAGGGTGATCACCCACAGCACGCCGATGATCGCGTTGAACCGGGTGAAGACGTTCGCCCGGACGATCTCGCCGAACGAGCGGCTGCTGCGCACGGGCACGTCGTTGATCTCGCCACGTGCGCGCCGCTCCGCCACCTCCGCGCCGGTCAGCCCCGTCGCTCGGGTCCTGGGCAGGGCCACCGGGTGTACCGGATCGAGCTCGGCGCCGGCGTCTATATGGCTCATGTATCCGACGTTACGTGGCCTTTGCCCGCGCGCCCACCCGGCCCGGGTCCCCCGGCCGGGGTCAGTCGGCCGATGCCGAACGGGCCCTCTTGATCGCGGCGTCCCGCTTGCGCACGTACCAGATGCCGATCAGTCCGAGCCCGCCACCGGCCAGGCACGTCCACAGCCACCACAGATGGCCGTGGTCACGGAACCAGCCATAGAAGGGGAGCTGGACGAGGAACAGGACGAACCAGACGATCGTGCCGCCGGTGATCGTGGCGACCACGGGCCCCTCCAGGGGCTCGGGCGCCTCGTGCTGGGGGATCCACTTGGCCATGGCGCACAGCTTACGAGGCGATCGGGCGGCCGCCCGGTCCGACCGGGGGCGCACCGTATCTACGCGCGGAGATAGCGATCTAGTGACTCATACGTTCATACTGAAACCGTTTGTCTTTGACCGCTTCTAATCGTATGAAACTCCAACGGGGCTCGGGGGAACCCTGTCGGTGATGAGGTCCCGCATGTCCACCTCGGCAACTGCCAAGGTCCCCACCCCCGAGAAGCCGGGCGGCCCGTCGTCCGCCGGCGGTTCCCTCGACCGCTACTTCAAGATCTCCGAGCGTGGCAGTTCGATCGCACGGGAGTTCCGGGGCGGTCTGGCCACCTTCTTCGCGATGGCCTACATCATTGTGCTGAACCCGATCATCCTGGGCAGCGCGAAGGACATGAACGGTCACCACCTGGACAACGCCCAGCTGGTGACGGCGACCGCGCTGACGGCCGCCTTCAGCACCCTCCTGATGGGTGTCATCGGCAATGTCCCGATCGCGATGGCCGCCGGTCTCGGCGTGAACTCGGTCGTCGCGCTCCAGCTGGCCCCCCGGATGACCTGGCCGGACGCGATGGGCATGGTCGTTCTCGCCGGCTTCGTGGTGATGCTGCTGGTCGCCACGGGCCTGCGCGAACGCGTGATGAACGCGGTGCCGTTCGGCCTGCGCAAGGCGATCTCGATCGGTATCGGCCTGTTCATCATGCTGATCGGCCTGGTCGACTCCGGCTTCGTCAGCCGTATCCCGGACGTCGCCCAGACCACCGTCCCGCTCCAGCTCGGCACCGGTGGTCACCTCGTCGGCTGGCCGGTCCTGATCTTCGTCCTGGGCGCGCTGCTCACCTTCGTCCTGATCGTGCGCAAGGTGCCGGGCGCGATCCTGATCTCCATCGTCGGCATGACCGTCCTCGCGGTGATCATCAACCTGATCGCCAAGGTCCCGTCCTGGGGCCTGACGGTGCCGAAGTGGCCCGGCAACCCGGTCGCCACCCCGGACTTCGGCCTGGTCGGCCAGGTCAGCCTGTTCGGCGGTTTCTCCAAGGTCGGCGTGCTGACCGGCATCCTCTTCGTCTTCACGGTCCTGCTGTCGTGCTTCTTCGACGCGATGGGCACGATCATGGGCATCAGCGACGAGGCCAAGCTGACCGACGCCCAGGGCTACATGCCGGGCATCAACCGGGTGCTGTTCGTGGACGGTCTCGCGGTCGCGGCGGGCGGTGCCAGCTCCTCGTCGGCCACCACCGCCTTCGTGGAGTCCACGGCCGGCGTCGGCGAGGGAGCCCGCACGGGTCTCGCCAACGTGGTCACCGGCGGTCTGTTCGCGGTGTCGCTCTTCCTCACCCCGATCGCCACGATGGTGCCGTCCCAGGCGGCCACCCCGGCGCTGATCGCGGTCGGCTTCCTGATCATGTCGAACTCGGTCAAGGAGATCGACTGGGCCGACTACACGATCTCGATCCCGGCGTTCGTGACGATGCTGATGATGCCGTTCACCTACTCCATCACCAACGGCATCGGCATGGGCTTCATCACCTTCACGATCCTGCGCCTGGCCGCGGGCCGCGCCCGGGAGATCCCGGTGCCGATGTACGTCGTCTCGGCGGTCTTCGCCTTCTACTACCTGATGCCGGCCCTGGGCCTGACCTGAGCCGACCCGTTCCGCGGCGTCCTCAGGTGACGCCGTAGAACTTCTCCGTCTCCTCGACGGCGGTCTGGAATCGCTGGTCGAAGTCGTCACGAATGAGCGTGCGGACCACGTAGTCCTGCACGCTCATTCCTCTTTTCGCCGCGTGCCGCCGGAGCCGTTCGAGCAGCTCCCCGTCTATCCGCAGGCTCAGCACAGTGGTCCCCATGCCTACGAGGGTCGCCACAGCCTGCCTTCCGGCGCGTCACTTTCCGGCACCGGCTCACCCGTATGGGTGATCAAAGGGTTTCAGTGGCCTGGATCACGGGCAGCGGGGCGTGTCCCGTTGGTCTTTAGCTAGAGTAATGAGTTACTCTAAAGAACATGCCGGACCTCACCCATGGCGACGACGCTGCCGCCGTGAACGCCCTTCGCTCCGCCGTGATGCGGCTGTCCCGCCGGGTCAAGCACCAGCGGGTCGACGAGTCGCTGAGCCCCACCGAGATGTCGGTGCTCGGCACGCTCTCCCGCTGCGGCTCGGCCACGCCGGGCGAGCTGGCCCGCAAGGAGCATGTCCAGCCGCCGTCGATGACCCGCATCGTCGCGCTGCTCGAGGCCAAGGGCCTGGTCCGGCTGGAGCCGCACCCGGAAGACCGGCGCCAGAAGGTCGTCACCCAGACCGAACAGGCCGAGACCATGCTCGAAGAGAGCCGCCGCAAGCGCAACGCGTTCCTGGCGAACCTCGCCGACGGTCTCGACGAGGAGGAGTGGGCCAAGCTGCGCGCCGCCGCCCCCGTGCTGGAAAAGCTCGCACACCTGTAAGCAAGCCCCTGAAGGAGGCGAACCTGTTGAGTACGGGATCCGGAACACCTTCCGCCCCCGCACCCACCGCCCCTACT
>NZ_VOGW01000124.1:4548-23349 GCF_007896895.1 Streptomyces misionensis | reverse complement strand
TACTACCCCCGCCCGCAAGTCCTCGATGTTCAGCTCGCTGAAGGTCAGGAACTACCGCCTGTTCTTCACCGGCCAGGTCGTCTCCAACACGGGGACGTGGATGCAGCGCATCGCGCAGGACTGGCTCGTCCTCAGCCTCACCGGCTCCTCGGCGGCCGTCGGTATCACGACGGCCCTGCAGTTCCTGCCGATGCTCCTGTTCGGTCTCTACGGCGGTGTCCTGGTCGACCGGCTGCCCAAGCGCCCCGCGCTCCTGGTCACCCAGTCCTCGATGGCCCTCAGCGGACTCGCGCTCGCCGCGCTGACGCTCACCGGTCATGTCCAGGTCTGGCACGTCTACCTCGCCGCGTTCTTCGTCGGACTCGCCACGGTGGTCGACAACCCCGCCCGGCAGTCCTTCGTCTCCGAGATGGTCGGCCCCGACCAGCTGCACAACGCGGTCAGCCTGAACTCCGCGAACTTCCAGTCCGCGCGGCTCGTCGGCCCCGCCGTCGCCGGCCTGATGATCACCGGTGTGGGCACCGGCTGGGCGTTCCTCGCCAACGGCCTGTCCTTCGCCGCGCCGATCACCAGCCTGCTGCTGATGCGCGCCCGTGAGCTCTACCCGGTCAAGCGGACCCCGCGGGCCAAGGGCCAGCTGCGCGAGGGCCTCCAGTACGTCGCGGGCCGCCCGGAACTGATCTGGCCCGTGGTCCTGGTCGGCTTCATCGGCACCTTCGGCTTCAACTTCCCGGTGTGGCTGTCCGCCTTCGCCGACCACGTGTTCCACGTGGGCGCCGGCGGCTACAGCCTGCTGAACACGCTGATGGCCCTGGGTTCCCTCGGCGGCGCCCTGCTGGCCGCCCGCCGCGGCTCGGCCCGGATGCGGCTGCTGATCTTCGCCGCGCTCACCTTCGGGGTGCTGGAGGTCGTGGCCTCCCTCGCCCCCGCGTACTGGCTGTTCGCCGCGCTCATGGTGCCGATCGGGATCTGCGGCCTCACGGTCAACGTCACCGCGAACACCACCGTGCAGATGGCCACCGACCCCGCCATGCGCGGCCGGGTGATGTCCCTTTTCATGATGGTCTTCATGGGCGGCACCCCGCTCGGCGCCCCGGTGATCGGCTGGATCACCGACACCTACGGCGCCCGGGCCGGTTTCGCCCTCGGCGGTGTCGTCTCCGCCCTCGCGGCCGGCACCATCGGCCTGCTCCTCGCCCGCGTCGGCGGCCTGCGCCTGTCGGTCGGCTGGCACGGGGGGCACCCGCGCCTGCGCTTCGTGCAGCGCGAGCGCGAGGAACTCGCCGCGGCCGCGTGACCGCCCCCGGAGGGTGCGACCACCGCACCCTCCGGGGGCGGCACCTGCCCCGGCCGGCCGTCCTGGGCGAAGGACCCGGTGCGCACGGACCCCTGGGACGCATCGGGGCCGCCGTCGGGATGTCTCTGGGATGGTGAGGGCATGAGACTCTTCGCCGCCGTACTGCCGCCGCAGGACATCGCCGCCGAACTCGCAGTCGAGGTCGACCGGTTGCGGCGGCTGCCGGGCGCCGACGGACTGCGCTGGACGGGCCGCCCCGGCTGGCACTTCACCCTCGCCTTCTACGGCGAGGTCGCCGACGACCTCGTGCCCGCTCTGTCGGACCGTCTCGCCCGCGCGGCCCACCGCACCGCCCCCTTCGAGCTGGCGCTCGCCGGCGGCGGCCAGTTCGGCCACGGCCGTGCGCTGTGGACCGGGGCCTCGGGCGACGTGGCCGCCCTGCGCCTGCTGGCCGACCGGGCGGAGTCGGCGGGCCGCAAGGCCGGGGTGCCGATGGGGGAGCACCGCCGCTACCAGGCCCATCTGACGCTGGCGCGCGGCCGTGAGGCGGTGGACGTACGGCCGTACGTCGAGCTGCTGCGCGCGTTCGCCGGCCGGAGCTGGACCGTGACCGAGCTGGCGCTGGTGCGCAGCAACCTGCCGAGGTCGGGGGTGCCGGGGGAGCAGCCCCGGTACGAGGCGGTCGGGCGCTGGGCGTGCGGGGCGTCCGGTTAGGCTCGATGCGTGGACCCGAAAACCCGGAACCGGATCATGGCCGGTGCGCTTGTGCTCATGTTGGTGGTCGTTGCCGTGGCGGCGGCGGTGCGGTAGGGCCCGGGGAACCGCCGCCTGCCACGGCCGCGGCCGGTCCTGGCCGATCACGCGGCTCCCCGTGCCCCTCGCGGGGCGTGCGCCCGCCCGGTGTCACCAGGCGAAGGCCTCCGGGGACGGGCCCGGGCCCGGGAAGATCTCGTCCAGGCCGGCGAGGACTTCCCCGCTCAGCTCCAGCTCCACCGCGCGCAGCGCCGACTCCAGCTGCTCGGCCGTGCGCGGGCCGACGATCGGGCCCGTGACGCCGGGGCGGGTGAGCAGCCAGGCCAGTGCGGCCTCGCCGGGCTCCAGGCCGTGCTTGTCGAGCAGGTCCTCGTAGGACTGGATCCGCGCGCGGGCGGCCGGGTCGGCGAGGGTGTCGGCGGCGCGTCCGGAGGCGCGGCGTCCGCCCTGCACCTCCTTCTTGATCACACCGCCGAGCAGTCCGCCGTGCAGCGGGGACCAGGGTATGACCCCGAGGCCGTACTCCTGCGCGGCCGGGATGACCTCCATCTCGGCGCGGCGCTCGGCGAGGTTGTAGAGGCACTGCTCGCTGACGAGGCCGATGGTGCCGCCGCGGCGGGCGGCGGTCTCGTTGGCCTGGGCGATCTTGTAACCGGGGAAGTTGGAGGAACCGGCGTACAGGATCTTGCCCTGCTGGACGAGGGTGTCGATCGCCTGCCAGATCTCCTCGAACGGGGTGTTCCGGTCGACGTGGTGGAACTGGTAGAGGTCGATGTGGTCGGTCTGCAACCGCTTCAGGCTGGCGTCCACCGCGCGCCGGATGTTCAGCGCGGAGAGCTTGTCGTGGTTGGGCCAGGCCTCGGCGTCGCCGGCCATGTTGCCGTAGACCTTGGTGGCGAGGACGACCTTGTCGCGTCGGTCGCCGCCCTTGGCGAACCAGTTGCCGATGATGCTCTCGGTGCGCCCCTTGTTCTCCCCCCAGCCGTAGATGTTGGCGGTGTCGAAGAAGTTGATGCCCGCGTCCAGCGCCGCGTCCATGATCGCGTGGCTGTCGGCTTCGTTCGTCTCCGGCCCGAAGTTCATCGTCCCGAGAACCAGTCGGCTGACCTTGAGTCCGGTGCGTCCAAGCTGCGTGTACTTCATGGTCACCAAGCCAACGGCCTGGAGTGCGCTCCAGGCAAGGGCGGGTGGTCATGCGCGGGGGAAGTGCGTACCGCCAGCGGCCTCTGTCGTCCTTGGCCGCGCCCCCGCGCAACTTGGCCACATCGGGGCAGAAGCCGTTCTGGAACCCGGGGAAGTCGATGCGGACGCGGTACAACGATACGCACGGTGACGAGGCGAGGACGTAAACCGGTCAGACCGTTCCGACCGCGTACGGCTGCCCGATTCCCCAGGCCTCCCGCATCGCCCCGGCGAACGCCTCCGCTATCCGGTGCTCGCCGCTCGCGTTGGGGTGGGTGCCGTCGTAGGTGTCGACGTGGATGTCGTACGACTGCGGCGGCGATGCCAGCAGGATCGGCGACCGGGGCTCGTCCAGGTCGGCGGCGGCCTTGGCGAGGAGGACGTTGAAGAGGTCCACCTGTGCGGCGAAGGGGGCGTCGGTCTCGGCGCGGACATTGGGGATCACCGGCAGCAGCACCATGCGGATGCGCGGGTCGGCGTCCCGGGCGGCGCCGATGAAGGCCCGGACGTTCTCGGCGGTCTGCTCGGCGTTGGTGTAGAAGCCGAGGTCGATCAGGCCGAGGGAGACGAGCAGGACGTCGGGCCGGCACTCCCGCACCGCGTCGCCGATCAGCGGGGCCATGTGCAGCCAGCCCTCGCCCCAGCCCGCGAGGTGGGCGCGGGGGAAGCGGGGGTCGGCGTAGTCGAGGGACGTCGGCGCGCCGGACTGCTGGTCGTACAGCGTCTCGCGCGGGCCGACGAGCGTGACGGCGGGGTCGTACGTACGGCGAAGGAGCTGCCACAGCCGGTGACGCCATGTGTGTTCGCCCGCGCTCCCGATCGTCATGGAGTCGCCCACGGGCATGAACCTGAGCATCCGCTCATCATGGACGATCACCGCCGCGGGGTGGGATGCGGGACCGTGTGAGGCCCGCCACGTGCGGGCGCGGGCCGCGGGGACGGCGGGCCGAACCCCCGGCGGGAATGGCAGTCTTGGCCCATGCGCCGACCGTTCGCCCTGCTCGCCGCCGTCCTGCTCGCCGGCGCCTGCGCGTTGCCCGCCTCCGCCGCCGAGGGGACCGGCGACCAGGGGTTCACCCTCAAGGACCCGAGGATCGCCGAGTCCAGCGGGCTCGCCGCCTCCCGGCTGCACCCCGGCATCTACTGGACGCACAACGACAGCGGCGACGGGCCGTACATCTACGCCGTCGACAGCCGGACCGGGCAGACCGTGGCGCGGGTGACGCTGCGGGGCGTCGGCTCCCCGCGCGATGTCGAGGCGATCTCCATCGGGCCGCACGACGAGATCTACGTCGGGGACATCGGCGACAACTTCGACGGCCGCTGGCCCTACGTCTGGATCTACCGCCTGCCCGAGCCGAAGGTGCTCAAGGACCAGACGGTCACGGCCACGCAGTACGTGGTGAAGTACGCCGACGGGCCGCGCAACGCCGAGTCGATGGTCGTGCATCCGAAGACCGGACGCGTGTACATCATCGACAAGAAGGAGGACGGCGGCCACCTCTACGAGGGCCCGGCCACCCTGTCCACCAGGGGCAGCAACGTCTTCAAGCCCATCGCGCCGGTCGACCTGTGGGCCACGGACGCCGCGTTCTCCCCCGACGGCCGGCAGCTCGCCGTGCGCGGCTACCTCGGCGGCATCTACTACGCCTGGAACGACGGCCACATCAAGCGGACCGGCACCCTCGACGTCCCCCTCCAGGGCCAGGGCGAGGGCGTCACCTACTCGGTCGACGGCACGAAGCTCCTGTACAGCAGCGAGGGCGCCGACAGCGCGGTGGTGGCCAAGGACGCCCCCGACCGCCCCGACGGCGGTTCCCCGTCGACGGGGAACGGCTCGTCCGGCACCCGCACGACCGGAAACAAGAGCCTGCCTCTCGGCGCGGCCGCGATCGCCGTCGTGCTGGTGGCCCTGGTGGGGGTGGGAAGGCTGCGGCGCCGCAGGAGGTGACGCGAACCTGCCCGGCGGACAGGGCGGTTCGGCCTGCCGCCCGGGTCGGGCAGGGCGTTTCCCACTCCGTGCGGGGTGCCCCTGCCGGGGCGCCGGAACAACACTCGTCGCCCCTGAGGGCCCACCGGCGGTGGGGCCTCACAAGGACGGGGCGGAAATCGTCGAGATCGGCTTGGGCGAGGGCCCGGCCCGTGACTGCTGGAGGAAGCTGATGGACGCGTACACCCCGGTCTTCCCCGGCGGCGGCTCCGTGATGGAGGAGGCGTGGCGCAAGGTGCATGCCGATGGTGAGGCGAAAGGTGAGACGCGGGGCGAGGCGAAGGGCGAGGCCAAGGCTGTTCTTCGGGTGCTGCGCGCGCGGGGTGTGCAAGGCGAAGGGCGCCAGGTGTGACCGGGCGCCCTTCGTCGTCGTACCCGAGAGGTCAGAGCTTCTCGATCACGTAGTCGACGCACTCGGTCAGTGCCTCGACGTCCGCGGGGTCGATCGCCGGGAACATGGCGATGCGCAGCTGGTTGCGGCCGAGCTTGCGGTACGGCTCGGTGTCCACGATGCCGTTCGCGCGCAGCACCTTGGCCACGGCGGCGGCGTCGATCTCGTCGGAGAAGTCGATCGTGCCGATGACCTGGGACCGCTTGGCCGGGTCGGTGACGAACGGGGTCGCGTACTTCGACTCCTCCGCCCAGCTGTAGAGGCGGGTCGAGGAGTCCTTCGTGCGGGCCGTCGCCCAGTCCAGACCGCCCTGCCCGTTGATCCACTCCAGCTGCTGGTCGAGCAGGAACAGCGTGGCGAGGGCAGGCGTGTTGTACGTCTGGTTCTTGCGCGAGTTGTCGATCGCCGTGGGGAGCGAGAAGAACTCGGGGATGTGCCGGCCGGACGCGTGGACGCGCTCGGCCCGCTCGATCGCGGCGGGGGAGAAGACGCCGATCCACAGGCCGCCGTCGGAGGCGAAGGACTTCTGCGGGGCGAAGTAGTAGACGTCGGTCTCGGCGACGTCCACCGGAAGGCCGCCCGCGCCGGACGTCGCGTCCACCAGAACGAGGGAACCCTCGTCCGCGCCGGCCACCCGCCGGATGGGCATGGCGACACCGGTGGAGGTCTCGTTGTGGGTGAAGGCGTAGACGTCCACGCCCGCCTCGGCCTCGGGCGCCGGGTGCGTGCCGGGGTCGGCGGCGATCACGGTCGGCTCGGCCAGCCACGGCGCGAGCTTGGCCGCCTTGGCGAACTTGGAGGAGAACTCGCCGAAGTTGAGGTGCTGGGACTTGGTGTCGATCAGTCCGTGGGTGGCGATGTCCCAGAAGGCGGTGGAGCCGCCGTTGCCGAGGATCACCTCGTAGCCCTCGGGCAGGGAGAACAGCTCGGAGATCCCCTCGCGGACCTTTCCGACCAGGTTCTTCACGGGCGCCTGGCGGTGGGAGGTGCCGAGCAGGGAGCTTCCGGTGGCGGCGAGGGCGTCCAGCGCCTCGGTCCGCACCTTGGAGGGGCCCGCACCGAAGCGTCCGTCGGCGGGCTTGATGTCAGCGGGAATCTGGATGTCGGCCACGTCTCGGAGGGTATCGGCTGGGCGAAACGGGACGGAACCGTGTCCGTCGGATGAGACGAGATCACCAGGACCCGGACTTGTCGGGTCGTACGACGATCAGGCCGAGGTTGTGGACAACTTTCCGTGACGGTCGGTGATCGGATGCATCCTGGACGCATGACGGATCACTCGGGTCTCGAAGCGGAACTGCGCGGGTGCGTCCGGGGCGAGGTCGGCTTCGGCACCACCGCCCGGGCGCTCGTGACGATGGACGCGTCCAACTACCGACGCGTCCCGGCGGGAGTGGTGGCCCCCCGGGACGCGGACGACGTGGCGGCCGTCCTCGGCGTGTGCCGGGCCCGCGGGGTGCCGGTGGTCGCGCGCGGCGGGGGTACGTCGATCGCCGGTCAGGCCACCGGCACAGGTGTCGTACTGGATTTCACCCGCCATATGAACGGCCTGCTGGAGCTGGACCCGGAAACCCGCACGGCGGTCGTGCAGCCCGGCCTGGTCCTCGACCGCCTCCAGCACGCCGCCGCCCCGCACGGCCTGCGCTTCGGCCCCGACCCGTCCACCCACAGCCGCTGCACCCTCGGCGGGATGATCGGCAACGACTCCTGCGGCTCCCACTCGGTCGCCTGGGGAACCACCGCGGACAACGTGCGGGAGCTGTCCGTCCTCACCGCGCGCGGTGAGCTGCTGCGGCCGGGCCCGCACTGGGCGGGCGCCCCCGAGGGACTGCGCGAGCTGGCGGAGGGCGAGCCGGCCCGGCTGCGCACCGGCTTCCCCGACCTGCCCCGCCGCATCTCCGGGTACGCGCTGGACGCGCTGCTGCCCGAGCGGGGCGCCGACGTGGCCCGTTCCTTCTGCGGCTCCGAGGGCACCCTCGGCATCCTCACCGAGGCGGTCGTCCGCCTCGTCGAGGCCCCCCGCGCCCGCGCCCTGGCGGTGCTGGGCTACGGCGACGAGGGCGCGGCCGCCGAGGCCGCCGCCGGCCTCCTGCCCCACGGCCCGCTGACGGTGGAGGGCATGGCCGCCGACCTGGTCCCGTCGGACACGGGGCTGCCCAGGGGCGGTGCCTGGCTCTTCGTGGAGACGGGCGGCTCCTCGCAGGCGCAGGCCCGGGCCCGCGCCGAGGCGATCGTCCGCGCGGCCGACGTGGTCGACTCCCTCGTGGTGACCGACCCCGCCGCCCAGCGGACCCTGTGGCGCATCCGCGAGGACGCGAGCGGCACGGCGACACGGATGCCGGACGGCTCCGAGGCCTGGCCCGGCTGGGAGGACTGCGCGGTGCCGCCCGCCCGGCTCGGCGCCTATCTGCGCGACTTCCGCGCCCTGCTGACGTCCCACGGCCTGCGCGGCACCCCGTACGGCCACTTCGGCGACGGCTGTATCCACGTCCGCATCGACTTCGACCTGCTCACCGGGCCCGGCATCGGCCGCTTCCGGCGCTTCTCCGAGGAACTGGCCGACCTGGTGGTGGCCCACGGCGGCTCGCTGTCCGGGGAGCACGGCGACGGCCAGGCCCGCGCCGAACTGCTGCCACGCATGTACGGCGCCGAGACCGTCCGGCTCTTCGAGCGCGCCAAGGCCCTCTGGGACCCCGACGACCTGCTCAACCCCGGCATGCTGGTCCGCCCCGCCCCGCTGGACGCCAACCTCCGCTTCTCGGTGCTGCCGAGGGAACCCGTCGAGGTCGCCTTCGGCTACCCGGCCGACGGCGGCGACTTCCGCGCGGCCGTCCGCCGCTGCGTCGGCGTCGCCAAGTGCCGTACGGCCACGGCGGCGGGCCCCGCCGTGATGTGCCCGTCCTTCCGTGCGACCGGCGAGGAGGAGCACTCCACCCGGGGCCGGGCCCGGCTGCTGCACGAGATGCTGGCGGGGGAGCTGGTCACCGACGGCTGGCGCTCCACCGAGGTCCGCGACGCCCTCGACCTCTGCCTCTCCTGCAAGGGCTGCCGCACGGACTGCCCGGTCGGTGTCGACATGGCCACCTACAAGGCCGAGTTCCTGCACCACCACTACGCGGGCCGCCGGCGCCCCGCCGCCCACCACAGCATGGGCCGCCTGCCCGAGTGGCTGCGCTGGATCGCCCGTACCCGCACCGCCCCCCTGCTCAACGCGCTCGCCGCCCTGCCGCCCCTGGCCACCGCGGCGAAACGGCTCGGCGGGATCGCCCCCGAGCGCCGGCTGCCCCGCCTCGCCCCGCGGACCTTCACCGGCTGGTGGCGGCGCCGGAAACCCGTCCCGCGCTCCGGCGACCTGGTGGTGCTCTGGCCGGACACCTTCACCGAGCACCTGTCCCCCTCGGTCGGCCGGGCCGCCGTCCGTGTCCTGGAGGCCGCCGGGCTCGGCGTGGCCCTGCCGCCGACGCTGCTGCCGGGCCGGGGAGGCATCGCCCGCGGCGGCCGGCCCGTCTCGGCCGCCGCCCTGCTCACCGTCCGCCGGGCCCGGGTCTGCTGCGGTCTGACCTACCTCTCCACCGGCCAGCTCGACCGCGCGCGCACCGTGCTGCGGCGCACGCTGGACCTGATGGAGCCGGTGCTGGAAGCGGGCGTGCCGGTCGTCGTCCTGGAACCCGGCTGCGCGGCGGCCCTGCGCACCGACCTCCCGGAACTCCTGCACGACGACCCGCGCGCCCCCCGGCTCGCCTCGGCCGTCCGTACCTTCGCCGAGGTCCTGGAACAGCACGCGCCGCACTGGACCCCGCCCGCCGTGGACCGCCCCGTCGCCGGCCAGACCCACTGCCACCAGCACGCGGTCCTCGGCGACGCCCCGGACCGCCGGCTGCGCGCCGCCGCGGGCCTCACCGGGGAACTCTCCGGCGGCTGCTGCGGCCTGGCGGGCGACTTCGGCTTCCAGAAGGGCCACTTCGAGGTCTCCCGGGCCTGCGCGGAGGACCAGCTGCTGCCCTCGATACGCCAGGCGTCCGAGGAGACCGTGATCCTGGCCGACGGCTTCTCCTGCCGCACCCAGCTGGAGCAACTGGCCGGGACCCGGGGACGGCACCTGGCGGAGGTGCTGGCCGAGGCGCTGGACGACGACACGAGGCGCGGGGAGAAAGGGAAGTGACGGCCCGGCGGGCTTCCATAGGGTGAGGTGATCCGCGCACCGTGAAGGAGTCCCGCCCATGAGCGTCACCGTCCGTCCGGTCACCCGGGCCGAACACCTCGCCTTCGTGGCGGCCCGCCCCTCCGCCAGCCATCTCCAGCTGCCGTCGTGGGGGGACGTGAAGCCCGACTGGACGGCGGAGAGCCTGGGCTGGTTCGAGGCGGACGGGCGGCTGGTCGGGGTGGGGCTGGTGCTGCTCAGAGCGCTGCCCAAGGTGAAGCGGTACCTGGCCTATCTGCCGGAGGGCCCGGTCATCGACTGGCACGCACCGGACCTGGAGCGCCTGCTGGAGCCGATGCTGGCCCACCTCAAGCGCCGGGGCGCCTTCTCGGTGAAGATGGGCCCGCCGGTGATCGTCCGGCGGTGGAGCCCCGACGCGGTCAAGGCCGCCATCGCCGACCCGGCCGCGCACCGGCTGCGGGACGTGCCGCCGACCTCGCAGGACCCGGCCGCGCTCGCCCTCGTCGACCGGCTGCGCCGGATGGGCTGGCGGCAGACCGAGCCCGGCGGCGAGGACGGCTTCGCCGCGGGGCAGCCCCGCTACGTCTGCCAGGTCCCCTACGCCGGGCGGTCGCTGGAGGACATCCACCGCGGGCTCAACCAGCAGTGGCGGCGCAACATCAAGAAGGCCGAGAAGGCCGGGGTGAAGGTCGTCCGGGGCGGCTACGAAGACCTGCCGGCCTTCTACGGCCTCTACACGGAGACCGCGGAGCGGGACCGCTTCGTCGCGCGCCCGCTGTCGTACTTCCAGCGCATGTGGACGGCGCTCACCGCCGAGGACCCCGACCGGATGCGGCTGTACCTCGCCCACCACGACGGCGAGGTGCTCGCCGCGGCCACCATGCTGATCGTCGGCGGCCACGTCTGGTACTCCTACGGCGCCTCCACCGGCCGCAAGCGCGAGGTGCAGCCCAGCAACGCGATGCAGTGGCGGATGATGTGCGACGCCCACGAGCTGGGCGCCCACGTCTACGACTTCCGGGGCATCACCGACACCCTGGAGGAGTCCGACCACCACCTCGGCCTGCTCCGCTTCAAGGTGGGCGCGGGCGGCGGCGCCGCCGAGTACGTGGGCGAGTGGGACTTCCCGCTGAACCGGCTGCTGCACAAGGCGCTGGACATGTATATGACGCGCCGCTGACGGGGGTCGCAGGGCCGTCGGCCCGGCATCCGAGAAAGCCCCGTCTCACCATCCAGAACAGCCCCATAAGCGGTTCACGCTCCTGACGGAAGTCTATTAACCTGGACCACGTAGTACAGGGAGCTGTACATGATCTGATCCGAGCACCAGGACCGCCGTGAGTACCGTCAACACCCCCAGTGTCACCACCGGTTCGACCGCGAAGGCGCCCGTTCCCCCGCGCCTCCCGGGCCGTCTCGGCTCGCTCGGCCCGGTCGGGCTGGTGCTGGCCGGATGCGTCTCGGTGCAGTTCGGCGGCGCCCTCGCGGTGACCCTGATGCCGAGGGCCGGCGCGCTGGGCGTGGTGACCCTCCGGCTGTTCGCGGCGGCCGTGGTCCTCCTCCTGGTCTGCCGCCCCCGGCTGCGCGGCCACTCGCGCGCCGACTGGGGCACGGTGATCGCCTTCGGTGTCGTCATGGGCGGCATGAACGGCCTCTTCTACGAGGCCGTGGCACGCATCCCGCTCGGTGCCGCCGTCACCCTCGAGGTCCTCGGCCCGCTGACCCTCTCCGTGCTGACCTCCCGCCGCGCGATCAACGCCCTGTGGGCGGCCCTGGCCCTGGGCGGGGTGTTCCTGCTGGGCGGCGGGGGCTTCGGCGGCGTGGACCCGGTGGGCGTGGCCTTCGCGCTGGCCGCGGGCGCGATGTGGGCGGGATACATCGTCTTCAGCGCCCGCACGGGACGCCGCTTCCCGCAGGCGGACGGCCTGGCGCTGGCCATGGCGGTCGCGGCCCTGCTGATCCTGCCGCTGGGCATCGCCACGGCCGGCGGCCGGCTCCTCGACCCCACGACCCTCGGGCTCGGCTCGGCGGTGGCCGTGCTCTCCTCGGTCCTGCCCTACACCCTGGAACTCCTGGCCCTGCGCCGCCTGCCCGCCGCCACCTTCGCCATCCTGATGAGCCTGGAACCCGCCCTCGCCGCCGCGGCCGGTTTCCTCATCCTCGGCCAGTCCCTCTCCGCCGCCGAGGCCGCCGCGATCGCCCTGGTCATCGCGGCCAGCATCGGCGCGGTCCGCACCCAGGTCTCCCGCGCCAAGACCCCGCTCCCGACCCCGGAGGCGTGAGCCCGGGGCAGCCCGGAAAATGGCCTGAAGGGGCGGTGACCTGGCCGTTCCACCGGGGGCACGGCTGTGTACGTTGGCAGACAGCGTCCGCGCCGCGCCCCAGGGGCGTCGGTTACAGGTAGGGGAAACGAACGCATGGCACGTGTCGCCGTCATCACCGCGCCCAACATCGGCTACCGCAACACCGGAATGCTGACCGTCGACCTGGCCTTCGAGACGATGCGGCGGCGGATGGGGGGCGGGATCGAGGCGAGTTGGTACACGTTGCACGCGCCGGAGACCGTGGCGCTGCGTCCGGGGGCGCGCGGGCACGCGTTGCCGTTCCGGTTCCGCTCGCTGATCGACGAGCTCGACGGCCTTCGCGAGCACGACGCCGTGGTGTTCTGGGGTGACTTCCTGCACGCGCGGCACTACCTCGCCCAGGACGCCACCAACCGGCTGCTGGATTTCGGGTTCGCCGAGGACAGGGGCGCCGCCCGGACCCTGCTCAACCGGACGCTGCTGCTGTCCGGCCAGCCCGAGGAACTGCTGTCGCGCACCCTCAGCTACGGCGGCACGATCCTGCACAACACGCAGTCCGACTACGAGGACAAGGAGTACGGCCCGCTGTTCACCCGGCTGATGACGCGCAGCCGCCGGGTCTGGGTGCGCGACCCCCTGTCGGCGGCCAAGCTCGCGCGGCTGCGCGGGGACCGTACGACGGATCACTTCGGCTCCGACGCCGCCCTGCTGAACCGCCCCGGCGACCTCGGTCACCTCCCGGTCACGCCCTGGTCCCAGGACCTCCCGGAGGGCGGCGCCATCGGCGTGTTCCTCGGCGCCCGCACCGAGATCCCCGACTGGCTGCCCGGCTTCTGCCAGGGGCTCGCCGAGCGGTTCGACGCGCCCCTGGAATGGGTCCCGTGGTTCGACCGGGACGTCCCCCCGCGGGTCGGGCACATCGGGCGGCGCCCCGGTGACCCCACTGTCGGCGACCTGGTCGGCGTGCTGCCCCGCTACCGCCTCGTCATCACCGACACCTACCACCTCGCCGTCAACGCCTGGGGCGCCGGCACCCCGGTGGTCTGCGTCGGCGCCCCCGAACCGGTGCCGACGACCGACGACGACTACCTGACCCTCAGCGATGTGAAGAAGCACGTCTTCCACATGGCGTACGACGCGGCCGACTTCTACCTCTCCACCCTCCCGGACAGTCGCGAGGGGCACGAGCGCCGGGCCGACCGGATCGTCCGCCTCGTGGAGGGCGGGGGCGCCGCCGCCGTGGCCGCGCGGATACGGGAGCACGCCGACCACTCCGCGCACTCGTTCACCGAGACCCTGGCCGCCCTGCTGTCCTGAACGGCTGTCCGCCGCGTCCTGCGCGACCGGCCACCGGCCCCGCGTCCGCGGGGTCCGGAAAATCATGCAAGCACGCTTGATTGTTTCCTGGGGCGCTGTCATGCTCCCCCCCATGGCCGACCCGACGCCCGTCATCGACGACCTGCGTGCCGAGAGCGCGCAACTGGACCGACTGGTGGCCCGGTTGACGCCCGGTCAATGGGCGCTCCCCACCCCCGCGCCCCGCTGGACCGTCGCCCATCAGATCGCCCACCTCGCCTGGACCGACCGCGCGGCGCTGGCCGCCGTCACCGACGCGGACGCCTTCCGGGCGCTGGCCGAGAAGGCGCTCGGCGCGATCGACTCCTTCGTGGACGAGGGCGCGGAGGAGGGGGCGGGGCTGCCGTGCGGGGAACTGCTTGCGACCTGGCGTGCGGGGCGTGACGCCCTGGACCGGGCCCTGCGGGCCGCCGCGCCCGGCGCCCGGTTCCCCTGGTTCGGGCCGCCCATGGCCGCCGCCTCCATGGCCACCGCGCGCCTGATGGAGACCTGGGCGCACGGCCTGGACGTCGCCGAGGCGCTCGGTGTCACCCCCGCCCCCACCGACCGCATCCGGCACATCGTCCGGCTCGGCGTGCGCACCCGGGACTTCGCCTACGGAGTCCACCGACTCGCGCCGCCCGCCGAGGAGTTCCAGGTCCGGCTCACCGCGCCGTCCGGCGAGGTGTGGGCGTACGGCCCCGAGGACGCCGCCCAGCGCGTCACCGGCCCCGCCCTCGACTTCTGCCTCCTCGTCACCCAGCGCGCCCACCGCGACGACCTCGCCCTGACCGCCGAGGGCCCGGACGCCGACCGCTGGCTGGACATCGCCCAGGCCTTCGCGGGACCGCCCGGCAACGGCCGCGCCCCCAGGGGAGCCGGCCGCCCGCCGGAGGGGTCCGCCCGATGAACCCCCTGCGCATAGGCAACTTCTCCGGCTTCTACGGAGACCGCTCCGCCGCCCTGCGCGAGATGCTCACCGGCGGCGAGCTCGACGTCCTCACCGGCGACTACCTCGCCGAACTCACCATGCTGATCCTCGCCCGCGACCGGCTGAAGGACCCCGGCGCCGGTTACGCCCGCACCTTCCTGCGCCAGTTGGAGGACTGCCTCGGCCTCGTGCGGGAGCGCGGGGTGCGGATCGTCACCAACGCGGGCGGTCTCAACCCGGCCGGACTCGCCGCCCGCATCGACGAGTCGGCGCGCAAGCTCGGCATTCCCCTGAGCGTCGCCCAGGTGACCGGCGACGACCTGACCGCCGCCCACCCCGGGGCCCTCGCCGCCCACGCCTACCTCGGCGGGTTCGGGATCGCTGAGTGCCTGCGGGCCGGCGCGGACATCGTGGTCACCGGACGGGTGACCGACGCGGCCCTCGTCACCGGGCCCGCCGCCGCCCACTTCGGCTGGGGGCCCGGGCAGTACGACGAACTCGCCGGGGCCGTCGTCGCCGGGCACGTCCTGGAGTGCGGGACGCAGGCGACCGGCGGCAACTACGCGTTCTTCCGGGAGGGCGACGTACGGCGGCCCGGCTTCCCGCTCGCCGAGATCCACGCGGACGGCAGCAGCGTCATCACCAAGCACCCCGGCACCGGCGGTTTCGTGGACGTCGGCACGGTCACCGCCCAGCTGCTCTACGAGACCGGGGGCGCCCGGTACCCGGGGCCCGATGTCACCGCCCGGCTGGACAGCGTCCGGCTGCGCCGGGACGGGCCGGACCGGGTGCGGATCGAGGGGGTGCGCGGGGAGGCGCCCCCGCCGACGCTCAAGGTGGGGGTCAACCGGCTCGGCGGCTTCCGCAACGAGGTCGTCTTCGTCCTCACCGGGCTCGACATCGAGGCCAAGGCCGAGCTGGTGCGCGGCCAGCTGACGGACCACCTGGCCACGTCGCCGCCCGCAGAGGTCCGCTGGGAACTGGTCCGCACCGACCGCCCGGACGCCGGCACCGAGGAGACGGCGAGCGCCCTGCTGCGGCTGGTCGTCCGGGACCCGGACCAGCGGGTCGTGGGGCGGGCGCTGAGCGGCGCGGCCGTGGAACTGGCGCTGGCCAGTTACCCCGGTTTCCATGTGGCGGCCCCGCCCGGCAAGGGGGACCCCTACGGGACCTTCGAGGACGCGTACGTGCCCCAGGACGCCGTGGACCACACGGCCGTCCTCCCCGGCGGGCGGGTCCGGCCCGTCCCGCCGCCGCCCGGGACCCGGCCCCTTCGGGCCGTGCCGCCCCCGCCGCTGCCCGAACCCCTGCCGCCCGGACCGGCCCGGCGCGCACCCCTGGGGACCGTCGCCGGGGCGCGCAGCGGGGACAAGGGCGGGAACGCCAACGTGGGCGTGTGGGTCCGCACCGACGAGGCATGGCGGTGGCTCGCGCACGAGCTGACCGTCGAGCGGTTCCGGGAGCTGCTCCCCGAGAGCCGGGAACTGCCCGTCACCCGCCATGTGCTGCCCGGGCTGCGCGCCCTGAACTTCGTCGTCGAGGGCATCCTCGGCGCCGGTGTCGCCGCCCGGCACCGCTTCGATCCGCAGGCCAAAGCCCTCGGCGAATGGCTGCGCTCCCGCCGGCTGGACATTCCGGAGGTGCTGCTGTGACCGTCCTGAAATCGGCCCTGGACCCGGCCGGCCCCGCCTTCCGGGCCAACCGCGAGGCCATGCTCGCCAAGCTCGCCGAACTGGAGGGCGAGCACGCCAAGGCGCTCGCGGGCGGGGGCGAGAAGTACGTGCGACGGCACCGCGACCGGGGCAAGCTGCTCGCCCGGGAGCGGATCGAGCTGCTGCTCGACCCGGACACGCCGTTCCTCGAACTGTCGCCGCTGGCCGCCTGGGGGAGCGAGTACACGGTCGGCGCCGCGCTCGTCACCGGGATCGGGGTGGTCGAGGGCGTGGAGTGCCTGATCACCGCGAACGACCCGACCGTGCGCGGCGGCGCCAGCAACCCGTGGACCCTGAGGAAGGCCCTGCGCGCCAACGACATCGCTCTCGCCAACCGGCTGCCCTGCATCAGCCTGGTGGAGTCCGGCGGCGCCGACCTGCCGTCGCAGAAGGAGATCTTCATCCCGGGCGGCGCCCTGTTCCGGGACCTCACCCGGCTGTCCGCCGCCGGCGTCCCGACCGTGGCCGTCGTCTTCGGCAACTCCACCGCCGGGGGCGCCTACATCCCCGGCATGTCCGACCACGTGATCATGGTCAAGGAGCGCGCCAAGGTGTTCCTCGGCGGGCCCCCGCTGGTGAAGATGGCCACCGGGGAGGAGAGCGACGACGAGTCCCTGGGCGGCGCCGAGATGCACGCCCGCCGCTCCGGGCTCGCCGACTACTTCGCCGTGGACGAGGCGGACGCGCTGCGGCAGGCGCGGCGGGTGGTGGCCCGGCTCAACCACCGCAAGGCGTACGGCGATCCGGGCCCCGCCGAGCCGCCCGCGCACGACCCCGAGGAGCTGCTGGGCGTCGTTCCCGGCGACCTCAGGACGCCCTTCGACCCGCGCGAGGTCGTCGCCCGGATCGTGGACGCCTCCGACTTCGACGAGTTCAAACCGCTGTACGGCACCAGCCTGGTGACCGGCTGGGCGGCCCTGCACGGCTATCCCGTCGGCATCCTCGCCAACGCGCGGGGCGTGCTGTTCAGCGAGGAGTCGCAGAAGGCCGCCCAGTTCATCCAGCTCGCCAACCAGCGGGACATCCCGCTGCTCTTCCTGCACAACACCACCGGCTACATGGTCGGCAGGGAGTACGAGCAGGGCGGCATCATCAAGCACGGCGCCATGATGATCAACGCGGTCAGCAACAGCCGCGTCCCGCACCTGTCCGTACTCATGGGCGCGTCGTACGGTGCCGGGCACTACGGCATGTGCGGCCGTGCCTACGACCCGCGCTTCCTGTTCGCCTGGCCCAGCGCCAAGTCCGCCGTGATGGGACCGCAGCAGCTGGCGGGCGTGCTGTCGATCGTCGCCCGGCAGTCGGCGGCGGCGAAGGGGCAGCCGTACGACGAGGACGCGGACGCGGCCCTGCGCGCCATGGTGGAGCAGCAGATCGAGTCCGAGTCGCTGCCCCTGTTCCTGTCCGGGCGGCTGTACGACGACGGCGTCATCGACCCGCGCGACACCCGCACCGTCCTCGGCCTGTGCCTCTCCGCCCTCCACACCGCCCCCTACGAGGGCGCGCGCGGCGGCTTCGGCGTCTTCCGGATGTGAGGTCCATGATCCAGACTCTGCTGGTCGCCAACCGGGGCGAGATCGCCTGCCGGATCTTCCGCACCTGCGCCGACCTGGGCGTGCGTACGGTCGCCGTGTTCTCGGACGCCGACGAGCACGCCCTGCACACCCGGCTGGCCGACGCGGCGGTACGGCTGCCGGGCGCGGCGCCCGCCGACACCTATCTGCGCGGCGACCTGATCGTGCAGGCCGCCCTGTCGGCCGGCGCGGACGCCGTGCACCCCGGCTACGGCTTCCTCTCCGAGGACCCCGCCTTCGCCCGCGCCGTGCTCGACGCCGGACTGACCTGGATCGGGCCGTCCCCGGAGGCCATCGAGGCCATGGCGTCCAAGACGCGCGCCAAGCGGCTGATGGGCCTGGAGCCCCTGGGGGAGGTCACCCAGGGGGACCTCCCGGTGCTGGTGAAGGCGGCGGCGGGCGGCGGGGGGCGCGGGATGCGCGTCGTGCGCCGCCTGGACGAGCTGCCCGCCGCTCTGGAGGGCGCGCGCGCCGAGGCCGCGAGCGCGTTCGGGGACGGCGAGGTCTTCGTGGAGCCGTACATCGAGCACGGCCGCCACATCGAGGTGCAGATCCTCGCCGACAGCCACGGCACCGTGTGGCCGCTCGGCACCCGCGACTGCTCCCTCCAGCGCCGCCACCAGAAGGTCGTCGAGGAGGCCCCGGCGCCCGGGCTGCCCGAGCGGCTCGCGAACGAGCTGCGCGCGCTGGCCGTGCGTGCCGCCCGCGCCGTCTCCTACGTCGGCGCCGGCACCGTCGAGTTCCTGGTCGCCGACGGCCGCGCGCACTTCCTGGAGATGAACACCCGCCTCCAGGTCGAACACCCGGTGACCGAGGCCGTGTTCGGGCTCGACCTGGTCGCCGAGCAGCTCCGGATCGCCGAGGGCCGGGCGCTGGAGAAGGACCCGCCCCGCCCGCGCGGGCACGCGATCGAGGCCCGCCTCTACGCCGAGGACCCCGCCCGCGACTGGGCCCCGCAGACCGGCACCCTGCACCGTCTCGCCGTGCCGCCGGGCGTCCGCCTCGACACCGGCTACACCGACGGCGACACCATCGGCGTCCACTACGACCCGATGCTCGCCAAGGTCGTCGCCCACGCCCCCACCCGGGCGGAGGCGATCCGCCGGCTCGCGGGCGCCCTGGAGGCGGCGGTGCTGCACGGCCCGGTCACCAACCGCGACCTCCTCGTCCG
>NZ_VOGW01000124.1:0-4274 GCF_007896895.1 Streptomyces misionensis | reverse complement strand
GCACACCAGGCAGGGCCTCACCGCCGAGGGGGTGCGGGTGGTGCGCGCCGACGCGGGCACGGTCGTACTCGACGTGGCGGGCGTGCGGCGGACGTTCGAGGTGGCGCGGTACGGGGACGAGGTGTACGTCGGCGGCACCCGGCTCACGGCGCTGCCGCGGTTTTCCGACCCGGCCGCCCAGCTCGCCCCGGGCTCGCTGCTCGCCCCCATGCCCGGCACGGTCGTACGCGTCGCCGAGGGCCTGGCGGAGGGGGCGCGCGTCCAGGCCGGCCAGCCCCTGATCTGGCTGGAGGCGATGAAGATGCAGCACCAGATCTCGGCCCCCGCCGCGGGCGTCCTCACCGCACTGCACGCCCGGCCGGGACAGCAGGTGGAGCCCGGCCTGCTGCTGGCGGTGGTGCGACCGGCGTAAACGGAGCGACGCACCGCGCGAGCAACCACCCACCACCCGCACGCGGAGGAATCGCATGACCACTCTCATCGAATCCGAAGAGCACAAGGCGCTCCGATCGGCGGTGTCCGCCCTCGGCAGCCGCTACGGCCGCGACTACCTCACCCGCACCGTCGCCGAGGGCAAACCCCTCACCGAACTCTGGGCCGAGGCCGGCAGGCTCGGCTACCTCGGCGTCAACCTGCCGGAGGCCTACGGCGGCGGGGGCGGCGGCATCACCGAACTCGCCATCGTGCTCGAGGAACTGGGCGCCGCCGGGTCACCGCTGCTCATGCTCGTCGTCTCCCCCGCCATCTGCGGCACCGTGATCGCCCGCTTCGGCACCGAGGCGCAGAAACGGGACTGGCTCCCGAAACTCGCCGACGGCACAGGGCTGATGGCGTTCGGCATCACCGAGCCCGACGCCGGCTCCAACAGCCACCGCATCACCACCACGGCCCGCCGCGACGGCACCGACTGGCTGCTCACCGGCCGCAAGGTCTTCATCTCCGGGGTGGACATGGCCGACGCGGTGCTGATCGTCGGCCGCACCGAGGACGCCCGCACCGGACGGCTCAAGCCCTGCCTGTTCATCGTGCCGACGGACGCGCCCGGCTTCCAGAAGCGGCCGATCGACATGGAACTCAGCGCCGCCGAGAAGCAGTTCGAGCTGGTCCTGGACGACGTACGGCTGCCCGCCGACGCCCTCGTGGGCGACGAGGACGCGGGACTGCTCCAGCTGTTCGCCGGGCTCAACCCGGAGCGCGTCATGACGGCCGCGTTCGCCGTCGGAATGGGCCGGTACGCCCTCGCCAGGGCCGTCGAGTACGCCCGCGACCGCACCGTCTGGAAGACGCCCATCGGCGCCCACCAGGCCATCGCGCACCCCCTCGCGCAGGCGCACATCGAACTGGAGACGGCCCGGCTGATGATGCAGAAGGCGGCCCATCTCTACGACGCGGGCGACGACATCGGCGCGGGCGAGGCCGCCAACATGGCCAAGTACGCGGCCGGGGAGGCCTGCGTGCGGGCCGTCGACCAGGCCGTGCACACCCTCGGCGGCAACGGCCTCACCCGCGAGTACGGGCTCGCCTCGCTGATAACGGCCGCGCGCGTGGCACGTATCGCCCCGGTCAGCCGGGAGATGATTCTCAACTACGTCTCCCACCAGACCCTGGGCCTGCCCAAGTCGTACTGAGCCGCGGCCGCCCCAAGGAACCGTGCGGCGAGTACGCCGACGTCCCACCCGTCCGACTCCCGATCCACGAGGCCGTCCTGGGACGCGCCGCCTCCGGAAAGATCTTGCGTCGACAGCTCAGGGAGCAGGCATGACCGTACCGATCGGACGCGCGCGGACCCGCGGCGTCGAAACCCTCAGTCTGGACGCCGCCGACCGGCGCAACGCGCTGTCCGCGAGCCTCGTCGCCGCCCTCGCCGACGCGCTGGCCGACTGCGGCGAGGACCCGGACGTACGGGCCGTCGTCCTCACCCACACCGGCACCACCTTCTCGGCCGGCGCCGACCTGCGCGAACCACCGCCCCCGCAGGCGCTGGTCGGGCTGCTGCGGCACCTGGTCGAACTGCCCAAACCGGTGATAGCCCGGGTCACCGGACACGTCCGGGCGGGCGGCCTCGGACTGCTGGCCGCCTGCGACCTGGCCGTCGCCTCCCGCACCGCCACCTTCGCCTTCACCGAGGTCCGCATCGGCCTGGCCCCGGCGGTGATCTCGCTGCCCCTGCTGCCGCGCACCGACCCGCGCGCCCTCGCCCGCCACTACCTCACCGGCGAACGCTTCGGCCCCGACGAGGCCGTGCGCACCGGGCTGCTCACCGCCGCGGCGGACGACGTGGACGAGGCCCTGGCCCCCCTCCTGGACGGGCTGCGCCGCTCCGCGCCCGAGGCCCTGGCGGAGACGAAACGGCTGCTCACGGCTAGGGTGCTGGAGACATTCGACCGGGACGCGGCCCAGCTGACCGCGCTCTCGGCCCGGCTGTTCGCCTCCGACCAGGCCCGGGAGGGGATGACGGCCTTCCTGGAGAAACGGGATCCGGCATGGGTGGTGTGACCAGATGAGGACGACGGCCGACCGCGACCGTCTGCCCAAGCAGGACCGCAGCCGGGTCACCCGGCAGCGGCTCCTGGAGGCCGCCGTCGCCTGTCTCGCCGAACACGGCTGGGCGGGCTCCACCGTCGCCGTCGTCGCCGAACGCGCCGGGGTCTCCCGGGGCGCCGCCCAGCACCACTTCCCCACCCGCGAGGACCTGTTCACCGCGGCCGTCGAGTACGTCGCCGAGGAACGCTCCAGCGCGCTGCGCGCCCTCTTCCCCAAGGGCGCGGCCGGCGACCGCCGGGCCGTCGTCACCGCCCTGGTCGACCTCTACACCGGCCCTCTCTTCCGGGCCGCCCTCCAGCTGTGGGTGGCCGCCTCCAACGAGGACCAACTGCGTGGCCGGGTCACCGAGTTGGAAGCCCGCGTCGGCCGCGAGACCCACCGCATCGCCGTCGACCTCCTCGGCGCCGACGAGTCCCGCCCCGGCGCCCGCGAAACCGTCCAGGGCCTCCTCGACATGGCCCGGGGCCTCGGCCTCGCCAACGTCCTCACCGACGACACGGCGCGGCGGGAACGCGTGGTGGCCCAGTGGGCGGAGCTGGTCGACGGCGCGCTCGGCTGAGGCGCCGGAGCCGCGGCGCCGGACCGTGGTCGGCGGCGGCGGTCACCGCACGGTGCCGGTGCGGGGCGAGTTCCGAGCCGGTGAGCGGTGAGCCGGTGAGCGGGACCACACCCGGATGCCGGTGCGCGCAGTACCCTGTGCGCATGCTTCCGATGCTCGTTCGCCGCCGCCACGTGGACTACGTGCGCGTCACGAGCATGGGCTGTCCGCGCCACCGCGCCTGACCAGCCCCGACCCGCACCACTCCCTTTTCCGGCACGCGGGGCCGCCTACCCTGACGCGGCCGAACCGTGCCCCGTACACCCTGCGGACACACCATGACTTCGCACCACGCGACCACCGCGACGTACGACCAACTGCCCGTGATCGACCTCTCGGCCGCCGACCGCGGCCCCCGGGACCGGGCCCGGCTGCACGACCAGCTGCACGCCGCCGCGCACGACGTCGGCTTCTTCCAGCTGGTCGGACATGGCGTACCGGCCGCCGAGAAGGACGCGCTGCTCACCGCCATGCGCGCCTTCTTCGCCCTCCCCGAGGCCGACCGGCTGGCCCTGGACAACGTCAACTCCCCGCACTTCCGCGGCTACACGCGCACCGGCGACGAGCGCACCGGCGGTGCCCGCGACTGGCGCGACCAGCTCGACATAGGCGCCGAACGCCCCGCCCGCGTCCCCGGCCCCGGCGAGCCGCCGTACTGGTGGCTCCAGGGCCCCAACCAGTGGCCCGCCGCCCTGCCCGAGCTGCGCACCGCGGCCCTCGCCTGGATCGACCGGCTCAGCGCGGTCGCCCGGCGCCTGCTGCACGAACTGCTGACCGCCATCGGCGCCCCCGCCGACTTCTACGACCCGGTCTTCGGCGACGGTGCCCACCCGCAGCTCAAGCTGGTCCGCTACCCCGGCAGCGCGGGCGACGGCACCGACCAGGGCGTCGGCGCCCACAAGGACTACGGCTTCCTCACCCTGCTCCTCCAGGACACCGTCGGCGGCCTCCAGGTGCAGCGCGAGGACGGCCGCTTCCACGACGTACCGCCCATCGCGGACGCCTTCGTCGTCAACCTCGGCGAACTCCTGGAGGTCGCCACCAACGGCTACCTCCTGGCCACCAACCACCGCGTGGTCAGCCCGCCCGGAGCGACGGAACGCTTCTCCGTGCCGTTCTTCTACAACCCCCG
>NZ_VOGW01000123.1:12489-38502 GCF_007896895.1 Streptomyces misionensis | reverse complement strand
CCCCAGGCCCCCGGCGTCACCACCGACCCGACGAACCCCCTGTTCGCCGAGTACGGCTACAACGAACTCAAGGGCAAGCTGCGGGCGCACCCGCTGGTGGCCGAGCGCCACCACAGCGCCCTGCTGACCCCGGCCTGACCACCCCCGACGGGGCGCGGCCGGCCACCACCGGTCCGCGCCCCGGGCCGTCCCGCTCAGCGGGCGATGTCCGCGTACCCCTCGATGTCCTGCGGACGCCGCGTCCCCGGCCCCACGTACCGAGCCGAGGGCCGCACCAGACGGCCGGTCCGCTTCTGCTCCAGGATGTGCGCCGACCACCCCGCCGTACGGGCACAGGTGAACATCGACGTGAACATGTGCGCCGGCACCTCGGCGAAGTCCAGCATGATCGCCGCCCAGAACTCCACGTTCGTGGCCAGCACCCGGTCGGGCCGGCGGTTGTGCAGCTCCTCCAGCGCGGCCTTCTCCAGCGCCTCCGCCACCTCGAACCGCGGCGCCCCCAGCTCCCGCGCGGTGCGCCGCAGCACCCGCGCCCGCGGGTCCTCGGCCCGGTACACCCGGTGCCCGAAGCCCATCAGCCGCTCACCCCGGTCCAGGGTCCGCTTGACGTAGCCCACCGCGTCCCCGGTGCGCTCGATCTCCTCGATCATCCCCAGCACCCGGGAGGGCGCGCCGCCGTGCAGCGGGCCGGACATGGCGCCGACCGCGCCGGACAGCGCGGCGGCCACGTCCGCGCCGGTGGAGGCGATGACCCGGGCGGTGAAGGTGGAGGCGTTCATGCCGTGCTCGGCGGCGGAGGTCCAGTACGCGTCGACCGCGGCGACGTGCCGCGGGTCCGGCTCGCCCCGCCAGCGGATCATGAACCGCTCCACGACCGTCTTCGCCTTGTCGATCTCCCGCTGCGGCACCATCGCCAGCCCCTGCCCGCGCGCGGACTGGGCGACGTAGGACAGCGCCATGACCGCGGCCCGCGCCAGGTCCTCGCGCGCCTGCTCGGCGTCGATGTCGAGCAGCGGCTTCAGGCCCCACACGGGCGCGAGCATGGCCAGCGCCGACTGGACGTCCACGCGGATGTCACCGGAGTGCACCGGGATGGGGAACGGCTCGGCGGGCGGCAGACCGGGGTTGAAGGCGCCGTCGACCAGCAGCCCCCACACGTTGCCGAAGGAGACATGGCCGACCAGGTCCTCGATGTCTACGCCCCGGTAGCGCAGGGCGCCGCCCTCCTTGTCCGGTTCGGCGATCTCCGTCTCGAACGCTACGACTCCTTCGAGCCCGGGTACGAACTCGGACATCAGCGGCTCCTCGTGATGGGTCGGGCGCGGCTCGGAACCAGCACGATAACCCCGCGTGCCACGCTTGGGGAGACTTGACGACACTCAGTGCCACGGTCGGGAGATACGGCAAGATGACCGCGTGACCGACCGCGAACCACTCCTGGATCCCGTCCTCGATCCCGCCGCCATGCGCAAGCAGTACCGGGCCGAAGGACTCGCCGAACAGGACCTCGCCACACATCCCATGGACCAGTTCGCACGCTGGTTCGAGGACGCGGCCCGGGCGGCCCTGCACGGCACGCTCTACGAGCCCAACGCCATGGTCGTCTCCACGGCGGACGCCGAGGGCCGCCCCAGCTCACGCACGGTCCTGATGAAGAAGTTCGACACCGACGGCTTCGTCTTCTACACCAACTACGACTCCCGTAAGGGCCGCGATCTGACGGCGAACCCGCACGTCTCGCTGCTCTTCCCCTGGCATCCGCTGGCCCGGCAGGTCATCGTCGCAGGCACAGCCCGGCGCACCGGGCGCGACGAGACCGCCGCGTACTTCCGCAGCCGCCCGCACGGCTCCCAGCTCGGCGCCTGGGCCAGCGCCCAGTCCTCGGTGATCGCCTCCCGCGCCGAACTGGACGCGGCGTACGCCGAGCTGTCGGCGCGCTACCCGGAGGGCGAACGGGTCCCGGTGCCGCCGCACTGGGGCGGCTTCCGGATCACCCCGGAGACGGTCGAGTTCTGGCAGGGCCGCGAGAACCGCCTGCACGACCGGCTGCGCTACACCGCCCGCCCGGACGGCACCTGGGAGACCGACCGCCTCAGCCCCTGAAGGGCCGGGAGACGCAGACGACCCGCGGGCTGGGTTCCTCCGGGGAGGAGCCGGCCGGACGTACCGGCAGCCCGCGGGTCGGGTGACTGCTTGGGAATGGGCCGGCCGCACGCATCTTTCACGCGCCGGTCCGGCACCGCACAGAGTGTGGTGACGAGCCGCTAGCCCGCAGCCACCTCACGCGTCCGGTTGTCATACATCTGCCGAACCACCTCCCTTCTCGTGTGCTCCACACCTTAGGAACCGCCCGCCCCGGACTCAACCGCTTTTTTCGGTAGCGTCCGCGCATGGATCTTCGGACAGAGCTCGTCGAGGACGACGGCATGCTGGAGCAGTGGCGGCACGTGCACAACGTGGTCGTACCGCCCGCCGCGATGTCCCTGGCGGACGCCCGCCGGCGGCGGGAGCGCAACCGGCTGGCGAACGCGTACCTCGGAAGCGAACTGGTGGGCTGTTCGACCGTGCGGCCCCCGGCGGGAGCGGAGCGGGTCGCCACCGTGATCGCCCGGGTGCTGCCGGAGTTCCGGGGCCGGGGGTTCGGGGCGGCGGTCTACGCGGAGGTGCTGGAGCACGCGCGTGCGCTCGGGGCGGCGGCCGTCGAGACCTGCGTGCTGGCGGCGAACGAGGACGGGCTGCGGTTCGCCCGGCTGCGGGGCTTCGAGGAGACCGACCGGTACACGCTCGACGGGGACCCCGCGGTCTGGGTCGATCTGCGGCTTCGGCCCTCCGGATCAGGGAATTGATTCGCTTTATCTTGAGGGAACAGGATGTGGGCTGCGTCACGTTCGAGTTGAATGAGGGGCAGTGAGCGGAACAGGCGCCTTACGTGCGCCGATGCAGCGTCCAGGGGGTCCAGGTGAGTGCTTCCCGGCGGAGTGGGGCCACCGATGAGCTGGGGCCGGACGAGCCCGGTGAGTCGGGCGAGTCCGGTGGGTCCGATCTGCTTGCCGCGCTGCTCGACGGCATGGACGCGGCCCTGTGCGCCTTCGACGCCGAGGGCGTCGTCACCCACTGGAACCGCGAGGCGGAGCGGATTCTCGGCTGGAGTGCCACCGAGGCCGTCGGGCGGCACGGCTTCGCCGGCTGGGCCGTGCGCAGCGCCGACGCGGAGGAGGTGCAGGCCCGGCTGCTGTCGGCGATGCGGGCGCCCGGGCGGCAGGTGCACGAGTTCGCGCTGCTGACCAAGGACGGCGGGCGGGTCCTCGTACGCACGCAGTCCGCCGCCGTGCGGGGTCCCGACGGCGCGCCCGCCGGGGTGTACTGCGCCTTCAGCGAGGTGCACGCGCAGATCGACCTGGAGCGGTCGATCGCGCTGAGCGAGGCCCTGTTCGAGGACGCCGAGTGGGGCGTGGTGCTGGTCGACGCCGATCTGCGGCCGGCCGTGGTCAACGCGCACGCCGCGCGGGCCCTGGGCATCGGGCGCACCTCCGCGCTGGGGCGGCCGCTCGGCGAGCTGTTCGCACAGGGGGTGGAGGAGCTGGAGGCCGCCCTCACCCATGTCCTGGCGGAGGGCGCGCCGCCCGCGCCCGCCGAGATGTGGGTGACCCTGCGCACCGCGAAGGGCGGGGAGGAGCGGCGGCGGTGCTGGCGCAACGCCTTCCTGCCGCTGTCCTCGCCGCTCGCCGAGGAGCCGGTGCCGCTCGGGGTGGGCTGGCTCTTCCGGGACATCACCGAGGCCAAGCGGGGCGAGCAGGAGGCGGCGCTGCTGCGGTTCCGCACCAACCAGCTGCACCGGGCGGGCCGCGCCGCCGCCGAGTGCGAGGACCCGCTGGAGGCGGCCACCGTCCATCTCGACTTCGCCCTCGCCGGGTTCGCCGACCACGCGCTGATCGACCGGGTGGCGCCGACCGGGGGCGCGGGCGGGGCCGTACGGCTGGTGCGGCTCGCGGCCACGCCGGCCGGGGCGCCGGGCCCCTGTGTGCTCAGCGGTGCCGCCGGGCTGCCCGTGCGCTACGAGCCGGGGCATCCGGCGCTGAGCTGCGTGGAGCGCACCGGGTGCGTGCGGGCGGAGGCCGGGTCGGTGCCGGCGGAGCTGGCCCGGGAGTGGGCGCTGCGCCGGCAGTGGCCCGGTGACGCGGTGCACGCGCTGTGCGCGGTGCTGCGCAGCCGGGGCCGCACCCTGGGCGTCGTGACCTTTCTGCGCGGCGCCGCCCGCACCCCCTTCGAGCGCTCGGACGCGGCGTACGCCGAGGACGTGGCGCTGCGGATAGCGGCGGCGCTGGACCTGGCGGGGGAGCGGTAGGCGCGGGCCGCGCGTGCGGCGGCGGTGGTCAGCGGCGGTAGAAGATCCGGTCGCCGTACTGGTCCATCACCCGGTTGTTCCAGTCGTGGCCGCCGTCCACGTTGCCGGAGCGCAGCAGCGGGGGCTCGATGCCGCGGTCGGCGAGGAGGGCGGCGGTGGTGGCCATGACCGCCTGCATCAGGGCCGTGGTGACCACGGTGGAGGCGGGGGCGAAGGGGGCCGGGATGGTGTCGAGGGTGAGTTCCGCGTCGCCGACCGCGATCTTGGAGTCGAGGACCAGGTCGCAGTGGTCCTTCAGGAACGTGCCGGAGGAGTGCCGGGAGGTCGTCTGGGCCGCGTAGGCGACCGAGGTCACGCCGATCACCTTGATGCCGAGGGCGCGGGCGCGCTGGGCCATCTCGACGGGCAGGGCGTTGCGGCCGGACAGGGAGACGATCACGAGGGCGTCGCCCGCGCGCAGCGGGGAGGTGTCGAGGACGGCGCTCGCGAGGCCGTCGACGCGCTCCAGGGCGGAGCCGAGGGTGGCGGGGGTGACGTCCACGCCGACGACGCCGGGGACGGTGAGCAGGTTCATCAGGGCGAGGCCGCCGGCGCGGTAGACGACGTCCTGGGCGGCGAGTGAGGAGTGGCCGGCGCCGAAGGCGAACAGGCGGCCGCCGTCCGCGACGGTGTCGGCGAGGAGCGCGGCGGCGGTGTCGATCGCCCCGGCCTCCTCCTCGCGAAGCCGTTGCAGGAGGTTGATGGCGGCGTCGAAGAACAGGTCGGCAGGCGTGCCGTCGCTCATGCGGTGCCCCTTCGCAGCGTCTGTGTCGCGGATCACCGTGCGGTCTGGACCAGTGCGGTGTCAATACGGCGATGCGGTTCGCCACTTGCCGTGGCCCGCCGCGGGCGGGGAGGCGGGGTGGGCGGTGCCGGCCGGCGGTCCCGCCGCGTGGGCGGGCCGGCCGTGGCGCGCGGGTGCCCGGTGGAGCGACCGGCCGCCCGGAACCCGCCCCGTTGTCCGCGCCGACGCCCGCTTGTCAGTGGCATCCGGCAGAATTGGTGCCAGGGCCAGCGCACGCGCCGGGTGCCGGCAGAGGTAATCGAGGGGCACGTATGTCCGGACTGATCGACACCACGGAGATGTATCTCCGCACCATCCTCGAACTGGAGGAGGAAGGCGTCGTCCCCATGCGCGCCCGCATCGCGGAGCGGCTGGACCAGAGCGGGCCGACGGTGAGCCAGACGGTGGCGCGGATGGAGCGTGACGGCCTGGTCTCGGTGGCCAGCGACCGTCATCTGGAGCTGACCGACGAGGGCCGCAGGCTGGCCACGCGGGTGATGCGCAAGCACCGTCTGGCCGAGTGCCTGCTGGTCGATGTGATCGGCCTGGAGTGGGAGCAGGTGCACGCGGAGGCCTGCCGCTGGGAGCACGTGATGAGCGAGGCGGTGGAGCGCCGCGTGATGGAGCTGCTGCGGCACCCGACCGAGTCGCCGTACGGCAACCCGATCCCGGGCCTGGAGGAGCTGGGCGAGAAGGACGGCGCCGATCCGTTCCTGGACGAGAGCATGGTCTCGCTGGCCGACCTGGACGCGGGCACGGACGGCAAGACGGTCGTCGTGCGCCGCATCGGCGAGCCGATCCAGATGGACGCCCAGCTGATGTACACGCTGCGGCGGGCCGGGGTGCAGCCCGGCTCGGTGGTGAGCGTGACCGAGTCGGCCGGTGGCGTCCTGGTGGGCAGCGGGGGCGAGGCCGCCGAGCTGGAGGCGGACATCGCCTCCCATGTGTTCGTCGCCAAGCGCTGATCAGGGTAGGGGGCCCCGGCGCCTGATGGCGCCGGGGCCCGTCCTCCCCAATGCTGACCCGGAGCCCCGAGCTCTCAGGGTCAGTCCCCCTCGGACCGGTTTTCCCCGAGCGGTCCGCCTCCCGCCTGAAAGATCCCCTCGGCGGCGGCGATCATGCCTCACGGGATGTCACTCGAAGGAGGGGTGTTGCCCGCAGGGGCAGCATTTTCGAATACTTATTCGATAGTCTGCGTGATCACACGGGGGATCGGACACCGCGGGCGAAGGTGGGGGTGCCAGGCCCATGGCACGGCGTATCGATGTGACGGGAGCGGGCGGGGTGCGCCTGGCGGCGTGGGAGTACGCAGACCCGCCCAAGGAGACCGACTCCCTGCGGGCCGCTCCCGGTGTGCTCTTCCTGCACGGACTCACCGGCCGCGCCTCCCACTGGGCCGCCGCCGCCCGCCGGCTCGCCGGGCGGTACCGGACCGTCGCCCTCGACCAGCGCGGTCACGGCCACAGCGAGAAGCCCCCGCAGGCCGCGGCCCACAGCCGGGCCGCCCACGTCGAGGACGCGGCGGCGGCCGTCGAACAGCTCGGCCTCGGCCCCGCCCTGGTCGTCGGGCACGGCATGGGCGCGCTGACCGCCTGGCAGCTCGCCGCCGAGCGCCCCGAGCTGGTGCGCGGCCTGGTCAGCTGCGACATGCGGGCCGCCGCGCTCGGTGCGGCCTCGCAGCGCGAGTGGGCGCAGTGGCTCGGGTCCTGGCCCGTGCCCTTCGCCACCCTCGCCGACGTCCGCAAGTGGTTCGGCGAGGACGACCCCCGGGTGGAGCGCCCCGACCCGGCGCGCGGGGCGTTCTACGCCGAGGTGATGCGGGAGGGCGAGGACGGCTGGCGGCCGGCCTTCGAGCCCGAGCAGATGCTCCGCTCCCGGGAGACCTGGGTGTACGACGCCCACTGGGACGACCTGGCCCGGGTCCGCTGCCCGGCACTGATCGTGCGCGGGCTCGACGGCGAGCTGGGCCGCGCCGAGGCCCAGGAGATGGTCCGGGCGCTGCCCCAGGGCGCGTACGCCGAGATACCCGACGCCGGTCACTACGCCCACTACGCCCACCCGGAGGCCTGGCACGCGGCCGTCGAGCCCTTCCTGGACCGGATCGCGGGCGGCCCGCCGGCCGGCGGCTGATCACCCCTTGCTGACCGCCGCCAGGATCTCCGGCAGCCGGGCCGCGGTGCGCGGGGCGGCCAGCCGCAGCCCGAGCAGGGCGAGCCCGGCGCCGTACCCCGCGCCGGCCGGCAGCAGCAGCCAGGACGGCTCGCCGCCGCCCAGCCACAGCACGAGCGCGATGACGGGGGAGCAGAGCACGGCGGAGCAGGCCATGCCGCCGAAGAGGGCGATCCAGGCGATGCCCGCCTGCCCGGGGACGACGTTCTTGTGGCCCTCCTGCGGGATGGAGTACGGGAACCGCGCCGAGGTCCACGCCCCGGTCGCCAGCATCGCCCCCAGCAGCGCGAGGGACAGCCCCAGCACCCGCGGCAGCATGGCCCAGGCGTCCATCAGGGCGACGGTCAGCACGGTGACGAGGGCGGTGTACGGCAGCGTGATCAGCAGCAGCGCCAGAGCCCGGCCGCGCAGCTCCTCGTAGGCGTCCCGGGGCGAGCGGATGGTCTGGGCGACCATCCAGAAGGCCGAGGTGTCCTGCCCGAACTGGTTGTACATCTGCAGGCCCAGCATCCCGGCGGCGAAGCACGCGAAGTAGATCGAGCCGGTGTGCTGGATCGCGTAGAACACCGGGAGGAGCAGCCCGACCGCCAGCGAGGTCACCCAGGCGGCCTTGGTCTTCGGATCGCGCCAGATGTAGCGCAGGGTGCGCTCCATGACCGCGCCGGTGCGCCCGCCCGGCAGCAGCCGCGCGAGCCCGCCGGTGCGCCGCCGCCCGGCGCCGGCGTCGCCCGCGGCCTGGAGCGTGGAGCCGTCCGGCGCGGTCATCAGCTTGGTCAGGCTCCGCGCCCACACCGCGACCAGCACCACCAGCCCGGCCGCCGTGACCGCCAGTTGGGCGACCGCGACACCGTACGACCCCTCGCTCGCCGTGCGCACCGCCGCCACCGCCGACGCGGGCGGCACCCAGGACAGCACGTCCGCGACCGGCCGCAGCCGGCCCAGGCCGCCCGAACCGAGGCTGCGGGCACCGAAGTTGACCAGCTGGGTGCCGATGGCGATCACCAGGCCGCTGAGCACGGCGAGATCGCGGCCCTTCCTGCTGGTGAGCAGCCGTACGTTGGCGACGGCCACGGTCCGGGCCAGCGCCACGCACACCAGCAGCGCGAGGACGAGGGCGAGGACCGCGACGACCCACCCCGCCACGCCCCGCGCCGGCACCAGCACGCACCCGGCCAGCAGCAGCACGCTGACCAGCGGGCCGATGCCGACCAGGGAGCCCACGAGCAACGCGCGCACCAGCGGACCCGGCCGCAGCGGCAGCATCACCAGCCGGGTCGGGTCCAGTGTCTCGTCGCCGGTCGGGAAGAACAGCGGCAGGAACGCCCAGCCCAGCGCCAGCACCCCGGTGCCGACCACGGAGACCGCGTCCCCGTGCGGCTGCCCGCGCAGCAGGACCATGGCCGGCAGCTGCGCCAGTGCGAACAGCAGCGCGAGGACGGCGGAGGTGACGAAGGCGTCCCGCCGGCCCTTCGACTGCCGCAGCCCGCCCCGCAGCAGGGACAGTTTGAGGCGTACGACGGTGGCGGTGAGGTCGGTCATCGGCCGGCCCCGCCGCCCAGCCAGTCCAGCTCGGACCCGGCGTCCCGGCCGTTCGCCCCGACCAGCTCCAGGAACGCGTCCTGGAGCCGGGGGTGCGCACCGCGCACCTCGGCGAGCGGTCCGGTGGCGCGGATACGGCCGGCCGCCAGCACCGCGACCCAGTCGCACAGCGACTCGACCAGCTCCATGACGTGGGAGGAGAAGACGACGGTGGCGCCGGAGGCCGTGTACCGCTCCAGGACACCCCGGATGGTCTGCGCGGACACCGGGTCGACGCCCTCGAACGGCTCGTCCAGGAACAGCACTTCGGGATTGTGCAGCAGGGCCGCCGCGAGACCGATCTTCTTGCGCATGCCGGTCGAGTAGTCGACCACCAGCTTGTGCTGGGAGCCGGCCAGGTCGAGCACGTCCAGCAGCTGGGTGGCCCGCTTGTCCACCTCCGCCCCCGGCAGCCCGCGCAACCGGCCGGTGTACCCCAGCAGTTCGCGCCCCGACAGCCGCTCGAACAGCCGCAGCCCCTCGGGCAGCACCCCGATCCGCGCCTTCACGGCCACCGGGTCGCGCCACACGTCGTGCCCGACGACCTCCACGGTGCCCTCGTCGGGCCGCAGCAGCCCGGTCACCATGGACAGCGTGGTGGTCTTGCCGGCCCCGTTCGGCCCGACCAGTCCGATGAACTTCCCCGCGGGCAGCTCCAGATCGATCCCCCCGACAGCCACCTGCTGCCCGAACCGCTTCCAGAGCCCCCGTATGCAAACCGCCGCATTGGTCATGCCTGAAGGTTAGGCATCCTCAGCGCCGGGGCGCGGCCCCGGCCGGAAGCGGAACCCGGGGCTCAGCGGTCCCGGCCGCAGGCGTACGCCAGTGCCGAGATCAGCTCCTCCGCGTCCGGCAGCCACCGGTTCGCCGGGGTCGGCCGCCGGGCCCACTGCACCGCCCCCCGCGCCCCGACCCGCGTCGGCGGCGCCGCCACGTACGCCCCCTCGCCCAGCGCCACCAGATCCAGCGACGCCGGCACCCACCCCAGCTTCCGCACCAGCTCCGGCACCTTCAGCGAGCCCCCCGGCAGCACGAAGAACTGCATCCGCCGGTCGGGAGAGAGGGCGACCGGCCCCAGCGTGAGCGCCATCCGCTCCATCCGGGCCAGCGCCAGGAAGCCCGCGCTCTCCGGGACGGACAGCACGTCGAACGTGCGCCCCGTCGGCAGCAGCACGGAGGCCGTCGGCTGCCTCTGCCACAACCGGCGCACGACGGTCGCGCTGCCGGTCGCCTGGGTCGCCCAGTCGGGGCGCGCGGGATGCGCGCCCGGCGCGGGGCAGGAGGCGTTGCCGCACGAGCAGCGCGGCATGCCGGCGACGGGCTCCAGCCAGGTGCCCGGGAACACGTCCCAGTGCCGTTCCTCCGCGTACCGCACGGCGGCTTCCTGCGGTGATTCCCCGCGCTGCTGCGGAATCTGCCCGGCAATCTGACTGTCTTCGGCGGCCGCGATCGTCTCTTCCACGCTCCACTCAACTCCCGCGTACACCTGGAGTTACGGGCCCTGCCCCGGCGGGGGAGGAGCATCGCTTCCCCGGCCGGGCGCATCGGTGCATCCGCGGGGGCGCGTGGTAGGGGGCAGGGCGTGAGTTGGGTAGCCAGGGGTGGGGTTGGCATCAGCCTGTACCCGGCAAACCGCACATGTCGTGCATTGACGGTATGTCAGCCGGGCAGTGATCTTCCCGACACGGTCCACGCTCCAGGGGTTCGCAGGGGGTAGCACATGGCCGCAAGGCCTCTCGTGGCGAGGCAGCCGAACGAACGGCTGCAAGCACTCATCCAGGAAGCGGGGTGCTCCAACGCCGGGCTCGCCCGGCGGGTCAACATGTGCGGCGCCGAGCACGGCCTCGACCTGCGCTACGACAAGACGTCCGTGGCCCGCTGGCTGCGCGGCCAGCAGCCCCGGGGCCGCGCCCCGGCGATCATCGCGGAGGCGCTCGGCCGCAAGCTCGGCCGTACGGTCACGATCGACGAGATCGGCATGGCCAACGGCAAGAACCTCGCCTCGGGCGTCGGCCTCCAGTTCTCGCCGACGGTGCCGGGCGCCATCGAGCAGGTCTGCGAGCTGTGGCGCAGCGACGTGGGGCGCCGGGACTTCCTCTCCGGGTCCTCCGTCGCCGCCTCCGCGCTGGTCGAGCCCAGCCGCGACTGGCTGATCTCCGCGCCGGACGCGCAGGTGGCCCGGCAGGCGGGCCCGCGCGTGGGCCAGGCCGACGTGGCCGCCGTGCGGTCCATGACGCAGGCGCTGACCGACCTGGACCACCAGTTCGGCAGCGGGCATGTGCGCCCGGTCCTGGTGCACTACCTCAACAGCGTCGTCTCCGGACTCCTCGCCGGCTCCTACCGGGAGTCGATCGGGCGTGAACTCTTCGCGGCCGTGGCCCGGTTGACCGAGCTGGCCGGCTACATGGCGGTGGACACCGGCCAACCCGGCCTGGCCCAGCGGTACTACATCCAGTCGCTGCGGCTCGCGCAGGCCGCCGGGGACCGCGGCTACGGCGGTTATGTCCTCGCCGCGTCCATGAGCCATCTCGCCGCGCAGCTCGGGAACCCGCGCGAGATCGCCCAGTTGGCGCGGGCCGCGCAGGAGGGCGCGCGCGGGCATGTGACACCGCGCGTGGAGGCGATGTTCCACTCGGCCGAGGCGCGCGGACACGCCCTGCTCGGTGACGCGCGCGCCGCGGACGCCGCCACCGGGCGGGCGATCGCGGCGATGGAGCGCTGCGACGCCGGTTCCGGGGACGACCCGGTGTGGATCAGGCACTTCGACGAGGCCTATCTGGCCGACGAGTTGGCGCACTGTCACCGCGATCTGGGGCAGGCCGAGCAGGCGGCGCGCTGCGCCGAGCAGTCGCTGGCCGGTCACCCCGAGTCCCGGGCCCGCAGGCGCGCGATCGGCTACGTGCTGCTCGCCACCGCCCAGGTGCAGCAGCGGGAGGTCGAACAGGCCTGCGCCACCGGCATGAAGGCGGTGGAACTGCTGGAGACACTGCGCTCCAACCGGGGCGCGGAGTACCTGGACGACCTCCAGCAGCGGCTCGAACCCTTCCGGGACGAAGCGGTGGTGCGGGAGTTCGGGGCGCGCCTCGAACTCCGGCAGGCCGCGTGAACACCGGCCCCGCGCCCGGCTGAACGTGTGGCGAACGCCACCCGGGTGTGCGACCAGGGTCATATACAGCGTCGCGCGGGGCCGTTCCGTTACTGCCGTGGCGGATGGGGAGGAAGCGGACTGAGCTGCGTGGCACCCGGCTCCGGGGACCCGGTAGCGTGAGCCGACGATTCACAAGGTCCCCCATTGGTAGGAGTCCCGGTGACGCAGAGTGGACAGGGCGAGGAGCTCTCGGCGCAGCCCGCGCGCGAAGGCATCGTGCTGCCCTCCGACGGAGGAGCGCCCCTGCTGCCGGGCACGAACGCCACGCCCGCGGCGCCGGCCGGCGGGCAGGCCTGGGGCGGGACCTGGGGGCCCGAGCAGCAGGCGCCCCAGGCCGGACAGCCGGGCCAGGGCTGGCCCCCGGCGGCCGCCCAGCAGTGGACCGACCACGGCGCCCCGGCGCAGCAGCCCCCGTCCGGCGCCGGACCGCTGCCCCCGGAGGGCGCGCCGGCCCCGTCGTACGGCGGTCAGCAGCCGGGGTACGGCGCCCCGGACCCGTACCAGCAGCAGCACCACCAGCAGCATCAGCCTCAGCAGCACCAGCAGCCGCGGTACCCGGAGCACGGCCAGGCCGCCGCGCCGCTGCCGCCCGCCGCGCCGGGCGGCTACCAGGCCCCCGGCGCCCTGCCCCCGGTGGCCGACGGCGCCACCCAGTACCTGCCGCCGGTGCCCGCGGCCCCCGCCGACGAGGGCGCCACGCAGTACATACCGCCGGTGACCCCGGGCGCGCTGCCGCCCCAGTCGGCCGGCGAGGAGACCCGCTACCTGGGTCTGACGGACAAGCGGCCCTCGCCCGACGCCGAGGCCACCCAGTACATCCCGCCGTACCAGGAGCAGGGCCAGGCGCCGGGGCAGGCACCGGGCCAGGGCGGGGACCGGCAGCCGCCCGCCGAGTTCGACAACCTCTTCCGCAACGGCCCGGCCGGCGGCGACGGCCCGGCCGGGGCCACCGCGCAGCTGCCGCGGGTCGAGCCGGACGCCTACCCGCCGCCGTACGCCTCCCCGCAGACGGCGTACTCCGCGCGGTCCGCGCGCGAGGACGGGCAGGACGAGCGGCCGCGGCGCAAGCCGTCGAAGGTGCCGCTGATCGCGGCCGTCGGCATCGGCATCGTCGTGGTCGGCGTGGGCGCGGGCGCGCTGCTCAGCAGCGGCGGCGGCTCGGGCGGCACGGACGACAACAAGACGGTCGCCGCCACCTCCGCGGCCCCGCAGAGCTCCGCGTCCGCCGTCGACCCGGCGCGGGCGCAGGCGGTCGAGCTGGACAAGCTGCTCGCCGACAGCGGCAGCAGCCGGGCCGCGGTGATCAAGTCGGTGGCCGACGTCAAGCAGTGCGCGAGCCTCGACCAGGCCGCCTCCTCGCTGCGCGGCGCGGCCGGGCAGCGCGGCCAGCTGGTCACCCGGCTCGGCAAGCTCAGCGTGGACAAGCTGCCGGACAACGCCGCCCTGACCGACGCCCTCACCAAGGCCTGGCAGGCGTCGGCGTCGGCCGACAACCACTACGCGGCCTGGGCCGACCAGGTCAAGGGCGGCGGCAAGCGGACCTGCCACAAGGGCCATGCCAAGGTCACCGGCGAGGCGCAGGCCGGCAACCGCGCGAGCGGCACCGCCAGCCAGCAGAAGGCCAAGGCGGCGGCGCTGTGGAACGCGATCGCCCAGAAGTACGGTCTGACCCAGCGCCAGCCCACCCAGCTCTGACGGCTTCGAGCCGGCCGGGCACGCGGGCGTGCGTCACCGCACGTCCGCGTTCTCCAGGGTGGCCGTCATGTCCGTGGTGCCGTCGATCCCGCCGATGTCCTTGCCGGCCGCGACCAGTTGGCCGCCCCGCACCACCTGGAGGGTGACGTCGGCGTTGACCATCCGCGGGAAGCCGACCGAGGCCAGCTTGCCCTCGTAGGGCCAGTACAAGGTGGGGGTGAGTCCCCCGGTGGAGACCCGCAGGCCGCCGTCCAGCGTCTTGCGCACGGAGTCGGCGCTCACCTCGCCGTCGCCGATCCTGTCCAGCACCGCCTTGAGCACCGTGTAGGCGATCCAGGTGGTCTGCACCCCGGCGTCCCCGGGATCGATGCGGTTGTCGCCGAAGGCCTCCTCGCTGATCACCCGCTTCATCGGCTTCCAGCGCGGGTCCGAGGCGGGCGGGTACCAGCCGGTGATGTACGCCCCCTCGTACGGGCCCGACGACCCGCCGGTGGAGTTGATCATCGTCTGGTCGACGCTGCCCAGCACGGTGCCCAGGCGCACCGCCGGGAACTCCGCGCGGGCCCGCCGGAAGGAGTCCATGAAGGTGTCCGTGCGGTCCCCGAGCGCGGGCACCACGCAGCCCCTCACGAGCGGGTCGCCGCTCGCGAACCTCAGCGCCCGGTCGGACTGGTCGTCGTACTCGGTGAGGTCCTCGGCGACCAGCTGGTCGCCGGCCTCGGGGTGGCCGCCCGCCTTCAGCCCCGAGTCGAGCATGGCGGGCAGCTGGTCGCCCGCGATGCTGTCCGGGCGGACCAGGGCGACCGGTCCGCAGCCCGCGCCGAGTGCCCGGCCGAGGCCGGCGAGCAGGGCGGGCTGGCCGCCGTTGACCGGGTACGACATCGGGCCGGTGAACTCGTCGTCGGTGACGCCGTAGCCGCCGATGTAGGGGATGCCGGCGCTCTCCAGCGGGGCGAGGAAGGAGTCGCCGAACTGGCTGTAGGAGCCGACGACCGCGACCACGTTCTCGGCGGCCGCGCGCCGGGCGCACTTGGCGGCGGCCACGCTGTCGTTGTGGTCGTTGCAGGTCAGGACCTGGAGCCTGCGGCCGTGGAGGCCGCCGTGGGAGTTGATCCACTTGGCGTAGGCGAGGGCCATGGCGGGCATGCCCGGCTTGTTGGTGGCGCCGGTGCCCTGCGGCGCCCAGGTCATGACCTTGACGGTGTCCCCGGCGTCCCCCGTGACCGAGGACAGCACCCCGCAGCCGGCGGTGAGCGACGCGCACAGGGCCATCGCGCCCAGGGACAGGGCGGTGGCCCTGCCGGGGCGGGAGAACCGGGTGGTGGGGGAGGGGGACGTGCTGGTGGTGCGGGGCCTGCCGGTCATGAACCCGCACGATTCCCTCACGCCGCTAACCCCGCAGTGATCCACGGTCGACGGAAGGTGACGCCCGGGTGAATTGCGGGGGCCGCTGAAACTCCGGGCGCGAGGAACGTACGATCGTTGACCGTGCAAGGTTCGGAGAACTCTTCCCGTCGCGGCCGTCGCTCCTCCACCATGGGCGGCATGCCTCTGAACGACATGCCGTGGTGGCGCTGGCGCACACATGTGCGTTCCGCACTGCACATGCTCTCCGACCCCGTCTTCCAGCGGGACGTCTGGCTGGCCGGCGTCGACGGCTACGGCGACGTCACCGACGCCGTGTACCGGCTGGTGGAGGACACCTGGCTGGACAACTGGTCCGCGGAGAAGTACGTCGGCACCATTTTCCGGGACTCGCAGGAGGCGGCGCTCGTCGACACCGCCGTGCTGCGGGTGCTGCGGATCATGCACCAGGTCGGCCCGGACGCGCCGGTCGCCGCCTACCTCGACCATCAGGGCTGGCCGGAGGCGGTGCGCGCGGCGCGGGACGCCCACATACGGCTCGCGGCGAGCGACGGCGACGATCCCGACGCCCCGCCGAAGAGCCTGGACGTGCTGCGGATCATGACCAGGTCCGCTTAGCGGACGGCGGCCCGCGGCCGGGGAGCGGTGTGGGATTCTTTGGTGCATGAACGAGCAGCCCGCGCCCGCCGCCCCGGCCGACCAGTACGTCCTGACCCTGTCCTGTCCGGACAAGCAGGGCATCGTGCACGCCGTGTCCAGCTATCTGTTCATGACCGGCTGCAACATCGAGGACAGCCAGCAGTTCGGCGACCACGACACGGGCCTGTTCTTCATGCGCGTCCACTTCACGGCCGAGGCGCCGGTCACCGTGGAGAAGCTGCGCGCGAGCTTCGCCGCGGTCGGTGACTCCTTCCACATGGACTGGCAGATCCACCGGGCCGACGCGAAGATGCGCGTCCTGCTGATGGTGAGCAAGTTCGGGCACTGCCTGAACGACCTGCTGTTCCGGGCCCGCAGCGGCGCGCTGCCGGTGGAGATCGTCGGCGTGGTCTCCAACCACACCGAGTTCGAGGAGCTGGTCGGCTCCTACAACATCCCCTTCCACCACATTCCGGTCACCAAGGACACCAAGGCGGAGGGCGAGGCGAAGCTGCTCGACATCGTCCGCGAGGAGCGGGTCGAGCTGGTGGTCCTCGCCCGGTACATGCAGGTCCTCTCGGACGACCTGTGCAAGCGGCTCAGCGGCCGGATCATCAACATCCACCACTCCTTCCTGCCGAGCTTCAAGGGCGCCAAGCCGTACCACCAGGCGCACGCCCGTGGCGTCAAGCTGATCGGCGCCACGGCGCACTACGTGACGGCCGACCTCGACGAGGGGCCGATCATCGAGCAGGAGGTCGAGCGCGTCCGCCATGACGTCACCCCGGACCAGCTGGTGGCCATCGGCCGGGACGTGGAGTGCCAGGCGCTGGCCCGCGCGGTGAAGTGGCACGCGGAGCGCCGCATCCTGCTGAACGGGCGGCGCACGGTCGTCTTCGCCTGAGCCGGCCGGCCGGCCGGCTCGGCTCATTGCTCGGCGATGGTGAAGTAGCGCGCGAACGCCGGTACGACGTCCCGCTCGCCGATCCCCCCGTCCCCGTCCGTGTCCAGCGCGGCGGCGACGGGACCGGCGATCTCCTCGGGCACCTGGCACACCCGCAGCACGCGCACCGTCTCCGCGACCGTGACCCGGCCGTCCCCGTCGGCGTCCGCGACGGCCAGCGCCGCGTGCAGGAAGGGGCGGGCGATCTCGGCGAACCGCTCGGGGTTGTCGCGCAGCCGCTTGACCGCGCCGCTGACGAACTCCTGCCGGGTGATGCGCTGGTCGCCGTCACGGTCCGCGATCCCGGCCATGCCCTGCCAGAACGCCTCGGCGCCGGCGTACAGCGCCTGACCCGCCGCGGAACGGGCGGGCACGTCGAACTCGGCGAGCAGCGCCTTGGCCACCGCGTTGAAGTCCTCGCGGGCGATGAAGCCGTTGCCGTCCTGGTCGAAGGTGGCGAACCGGGCTGCGATCCGGCGCTCGTACTCGGTGCTGACCATGTTCTTCGTGGCCGCCTTACGTGTGCGTGAGGGGTGATCCCACGGAGCGTACGACGCGGGTGACGGCAAAGTGACGGAAAACCGATGGTTATGCCAAGACCGGGGGAATTCGGCGCCAAGAGTGTGGTCTTCGCGCAAAATCCCGGCGCGCGAGCGGGCCCGCGGTTCCACGGACTCACCGCTTTTGCCGCCCTCACCGGCTCATCAGCTCGCCCGCTCACGCGGAAAGGGGTCCGGCGTCCTCCGCCGTGGCGGAGTCGAGGTCCGGGTGGACGTCGAAGAGACGGCGCACGCCCAGCGCGCCGAGGACACGGTTGACGTGCGAGCCGTCGTCGGCGCCCCGGTCGGGCAGGATCAGCCGCAGCCTGCCCTGGCAGGAGCGGATCAGCCGGCGGGCGGCCACCAGCACGCCGACCCCGCTGGAATCGCAGAAGAAGACGTCGGAGAGGTCCACGACGAGGCTGTGGTGGCCGTCGGCCACCACGTCGTGCACCCGCTGACGCAGCACCGGCGAGGTCATGAGGTCCAGTTCGCCGCGCACGCGGAGCACGGCCCAGTCGCCTCTTTCGGCGCCGGTCACATTGAATGCCACGGCCCAGCCCCTCCGCTCGCCGGTTCTCCCGGAACCGCTCGGAACCGGAAGCAGTTCCTACGTTTCATTCCGCGCGGCTGCCCAGCCGCGTTTCCCTGAAACTCAATGCGGTAAACAGCACACGATCACTTAGGGGCTTGTTCCGGTCACTACCGATCCACTTTGATCAAATATGCAGGAGCCGCGTGTGAAGGAAATGTGAAAGGGGCACTATCACCTGCGGCGCTCCGGGGGGCGCACTTTGGCACAAAGAAGCATGCCCCCATGTGGTGCCGACTACATTCGGCACGACGGCCGCACAGGCGCCGGCAGGCCGGACGACGGGTGACGGGCGAGGGGAGGGGACCCCATGGCCAAGGACGTACCACCGCGCTGGGACCGCAAGATGCAGCAGCGGCTCGCCCGGGGCGAGGCGGCCGCGCTGGGCGAGGTGTACGACCGGTTCGCCCCCCTGGTGCACAGCCTGGCCCACCGCGTCCTCGGCGACGACAAGGCCGCCGACGGCGTCACCCGCGAGGTCTTCGCGCACATCTGGGAGCACCCCGAGACGTACGACCCCCGGCAGAGCCCGCTGCGCACCTGGATCGCGGACGTCACCCACCGGCTCGCCGTCCAGCGGCTGCGCGACCGCGAGGAGGGGCACCGGGAGGAGGCGCAGCGGGACCCCGGCGAGCCGCCGGCGCACGAGGAACTGGAACGCACGGTGCGTCACGCCTCCGTCGCCGCCCGCGCCGACTACATCGTCCATTCCATGCCCCTGCCGCTGCGCCGCGCCCTCGAACTGGCCTACTTCCAGCGCCGCGACTACCGGCAGACGGCGGCCGACCTCGGCGTCACCGAGGACGAGGCCCGCCGCCGGCTCCGCCTCGGCCTCCAGCTCCTCGCCACGGCCCACGACACCGGCACCCCGCCGGGGTGCGGCGGTGCGGTGTGAGCGGCGCGGAGGAATACCGGGCGGACCTCGGGGAGCGGCGTGAACGGCGGATACCGATGCCCCGCGCCTCCGTGGAGGGCGGCGGGTTCCCGCCGCCCGGACGCCCCGGCCCCGGCGAGGACGCGGTGGCGCCGCTCGACCTGCCGCACGACGTGCTGAAGTCGCTGCTCGGCGCGTGGGCGCTGGCCGCCTGCTCGGCGGCGGAGACCGCGACCGTGGAGCACCACCTGGGCGACTGCGGCGGCTGCGCCGACGAGGCCCGCCGGTTGCGCGAGGCCGTCGGTCTGCTGCACCAGCCCGAGAGCCTCGACCTGGACCCGGCGCTGCGCACCCGCGTCCTGCGCTCCTGCCTGGACCGCCGCCCGCCGCGCATCCCGGTGCCGGAGTGGGCCGAGCCGTACGACGCGGAGACCGCCCGCCTGGACGCGCTGCTCCAGGACTTCGGGGACGCGGAGTGGCACGCGCCGGTGCGGCTGCGCTGGTTCGAGGACGACGCGCAGGCGGGGCGCCGTACGACCGTCGCCGGAGTGATCGCGCACCTGCTGTCGGTGGACGGGCTGATCGCGGCGGCGCTCGGCCTGGAGGACCCGCTGGCGGACCTCACGAGCCCACCGGGCCCGGCCGCGCGCACGGAGGCGTTCTGGCGGTCCACCCCCTCCCCGCCGACCCGCGCGGTGCGGGCGCCCTGGCGGGAGCAGAGCCACGGCCTGGTGCGGACGGTCTCCTTCACGGGTGGCAGCGCGGGCGGACTCGCCGTGTCCTACGGCGACTTCGAACTCCCGCTGCACGACGCGATGCTGGAGCGCGCCTTCGGCTGCTGGGTGCACGCGGAGGACATCGCGGTCGCGGTGGACTACCCCTACCGGCCCCCGTCCCCGCGCCACCTGCACAAGATGATCGACCTGGCCGCCCGCCTGCTGCCCGGCGCCCTCGCCGAACGCCGCCGGGCCGGCCTGTCCGCCCCGCCCGGCGGCACCCGCCACCTGGTCCCCGCAGGCGCCCCCGGCCGCAGCCTGCGCCTGGAGATCGAGGGCGCCGCGGGCGGCGAGTGGCTGATCCCCCTCGACTCCCCGGCGGCGGCGGGCTCCGCCGACCACGAGGTCGCCCATGTCGCCCTGGACGGCGTCGAGTTCTGCCATCTGGCCGCGGGCCATCTCTCCCCCGAGGAAGCCGCGGCCGGTCAGCTGGGCGACCGCGAGGCGATCAGGGACGTACTCTTCGCGACGGCGTCGCTGAGCCGGATGTGAGGGGGCGGTCACGCCGGTCCCCGGCCGGACGACCGCGTCGGCGACCGGCACGTGAGCACCGTCCGCAGGGTGCCGTGGCGCGGCGGCGCGACCACCGCCTGCGGCCGCTCGGGTCGCCTGTGGGCGGCGAGGTGTGGCGAGGCCCAGGGCGCGGAGGCGGGAGACCAGGTGCGGCAGGGTCGGTGCCCGGGCGTCGGGGCGCCGGGGCGCTGTGCGAGCACCGCGCACACCGGCCGGCCCCGTTCCGCCTCCGGCGGGCCGATCACCGCGGCGTCGGCCCCCTCGCGTCGGCTCACCACCGCCGGGCGGCCGGGCCACCGCCGTACGCGTGCGGGAGCCGGTGGTGGAACACGCCCGGGCGCGGGAGCAGTTCGGGCGGCCGGTCGGGGCGTTCGGGGCCGTCCGGCACCTCTGCGCGGACCTGCTGACGCGGGCCGGGACCGCGCGCGCCGCCGTGTACACGGCCGCCGCCACCGCCGATCCGGCCGGCCCCGCCGCCGCCCGGTTGCTCGCCGGCGAGTCCGCCGTGCGCGGCGCCCGGACTGTCTCCGGGTGGGCGGCGACATGGGCTTCACCTGGGAAGCCGAGGGTGGCGGGGACACGGAGAGTGAGGAGCTGCGCGCGACCGGTCTGCTCGGCCGACCGGGCCGCCGCCCGCCCGGAGCGGCCCCGCGGACAAAGCGTTGGCCTAAGATGTCGCGGATCGTGGCGCCCTGACATCACAGAGCGTTGATATCCGGTTGTGTCCTGGACGGGGGCTCGTCACGGCCCGCAGTCGGGCGGTGCTCCGGTACCTTGTGTGGGATGCGAGTGGCTGCGAGCGCGGGCGGTGCCGGCGTTGCCCCTGGGGCGGTGCCGGAAAACGCGGTGCGCGCCGCTGCTCGCGGGGCGGACCCCGCCTGTTCGACTCCCCGGCGTGAGCGTCGCACAGTATGCCCTACGCGTACTCCTTCGCGAGGGAATATGCCCGAAGCGCTTGTTGGGGTGACTGTACGTCAACCATGCTGTGCTGCAAGGAAATCACGTTCCGTGACCCTTGCTCTGGCTGTAGTCCAGGCCATGCAGAAAATGGCTACGATCGTGGCCCTCGTGATCGTCGTCACGGCTCGCGCCGGGACGGTTCGATGGCGCGGGGCCGTGGTATCGCCGGTTCGGATGGTGTGAGCGGTGCAGGTGCTTCAAGTGCAGCTGGAGATCCGGCCCGACCCCGCGGAGGTGGGGCGTGCCAGGAAGTGGGCCCGGTCGCGGCTCGGCGGGCTGGGCATAGCGGCCGACGAGCCGCTGGCCGAGACCCTTGTGCTGCTCGTGTCCGAGCTGGTCACCAACGCCGTGGTGCACACCGGGCGTCCGGCGGTGCTGCGGCTCTCCCTGCCGGGTGCGCGCACCGTCGCCGCCCCCTCGCCGACCGTGCGGGTGGAGGTCACGGACGCCTGCTCGCGCGCCCCCGTGCCGCGCTGCGCGGGGCAGGACGCCACCGGCGGCCGGGGCCTGGCCCTCGTGGACTGCCTCGCCGACCGCTGGGGCTGGAGCCGTGAGGGCGCCGGCAAGAGCATCTGGTGCGAGGTGGACCGCTGCGCGCAGACCGACGGGAGCGCGGCGGTGGCCTACGGGGGCGGGCCGTCCGCCTACGAGGATTTCGCCTTCGAAGCGGTGTGACCCCGGGCGCACGGGTGCGCCGGGGCGCCTGCGTGCGGGGGCGGTGCCGTGGGACTTCACCGGGTGCGGGTCGCACCGGGCGGCGGCGTGCGCCTGCGGCGAGGGGCGGCAGCGCCGCCGGCCGCCCGGCCGGGAACACGCAGAGGACCGCCACCGGTGCCACCGGCGACTCTGTCGCGCCGACGAACGGCCCGGGCGCCGCCGGCGGCGGGGCCGCGCACCGCCCGCCTTCTCCACAGGCTGTGGACAACTGCTCCGGGTTCCGGTGACGGCCTGGAGCATCCCTCTCCCTCAGGTGTGGCGCGTGCACGGGCGGCCCACATGCCCAAGGGGCCGTCAGAGACCGCGCCGACGGCGGCCGAGGGCGCGCGGGCCGTGCCGAACGTCTGAGGCCGGTGCCGGGGCCGGCTGCGGCGGTGACCGGGCCGGTCGTGGCGGCTACCGGCTCGCGAGGGTCCGGAACGTCCGCCGGTACGCCGTCGGCGTCACCCCCAGCGCCTGCTGGAGGTGCTGCCGCATCGACTGGGCCGTGCCGAAGCCCGCCTCCTGGGCCACCTGGTCCATGGACAGGTCGGTGGTCTCCAGCAACTGCCGTGCCCGCTCGACCCGTTGGCGGGTGAGCCACTGCCCGGGGCTGATGCCGACCTCCTCGCGGAAGCGCCGGGTGAAGGTGCGGACCGACATGGCCTCCTGCCCGGCCAGGTCGCGCAGCTGGATCGGCTCGTGCAGCCGGCGCAGCGCCCAGGCGCGCGCGGCGGCCGTGGTGGCGAGCTGCGGCTCGGGGAGCGGGCGCTCTATGTACTGGGCCTGGCCGCCGTCGCGGTACGGGGGGACGACCGTGCGCCGGGCCACGTCGTTGGCGACCGCGGTGCCGAAGTCACGGCGGATCATGTGCAGGCACAGGTCGATCCCGGCGGCCACCCCGGCCGAGGTCAGCACGTCCCCGTCGTCGATGAACAGCACGTCCGCGTCCACCTTGATCCGCGGGAACATCCGCTGGAAGCGGTCGGCGTCGGACCAGTGGGTGGTCGCCGGGCGACCGTCGAGGCGACCGGCGGCGGCGAGGACGTACGCGCCCGTGCAGATGGAGGCGAGGCGGGTGCCGGGCCGGATCAGGGCGAGCGCGGCGGCCAGCTCCTCGGTCAGCCGGCCCTCCTCGTAGACCGGCCCGAGTTCGTACGACGCGGGGACGACCACCGTGTCGGCGCGGGCCAGCGCCTCCGGGCCGTACGGCGCGTGGATGCTGAAGTCGGCGTCCGTCTCCACCTCGCCCGGCGGCCGTACCGAGCAGGTGAAGACCTCGTACAGGGGCCGTCCCCGCTCGTCCCGGGCGCGGCCGAAGAAGCGGTGCGGGATGCCCAGTTCGAAGGGGAGCAGACCGTCCAGGGCGAGGACGGCGACCCGGTGCGGACGGAACGTCTCGGATGCGGCCATGGCCCGATCCTAGCGAAGGCTGTCCTTCGGGCCACTCGATGCGCGGGCGGGAAGGCCCGAGGCTCGATGACGTGACGCAGACGAACCGAGACGCAGCCGCCGACACGGCCCCAGCCGCCGACACGGCCACGGTCCTCGACACGGCCACGGTCCCCGAGACGGCCGCGGTCCTCGACACGGCCACGGTCCCCGAGACGGCCACGGTCCCCGGCGCCGACGCCGCGGCCTCCGTCCGGGCCGGCTCGCCCGGCCCGGGACGCCGGACGCGCCCGAGGGTGCACCGCGCCTGGTTCGTCGCCGCCGTCACCTTCGTCACGATCACCGGCGCGGCCGCCTTCCGCTCCCTGCCCGGCCTGCTCATCGACCCGCTGCACCAGGAGTTCGGCTGGTCGCGCGGCACGATCGGCGCGGCCGTCTCCCTCAACCTCGCGCTCTACGGCCTCACCGCGCCCTTCGCCGCCGCGCTGATGGACCGCTTCGGCATCCGGCGGGTCGTCGCCCTCGCGCTGCTCGTGATCAGCCTCGGCTCCGGGCTGACCGTGTGGATGACGGCGGCCTGGCAGCTGTGGCTGTGCTGGGGTCTGCTGGTCGGGCTCGGCACGGGCTCGATGGCGCTCGCGTTCGCCGCGACGGTCACCAACCGCTGGTTCACCGAGCGGCGCGGCCTGGTCAGCGGCATCCTGACCGCCGCGTCCGCCTCCGGCCAGCTGGTCTTCCTGCCGGTGCTGTCCTGGATGGTCGAGCACCACGGCTGGCGGCCCGCCGCCGTGACGGTCGCCCTCGCCGCCCTCGCGGTGGTCCCGCTCGTCTGGCTGCTGCTGCACGACCACCCCGCCGACGTCGGCCACAAGCCCTACGGCGCAACGGAGTTCATACCCAAGCCACCGCCCGCCACCGGCGCCGCCCGCCGCACCCTCGGGGTCCTGTCCACCGCGGTGCGCACCGGCACCTTCTGGCTGCTCGCCGGCACCTTCGCGATCTGCGGGGCCTCCACCAACGGCCTGGTGCAGACCCACTTCGTGCCCGCCGAGCACGACCACGGCATGCCGGTGACCACGGCGGCCTCGCTGCTCGCGGTGATCGGCGTGTTCGACGTCGTCGGCACGATCGCCTCCGGCTGGTTCACCGACCGCTTCGAGCCCCGCCGCCTGCTGGCGCTCTACTACGCCCTGCGCGGCCTCTCGCTCGTCTTCCTGCCGATGCTGCTGGCGCCCTCGGTGCACCCGCCGATGCTCTTCTTCATCGTCTTCTACGGCCTCGACTGGGTGGCCACCGTCCCGCCCACCCTCGCCCTGTGCCGCGAGCAGTACGGCGAGGACAGCGCCATCGTCTTCGGCTGGGTGCTCGCCTCCCACCAGATCGGCGCGGCCGTCGTCGCCTACCTGGGCGGTGTCGCCCGCGACGTCTTCGGCTCCTACGACCTCGTCTGGTACGCCTCCGGCACGCTGTGCGCGGCGGCGGCGCTGATGTCGCTGGTCATCCGCCGGCGGCCCGCGCCGGCGCCGGCCCTCTGACCGGGAACCCGCCGACGGCCGCCCACCACGAAGGCGCGGCACGGGCCGTCCTGCCCGGCGCCGGGCCCGCCCCCAACCCTTCTCCCTGCCGGGCAGCGATGCGCCACGTCTTGGAGAAGTCCACCCAGCCGATCCAGGACGGCCCGCGGTCCGTGTCGTGACCGGCCTTCAGCCGCACGAACATGATCCGCCGGGGCATGCGGACAGTTTGTCACGGTGTCGGTGGACCCGCGCCCCGGCGGGAGTGACGGCCGGGTGTCACTGACGCCACGTCAGGTTCGTGAAGCGCCTGCCGGTCGAGGAACGGGGTCGACGCCCGGAGTCGCCCGTGGGCGCGGCTGACGCCGGCTCCGCGACCGTGCCACCGCCTTCGCGATCCGCCCTGCGTCCCGCGCCAGCTCGCGCAGCATCCCGCTGATCGGGTTGGTGAACCCGGTGAAGTACAGGCCCGGTGCCCGCGCGGGGGTCCGGCCGCCCCGCACCACGGGCCTGCCGCGCTCGTCCAGCACCCCCAGATGACCCACCAGCTCCTCAAGGCCCCGTGTGTACCCGGTCGCCGCGATCACCGCGTCCGGCGCGATCCGGGTGCCGTCGGCGAGGACCACCTTCCCGTCCTCGAACGCCTCCACGGCCGCCACCACCTCCACCTTCCCCCGGCGCACCGCGTCGACCAGGCCGACGTCCTGCACCGGGATCGCGCCCTGGCGCACCCTGCTGTACAGCCCGGTGTCCGGGCGGGGCAGCCCCTGCGCGGACAGGTCGGGCAGCAGCCTGGCCTGCTGCCGGGCCAGTCGGTCCACAAGGCGCACCGGCAGCCGCCGTACCAGCACGGCCGAGTACTGCGCGGGCCAGCCCAGGGTGGAGCGGCGCACGATGTGCGGCACGGTGCGCACCGCCAGCCGCACCCGCGCGGCGCTGCCCTCCACCAGGTCCACGGCGATCTCGGCGCCGGTGTTGCCGACCCCGACGACCAGCACGTCCCGCCCGGCGTACGGCTTCGCGTCGCGGTACGCGCCGGCGTGCAGGAACTCCCCCTCGTACGTCTCCCGGCCCGGCCAGTCGGGCACGCGCGGGGTGTGGTTGTAGCCGGTGGCGACGACCACCGCGGCGCCGGTCAGCTCACGGCCGCCGGAGGCGCGCAGCAGCCAGCCGGTGCCGTCCCCGGTGCGCTCGACGCGGTGCACCGCCACACCGGTGACGATCTCCAGCTCGTGGTGCTCGGCGTACTTCTCCAGGTAGCGGACCATGTCGTCGCGGGCGACCCAGCGGCCGAACCGGCGGGGGATCTTCAGGCCGGGCAGGGCGGACAGCCGCCGGGTGGTGTGCAGCCGGAGCCGGTCGTAGTGGCCCCGCCAGGAGGTGCCGACCCGGTCGGACTTCTCCAGGACGACCGCCCGTACGCCGTGCTCCCGCAGCGCGTACGCGACGGCC
>NZ_VOGW01000123.1:11321-12224 GCF_007896895.1 Streptomyces misionensis | reverse complement strand
AATCAGACGTCCGGTTGATGGGTCTCGGTCAAGACCGGAATTGGTTGCGGATTGATCACGGGTGTGCGCGGAGTGTACGCGGATGGTGTGCAAGGGGACGGCAACGGAAGGGAACTGATGCAGGGTCAGCGTCCTAAGCGCGATGAGCGGTGGTCCGCGCCACCGGGGTCCCTCCGCGAGGCCGACCCCACGGTAAACCGGTTCTCCGGACGGCGGGTTGAGCCGACGACCATCGGGTCATGCACCCCGAGTCCTGCCAACTGACCGACGTCCTCGGCGACTTCCCCGCCCGCGCGGGCCGGCTTCCTGCGGGTGGGGCTTCGAGGCCGTGAGCGGACGACCGTAGGGGCGTTTCCCCTACGGCCACAGCAGCGCCCTGCTCCAGCCGAATTCCGTGCTGCGGTACTCCAGGCGGATGTGCGCGCGGTCGGCGGCGCCCTGGAAGAACTCGACGGTGTCCGGGCGCAGCCGGTAGAGGGTCCAGGTGGGGGCGGGCTCGGCCGGGTTCTCGCGGGCCCTGGCCCAGGCGGCGGCCGAGGCGTCGCGCAGGGCGTCCGCCGAGGCCAGCTCCTCGCTCTGCCGTCCGGTCAGCGCCGCCGCGAGCGCGCCCGTGGACCGGGCGTGCAGGTCCGCCTGGCTCTCCTCGTAGGGCGCGGGCGCCACCGGTCCGCGCACCCGCACCTGGCGGCCCAGCACCGGCCAGTAGAAGGCCAGGGCGGCGTACGGGCGGGCCTCCAGCGCCCGGCCCTTGCGGCTGGTGGCGTGCGTGGCGAACGACCAGCCGTCCGGGTCGGCGCCGTGCAGCATCACGATCCGCACGTCCGGCCGCCCCTCCTCGTCCGCCGTGGCCAGCGACATCGTGTGCGGCTCCGGTTGCCCCGCCGCCACGGCCTGGGCGAACCA
>NZ_VOGW01000123.1:0-11041 GCF_007896895.1 Streptomyces misionensis | reverse complement strand
CCCCGGTGGCGAGGGGGAGGCAAGGGTCACCGGTCAGGGGGATGGACAAGGGCCAAAGGCCCGGAAACAAGCGGGCGCACCGGGTGAGGAACGGCCCGTCGGGTTGACGTTCACGGGGTGCGGGCAGGGACCCGAAAGGGGACAGCCGCACGTATCCTGAAGGCCCTCCGGACGGCGGGGGAGCCCTGACCAGGAAAGAGCGGCCAGCATGCGCGTCTACGTCCCCCTGACCCTCCCCGGCCTCGCCGAGGCGCACCGGACGGGTGAGCTCGGGGCCGGCCCCTTCCTCGCGTACGCCGTCACGCCCGCGCTGCGCGAGTGGTACCTCTCCGACGACATCGAGGAGCTGGAGTACGCCGCGCTCGGCCGGGCCGCGCTGGCCTCGCTGCGGCTGCTCGCGGCCGACGCCGGCGCGCCGCGGCGCCGGGTCGTGGTGGCCGTGGACGTCTCCGACGGCGCCGCCACCGTCGACCCGGACCGCGGGCTCGACCCGGCCGCGCTGGGCGAGGTGACCGTGACGGTGACGGTGCCGCTCGCCAAGGCGGCGGCGGTCCACGTCGACGCCGAGGACGCGGAGCAGGACGTGACCGCGGCGGCGGGGGCGCTGGCGGCGGCGGACGGCGGGGACGACGACGCGCAGTTCGTGGTGGACGGCGCCGACGACCACGAGCTGCTGTGGTTCGCCACGCAGGAGATCCCGAACCTCGTCGGGCGGCGCTGACCAGGCGAGACGTCCGTCCCGGCGGGATTGTCAGTGGCGGCGGGTACGGTCTTGGGCATGGGGAAGCAGGCAAGCGCGCACATCGTCTGGGACTGGAACGGCACGCTCTTCCACGACAACGAGGCGATCATCGGGGCGACCAACGCCGCGTTCGCGGAGCTGGGGCTGGCGCCGATCACGCTGGAGCAGTACCGGGCGCTGTACTGCGTGCCCGTGCCGAAGTTCTACGAGCGGCTGATGGGGCGGCTGCCGACTGCGTCCGAGTGGGAGCTGATGGACGGCGTCTTCCACCGGTACTACACGGAGCAGCGGGCGCGGTGCGCGCTGACCGACGGCGCGGCGGAGCTGCTGCGCGGATGGCGGTCGGCGGGGCACAGCCAGTCCCTGCTGAGCATGTACGGGCACGAGGAACTGGTGCCGCTCGTGCGGGGGTTCGGGATCGCGGAGCACTTCGTCCGGGTGGACGGGCGCACCGGTCCGTCCGGGGGGAGCAAGGCGGAGCACATGGTGCGTCATCTGTCCCGGCTGGCGGGCGCGGTGGAGCCGGGGCGGACGGTGGTGATCGGGGACGCGGCGGACGACGCGGTCGCGGCGCGGTACGTCGGCGCCGGGGCCGTGCTCTACACCGGGGGGTCGCACAGCCGGGCCAGCCTGGAGGAGGTCGGCGTGCCCGTGGTGGACTCACTGGCGGAGGCGGTCGAGGTGGCGCAGCGCATAGCCGTCTGACCGGCGCCCGGCGCCGGCCCGCGCCGGTCTGCGGTGCGCTGCGCCGGTCCCTCAGTTCACCGGGGCCTTGGCGCGCAGCACCTTGAGGAACTCCCGCATCCACCCGGGGTGATCCGGCCAGGCCCGCGCCGAGACCAGTGTGCCGTCGGTCACCGTCTCCGTGTCCTGGAAGCTCGCGCCGGCCGCCTGCATGTCGGGCTCCAGGGCCGGGTAGGCGGTGACGCGCCGGCCGCGCAGGGTGTCGATCGCGGCGGTGAGCAGCGGGCCGTGGCAGATCTGGGCGACCGGCTTGTCCGCGTCGAAGAACGCCTTGAGGATCTTGCGCAGTTCGGGATCGTTGCGCAGGTACTCGGGAGCCCGCCCGCCGGGGATGACCAGGGCGGCGTACTCCCCGGGGTCCACCTCGGCGAAGGAGAGGTCGGCGGGCCAGGTGTAGCCGGGCTTCTCGGTGTAGGTGTCGTAGCCCGGCTCGAAGTCGTGCACGACGAAGCGGAGCGTCTTGCGGGAGGGGGCCGCGATGTCGACGCCGTAGCCCTCCTCGCGCAGCCGCTGGTAGGGGTAGAGGACTTCCAGGGACTCCGCTGCGTCACCGGTGACGATGAGGATCTTCGCGGGCATGTCGGCGCTCCTCCGGACAGGGACAGGCTCCTGGTCGTTCCCAGGGTGCTGCGCGAGGCGGCCGGGCGCTACCCCGTCCCGCGCCTCGACCGGCTGATTCCGGTTACGCCACCCGGGTGGCGCCCGGCGCTGTGCAGAACGTCAAACTTTGACCCCCTGTTTTGTACACATACGGCTCATGACGGTTCCAGGGTGAGGAGCGATAGCCTTGTGGCGTGATCAGCGCGATAGCTCGCGGGGCCGATCCGGCTCCCGCCCTGCGCCCGGGTTGCACGGAGCACCTCCGTGACCGGGCGGCGGTCGCTGGTCTTCGCGGGCGGTGCGGGGGCGCGGATGCCTCCCGGACGCCGAGGACGGCCCGGACAGCGACGGTGCCGAGAGCAGCGTCACACCCGACGGTCGTGTCGGAAAAGGCCGAATACCCCCCGCTCATCTCACCTCGCGGCATAGCGTCGGAACGGACCGGAAACCCCGGGCCGTGGCGTCGGGCCGCAGGGGAAGAGCCAGTACTTCCTTCTACGTCACGCAACGGCGCGCGACAGGAGCCAGAGGACAATGCAGACCAAGCTGGACGAAGCCAAGGCCGAGCTGCTCGAGAGGGCCGCCCGGGTAGCTGAGAACAGCCCGGTCGGGGGGCACCTACCGACCGGGTCGACGGGGGAGGGTGCCCCGGACACCCCGGACAGCGAGTCCACCCTCGCCTTCCTCCAGCGCTACTACCTGCACACGGCACCGGAAGACCTCGCCGACCGCGACCCGGTCGACGCCTTCGGCGCCGCGGTCTCGCACCACCGTCTCGCCGAGAACCGCCCCCAGGGCACCGCGAACGTCCGGGTGCACACCCCGACGGTCGAGGAGAACGGCTGGACGTGCAGCCACACGGTCGTCGAGGTCGTGACCGACGACATGCCGTTCCTGGTCGACTCCGTCACCAACGAGCTGACGCGCGGCGGACGCGGCATCCATGTCGTGATCCACCCCCAGTTCGTGGTCCGCCGCGACCTCACCGGCAAGCTGCTGGAGATCCTGCCGACCCCGCCCACCTCCGCCGATGACCTGCCGCACGACGCGCACGTCGAGTCCTGGATCCACGTCGAGATCGACCGGGAGACCGACCGCGCCGACCTCAAGCAGATCGCCGCCGACCTGCTGCGCGTGCTGTCCGACGTCCGGGAGGCCGTCGAGGACTGGGAGAAGATGCGCGAGGCGGCGACCCGGGTCGCCGGCGAGCTGGAGACCGAGCCGGTCCCCGCCGACATGCCCCAGCCCGAGGTCGAGGAGGCCCGTGAGCTGCTGCGCTGGCTCTCCTCCGACCACTTCACCTTCCTGGGCTACCGCGAGTACGAGCTGCGCGGGGACGACATCCTGGCCGCCGTGCCCGGCACCGGCCTCGGCATCCTGCGCTCCGACCCGCAGCACGCGGAGGACGACCAGCACCCGGTCAGCCCCTCCTTCGAGCGGCTGCCGGCCGACGCGCGTGCCAAGGCCCGCGAGCACAAGCTGCTGGTGCTGACCAAGGCGAACAGCCGGGCCACCGTGCACCGGCCGTCGTACCTGGACTACATCGGCGTCAAGAAGTTCGACAAGGACGGCAACGTCGTCGGGGAGCGGCGCTTCCTCGGTCTGTTCTCCTCGGCCGCGTACACCGAGTCGGTGCGCCGGGTGCCCGTCATCCGCCGCAAGGTGGCCGAGGTCCTGGACCGCGCCGGGTTCTCGCCCAACAGCCACGACGGCCGCGACCTGCTCCAGATCCTGGAGACCTACCCGCGCGACGAGCTGTTCCAGACGCCGGCCGCCGAGCTCCAGTCCATCGCCACCAGCGTGCTCTACCTCCAGGAGCGGCGTCGGCTGCGGCTCTACCTGCGCCAGGACGAGTACGGCCGCTACTACTCGGCCCTCGTCTACCTGCCGCGCGACCGCTACACCACCGGCGTGCGCCTGCGGATCATCGACATCCTGAAGGAGGAGCTGGGCGGCACCAGCGTCGACTTCACCGCCTGGAACACCGAGTCGATCCTGTCCCGGCTGCACTTCGTCGTGCGCGTCCCGCAGGGCACCGAGCTGCCCGAGCTGTCCGACGCCGACAAGGAGCGCATCGAGGCCCGCCTGGTCGAGGCCGCCCGCTCCTGGGCGGACGGGTTCGCCGAGGCGCTCAACGCCGAGTGCGGCGAGGAGCGCGCCGCCGAGCTGCTGCGCCGCTACACCAACGCCTTCCCCGAGGGCTACAAGGCCGACCACAGCCCGCGCGCGGCCGTCGCCGACCTGGTGCACCTGGAGCGGCTCACCCGCGAGGAGGGCAACGACTTCGCGCTGAGCCTGTACGAGCCGGTGGGCGCCGCCCCCGACGAGCGCCGCTTCAAGATCTACCGCACGGGCGAGTCCGTCTCGCTGTCCGCCGTGCTGCCGGTGCTCCAGCGCATCGGCGTCGAGGTCGTCGACGAGCGGCCGTACGAGCTGCGCTGCTCGGACCGCACCACCGCCTGGATCTACGACTTCGGTCTGCGCATCCCCGCGCTCGGCGGCCCGGGCGGCGACCTGCTGGGCGACGACGGCCGCGAGCGCTTCCAGGAGGCGTTCGCCGCCACCTGGACCGGCCGCGCGGAGAACGACGGCTTCAACGCCCTCGTGCTCAGCGCCGGGCTGAACTGGCGCGAGGCCATGGTGCTGCGCGCCTACGCCAAGTACCTGCGCCAGGCCGGCTCGACCTTCTCGCAGGACTACATGGAGGACACCCTCCGCAACAACGTCCACACCACCCGCCTGCTCGTCTCCCTCTTCGAGGCGCGCATGTCGCCGGAGCGGCAGGGGGCCGGCCTGGAGCTGACGGACGCGCTGCTGGAGGAGCTGGACGCGGCGCTGGACCAGGTGGCGAGCCTGGACGAGGACCGCATCCTGCGCTCCTTCCTGACCGTCATCAAGGCGACCCTGCGCACCAACTTCTTCCAGCGGCGCGCCGACGGCAGCCCGCACGACTACGTGTCGATGAAGTTCGACCCGCAGGCCATCCCCGACCTGCCCGCGCCGCGCCCGGCGTTCGAGATCTGGGTGTACTCGCCGCGCGTCGAGGGCGTGCACCTGCGCTTCGGCAAGGTCGCGCGCGGTGGTCTGCGCTGGTCCGACCGGCGTGAGGACTTCCGCACCGAGATCCTGGGCCTGGTCAAGGCACAGATGGTGAAGAACACCGTCATCGTGCCGGTGGGCGCCAAGGGCGGCTTCGTCGCCAAGCAGCTGCCGGACCCGGCCAAGGACCGCGACGCGTGGCTGGCCGAGGGCGTCGCCAGCTACAAGACGTTCATCTCGGCGCTGCTGGACATCACCGACAACATGGTCGGCGGCGAGGTCGTCCCGCCCAAGGACGTGGTCCGGCACGACGGCGACGACACCTACCTGGTCGTCGCGGCCGACAAGGGCACCGCCACCTTCTCCGACATCGCCAACGGGGTCGCCGAGAAGTACAACTTCTGGCTCGGCGACGCGTTCGCCTCCGGCGGTTCGGCGGGCTACGACCACAAGGGCATGGGCATCACCGCGCGCGGCGCGTGGGAGTCCGTCAAGCGGCACTTCCGCGAGCTGGGCGTGGACACCCAGTCCGAGGACTTCACGGTCGTCGGCATCGGTGACATGTCCGGTGACGTGTTCGGCAACGGCATGCTGCTGTCCGAGCACATCCGCCTGGTCGCCGCCTTCGACCACCGGCACATCTTCATCGACCCGAACCCGGACGCGGCCACCTCGTACGCCGAGCGCCGCCGCCTGTTCGAGCTGCCCCGCTCCAGCTGGGCGGACTACAACACCGAGCTGCTGTCGGCGGGCGGCGGGATCTTCCCGCGCAGCGCCAAGTCGATCCAGCTCAACGCGCACATCCGGGAGGCCCTCGGCATCGAGGGCAAGGTCGCCAAGATGACCCCGGCCGACCTGATGAAGACGATCCTCGAGGCGCCGGTCGACCTGCTGTGGAACGGCGGCATCGGCACCTACGTGAAGTCGTCCGCGGAGTCCAACGCGGACGTCGGCGACAAGGCCAACGACGCCATCCGCGTCGACGGCGCCGACCTGCGGGTCAAGGTCGTCGGCGAGGGCGGCAACCTGGGTCTGACCCAGCTCGGCCGGATCGAGTTCGCCGCGCAGGGCGGCAAGATCAACACCGACGCGATCGACAACAGCGCCGGCGTGGACACCTCCGACCACGAGGTGAACATCAAGATCCTGCTCAACGGCCTGGTCGCGGACGGCGACATGACCGTCAAGCAGCGCAACAAGCTGCTCGCGGAGATGACCGACGAGGTCGGCGCGCTCGTGCTGCGCAACAACTACGCGCAGAACACCGCGCTCGCCAACGCGCTGTTCCAGGCCAAGGACATGCTCCACGCCCAGCAGCGGTTCATCCGCCACCTGGTGCGCGAGGGTCACCTGGACCGGGCCCTGGAGTTCCTGCCGACCGACCGCCAGATCCGCGAGCGCCTCGCTCAGGGCCAGGGCCTGACCGGCCCGGAGACGGCCGTGGTGCTGGCGTACACGAAGATCACGATCGCCGAGGAGCTGCTGCACACCTCGCTGCCGGACGACCCGTACCTGCGCACCCTGCTGCACGCGTACTTCCCGACCGCGCTGCGCGAGCGGTTCGCGGAGGCCGTCGACAACCACCCGCTGCGCCGCGAGATCACCACCACGGTGCTGGTCAACGACACGGTCAACACGGGCGGTACGACGTATCTGCACCGGCTGCGCGAGGAGACCGGCGCCTCCCTGGAGGAGATCGTCCGGGCCCAGACCGCGGCCCGCGCGATCTTCTGCTCCGCCCCGGTGTGGGACGCGGTGGAGGCCCTGGACAACCGGGTCGACGCGGGCGTGCAGACCCGGATCCGGCTGCACTCGCGGCGCCTGGTCGAGCGCGGCACCCGCTGGCTGCTCAACAACCGCCCGCAGCCGCTCCAGCTCGCCGAGACGGTGGAGTTCTTCGCGGAGCGCGTCGAGCAGGTCTGGCAGCAGCTGCCCAAGCTGGTGCGCGGCGCGGACCTGGAGTGGTACCAGCACGTGTACGACGAGCTGTCCGCGGCCGGCGTCCCGGACGAACTGGCCACCCGCGTGGCCGGGTTCTCCTCCGCCTTCCCGGCGCTCGACATCGTCTCGGTGGCCGACCGGATGGGCAAGGAGCCGCTGGATGTCGCGGAGGTCTACTACGACCTCGCCGACCGCCTCGGCATCAGCCAGCTGATGGACCGCATCATCGAGCTGCCGCGCAACGACCGCTGGCAGTCCATGGCCCGCGCCTCCATCCGCGAGGACCTGTACGCGGCCCACGCGGCGCTCACCGCGGACGTGCTCACGGCGGGCAACGGCACCTCGACGCCGGAGCAGCGCTTCGGGGAGTGGGAGCAGCGCAACGCCCCCATCCTGAGCCGGGCGCGCACCACCCTGGAGGAGATCCGCAGCTCGGACTCCTTCGACCTCGCCAACCTGTCGGTGGCGATGCGGACGATGCGGACGCTGCTGCGCACGCACTCGTAGCCGTAGGACGAGGGAACGCCCCGGGCCGACGGACCGTCGGACCGGGGCGTTCCCTTTCTTGCCGACCTTTGTACAAAAGCGATCTGCCGATTTACCGTTTCCTGCTAATCGGTGTGATTCGGATAGGGTCTGCGCTGTGAGAGCGAATTACCTGGGCTTTCATTTCCTCGTCTATCGCATACGGGTGTTCCAGCAGGATGCACGCAGCGCCGTCTGACCTCGAAGAGCACGTGAGCCGCCCCGGCGCACCGAACGGCACCGCGCGGGCGGCCCGGGCACTGCCCCAGGCCGCCGCCGTGCTGGTCCTGGTGCTGCTGCTCCTGGTGATCGCCCGGCTGCCGTGGATCGGCGACCTGGGCATGCACGCGGCCACCATCCAGCGGCTGAGCCACGACCTGCCGCACCCCGGCAACCCGCTGGTCGACGCGGACACCCCGAGCCCGTACTACTCGCCGTGGATGCTGGTGCTGGGCGCGCTCGCCAAGGTGACCGGCCTGTCGGTGTTCGTGGTGCTGCGCGTCGCCGCGCTGGCGGGGCTCACCCTGCTGGTGACCGGCGTGTGGCGGTACGTGCGCACGCTCAGCGCCCACCGGGCGGCTCCGGCGCTGGCCCTGCTGAGCCTGGTGCTGCTGTGGGGGACGGCGGTCCTCAACTGGAGCGGCTTCGTCGGCCTGCACTCCCTCGCGCTGACCATCGCCTACCCGAGCGTGTTCGCCCTCGGTCTCACCTTCCACTTCTGGGCCTGGCTCACCCGCGCCCTGCGGGCTGAGGCGTCCTGGGCGCGCTGGCTGGGGCTGGGTGTGCTGTGGGCGCTGATCCTGCTGTGCCACCAGTTCACGGGCGTCGTCGCCACGCTCGGCGCGCTGGCCATGGTGGTCTCCGCGCGGCCCGGCCGCACGGTGTGGCTGCGGCTCGGCGGCGGGCTGCTCCTCGGGGCGGTGCTGCTGTGGCTGTGGCCGTACTACGACTTCTTCTCGCTGTTCTCCGCCGGGTCCGGCCTGGAGGCCATCCACAAGCCGCTGTACGAGCATCTGGGCACGCGGTTCGGGCTGGTGCTGCTGGGGGTGGCGGCGCTGACGATGCGCTTTCGGCGCGACCGGTGGGACGCCCTCGTGCTGTTCTTCCTGCTCGGCGCGCTGGTGTTCGCGGCGGGCGGGCTGACCGGGCACTACAGCTGGGGCCGGGCGATGCCCGCCGCGCTGATCCCGGCACAGCTCGCCGCCGCCCTCGAGGTGGTGTCGGCCGGCCGCCGGGCGGTGCGCACCGGGTGGGCGTGTGTGCTGGGCGTCGCGCTGGCGGTCGGGGCGTGGGCGCAGGCCGGGACGCTCGGGTACGCGACCGGCAAGGGGGCGCTGCCGTCCGTGCTGGCGGCCAAGTACCAGGCACCGTGGGTGGGATACCACTGGATCACGCCGTGGGTGCGGTACGGGGACGTGGTGATGGCGCGGACGTATCCGTCGCGGCAGATCCCCGCGTACGGCGCGTACACCGTCGCGCCGGGATACCCCGATGTGTTCCTGCCGGACGCCGCGCGGCGGTCGGCCGCGGTGGACCGGTTCTTCGCCGACGGGACGTCCCCGGCGCAGCGGCAGGGCATCCTGCGCGAGTACGGCGTGCGGTGGGTCGTCGGGCCGGCGAGCCTGGCCGGGCCGGGCCTGCGGAAGGTGACCACCGGCCCGGCGAGCCAGGTCCTGTACCGGGTCGTGCGCTGAGCCGCCCGCAGCCGTCGTGAAACACCGCGGCCCCGTGGACATCCACGGGGCCGCGGTGCTGTGACGCCGGCATGTTCGCCCGGCGCTACTTCAGGACGCTCGCCACCAGCTTCGCCGCCTTGCGGACCCGGGGACGGGCGATCTTGCGCAGGACCGGCCGGATCACCGTGGCCGTCGCGCCCACCGGGCGCCAGCGGAGCTGGAGGCGGCCGGGGTTGCGGCCCTCCGGCTCCACCGTGACCTCGTGCGGCGTCGCACCGGAGCGGTAGTCGACGCGGGCCGTGGCCGCGGGGAAGTCCAGCGGGGCCAGCAGGACGCCGGAGTTCCACAGGCCCTGCTGGTTCAGCCGGACCAGGGGGTGGCGGATGCCCTCGAAGCCCTGGAGGGGGAGCTGTGCGGCGGCGAGGTCCAGCCGGACGCTGCCCTCGAAGACGCCGGGGCTGACCGGGTCCAGCCGGAAGGGCACCGTCATCCGGCGCCCGCCCGGGGAGAGGATCAGTCCGGCCCGCTGGGGGCCCACGGGGAGCCGCAGCCCGGGGTCGTACGTGCGGATGGCCAGCGTGAGCGAGGCCCCGCTGCCCCGGGTCAGCTCGGTGATCTCGTGGCGGAACTGCGCCGTCGGGAACGGGCGCGTGTCCAACTCCAGGTCGGCAACGGCAAGTTCACGGCGGCCCCGGTCCGTGTCCGGGACGCTGTCGCCCCAGTACGGCACGCCCGCCGCGTCCGAGGTGACCCGGCGCGGCGCCACCTCCTGGCCGAGCCCGCGCGCCGCCGCCCGGACGTCGGCGAGGCGGCCCGAGCGCAGCAGTTCGAGGACGATCCGCTCGGGGCGGGGCAGCCGGGTGTAGGCGCCGGGGGCCAGCGTGTCCAGGTACGGGTTCATGATGTCCGCGAACGCGGCCAGCCACTCGTCGTCCCGGTACGGCAGGTCGCCCGCGTACATCCGGAAGTCGTGCTTGAGGAACTTGTAGTCCTTGTCCTCCCGCAGCCCCGCGTGCCCGCTCTCCACCAGGAAGTCGTCGATCAGCCGCTGGACGTGCACCCGGTCCCGGACGTTGGTGACCTTGTGCCGCTGGTTGGAGATGGACGCCGAGGCGGCCGCCGCGTACGGGTCGATGTACCAGACGTACACCGGGTCCGGGATGATCGTGAACGCCTTGGCCAGGCAGTACGCCTGCGCCGAGAACAACTGGTCCTCGTAGTGGATGCCCTCGGGGAAGCGCAGGTCGTGCCGGTCCAGGAAGGCGCGGGCGTACATCTTGCTGGTCGACAGGTGCTCGAAGAACAGCCGCGGGTCCGCCTCGATGCCCTCGATCGTGCGGTGCTCGGCGACCAGGTGCGGCATCCACGTCGTGCGGCGGCCGTTGTCCACGCGGACCCGGCGCACCGCGCCCATGGTGAAGTCGACCTCGCGCTCGCGATGCGCGGCCAGCAGCAACTCCACGGCGTTCGGCGGGAGTTCGTCGTCGCTGTCGAGGAACATCAGATAGGGCGCGCGGGCGATCTCGATGGCCCGGTTGCGCGGGGCGCTGCACCCGCCGCTGTTCTCCGGCAGCCGCAGATAGCGGACGCGGGGGTCCTCGGCCTCCAGACGGCGCGCCACCGCCGGCGTGTCGTCGGTGGAGTGGTCGTCGCTGATGATGATCTCGATGTCGGCGTGCGTCTGCGCGCGCAGCGAGGCGACCGCCCGGGGCAGACGGGCCGCGTCGTTGTAGACGATGACGGTGACCGTGACGTCGGGGGTCGTGGCCGGGGT
>NZ_VOGW01000122.1:1726-26297 GCF_007896895.1 Streptomyces misionensis | reverse complement strand
GCCTCCTCGGGGGTCGGGGCGGGGGTGCGGTCCTCGATCGGCAGCACCGGTGGCAGTGCCTCCTCCGGCTCGCCCAGGAAGACCCGCCGGACGACCCGCTCGGCGGCGCGGCCGTCGTCGTACTCGCAGAACCGGCGCCGGAAGGCGGTCCGGGCCTTGGCCGCGCTGTCGTCGCGCCAGGCGCCGGAGCGGAAGATCTCCGTCAGCTCCTCCTGGGTGCGGGCGACCTGCCCGGGATGCTCGGTCATCAGGTCGAAGTAGACGCCGCGGGTGGTGCGGTAGGTCTCCCAGTCGTCGGCGTAGACGACGATCGGGCGGTCCAGGTTGGCGTAGTCGAACATGATCGACGAGTAGTCCGTGACCAGCGCGTCGGCGGCCAGGCACAACTCCTCGACCGGGTCGTAGGAGGAGACGTCGATGAGCCGGCCGCTGCGGCGCAGACCGGTCAGCGGGGAGGTGGCGCCGCCGTAGAAGTAGTGGGCGCGCACCAGCAGGACCGTGTCCTCGCCGAGCCGGTCGGCGAGTTCGGCGAGGTCCAGGCGCGGGGTGAAGCCGGCCTCGTAGTCGCGGTGGGTGGGGGCGTAGAGCACGGCCGTCTTGCCGGGCGCGATGCCGAGCCGTTCGCGGGCCGCGCGCACCGCGGCGGCGTCGCTGGTGTAGAAGACGTCGTTGCGCGGATAGCCGTAGTCCAGCGAGGTGTAGCGGGCCGGGTAGGCGCGTTCCCACATCCGGGTGGAGTGGCTGTTGGCGCTGACGCTGTAGTCCCAGCGGTCGATGCGGGCCAGCAACGCGGCGAAGTCCAGGCCCTTGGCGGCGGCCGGGTGCTCGATCTGGTCCAGGCCCATGCGCTTGAGCGGGGTGCCGTGGTGGGTCTGGAGGTGGATCGCGTCGGGCCGCTTGACCACCGCGTTGGGGAAGTTGACGTTGTTGACGAGGTACTTGGCGGTGGCCAGCACCTCCCAGTAGCGGCGGGTGCCGGGGACCACGTGGTCGGTGCCGGGCGGCAGCAGGGCCGTGTTGTCCTTGGACACCACCCACACCGGGTGGATGTGCGGGGCGAGTTCGGCCAGCTTGGCGGCGATGGCGGCCGGGTTGCAGGCCACCCCGCGCTCCCAGTAGGCCGCGAACACCGCGAGGTGGGGATCGACGGGCCGGCTCAGGGCGCGGCGGTACTGCTGGTCGCGGAGCTTGGCGCCGACCTGGCGCTTGCGGGTGCGCACGGCCTTGCGCGCGGCGCGCCGGGTGCGGTTGGCGGCCTGGAACGCGCGGTACTTGGTGTACGCGCCCTCCTCCAGCAGCGCGTGCCGCACGCCCTCCACGCCCGACGGGCGCTCGTAGCGCTCGGGGCGCCAGCGGACCGCGGCCAGGGAGGCGCGGCGGAAGAACTCGCGGGCCACCGCGTCGGGCAGGTTCTCGCCGGCGAAGGTGCGCACCAGGTCGCGCATCATCAGGTCGTAGAGCACCACGCGGGGGGCGCGGCGGTCCTTGGCGAGCGGCATCAGCGCCTCGTAGCGCTCGATCAGCCCGTAGCGGTCCTCGGGGACCAGCGGCGGCAGGCTTTCGGGCCGCAACTCGCGGTTCTCGTACGCCACTTGGTTCAGGCAGGCGACGCGGCCCGCGTGCAGCAGGGCGGCGCGGGCGGCGAGGGGCTCGTCGTCGGTGGCGAGCTGTCGCTCGTGCGCCTGCCAGAACTCCCGGCGCAGGGCGCGGTTGCCGAGCAGCGGGGTGAGCCGCAGCAGGTCGGCGGCCTCGTCCAAGGGCAGGGCGGCGCGGCCCACGGCGGCCAGGAAGCGGCCGTCGCGCGAGGGGCGGGCGGCGCTCTGCCAGGTGGTGGTGAGGTGGTCGAGCAGGAGGACGTCGACGGAGTCGTCCAGCTCGGCGGCGCGCTCGGCGATCAGCCGGGGCGCGCCGGCGGGCAGGCCGTCCTTGGCGTGCACGAAGTGCAGCCAGCGGCCGGACGCGCGGGCGGCGCCGGCGGACCGGGCCTCGGCGTCACCGGTGTCGTCCGGGAGCGGGACGACGATCGTCTCGGGGGCGTGGCCCGCGGCGGTCTCCCGTGCCCAGTCGCCGACCGCGGCGACGATGATCTCGGCGTCGGACAGGGGATGCGCTTCGAGAGTGTCGAGCAACTCCGTCAGATGCCCCTGCGCGTTGGGTCCGTAGACGATGACGCTGAGTTGGGGCATCGCGGAGGACTCCTTCGGCTCGTCGGTGGAGGGTCACCCTTCATAACATACTGTCACTAAGAGGATGAATGGGATGACCACGTTCGGGGTAAGAGCAAGGCCCGACTGGTGAGAGCGACCTGCCGGGCTCATGGTTTCACTCCGCGTCGCTTTTACGTGGTGACATGTTTCATGGTGCGTTACGCGGCCTTCTTCTGTGCGGGCTTCTTCCCCGTCTTGTCCGACTTGTCACCGGTGAAGGCCTCGTACTCCTTCATGACCTCCTCGGTGGGGCCGTCCATGCGCAGCTCGCCGCGCTCCAGCCACAGTGTGCGCTCACAGGTGTCGCGGATCGACTTGTTGTTGTGGCTGACCAGGAAGACGGTGCCCGCCTTCTCGCGCAGCTCGCGGATCCTGTCCTCCGAGCGCACCTGGAACCTGCGGTCACCGGTGGCCAGGGCCTCGTCGATGAGCAGCACGTCGTGGTCCTTGGCGGCGGCGATGGAGAAGCGCAGCCGGGCGGCCATGCCGGAGGAATAGGTCCGCATCGGAAGGGTGATGAAGTCGCCCTTCTCGTTGATCCCGGAGAAGTCGACGATGTCCTGGTAGCGCTCCTTGACCTGCTCGCGGGACATGCCCATGGCGAGGCCGCCGAGGTAGACGTTGCGCTCGCCGGTGAGGTCGTTCATCAGGGCCGCGTTGACGCCCAGCAGGGAGGGCTGGCCGTTGGTGTAGATGTGGCCGCTCTCCACCGGCAGCAGGCCGGCGACGGCCTTGAGCAGGGTGGACTTGCCGGAGCCGTTGGTGCCGATCAGGCCGATCGCCTCACCCTTGTAGGCGATGAACGACACCTTCTTCACGGCGTGCACCCGGCGCACGCCGGCCGCCTTCTCGGTCTGCTCGCGGCGCAGGATGCGGTTGAGGGCGGCGGTGGCGGAGCCGCGGCCGGCGCCCGTGCCGTTGACCCGGTAGACGATGTCGACGCTGTCGGCGACGACGGTCGGGATCCGGTCGGCGGGCGCGGCGGGCGTGGTGTACGCGGTCCGCCCGTACCCCTCGGGGTCCCCGTTCAGCTGGGTGTGCTCGTTGTGCTCAGCCACGGCCGTACGTCTCCTCAGCCTTCCAGAAGTAGATGAAGCCGCCGATGCCGGCGAGCAGGGCCCAGCCGGTGGCCGCCGCCCACACGTGCGGGGGCAGCTGCTTGGCGTGGAAGCTGTCGATCAGCGCGAACCGCATGAGGTCGATGTAGACCGCGGCCGGGTTGGTCTCCAGCGCGACGGTGACCAGGTGCGGCAGGTGGTCCTTCGCGGTGAGCTTGTCGATGCTCCACATGACGCCGGACACGTACATCCAGGTGCGCAGGATGAACGGCATCAGCTGGGCGATGTCCGGGGTCTTGGCGCCCATCCGCGCCATGATCATCGCCATGCCGGCGTTGAAGGTGAACTGCAGGACGAGCGCGGGGATCACCAGCAGCCAGGAGGCGGAGACCGGCACGCCGAAGCAGAGCAGGATGACGACCAGCGCCGCCATCGAGAACAGCAGCTGCTGGAGCTGCTGGAGGCAGAAGGAGATCGGCAGGGCGGCGCGCGGGAAGTGCAGGGCGCGCACCAGGCCGAGGTTGCCGGAGATCGCCCGGGTGCCGACCTGGATCGAGCTCTGCGTGAACGTCCACACGAACACGCCGGTGACCAGGAACGGGACGTAGTCCGGTACGCCGCGCTTGGTGCCGAGCAGCACACCGAAGATGAAGTAGTAGACCGCCGCGTTCAGCAGCGGGGTCATGACCTGCCAGACCTGGCCGAGCTTCGCCTGGCTGTACTGCGCGGTGAGCTTGGCGGTGGCGAAGGCGGTGATGAAGTGGCGCCGGGCCCACAGCTGGCGGATGTACTCCGGCAGGGAGGGGCGGGCGCCGCTGACGGTCAGCCCGTGCCGGGCGGCCAGCGCCTTGAGGTCGTCGGCCGGGGCCTGGGTCGGGGGCGGTGTGTCGAGGACCTGGCTCACATCCGCTGCTTTCGCTCGGGGGGAGGGGGGTGCCACGTCTTCCGGCTGTGGCCGGATCGGTGGCGGGCCGGTCCCGTCGTCCGGCGTTTCCTTACGGTTCTCTTCACATTCTCTTACGTCGGGACGGGACCGTATCGTCGCAACGTGAGCGTAGAACCAAGTGACGTCGCAACGCAACCGTTTCGTCGTAACGCCCTATGCTGGAGTCATGACCACGAACGCCGCCGAGCCCGCCGACGAATCGCCGACGCGTGCGCGCCGCCGGGCCCCTGCCGGGGCCGCGGTGCTGCGTGAGGATGTGACCGAGGCCATCCGGGCGGCGGTCTTCGAGGAGCTGGCCGCGGTCGGCTACGCCCGCATGAGCATCGAGGGGATCGCGCGGCGGGCCGGCGTCGGCAAGACGGCGGTGTACCGGCGCTGGCGCTCGAAGCTCCACCTGGTCCTCGACGTGGTCTCCGCGATGGCGGTGCTGGGCCTGCCGGTGCCGGACACCGGCTCCCTGGAGGGCGACCTGCGGCTGCTCTACGAGGTGACCTCCCGCGCCCTGCGCCACCCCGTCGCCTCGCAGGTCATCCCCGACCTCCAGGCCGAGGCGGCCCGCAACCCCGACATCGCCGAGGCCTTCCAGAAGGCACTGCGGGACGGCCAGGAGAGTGTGGCCAGCAAGATCGTCGCGGCGGCGGCGGAACGCGGCGAGGTGAGCCCCGGGCTCGATCCCGACCTCGTCCTCGACCTCATCTCCGGGCCCCTGTACTGGCGCGCGGTCGTCATCCGCTCCCCGAAGCCGCCGAAGGGGTACCTGGACCGGCTGGCGCGGGCTACTGCGGGGGCGCTGAAGGCGCTGTGAGCCGGCGGGCCAGGGCGGTCAGCTCCGGGGCGCGCAGTTCCCGCCCGCCGAAGCCGGGCAGCGGGACGCGCAGGGCGCCGGTCCACCGCTCGGGCACGGCGCCGATCCCGTACACGGCGCCCGCCAGCGCCCCGGTGACCGCGGCCACGGTGTCCGTGTCACCGCCCAGGTCGACGGCCGCGCGGACCGCCGCCTCGTAGGACGCCGTGGTGCGCAGCGCCCAGACCGCCGAGCCGAGGCAGGGCCAGACCGCGCCGTTGAACTCGGTGGCGAGGTCCGGGTGCCAGTCGGGGGCGAGCACGACGGCGTACCGCGCGCGGTGGTCCGGGAGCAGGGCCGCCAGCGCGTCGGGTACGGCGTCCAGCGGGTCCCCGCCCGCCAGTGCGACCCGGACCAGTTCGTGCAGCACGGCCGTGCCCTCGCCGGCGGCCGGGTCGCCGTGGGTGAGGGCGGACAGGCGGCGGGCGGCGTCCAGGGTGGCGGCGCGGCCGTACCGGGCGAAGAACACGGCCGAGGGCGCGGCGCGCATCAGGGCGCCGTTGCCGGCGGCCCGCTGGTTCACCCGGAAGTGCCGGGTGGCGGCGGTGTCCCACGGGTCCCCGCCGGTCAGCACCGCCTCCGTCTGCAACCCGATGTCCTTCGGGCCGGCCGCGGCCCAGCGCCGGAAGCGGCGGAAGACGTCGGGGAGGTCCAGGCCGCCGTGCGCCAGCAGCGACTCGGCGACGAGCACGGCCATCTGCGTGTCGTCGGTGGCCTCCCCGGGCTCCCAGCCACCGCCGCCGCACATCTCGTCGGCGCGCCCCGGGACCGGGAACCGCGCCGAGAAGGCGCCTTCGGGCCCGAACTCGAAGGGCGCGCCCAGGGCATCCCCGACGGCGGACCCGACGACGGCACCGACGGCTCGGTCGACGGGGGAGGGGGACGGGGGCATGGGCGCAGGTTACCGGGACGGCCGGGCCCTGGGGCGGGAGTCGGTTCGGTTCGAGCCGGTTCGGTTCGGGGGGCCACACGGCGGCTCGGCTGCGGGGCCCTGCGGACGGCCCGGCCCGTGACAGGGGCCGGGCATGCCGGGAATCCGCCCCCCGCGGCGGCGTCAGCCCCGCGGCGGGCGCACGGTGCCTGTGGCGGAAGGCGGCCCCGTGCCGGAAATCGGCCCCCATGGGGGACACGGGTCCGGGTCGAGAGTGGGCTCCCGTGGCGGGAGCCCACCGGGGGCTGGGCCCCTGGCGGGAGTCGGCCCCCATGGGGGTCCGTGCCGAGAGCCGGGTCCCGTGGGGCGGGCCCCGGAGGCGACTGGGCACTGGCGGGAGGCGCCCCCGGGGGAAGGGCTCCGTGGCGGAAAGCGGTTCAGTCCTTCAGCATCTCGTCGCGCACCGGGATCCAGGCCAGGGCCGAGCGGATGCCCTCCTCCAGGGACAGCTTCGGCGTCCAGCCGAGCAGTTTCGCGGCGCGGTCGCTCGTGGTGTAGCCGCCGGCGACGTCGCCCGGGCGGGGGTCGGTGTCGATCGTCTTCAGGGGCGTGCTGACGACGCTGTTGAACGCGGCGCACAGCTCGCGGACCGTGGTGCCGGACCCGGTGCCCAGGTTGATCGCGATCGACGGCGCCGACGCGGTGAGGACGGAGTCGAAGCGTTCGATCGCCGCGACGTGGGCCGCGGCGAGGTCCCAGACGTGCACGTAGTCCCGGATGCCCGTGCCGTCGCGCGTCGGGTAGTTCACGCCGGTGACCGCGAACGCCGTGCCCTCCTGGTGGGCCTCGATCAGCTTGCCCAGCGCGTGACTGGGCCGCTTCAGCTGGAGACCGGTGCGCAGCAGGGGGTCGGAGCCGACCGGGTTGAAGTACCGCAGGGACAGCACCCGCAGCTGCCCGGCCGCGGCGATGTCGGCGAACATCCCCTCGCACACCGCCTTGGTCCGCGCATAGGGGCTCTGCGGCGCCAGCGGCGACTCCTCGGTGACGGGGGAGCCGTCCTCGGCCCGGTAGATGGAGGCCGAGCTGCTGAAGATGAGCCGGTCGCAGCCGTTGCGGTGCAGGTGGCGGACGAACTCCAGGCTCTTGGTGACGTTCGCCTCGTAGTAGCCGATCGGGTCCGCCACCGACTCCGGCACCACGATCAGCGCCGCGCAGTGCACCACGGCGGAGATGTCCGGGTGCTCCGCGAAGATCCGGTCGACCAGGGCGCCGTCCGCGATGTCACCCTCGTAGAAGATCCGCCCGTCGGTGAACTCGGCGCGGCCGCGCACGAGGTTGTCGAGGATCACCGGGGTGATGCCCGCGTCCAGACAGGCCGACGCCACGGTGCTTCCGATGTAACCGGCTCCACCGGCGATAAGGACAGACACGATGTTTCTCTTCCCGGCCTCGTTCCAGACCCAGTAGTTCCAGACCCAGTGGTTCGCGATGCGGCAGCAGGGGCCGTCTCAGTGAAGCAGGCGCCGCAGCCGGTTGCGCAGCACCTGGGTGACGCCCCGGACGCCCGTCGCCACGCGCAGCGCCAGCGCGCCGGAGTGCGTCGCGTACGGCTGCACCAGCAGGACGCCGTGCCGCACGCTCACGACGGCGCGACGGCGCAGCCGGCCGGCGCCCGCGCGGGCGTGCGCCGTGACCTCCCGTTCCGCGCCGTCCGCGAAGCGCACCGTCAGCCGAAGGTCCCAGGTGCCCGCGCCGAGCGCGCCCAGGTGGACGGGCAGCTCGGCCGACCAGAGGTCCGTGCCCGCGGGCGCGAGGGCGGCCGTCGCGTGCCCCCGGACCCGGTCGTCGTTGCGGGACGCCCAGTGCACGTCCAGCTCCCGGGGGCCGGCCTCGGCGACCCTGCCGTACAGCTCGTGCAGCCGCAGCGTCAGGGGCGCGGCGCCCGCTTGGGGGCGCAGTTCCGCGTCCAGCGCGAGCGGCAGCGCCCGGGTGGGGCTGGTCAGGAACGGGGTCAGGGCGAGCTGCGGGAGGTCCTCGGACCAGACCGGCACCCCGTCCGGGGTGCGGGCGTACGGCGGGAGCAGCCGGGCCGGACGGGCGGCCAGGTCCCGTATCCGGGGCAGGTCGCGCGGCTCCGGGGACTCCAGGATCAGCCGGCCCAGCAGCCGGCCGGGCGCGGCCGGGTTCAGCTCCCAGTCGGCGGCGTCGTAGCGCGCGAGGTGTTCGCGGGTGTGCGTCCACCACGCGCGCCGGTACTGCGCGTCGCGCAACCCCAGCTCGCGCGCGTACATCCGCACCTCGTGCTCCAGGAACTTGGCCCGGGCCGCCCGCGCCAGCTCCTTCTGACCGGCGCCGAGCAGGATGTCGTACGCCAGCGTGCACGCCCGCGTGCGCGCCTTCCAGTTGTCGATGTGCTCCCGGTCGAGGGAGAGCGACAGCCGCTCGGCCGACCGGCGCACGTGCCACACGTACACCCGGTCCGGCACCAGCGCGATGCGCGGGGCGGCGGCCAGCACCCGCGCGGTGAAGACGAAGTCCTCGTAGAGGAACCGGCCTTCGGGGAAGCGGATGCCGTGCTCGCGCAGGAAGTCGGTGCGGTACAGCTTGTTGACGCACAGCGTGTCGTGGACCAGTCGGGGGCGCTGTGCGGGGCGCGCGAGAACGGCGTGCGCCGTGTAGAGGGTGTCCTGCCAGAGCTGTTCGCGCCCCGAGGGCAGCTCCCGGCGCACACACAGCCCGCTCGCCACCTCGGCGTGCGCCCCTGTGGCCGCCGTCAGCAGCGCGTCCACCGCGCCCGGCGGCAGCACGTCGTCGCTGTCCAGGAACATCACGTACGGCGCCGTCACCGCGTCGATGCCGGTGTTGCGCGGGCTGCCGCAGCCGCCGCTGTTCTCATCCCGGCGGACCACCCGCAGCCGGGGATCGTCGGCGGCCAGCCGGTCGAGGAGTTCGGCGCTGCCGTCCGTGGAGCAGTCGTCGACCGCCACCACCTCCGCGACCGAGGGGCCCTGCGCGAGCGCCGAACGCACCGCGTCGGCCACGTGCGCACGGTCGTTGTAGCCGATCACGACGACACCGACCTGGGCCGGCCGGCGCGCCTCGGCGTGCTCTGGGGTCTGGGTGTTCTCTGGCGGGTCAGACGAGTCTGGAAGCATGGGGTCCACGAGCCGGGAGCGTAGAAATGTTCGGTAATACCCGGTTAAGAGGGGGTTAGTGCTCGCTCCGGAAGACGGTCGGAATCCGGGTGGGGTTCCGTCGTTTGCCCGCTCTTTGCCGCGGACGGTCCACAGGCGCGCCACAGCCGCAGGAAAGACAGTAGCGCGGCGGCCGTCAGCAGTCCGTTGCGGCCCAGCATCAGCAGGCATCCGGTCCAGCTGCCCGCGATCACCTCCCCGTAGCACAGCGGATACACAACCGTACTCAATGCGGAGGCCGCGAGGACCAGTACGGCCACCGGACGCTGACCGGTCCGCCGTGAGGTCAGGCACACGGCGGCGAGCCCGAGCAGCCAGACCATGTACTGCGGGCTGATGACCCTGCTGGTCACCGTGAACAGCAGCACCGCGCACAGCGCCGCGTCGTACGGCGTCGCCTCGTTCCAGTGCCGCGCCCGCAGCCGCCACAGCACCAGCAGCCCGAACGCGGCGGCCGTCAGCGCGAGCGAGCCGGCGGCGACGACGGACACGTACGGACCCACCAACTCGATGGCCCCGTACTGGTAATGGGGCCGGCCGGACCAGCCCGCGTGCCGGGCGAGGTTGAGCGCCGTACCGCCGAGCGACTCGATCTGCACGCCGCGCCCGCCCTGTTCGGCAAGGAAGGACAGCGGATGCCGCAACGACAGGGAGAGCAGCCCCAGTACGACCGTCCCGGCGCCCGCCGCCCACGCCCATGCCGTCCGTGTCGGCCCGCCCCTGGGGGTGCCGAGCAGCACCAGCGCGGGCCAGCCCTTCACCAGCGCGCCGAGCGCCCCGAGCACGCCGCCCGCGCGCGGGGAGCGTGCCGCCGTCAGCAGGGAGAGCACGGCGAGGGCGGTGACCTGCACGTCGTACCGGGCCAGCGGCAGGTGCAGCAGCAGCGGCAGACCGCCCGTCCACAGGGCCGCGCCGAGCAGGCTCCGGCCGTCCCGGCGGCCCGCGCGCACCAGCGCCCCCGCGATCAGCGCGTCCGCCGCCAGCGTCAGCCCCACGAACGCCTGGAAATACGTCAGCCCCGGTACCAGGCCCGGGAGCAGCAGCACCGCGCCCGCGCCCGGCGGGTACTGCCACAGCGGGTCGTGCGTCGGGAACGTGCCCTGCGCGAGCACCCCGTACCAGTGGACGTACAGCCGCCACACCTCTCGCGCCACCGAACCCCCGCCGAGCAGCGGAGAACCGTCGTGCGCGAGCAGCCACAGCATCAGGGCGCGGGTGGCGAGCCAGACGGTGGCGAGCACGGGGACCGGACCGGGGGTGACACGGAGGCGGTTCATCGCGTTGGAGCCTAAGTCGGGTGGATGGCGTATCGGCGGCGATACACCGTAAACACCTCGGAAATGTTGTCTCATCACCAAAGATCGGGCCGTGGTGAACGTCGGGCTCCCTGGGGAAATTCGTGCAGCGCCGTCGCGGAAACCGCCACGGGCACCGGTGCCGGGCCGGCGCGGTGCCGTGGTGGGCGCGCCGGTGCTGGCGATGCTGGTGTCGCTGTCCGCGCCGCCGCTGTACGTCGACCGGTACGTGCTGTATGCGCTCGCGGGGGCGCCGCTGGTGGTCGCCGGCGGGGCGGAGCGGGTGATGGCGCGGCCGGCCGGCGGCGGTCGGCCGGACGGTCGCGCCCGGCCGCGCCCGCCGTCCGGTGCCGTCACCCTCCTCGGTCTGCTCGCCGTCGCCCTCGTCCTCCTCCAGCAGTTCCCCGTGCTGCGGCAGGACCGTGACCCGGCCCGTCGTCCCGACGACCTCGCGGCGGTCGCGCGGGCGGCCGCCCGCCGGGTGCGGGCCGGGGACGCGGTGCTCTACCTGCCGGGGTCCGTGCGGAACACGGCGCTCGCCTATCCCGGGGCGTTCCGCGGGACGCGGGACCTGGCGCTGGCCGCGCCCGCCGACGTGTCGGGCACGTTGTACGGGGTGACGGCCCCGGCCGGGGAGGTGCGGCGGCGGCTGGGCGGGGTCGCGCGGGTGTGGGTGGTGGCCGACCGGGCCGTGGCGGCGGGGCGGTGGACGCCGAGGGGCCCCGCCGAGCGGGCCGAACTGGCCGCGCTCCGACAGGAGTTCAGGGTGGCCGACGAGGCCGTGCGGGGACGGTACGTCGTACGGCTCTATGTGCGGACCGTCAGTCCCCGGGGCGGGCCTGAGCCGTCGCCGCCGCGTCCAGCGCGCCGGTGAGCCGGTCGAGGCGGCTGCGCAGATCGGCGATCTCCGCCAGGTCGAACCCGGTCGAGCGCATGATGCGGCGCGGCACCTCCAGCGCCCGCTCGCGCAGCCGCGTGCCCTCCTCGGTGAGGTGCACCCGCACCGAGCGCTCGTCCTCCGCGCTGCGCTCCCGGCGCACCAGACCCGCCGCCTCCAGCCGCTTGACCAGCGGGGACAGCGTCCCGGAGTCGAGCCGCAGCTGTTCGCCGAGCTTCTTGACCGGCAGGTCGCCCTGCTCCCACAGCACCAGCATCACCAGGTACTGCGGATAGGTGAGGCCGAGGTCCTTGAGGACCACGCGGTAGACGCCGTTGAAGGCGCGGGAGGCGGCGTGCAGGGCGAAGCAGATCTGGCGGTCCAGGCGGAGCCAGTCCGCCTCGGTGTCGGCGGGGGAAGCGGTCATGCGACCAGGGTAGCCTGGGCCCGGGCCATTTAATTGTGCACAACTTAGTTGTGTGATTCACTTGTGCTCGCAAGGGAAACACGCAGGACATCGAGAGGGATGGTTCGTCATGGACGCGCTCTACACCGCCGTCGCCACCGCCACCCACGGCCGTGAGGGCCGTGCCGTGACCTCCGACGGGAAGGTCGACGTCAAGCTGGCCCCGCCGGTGGAGCTGGGCGGCAACGGCGAGGGCACCAACCCCGAGCAGCTCTTCGCCGCCGGGTACGCCGCCTGCTTCGGCGGCGCCCTCGGACTCGTCGGCCGCAAGGCCAAGGTGGACGTCTCGGACGCCGCCGTGACCGCCGAGGTCGGCATCGGCAAGCAGGGCGAGGGCTTCGGCCTGAAGGTCACCCTGCGCGTCGAGCTGCCCGACACCGTGGACCGCGAGACCGGCAGCCGGCTCGTCGAGGCCGCCCACCAGGTCTGCCCCTACTCCAACGCCACCCGCGGCAACATCGAGGTCGACCTCGTCGTCGAGTAGGCCGCGGCCCCTCCGGCCGCCCTCACGCCGACGCCGGCGCGTCCCGCCCGGCCGTCGGCCGACCCGGCGGCCGGACCGGCCGGCATCGGCTCGCCCAGCAGCAGGGTGCGCACGACCCGCTCGGCGGCCCGGCCGTCCTCGAACTCGCAGTAGCGGGAGCGGAAGGCGGCCCGCAGTCGCGCCGACTCCTCGTCCCGCCAGCGGCCCGAGGCGAACAGCCGGGCCAACTCCCGGTAGGAGTAGGCGACATGGCCGGGCGGCTCGGCGGTGATGTCGATGTAGGCGCCCCGGCTCGCACGGAAGGCGGGCCAGTCGTCGGCGAGCAGCGCGATCGGCCGGTCCAGGTTGGCGTAGTCGAACATCACGGACGAGTAGTCGGTGACCAGCGCGTCCGCCGCCAGCAGGACGTCCGGCAGGTGCGGCTCGTCCGTCGCGTCGAGCACGACACCGCGCCGGGCCGGCTCGGTCAGGCCCATGCCCCGTGCGGGACCGGCGGCCAGCGAGGGGTGCAGCCGGACCACCAGGGTGTGGCCCTCGCCGAGGTCGGCCGCGAACCGGGCCACGTCGATCCGGTCCACGTGCCCGTCCCCGCGGTAGTCCCGCCGGGTCGGCGCGTACAGCACCACCGTGTGGTCGTCGGGGATGCCGTGCCGGCGCCGGAAGTCGCCGGGGCCGCCGGCGACCAGCACGTCGTTGCGCGGACTGCCGGTGCGGGCCGAGGCGAAGCGGCAGGGGTAGGCCCGCTCGTACACCAGCTCGGAGTGGCGGCCGGCGACCAGGCTGTGGTCCCAGCGGTCGGCGCTGCGCAGCAGCCGCGGCACGTCGACACCGAGCCGGGCGCCCGGCTTGTCCAGCAGATCGGCGCCCAGATACTTCAGCGGCGTGCCCTGGTGGGTGTGGATGTACACGCTGCCGGGCCGCCCGGCCGGGGCCGCGGGCCACGGGACGTCGTTGACGAGGAACGCGGCCCGCGCCATGACCTCCGCGCAGCGGCGGGTGCCCGCGAGCACGCGCTCCACGTCCGGTGGCAGCAGCGCGGCCGTCCCGGCGTCCCGCACCACCCACACCCCGCGCAGCTGCGGGGCGATCCGCCGGGCCGCGTGGTAGACGGCCGCCGGGTCGCCCAGCAGGCCCCGGTGCCCGGACGCCGAGTACACCACCAGGTGCGGGTCGGGGGAGCGGCGGGCGTGCAGGCAGGCCCAGCCGGTGCGGGCGCGGCCGGCCGCCGCCTGTCGCGCCGACTCCGCCAGCCGGGCCGCCCCGTGGCCGGCCCGCGCCGCCTGCCGCCGCAGCCGGTAGGCCGCCCAGGTGCCCTCCAGCACGGCGACCTCGCCGTCCACCCGCGCGCCCCGCGGCTTCAGCCGGCGGAACAGCTCGGCCGTGCGCCGGAAGAACTCGGGCCGGTCGGCGGGCGGCAGCCGGTCCGGCTCGGCCAGGATGCCCAGGCAGTGCTCGCCCATCTTCCGGTGCAGGTACGGCCGCCAGTGCGCGAGCCGGGGCCGCGCGTCCAGGAACGCGAAGACCCGCTCGTACTGCCCGTGCACGTCGAAGTGCTCGCGGCCGGTGGCGGGCAGGGGGCCGCCCTGCCTGCGCTGCCGGTGGTTCAGGCAGATCCGGTCCAGCGCGGCGATCCGCCGGGCGCTGAGCATCACCGGGAACGTCCAGGGGATGTCCTCGTGGCAGCCCGGTGGGAACTCGAAGCCCTCCGCCGCCACGAACTCCCGGCGGTAGACCTTGTTCCCGACCACCATCGGCAGGTCCAGGATCCGCGGGTACCCGGCCGCCGTGAAGGTGTCCGGACCGGCCCCCGCGAGCACCTCGGCCGGCGCGTCGCGCCGGGTGCCGCCCCACCCGTGGGTGCGCACGTGGTCGTACCCGAGCACGTCCGGGTCGCCGGTCTCCGCCAGCCGGTCGGCGACGGCCCGCAGCGCGCCCGGGGTGAGGGTGTCGTCGCCGTCCAGGAAGAGCAGGTGGTCGCCGCCGGCGTGCGCCAGACCTGCGTTGCGGGCGCGGCCGAGGCCCACGTTCTCCGGCAGGTGCAGCACCCGCACGCGGGGGTCGCGGGCGGCGTACTCGTCCAGGATCGCGCCGCAGCCGTCCGGTGAGCGGTCGTCCACGGCGATCACCTCGATGTCCCGGTACGACTGCGCGAGCACCGAGTCCAGGCACTCGGGCAGATACGCCTGCACCCGGTGGCAGGGCACGATCACGCTGAAGCGGGGCACGGTCGGCTCCTCACGAGGGCCGCGGCGGCGGGGGCGGGGACGCGCTCGGCGAGCGGGAGCACCGGGGGGATCGCCTCCGGCGGCTCGCCGAGCAGCACCCGCCGGACGACGCGTTCGGCGGCCCGGCCGTCGTCGAACTCGCAGAAGCGCGCGCGGAACCGGGCCCGCAGCGCCGCCGACCCGGCGCCCGCGTACGAGCCGTCGCGGAAGACGGCGGCCAGTTCCCCGGGGGTGCGGGCGACCGGCCCGGGCGGCTCGGCCGGCAGGTCGAAGTACACGCCGCGGGTGCGCCGGTAGACGTCCCAGTCGTCGGCGTACACGACGATCGGCCGGTCCAGGTTGGCGTAGTCGAACATGATCGACGAGTAGTCCGTGACCAGCACGTCCGCGGCCAGGCACACGTCCTCGGCGCAGCGGTGCGCGGTGACGTCGATGATCCGGTCCGAGTGCCGGGCGCCGCCTTGGTCGTAGAAGTAGTGGGCGCGCAGCAGGACCACGACGTCCTCGCCGGCCGCCGCGCAGAACGCCTCCAGGTCCAGGCCCGGTTCGAAGCCGGCGTGGTGGTCGCGGTGGGTGGGCGCGTAGAGCACGGCGAGCCGGCCCTCGGGGACGCCCAGCTCCCGCCTGACCCGGGCCACGTCGTCGGCGGTCGCGGTGTAGTAGACGTCGTTGCGCGGATAGCCGTACTCCAGCGCCTCCCAGGAGCCGGGGAAGGCGCGCTCCCACGTCCGCGTGGAGTGGCGGTTGGCGGACAGGTTGAAGTCCCAGCGGTCGACCCGGCCGAGCAGCCGGGTGAAGCTGCCGGACCGCGCGGCCACCACGGGGTACGCCGACTGGTCCACGCCCATCGTCTTCAGCGGCGTGCCGTGCTGGGTCTGCAGGTGCACGCTGCCGGGCCGCTTGACCACGCGCTCGGCGAAGTTGGCGTTGTTGACCAGATAGGTGGCGCGGGCCAGCAGCTCCCAGGCGCGGGGCGAGCCGAGCACCGCGTACTCCACGTCCTTCGGCAGGGTGTGTTCCCGGCCGGCCTCGACCAGGAACACCGACCGGATGTGCGGGGCGAGTTCGCGGGCCTTGGCGTGGATCGCGGCCGGGTTGCAGGCGTAGCCGCGGCCCCAGTAGGCGCAGTACACGGCCAGGTTCGGATCGAGGGGGCGGCACAGGGCGGCGCGGTAGCGCAGCCGGGTGCGCACCGCGTGCGGGCGGGGCAGGGTCCCGGCGGCCCTGCCGGTCAGCCGGTCGGCCTCGCACAGCGCGCGGAACGCGTCGTAGGCGCCCACTGCCAGCAGCCGGTGCCGGACCCCCAGGCTGCCGCGCGGCATCCGGTGCCCGGCCGGCCGGAACCGCCGGTACAGGCGGGCCGCGCGGCGGAAGAACGCCCGGTGTCCCGAGGGCAGCCGCTCCGGCCGGGACGCGGTCCCCAGCACCACCGCGAACAGCTGGTCGAAGAGGGGCCCGGTGCGCTCGGCGGGCAGGGCGCGCCCGGCCGCCCGGTCCAGCACCAGCTCCACCTGGTCCAGCAGGGCGTGCTGTCCTTCCCCGGGCAGGTCGAGCCGGCTGCCCTGGCGGCGCAGCCGGTGCCGTACGACCACCCGGCGCAGCACCGCGATCCGCTCCGCGGCGAGCGAGGTCAGCCCGCCCCAGCCGACATCGGTGAAGTGGCCGTCCGGGAAGGCCAGCCGGTGCTCGGCGAGGAAGGCGCGGCGGTACACCGCGCTCCAGGCCGGCAGCCGGACGCCGGTCAGGTGCGGCAGCTCGGCGGGGGCGAAGGCGCCCTCGGGGGCGCGGGCGAGCAGCGGCGCGACCGGGTTGGCCGGCTCCCCCTCCCACCAGGGGGCGCGTTCGTGCTCCGCGTACAGCACGTCCACCCCGTCGGTCTCCGCCAGCCGGGCGTCCAGGGCCGCGAGCGCGCCCGGCAGCAGCAGGTCGTCGCCGTCCAGGAAGAGCAGATAGGTGCCGCTCGCCGCCCGCACCCCGGCGTTGCGCGCCCCGCCGAGCCCGGCCGACGGCGGTGAGTGGACCGGGGCCACCCGGGGGTCCCGCCCGGCGTACCCGGCGGCCACCTCGGCGGCCGGGGCGTCGGGTCCGTCGCAGACCGGGATCAGCTCCAGGTCGCCGAAGGACTGGCCGAGGACCGAGTCCAGGGCCTGGGACAGCCGGCCGGCGACCCCGTGGGAGGGGACGATGATGCTGAAGCGGGGCATTCTGCTCTTTCCGTGGTCTTGCGGACGCGGCCGGGCCGCCCCGCGGGACGCCGGGTGGACGGCCGGCTCGGGGCGGGCCGCGTCGAGCCGGGAGGCATGGGAACTCCCGGTCGGATCAATGGTGTTCGGCCGATTCGGTGACGGGACGCGGGCCCTTGGGGCGCGGCACGGTGGCCAACGCGGACCGGGTCGCGGCCGCGGCGGCCGACGGCACCGGCCGCCGCTCGGCGGGCGGCACCACCGGCGCCGGGTCGGTCCGCCCCAGCACCACGTGCCGTACCACCCGCTCGGCGGCGCGCCCGTCGTCCCACGGGCAGAACCGCTCCCGGAACGCGGCCCGCAGCAGCGCGGCCCGCGCGCCGTTCCAGTCGCCGCCGGTGAAGACGTCGGCCAGCCCCTCCTCGTCCCAGCCCGCCTCGCCCGGCGGCACGGCCCGCAGGTCGAGATAGGCGCCGTGGACGGTCTCGTACGCCGCCCGGTCCCCGGTGTGCAGCACGATCGGCCGGTCCAGCGCCGCGTACTCGAAGACGAGCGGCGCGTGGTCGGTGAGCAGCGCGTCCGAGGCGAGGCACAGCTCCTGGACGCAGGCGTGCGCGGAGACGTCGACGACCCGGGGGCCCTCGACCGGCACGTCCCCGGGGACGCGGGCCAGCAGCACGAAGCGCGGGCCGAGCCGGTGCGCGAGCAGCGCCAGGTCCAGCGGCGACTGCTGGGTGCGGCGGTGCGCGCGGCGGGCGGGCGCGTAGAGGATCGCGACGGCACCCGAGGGGATGCCCAGCCGGGCGCGCAGCCGGGCCACGTCCTCCCGGGTGGCGCGCTGGAAGACGTCGGTGCGCGGGCTGCCGTACTCCAGGGCGGTGTAGCGGCCCGGGTAGACGCGCTCCCAGGTCAGGGTGGAGTGCCGGTTGCCGGAGAGCACGTGGTCCCACTGGTCGACGTCCCGCAGCAGCGCCTCGAAGTCCGTGCCGCGGGCCGCCGCCGGGCGTTCCTGGAGGTCCAGGCCGGTGTGCGCGAGGGGGGTGCCCTCCAGGGTGCGGACGAGGACCTGACCCGGCCGCTTGCGCAGTCCGTGGGTGAGGAGGTCGTCGCCGACCAGGTAGGTGGCGCGGGCCAGCGCCGTCCAGTGGGCGGCCGTGCCGGGGGCGAGGCGGCGCGCGCCGGACGGCAGCGGGCCCCGGTAGGAGGGATCGGCGAGCCAGGCGGTGCGCACGTGCGGGGCGTACCGCCCGAACGCCTCCTCCAGTGCGGCCGGGTCGCCGCCGTACCCGCCCCCGGCGGCGAACACCGCCCGGTCGGGGCGGAGCGGCAGACGCCGCTGGATCCGGTAGTGCAGCGCGAGCGCGCCGGAGCGCACGGCGCGCGCCAGTCCGGTCAGGGTGCGCTGCGCGCGCCTGTGGGCGGCCGCGGCCAGCAGGAGCGCCCGGAAGGTGCGGTGCAGCCCGAACCGGATCAGGACGTGCCGCCGCCGCAGCCGGGTCCCCGGCACCCGGTAGCGGTGGTGGTGGGCGCGGGCCCGGCGCAGGTACTCCCCGTGGCTGCCGCGCGGCAGCCGGTCCCGCCGGGTGAACACCACTCCGTAGTGGTCGATCATCCGGCGGAACAACTCCGGCTTCCAGCACGCGAGTTCCGGGTGGTCGGCGACATAGGCGAAGACCCGCTCGTACTGGTCGAACAGATCGAAGTGCCCCCGGCTGGTGGTGGACAGGATGTTGCCCCGGCGGCGCTGCCGGTAGTGCACGCACACCCGGTCCAGGGTCGCGATCGACCCGGCCGTCATCAGCACCGGGAAGGTCCAGGGGGTGTCCTCGTAGTAGCCCGGCGGGAACGCGAAGCCCCGCTCGGTCACGAACTCCCGCCGGTATGCCTTGTTCCAGGCCACCATCAGCACCCGGAGCAGCCCCGGCCGGTCGGCGAGCGGGAAGGGCGCCGGGCCCCGCTCGGTCAGCTCGTCCCGGAGGTGGTTGCGCACCCGCCGGCCGTCCCAGTACGTGCGCTCGTAGTCGTACACCAGCACGTCCGGGCCGCCGGTCGCCTCGATCCGGTCCGCGACGGCCCGCAGAGCGCCCGGGGTGAGGGTGTCGTCGCCGTCCAGGAAGACGAGGTAGTCGCCGCTCGCCTCGGCCATGCCCGCGTTCCTGGCCCGACCGAGCCCCCGGTTCTCGGGCAGGTGCACCGGCTTCACCCGGGGGTCGCGGGCCGCGTACTCGTCGATGATCGCCCCGCACGCGTCCGGCGAACGGTCGTCCACGGCGATCAGTTCGAGATCCGTGTACGACTGCGAGAGCACCGAGTCCAGGCACGCGGAGAGATACGCCTGGACCTGGTACGCGGGGACGATGACACTGAACCTGGGCACGGGACATCCATGGGTGGTCGGCGCGGGGCGTTGTGCCCGGCAACGGCCGATGGAGTGAATTGGTTACGTCCCGTACGGCATTCGGGGGACACCGGGTGAACGGCGAGGAGCGGGCCCCCTTCCCGGGCCCGCCCCCCTCAATCCGCTCTGACCGGGCGCTACTTGACCGCGCCCGCCATCACGCCGGAGACGAACTGCCGCTGGAAGGCGAAGAACACGGCCAGCGGGATCACCATGGAGATGAACGCGCCGGGCGCCAGCACGTCGATGTTGTTGCCGAACTGGCGTACCTGCGTCTGCAGCGCGACCGTGATCGGCTGGGTGCCGGACTTGGTGAACACCAGCGCCACCAGCATGTCGTTCCACACCCACAGGAACTGGAAGATGCCGAGGCTGGCGATGGCCGGCCCGCCGAGCGGCATCACCACCCGCGCGAACAGCCGCAGCTCACCGGCGCCGTCGAGGCGGGCCGCCTCCAGCAGTTCGCGCGGGATCTCCGCGAAGAAGTTCCGCAGCAGGAACACCGCGAACGGCAGACCGAAGCCGGTGTGGAACAGCACCACCCCGAGGATCGACCCGAACAGGCCGATCTTCCCGAACAGTTCGGCGATCGGGATGAGGGCCACCTGCACCGGCACCACCAGCAGCCCGACCACGCCGAGGAACCACCAGTCCCGGCCCGGGAACTCCAGCCACGCGAACGCGTATCCGGCGAGCGAGCCGATGATCACGACCAGGACCGTCGCCGGGACCGTGATCAGCACCGTGTTCAGCAGGGAGTGGGTGATGTCGCCGTTCTCCAGCAGCCTGCGGTAGCTGTCGAAGGTCAGCTGGGAGGGCTTGGTGAACACCGTCCACCAGCCGCTCGCGCTCATGTCGTCGGGCGAGCGCAGCGAGGAGATCAGCAGCCCGATGGTCGGCACCAGCCAGAACAGGCCGACGAGGACGAGGAAGACGCGGACGGCCCCGCCGCTCAGCCGCTCCGTGATCCTCGCGCCGAGCGAGGGCCGGGCCCGGACGGCGGGCGCCGGTGCGCGCACCTCGGTGGCGGTCGCCGTCATCGCCGTACCTCCCGCCGCAGCCGCCGGACGTTGAACAGCATCACCGGGATCACCAGCAGCAGCAGGAGCACCGCGATCGCGCTCGCGACGCCCGGCTGGCCCTCCGCGAAGCCCCTGCGGTACAGCTCCAGGGCGAGCACGTCGGCGTCGTCCTGGGAGGAGCCGGGGGCGATGATGTAGACGAGGTCGAACACCTTCAGCACATTGATCATCAGGGTGACGGTGACGACCGCGAGGACCGGTGCCAGCAGCGGCACGGTGACCCGGCGGAACACCTGCCACTCGTTGGCGCCGTCCACCCGCGCGGCCTCCAGCAGTTCCCGTGGCACGCCCGCGAGTCCGGCCGCGATCAGCACCATCGCGAAGCCCGCCCACATCCAGACGTACGAGCCGATGATCGCCGGGGTGACCAGCGCCGGGCCCAGCCACTGCACCCCGTTGTACGGCTCCCGGAAGTTGGCGGCCGGCAGCCGCAGCCGGGCCCCGTCCGCCGCCGCGGGCAGTGTGAAGGTGCCGTCGCCGGCCGCCTTCGCCGAGGCCACCACCTTGCCGTCCTTCACCGCCTCGATCCGCATCCCCGGATAGCCCAGCTCGCCCGGGTCGGGCGCGCCGAGCCGGCCGACGCCCTTGCCACGGGTGAAGTCCTGCCAGGTGGTGCCGGTCACCTTGCCCGGCTCCGCCTTCGCGCCCGCCGCCCGCTTCGCGCCGTCCGGCATCTTGTCGGGGGCGACGCCCACGAGCGGCAGGGCGACCGGCCGCCCGGCGTGCACCACGGACTTGGTGACGAAGCCGCCGCCCTCGGCCACCAGCGGTGACCGGCGGCCCGGGTGCGCCATGGGGAAGGCCGAGGACTGCGCGAAGCTGTCGTGCACCGACACCCACACCGCGTTGGCGACGCCCTTGCCGGGGTCCTGGTCGTACACCAGCCGGAAGATGATCCCGGCCGCGAGCATCGAGATCGCCATCGGCATGAAGACGACCAGCTTGAACGCCGTTCCCCAGCGCACCCGTTCGGTCAGCACCGCGAAGATCAGCCCGAGCGCGGTGGACACGGTGGGCGCGAACACCACCCAGATGACGTTGTTCTTCAGCGCCGTGAGGATGCCGTCGTCGGTGAAGACCGTCCGGTAGTTGTCGAAACCGGCGAAGCCGTGCCCCGAGTTCGTACCGAAACTGCGGACGACCGAGTACCCGATCGGGTAGACCACGAGCGCGCCCAGCAGCACCAGCGCGGGCAGCAGGAACAGCACTGCCACGGTCTTGCGGGTGCCGGTCACGCTCTTGCGGGGGCGGGACGCGGCGGGACCCGGTGGGGCCCCGGCCGCCGCTGCCGACGCCATCGCCGGATCAGCTCCCGCTTCCGTACGCGGCCGCCGCGTCCTTCTCCAGCGCGGCCTGGGCACCCGCCACGTCGCCGGGGTTCCTCAGGAAGTCCTGGAGGTCCTTCCACTCGCCCTTGCCCGGGGTGCCGCCGAACGCCTGCGGCGCCTGGTCGGACATGTCGAAGCGGAAGTCGTCGCCGGACGCGAGCAGCGCCTTGGCGATCTTCTGCTGGACGCTGTTCGGGTACGCCGAGATCGGCACGTTCTTGTTCGGCGAGAGGTAGCCGCCCAGTTTCGCCTGGATCGTCGCCGCGTCCGGGGAGGCGAGGAAGGTCATCAGGGCCTGCGCCGCCTTGGAGTCCTTCAGGACCACCGCCGCGTCGCCGCCGGAGACCACGGGCGCGGCCGAGCCGACGGCCGGGAACGGGAACACCTTGGCGTCCGTGCCCACCTTCGCCTTGGTCTCACCGATGTTGACCTGCGCGAAGTCGCCCTCGTAGACCATCGCCGCCTTCGGCTGGTCGCCGCCGGTGAAGGTCTGGGTGACCGAGTTGGGGAACTCCGTCTGGAGCGCGCCCTTCTGGCCGCCGGCCAGGTAGTCCTTCTTCCCCCAGATCTGCGCGAGCGTCTGCAGCGCCTGCTTCACCGAGGGGTCGGTCCACTTGATCTTGTGCTGGGCGAGCTGGTCGTACTTCTCCGGCCCCGCCTGCGACAGGTAGACGTTCTCGAACCAGTCCGTCAGCGGCCAGCCGTCCGCGCCCGGCACCGAGAAGGGCGTGACCCCGGAGTCGTACACCGCCCGCGCCGTGGTCAGCAGGTCCTTCCAGGTGGCGGGCTCCTTGGCGCCCGCGTTCTCGAAGACCTTGGCGTTGTACCAGACCAGCGACTTGTTGGCGGCCTTGTAGTAGATGCCGTACTGCTTGCCGCCGACCTTCCCGATGTCCTGCCAGCCCTGCGAGTAGTTCTTCGCCAGCTCCTTCTCGGCCTCCGGCCCGACCGGCTTGGCCCACCCCTTGTCCACGGCCTGCTTGATCGCGCCGGGCTGCGGCAGCAGCGCCACGTCCGGCGGCTGCCCGCCCGCGATCTTGGAACCGAGGAAGTTGATGATCGGGTCCTGGGCGGGCACGAAGGTGACCTTGGCGCCGGTGCGCCGCTCGAACTCGGCGAGCACCTTCTTGAAGTTCGCCTGCTCCTGCCCGGTCCACACGGCGGCGATCTCCAGCTGCGCGCCGTCCAGTCTGGGCAAGGAGACCGTGCCCTTGGCGGGCGCCGAACTCCCGCCTGCCTTGCCACCCTTGGCGCCGCCGTCGTCCTTCTCCCCGCCGGAGCAGGCGCTGAGCGCGAGGCCCCCCGCGAGCAGGGCGGCGAGCACGGTGGTGGCCCTGCCGGCCCGGATGGTGCTGCTCTTGCTGCGCATCACTTCCCCGTTCGTCGTTCTCCGTTGAACATCGTTGAACGTCAGAACACTGTCCGTGCGGTCCGGTGTACGCCGGGCCGCTCGGGCTGGGCAAGAGCGCCTACGGCACTGCGCGGGTGATCGTGACCGGCTCGTGACCGTGGCTGTATGCGCCTTCCGGCCGCCTACAGCAGGGAGGGCACCCGGGAGGCCGAGACCTGACGGGCGGCGCGCTCCACGGCGCTGGCCAGGAGGGCCAAGTCGGTCGGGCCGTTGCCGAGTTCGCGCACCGGCCGGCGGGCCGGCGGATCGCCCATGCGCTGCCAGTCCAGCGGGACGACCGTGGGCCGCTGGGTCGCGGTACGGGGGATGCGGCCGGTCACCCGGCCGCCCTGGAACTCCACCGCCGCACCGTCCGGGTGCGTCAACCGCCCACGGCCGGGCGCCGGTTCGTCGGGGCCCTGCTTGACCGCCGCCAGCGTGACGCGCAGCGCCGCCCGGCGGGCCGGCTCGCTCTCCGCCGTACGGCCCCCCGGAGCCGTCGCCGCGACCAGGTGCACGCCCAGCCGCTCGCCCTCCCGGGCCACCGCCTCCAGGGCCCGCGTCACCGACCCGGCGGCGGGCCGGCCGGGCGCGCCGAGGGCGGGGGAGACCAGCGCGTCCAGGTCGTCCACGACCACCACCAGCCGGGGCAACGGCGGTACCTCCTCGGCGCGTTGCCGGGCGGCCGCGCCCGGTCGCAGCCGCAGCGTGGAGCTGGGCGGCGCCTCGATGTCCCCGGCGCCGGCCGGGGTGCGCTGCGCGACGAGCCGGCCGGAGACCGCGCGCCCCGCGTGCCACTGCGCGAAGTCGGTCCGGCCCAGCAGCTCCGCCCGCCGCTTGAGCTCCGCGCTGAGCGACTGCGCGAACTCCCGCATGCGCACCGGGTCATTGGCGATCAGATGGGTCGTGACGTGGGGTATCTCCACACAGACCCGCAGGCCCTCGGTGCGCCCGCCGCCCGTGCCGACGCCGTCCCGCCCGTCGATGAGCACCATGCCCAGCCGGTCCGGCCGCTCCGCCGCGGCCAGCGAGGCCACCACGGACCGCAGCAGCTCGGTACGGCCGCTGCCGGGCGGCCCCTCGATCAGCAGATGCGGCCCGTCGGCCACCAGGTCCGCGACGACCGGGCCGTGCGGTCCGGCACCGAGCACCGCGCGGGCCCGGCCGCCCAGCGCCTCCGTGTCGTCGGCCGCGTCCGCCCAGCGGGCCATCAGCGAGGCCGGGGTGGCGCGGGCCAGCCCCAGCTCGTCCAGCAGCCGTGCCGAACGCGGCAACGGCGTGGCCACGCGGGCCTGCCCCTCGGCGGCCGGGCCGTCCGGACGCAGCGGCGCCAGCGCCCGCGCGAACCGCTCCGCCCACGCCGGGGACACCGCGTCCACCGTGGCCGGCACCCCCGGCTCCACCGGGCCGCCCGGCGCCACCCGCATCAGCTGGAGGGTGCTCGCCACGTCCCCGCTGAGCAGCGCCACGGCACCGCAGTGCCGGAACGTCGGCGTCACCGCGCAGGCCGCCGCGTACGTCCGCGCCACCGGCGACGCGGCCGAGGCGGCCGGCACCTCCGCCAGGCACACCACGTGCACGCCGACCCGCGGGCCCACCACGGCCAGCCGCGCCAGGTCCTCCTGGAGCGCCGTGCCGCCGGGGTCGCCGTCCACCACCACGACGGTGTAGGGGCCGGGGAAACCGGTCGCCGCGCCCAGTTCGGCGTCGTCCTTGGCCC
>NZ_VOGW01000122.1:0-1450 GCF_007896895.1 Streptomyces misionensis | reverse complement strand
GGGGTACGGCTACGCCCCGCAGCAGCAGCCCCGGCAGCACGCCCCGCAGCCCCAGCAGTACGCCCCGCCGGCGCCCCAGGAGCCCCGGCGGCCCGAGCGCGAGCCCCGGCCGCCGCGGCAGCGCAGCGCCAACCCGATGAAGATCCCCGGGCTCGGCTGCCTCAAGGGCTGTCTGTTCACGATCGTCATCCTGGTCGTGGCGAGCTGGCTGATCTGGGAGCTGACCCCGCTGCACACCTGGGTCGGCCAGGGGCGCGGCTACTGGCACGAGGTGACGCACTGGGCGGGCCAGGTGAGCGGCTGGGTCAAGGACCTGGGCGGCGGCAACTGACCGGTGGGGCACCGGCAACGGACCCATGGGATAGGCGATTTGTCGATATCTGCCGGGTGATTTCCGTCGCCGCGGTGAAGGTTGGCTCGCCGGACGCGTAGTTTTAACGACAACACGCGTCTGTAGGAGCAGTCTTGGCACGGAAGATCGGCAGCCGGTACACCGCGAACCAGATCCTGGGGCGGGGCAGCGCCGGCACGGTGTGGCTGGGCGAGGGACCCGAGGGACCCGTCGCCATCAAGCTGCTGCGGGAGGACCTCTCCTCCGACCAGGAGCTCGTCGGGCGCTTCGTCCAGGAGCGCACCGCACTGCTCGGACTGGAGCACCCGCACATCGTCACCGTGCGCGACCTCGTGGTCGACGGCAACGACCTGGCCCTCGTGATGGACCTGGTCCGCGGCACCGATCTGCGCACCCGCCTGGAACGGGAGCGGCGGCTCGCCCCCGAGGCGGCCGTGGCGATCGTCGCCGACGTGGCCGACGCGCTGGCCGCCGCCCACCGGGCCGGGGTCGTGCACCGGGACGTCAAGCCGGAGAACGTGCTGCTCGACATGCAGGGCCCGCTCGGTCCCGGCGGCGCCCACCCGGCGCTGCTCACCGACTTCGGCGTGGCCAAGCTGATCGACGCGCCGCGCCGGACCCGCGCGACGAAGATCATCGGCACGCCGGACTACCTGGCCCCCGAGATCGTCGAGGGCCTGCCGCCACGGGCCGCCGTGGACATCTACGCGCTGGCCACCGTGCTGTACGAGCTGCTGGCCGGCTTCACCCCCTTCGGCGGCGGCCACCCCGGCGCCGTCCTGCGCCGGCACGTCACCGAGACGGTCGTGCCCCTCCCCGGCATCCCCGAGGAGCTGTGGCAGCTGATCGTGCAGTGCCTCGCCAAGGCGCCCGCGTCCCGGCTGCGCGCCTCCGAGCTGGCTGCGCGGCTGCGCGAGCAGCTGCCGTCGCTGGCCGGGCTGCCGCCGCTGGACGTGGACGAGCCGGAACCGGCCGAGCAGCCCACCGAGGCGGAACCGGCCGCCGCGGCCCCCGAGCGGGCCGAGACCGTGCGCCGCCGGGGCGCGGTCTCCCTCGTGCCGGGCGCCCGCCCCGACTCCAACCGCGACACCCACACCT
>NZ_VOGW01000121.1:74671-96014 GCF_007896895.1 Streptomyces misionensis | reverse complement strand
GTACGCCGCCGCCGCATCACGCTGGGCGTGGCCGGGGCGGCGGTGGCGGCGATCGTCGCCGTCGGCGCCTGGTGGGCCTCCGGCCCGGAGGAGCCGCCGTCCCAGGACACGCACAGCACGTCGACCCCCTGACACCTCGGCCGGGACCGGCGACGAGGCCTGTGACCCCGACCACCTTGTCCGGTCCGTCGAGGCCGCGGCACGCGTGTGGGGAGCCGGGCGATCGGCCATGACGTGCCCGTGTCCGCCGGACCGCCTCCGCCGTCCCGCCGCCCGGCGACGGCGGAGCAGGTCGCTTGCCACAGCCGTTACGCTGGTTGCGTGGCAGTCGTCGATGTTTCCGAAGAGCTGAAGTCCCTCTCCTCGACCATGGAGTCGATCGAGGCCGTCCTGGACCTCGACAAGATGAGGGCAGATGTCGCCGTGCTCGAGGAGCAGGCGGCGGCGCCGTCCCTGTGGGACAACCCGGACGAGGCGCAGAAGATCACCAGCAAGCTCTCCCACCTCCAGGCCGAGGTCAGGAAGGCGGAGGCGCTGCGTGGCCGCATCGACGACCTCGCGGTCCTCTTCGAGATGGCCGAGGAGGAGGACGACCCGGACACCCGCGCGGAGGCCGAGGCCGAGCTCGCCGCGGTGCGCAAGGCGCTGGACGAGATGGAGGTCCGCACCCTCCTGTCCGGCGAGTACGACGCCCGTGAGGCCCTGGTCAACATCCGCGCCGAGGCCGGTGGCGTCGACGCCGCCGACTTCGCCGAGAAGCTCCAGCGCATGTACCTGCGCTGGGCCGAGCAGCGCGGCTACAAGACGGAGATCTACGAGACGTCGTACGCCGAAGAGGCCGGCATCAAGTCGACCACCTTCGCCGTCCAGGCGCCCTACGCCTACGGCACCCTCTCCGTCGAGCAGGGCACCCACCGCCTCGTGCGCATCTCGCCCTTCGACAACCAGGGCCGCCGCCAGACCTCCTTCGCGGGCGTCGAGGTGCTCCCCGTCGTCGAGCAGTCCGACCACGTCGAGATCGACGAGTCCGAGCTGCGCATCGACGTCTACCGTTCTTCCGGCCCCGGTGGCCAGGGCGTCAACACGACCGACTCCGCGGTCCGCATCACGCACATCCCCACGGGCATCGTCGTCTCCTGCCAGAACGAGCGCTCGCAGATCCAGAACCGCGCCACCGCGATGAACGTCCTCCAGGCCAAGCTGCTGGAGCGCCGCCGCCAGGAGGAGCAGGCCAAGATGGACGCCCTCAAGGGCGACGGCGGCAACTCCTGGGGCAACCAGATGCGTTCGTACGTGCTGCACCCCTACCAGATGGTCAAGGACCTGCGCACCGACCACGAGGTGGGCAACCCCGAGGCCGTGTTCAACGGCGAGATCGACGGCTTCCTGGAGGCCGGCATTCGCTGGCGCAAGCAGCAGGAGAAGTAACTTTGTCGACATGACAACTGCCGCCCCAGGGGCGGCAGTTGTTGTTTCGCCCCAGTTTTACGACATGCTCACGGCTTCCCATTCCCCCTGAAAAGCCTTTATCGGACAATGCGCTCGCAACGCCCTTGACGTTGCTTTGAAAAACCGAAAAGGTGACTGTGGCATGCGTGTCTTTGGGGCGCATGTGAACCGGGGGGACCGAATCGCTCGACCTTTGATTCGGGCATCGTCAGCTGCCTCCGTCGATCACGGCCGGCCCCACGCGCTGCCTCATTGACGAATCGCTACTGGGGGTAGCAAATACATGACTAGGAAGACGCGGATCCGGATCGCCCGGGTCGCCGCGGGTGCCGTGGTCGCGGCCGGTGCCTCGCTGTGTGTCGCGGGTGTCGCCTCGGCCGACCCCGGTCCCATTTGTGACATCATCGTCACCCCTGACTGCCCGGACCCCGGCACGGGCGACCCGGACCCGGGCACCCCGGACCCCGGCAACCCCGACCCGGGTAACCCTGACCCGGGCAACCCGGACCCGGGTAACCCTGACCCGGGCAACCCGGACCCGGGTAACCCCGACCCGGGCAACCCTGACCCCGGCAACCCGGACCCGGGTAACCCCGACCCCGGCAACCCTGACCCGGGCAACGGCAACGGCGGCAACGGCAACGGCGGCGGTCACGGCAACGGTGGCGGTCACGGCACCGGCGGCTCCGGCGACGGCGGCGGCTCCCACCACGGTGGCGGCACCGGCGGCTCGGGCAACGGCGGCGGTCACGGCACCGGCGGCAGCGGAACCGGGGGCGGCTCCGGCACCGGCGGCAGTGGAACCGGCGGCGGCTCCGGCACCGGCGGCAACAACGACACCCCGCAGGGCGGCGGCAACGACAACGTCTCCCAGGAAGCGGGCTCCTCGGCCCTCACCGACACCGGCTCGGACTCCCCGAAGCCGCAGGGCGGCGGCAGCGGCAAGCAGCTCGCCGAGACAGGTGCCGGCCAGACCACCTTCCTGGTGATCGGCGCCGCGACGATGATCGCCGGCGGCATCGGCTTCCGCGTCCTGCCGCGCCTGGCAGGCCGGGGTGGCGCGGCCGCCTGACGGCCGCGGGGTCAGTGACGGCGCGCGTACGGCCGCACACGGGCCGTACGCACGCCGCACGCACCAAGGGCCCGGAGCCTCGCGCTCCGGGCCCTGACGGGTTCCGGGGGGCCTTTCCGGCCTCCCGTCACGAGTTCAGTTCCTACCCGCGGGTCACGCGGTCTGGCGCGCCAGCAGCACCAGCGCGGCGATCAGCACCGCCAGCAGCGCGATCAGCGCCATCGGGTTGATCCCGCCGAGGAATCCCTCCTGCTGAAGACGCTCGCGGTTGGCACGGCACACCGGGCACCGGCCCTCGCTCACGGGCGCCGCGCAGTTCGCGCACACCAACCGGTCGTACGTCATGCGCTCGCCCTCCTTGCGCCGGCCCCATCACTTCGTACAACGCCCACGGGAACGCGGACGTTCCCCTCCCACTGTGCCAGTTTCCGCCGGGGCGTGCGCGAGGCCCCTGCCCGAGCGGCGTGCACAAAGGGCGGTGCAAAAGCGTACAAGTCTTGTCCAACCTCAGCCTGCGCCTGCACTCGCACACCCGGTTCGCGTATGGTCACGCTCATCTACCCCCGGCGACCCGTGGTGCATCCGTGATCCGATTCGACAACGTCTCCAAGGTCTACCCCAAGCAGACCCGTCCCGCACTCAGGGATGTCTCCCTGGAAGTGGAGAAGGGCGAGTTCGTCTTCCTCGTGGGGTCCTCCGGCTCCGGAAAGTCCACCTTCCTGCGGCTGATCCTCCGCGAGGAGCGGTGCAGCCACGGCCAGGTGCACGTGCTGGGCAAGGACCTCGCGCGCCTCTCCAACTGGAAGGTGCCGCAGATGCGCCGCCAGCTGGGGACCGTCTTCCAGGACTTCCGCCTGCTGCCCAACAAGACGGTCGCGGAGAACGTGGCCTTCGCGCAGGAGGTGATCGGCAAGTCCCGTGGCGAGATCCGCAAGTCCGTGCCCCAGGTGCTCGACCTCGTCGGCCTCGGCGGCAAGGAGGACCGGATGCCCGGCGAGCTGTCCGGCGGTGAGCAGCAGCGCGTGGCCATCGCGCGCGCGTTCGTCAACCGGCCCAAGCTGCTGATCGCCGACGAGCCCACCGGCAACCTCGACCCGCAGACCTCCGTCGGCATCATGAAGCTGCTCGACCGGATCAACCGGACGGGCACCACCGTCATCATGGCGACGCACGACCAGAACATCGTGGACCAGATGCGCAAGCGCGTCATCGAGCTGGAGAAGGGACGTCTCGTGCGCGACCAGACGCGCGGCGTCTACGGCTACCAGCACTGACCCGCCGCCCCAGTTCGTCCACGGAAAGGCACAACCCGACGCCATGCGCCCCCAGTTCGTCCTGTCGGAGATCGGTGTCGGTCTCCGCCGCAACCTCACGATGACCTTCGCCGTCATCGTCTCCGTCGCCCTGTCCCTGGCGCTCTTCGGCGGCTCCCTGCTGATGAGCGACCAGGTGAGCACCATGAAGGGCTACTGGTACGACAAGGTCAACGTCTCGATCTTCCTGTGCAACAAGCACGACGCCGAACAGGACGTGCACTGCGCCAAGGGCGCGGTCACCGAGGACCAGAAGAAGCAGATCCTCTCCGACCTGCGCAAGATGCCCATCGTCGAGAAGGTGGCGTACGAGTCCCAGGACGAGGCGTACAAGCACTACAAGGAGCAGTTCGGCAACTCGCCGCTGGCCGGCTCCCTCACCCCGGACCAGATGCAGGAGTCGTACCGGATCAAGCTCAAGGACCCGCAGAAGTACCAGGTGATCGCGACCGCGTTCAACGGGCGCGACGGCGTGCAGTCGGTGCAGGACCAGAAGGGCATCCTGGACAACCTCTTCCAGCTGCTCAACCTGATGAACCGGGGCGCGCTCGGCGTGATGGCGCTGATGCTGTTCGTGGCGCTGCTGCTGATCGTCAACACGGTGCGCGTGTCGGCGTTCAGCCGTCGGCGTGAGACCGGCATCATGCGTCTGGTCGGCGCCTCCGGCTTCTACATCCAGGCGCCGTTCATCGCCGAGGCCGCCGTCGCCGGTCTCATCGGCGGTGGTCTCGCCTGCGTCTTCCTGGTGGTCGGCCGGTACTTCACCATCGACCACGGCATGGACCTGTCCCACAAGCTCACGCTCATCAACTTCGTCGGCTGGGACGCCGTGTTGACCAAGCTGCCGCTGATCCTCGCCACCAGCGTGCTGATGCCCGCCCTGGCGGCGTTCTTCGCGTTGCGCAAGTACCTCAAGGTGTGACGCAAACCAAAACGGTGGTCGGGACAACGGGCCGTCACGCCCGGCCCGTTGTCCTAGACTCACCGCCATGTCCGGCCGCGACCAGCTCTGTCCGACCTTTCGAGCCCGCCAAGGGGCCGCGCTGACCTTGGTCTTCGCCGGAGTGCTCGTCGCCGGAGCGGTCACCGGGGCCTTCCCGGACCCCGACCACACGGCGCGCCGCACCACCGCCGAGCCCGTGGGCGCCGCGCGCCACGAGGACGTGCGGGAGGCCGCTGCGCGGGCCATGGCCGACGGCACGTCCCCGATGGAGGCCGCCGAACGGGCCGTCAGCCGCAGCGGGGACCGCTGGGGCGCCGTCTACTCCGAGGCCGAGTACCAGGAGTTCCAGGACTCCCTCGACGGCCGCTACACCGGCGTCGGCCTCTCCGCGGCGCGCGAGCAGGACGGCCGGATCGAGGTGACCGGCGTCCGGCCCGGCTCGCCCGCCGCCGCGGCCGGCATCCGCACCGGCGACCGGCTGCGCAGCGTGGACGGCGCCAGGGCCGACGGCCTGCCGGTCACCGAGGTGGTCTCCCGGCTGCGCGGCGACGCCGACGACGCGCCCGCGGGGACGACGGTCACGCTCGGCCTCCAGCGCGGCGGCCGCGCCTGGACCGAGACCCTGCACCGGGCCAGGCTGTGCACCGACTCCGTGACCGTGACCCGGCCGTCCGGCCCGGTCACCGTGATCCGCGTCGCCGCCTTCACCCGGGGCACCGGCGCGGAGGTCCGCGCGGCGCTGCGTGCCGCCCCGGCCGGCGACGGGATCGCCCTGGACCTGCGCGGCAACTCCGGCGGCCTGGTCAGCGAGGCCGTGGCCGCCGCCTCCGCCTTCCTCGACGGCGGCCTGGTGGCCACCTACGACGTCGACGGCGCCCAGCGCGCCCTGCACGCCGAACGTGGCGGGGACACCTCCCGGCCGCTGGTCGTCCTGGTCGACGGCGGCACCATGAGCGCGGCCGAACTGCTCACCGGCGCCCTCCAGGACCGGGGGCGCGCGGTCGTGATCGGCTCCCGCACCTTCGGCAAGGGTTCCGTCCAGATGCCGACGAACCTGCCGGACGGCTCGGTGGCCGAGCTGACCGTGGGCCACTACCGCACCCCGTCGGGGCACGTGGTCGACGGCCGGGGCATCACACCGGACCTGGAGGCGGGGGACAGCGTCCTGCGGCGCGCCGAGACGGTACTCGCCGGCCTGGGCGACGCCGATTAAAGGCTGGCCGCGAGGCCCCCGCGTAGTGCGAAAATGGACGGCACTATGAGCAAGGGAATGTACGTACCCAAGGAGTCCCAGCCCAAGCAGGGCGGCGGGGCGGGCAAGGCCCGGGACGGCGAGAAGGGCGGCAAGCGCAAGATCGTCGCCCAGAACAAGAAGGCCCGGCACGACTACGCGATCATCGACACCTACGAGGCCGGGCTCGTGCTCACCGGCACCGAGGTCAAGTCGCTGCGCGAGGGCCGGACCTCGCTGACCGACGGCTTCGTCCAGATCGACCGGGGCGAGGCATGGCTGCACAACGCCCACATCCCCGAGTACCACCAGGGCAGCTGGACCAACCACTCCGCGCGCCGCAAGCGCAAGCTGCTGCTGCACCGCGAGGAGATCGACAAGCTGGAGTCCAAGGCCCAGGAGACGGGGCACACCATCGTGCCGCTCGCCGTGTACTTCCGGGACGGCCGCGCGAAGGCCGAGATCGCGCTCGCCCGGGGCAAGAAGGAGTACGACAAGCGGCAGGCTCTGCGGGAGAAGCAGGACCGACGTGAGTCGGACCGCGCCATCGCGGCGGCGAAGCGGAGGCAGCGCGGCGTGTAGCCCCGGGGAATACGCTGGCATCGGCCTGCGTTGTTCCCGTACGATGGCAGCAGCATCGGGCGCAGGTCCGGTGCGCACCTTGAAAAAACAACATGGGGATGATCGGTTTCGACAGCGGCTGTCGAAGCAGGGGAAGCGTGTCGAGGAAGCGGCCATGATCTCGTAAACCACAGGCCGAAACAAATAATCGCCAACACCAAGCGCGATTCCTTCGCCCTCGCTGCCTAAGTAGCGACTTGCGAAGTGTCAGCCCGGGGCTGTTCCCGACCCGGATCCTGGCATCAGCTAGGGAACTAAACCTTGATCCCGGTCACGGGGTGAAGAGGGAAATCAAACAGTGACTGGGCCCGTCGGCGACTTGTTCGCGTGATCGCCGGGGCCGAGAAAAGCACAGCGAACTGCACACGGAGAAGCCCTGATTCCGCACCGTTGGACGCGGGTTCGATTCCCGCCATCTCCACGAACCCCTCCGGGGGTACCCCATGTGGGCGAAGGCCCCGCCGCTCCGAGCGGCGGGGCCTTCGTCATGCGCGCCCGGCATGATCCGGACGAGAGGCCCTACCGCAGCCGGGCCGCGGCGAGGTGCACGGTGAAGCCGCAGGGCACGGTGCCCTCGGGGGTCGTCAGGTCCGCGACGTCGGCGAAGAAGTCCTCCCGGAGCCGCGCGACGGTCGCCGTGTCGAGCGGCCCCAGCTCGTAGAACCCGGAGACGGCGTCCCAGACCCGTGCCACGGGCCCGCCGAGATCGATGGGCACGGTCTGCCAGTGGACGGGGCCGAATCCCACCGGCCGCAGGATCTCCTCCAGCCCGGCACGGCTGCGGGTGCGCCGGTCGCCGAGGGGCGGGATGCGCGATGAGGCGGGCGCTTCGTCCACCGCGCGCTTCAGCAGCCGCCCGAACCGCTCGAAGGCCTCCCCGCCGACCGGACCGCCGCCGACGACACAGGCCAGCGTGCCTCCCGGGACGAGCACGCGGGCGATCTCGGCGGCGACCTGTTCGACCTCGCCCATGAGCATCAGCGCGAGGTGCGACACGCAGGCGTCGAACTCGCCGTCCGCGAAAGGCAGTTCCTGTGCCCGGACCGCCACCAGCCGCGTCCCGGCCGGGAGGGGCCGCCGTCGGGCGGCCGCCAGCGACTGTGGCGACAGGTCCACCCCGGCGAGCCGCGGCCCGTCGTCGCGGGCGAGCAGTTCGAGCAACAGCCCGTCCCCGCACCCGAGATCCAGCACGCGCCGGCTCCCGGCGACCCGGTCGCACAGCAGCTCGTAACTGGATCTCCCGTCGGGCGCCCGCCCGCCGCCGAAGGCTTCGGCGGTCACGGCGGGGCGCTGGGCGTGGAAGGCGCGGAGGAAGTCCTCCGGGGAGGCGGTGTTCGTCATCCGCTCACCGTATGGCGCCCCCGGCGCGAATACGGCAACGGCCGCTCCGGACAAGGCGGTTGCCGGTCCCCGCCCGGCCCGGGGGGTTCCGGCGACCGCGCCGGGCGGGCACTGTGGGAGGAGGGTGATGTGACACCTCTCCGTATGCCTAGGCGGTGACAGGCGCATGGCGCTGCGGTTCGATGCCGGACGGGTTTGTCTGGATCTCCTGGCCACCGGACAACCCCGCGAACAGCTCGTGTCCGTCGGCGCGTTGTGCGCGTGGATACAGGGGGCGGGGATCGTCCCGGCCGGGACCGCGCTCGGGCACGCCGACGCCTCCTGGATCGGGCCGTTCCGGGAAGTGCGGGGCCACGTCCAGCAGCTGGTGCTCCCCGGCGGAGAGGACACCGCGGCGTACCGGCGGGCCCTCGTCCGGGTCAACGACCTGGCCGCGGGGGTGCCCCCCGCCCCCCGCGCCGTACGCCGCCGAGGTGGGGATCTCGTAAGAGAACTGGCCGCGCCGCCGGGGCCCGCCGCGCTGCTCGCCCTCCTCGCCCGGGACACCGTGGAGCTGATCACCGATCCCGTCGCGCGGGCCGCCGTGCGCGAGTGCGAGGGGGACAACTGTTCGCTGGTCTACCTGGACACCTCCCGGGGCCGGCGCCGCCGCTGGTGTTCCAGCGAGGTCTGCGGCAACCGGGAGCGGGTCGCCCGGCACCGGCGGCGGGCCACCCGCGCCGCCCGTGCCTGAGCCGCCCGAACGCGACGGCGCGGCCGCCGCCGCCCCGCGCCGGACGCCGTGGGGCGCCGTAGCCTCCCGGGCCTGTCTTCGCGTACGGTTGACGGCTGCCCAGCACGTCAGAAGGGGGCCCGGTGGCCGCTCAGGTTCAGCATTCCGCGGTCGGCTCGGTACACGACGCACCCGATTCCGCCCGTGACCGAGAGATCAGCGTCGAACAGGCACACCTGGACCGGGTGTACCGGCGGCTCGAGGAGAAGATCCACGAGGCCGAGTTCCTGATGAACGACGCGGCCAAGCGCGGCCAGGTCGGCACCCCCGGCGCGCTCGCCGAGCGGGACGCGCAGGTCTTCCGCGCCGGCATCCACCTCAACCGGCTCAACAACGAGTTCGAGGACTTCCTGTTCGGGCGGATCGACCTGCTGCTCGGGAAGGACGGCAAGAAGGGGCCCGACGGGGCCTACACGGCGGTGGAGCCGGCCGAGGGGGCCGTGCGCGAGGACAACACCGCCGACATCGCCGAGACGCTGCACATCGGGCGGATCGGCGTACTGGACGCCGAGTACGCGCCCCTCGTCATCGACTGGCGCGCGCCCGCCGCCGCGCCCTTCTACCGGGCCACCCCCGTGGAGCCCGGCCGGGTGGTGCGCCGGCGAGTCATCCGGTCCAAGGGGCGCCGGGTGCTCGGCGTCGAGGACGACCTGATGAGACCCGAGCTGACCGCCCGCCTCGACGGCCGGGAGCTGCCCGTGATCGGCGACGGCGCCCTGATGGCCGCCCTCGGCCAGGCCCGCGGCCACACCATGCGGGACATCGTCTCCTCGATCCAGGCCGAGCAGGACCTCGTGATCCGGGCCCCCGCCGCGTCCATCACCTACGTCGAGGGCGGCCCCGGCACCGGGAAGACCGCCGTCGCGCTGCACCGCGCCGCCTACTTGCTGTACCAGGACCGGCGGCGGTACGCGGGGGGCATCCTGATCGTCTCGCCGACCCCGCTGCTCGTCGCCTACACCGAGGGTGTGCTGCCCTCGCTCGGCGAGGAGGGGCAGGTCGCGATCCGGGCGATCGGCTCCCTGGTCGACGGCGCGGAGGCGACGCTGTACGACTCCCCGTCGGTGGCCCGGGCCAAGGGGTCCTCCCGGATGCTGAAGGTGCTGCGGAAGGCCGCCCGGGGCGCCCTGGAGCTGGGCGCGGTCGCCCCGGCGGGACAGGAGGACGACGACGCCGAGCGGCCGCCCGCCCTCGACGGCACCCCGACCCGCCTGCGCGTCGTCGCCTTCGGGCGCCGGCTCGAACTGGAGGCCGAGGAGCTGGACCGGGTCCGCCGTACCGCCCTCGGCGGCACCGCGCCCGTCAACCTGCTGCGCCCGCGCGCCCGCAGGCTGCTGCTGGACGCGCTCTGGGAGAAGTCCGGGGCCGGCGCCCGGCACACCGACCCGGAGCTGGCCGCCGAGCTGCGGTCGTCGTTCGACGAGGACATCACCACCGAGGACGCCTTCATCGGCTTCCTGGACGCGTGGTGGCCGGAGCTGACCCCGGCGCGGGTGCTCGCCGCGATGGCCGACGAGAAGCGGCTGGGCCGCTGGGCGCGCAGGATTCTCAACCCGGGGGAGGTGCGCAAGGTGGCCCGCTCGCTGAAGCGGGACGGCCACTCGGTGCACGACATCGCGCTGCTGGACGAGTTGCAGGCGATCCTCGGCGTCCCGGCGCGGCCCCGCAAGAAGCGCGAGCTCGACCCGCTGGACCAGCTCACCGGCCTGGAGGAGCTGATGCCGATGCGCGAGGAGAGCCAGCGGGAGCGGGCCGAGCGGCTGGCGCAGGAGCGCACCGAGTACGCGCACGTGATCGTCGACGAGGCGCAGGACCTGACGCCGATGCAGTGGCGGATGGTCGGCCGGCGTGGCCGGCACGCCACCTGGACGGTGGTCGGGGACCCGGCGCAGTCCTCCTGGTCCGATCCGGACGAGGCGGCCGAGGCCCGCGACGAGGCCCTGGGCAGCCGTCCCCGGCGCCGCTTCCAGCTGACCGTGAACTACCGGAACCCGGCGGAGATCGCCGAGCTGGCCGCCCGGGTGCTCGCGCTCGCGATGCCCGGCGCCGAGTCGCCCACCGCCGTGCGGTCCACCGGTGTCGAGCCGCGCTTCACCGTCGTGCGGGAGTCCCTGATGGCCACCGTGCGGGCCGAGGCCGAGCGGCTGCTCGCCCTGGTGGACGGCACGGTCGGCGTGGTCGTCGCGATGAACCGGCGCGAGGAGGCGAGACGCTGGCTGGCCGGGCTCGGCGACCGGGTGGTGGCGCTCGGCAGCCTGGAGGCCAAGGGCCTGGAGTACGACGCCACGGTGGTCGTCTCGCCCGCGGAGATCGCGGACGAGTCGCCGGCCGGGCTGCGCGTGCTCTACGTGGCGCTGACCCGGGCCACCCAGCAGCTCACGGTGGTCTCCGGGGAACGGGACGAACCGGACGCGGCTGGGGTCCCGGACCTGCTGCGGGACTGATTTTCCTGTGAACTGCCCGCAGGAGGAATGGCAGTCGGCATCCGTTTGTTAGCCTGGGTACGGCACCGGCTCGATCCAAGCCCCCGGGCCCAACCTTCGTCCCTTCGAGGGACCACTTGCCGCGAGGCGAGCATGGCGGGCCGGTGTCTCAAACGTGGAGGTCCACGTCACGGAAGTGACGTGGACCTCTTTTCGTTGGCTCGTTCTCGACGCCCGCGGGCGCCACGGATGCCGGGGCGCCCCTTTCGCTGCCCGACTATTTCTCGTATGGTGGAAACTGTTTTCCGAAAGCGTGCGGCTCGTCGGGGGCGGTGCGTGAACAAAACGTCCGTAACCAAGGGCGACTACCACGTACTCAGCGGTAGGTGCGACGATCGGACGGCACAACTCGCGACACGGTGAAAGCAGAGGAAGTCGGCCATGGCAACGGCGCCCAGCGTCTCCTACTCGATGACCATCCGGCTGGAGGTGCCCGCGAGCGGAACCGCCGTCTCGCAGCTCACCAACGCCGTGGAGTCCTCCGGAGGCTCGGTGACCGGCCTCGACGTCACCGCGTCCGGCCACGAGAAGCTCCGTATCGACGTCACGATCGCGGCCACCTCCACGGCCCACGCCGAGGAGATCGTCGAGAAGCTGCGCGGGATCGAGGGCGTCACCCTCGGCAAGGTCTCCGACCGTACGTTCCTGATGCACCTCGGCGGCAAGATCGAGATGCAGTCCAAGCACCCCATCCGCAACCGTGACGACCTCTCGATGGTCTACACGCCGGGTGTGGCCCGCGTCTGCATGGCCATCGCCGAGAACCCCGAGGACGCCCGCCGCCTCACCATCAAGCGCAACTCCGTTGCGGTCGTGACGGACGGTTCCGCCGTGCTCGGCCTCGGCAACATCGGCCCCAAGGCCGCGCTGCCCGTCATGGAGGGCAAGGCGGCCCTCTTCAAGCGCTTCGCCGGCATCGACGCCTGGCCGCTGTGCCTGGACACCCAGGACACCGACGCCATCGTGGAGATCGTCAAGGCGATCGCCCCCGGCTTCGCCGGCATCAACCTGGAGGACATCTCCGCGCCGCGCTGCTTCGAGATCGAGGCCCGGCTGCGCGAGGCCCTGGACATCCCGGTCTTCCACGACGACCAGCACGGCACCGCCATCGTCGTGCTCGCCTCCCTCACCAACGCGCTGCGCGTCACCAACAAGGCGATCGAGAACATCCGGGTCGTCATGTCCGGTGCCGGCGCCGCCGGTACGGCCATCCTCAAGCTGCTGCTCGCGGCGGGCCTCAAGAACGCCGTCGTCGCCGACATCCACGGCGTGGTGCACGCCGGCCGCGAGGACCTGGTGGACGCCCCGGCCGACTCCCCGCTGCGCTGGATCGCCGACAACACCAACCCCGAGGGCCTCACCGGCACCCTGAAGGAGGCCGTGCGCGGCGCGGACGTCTTCATCGGCGTCTCCGCCCCGAACGTCCTGGACGGCGACGACGTGGCCGCCATGGCGGACGGCGCGATCGTGTTCGCGCTCGCGAACCCGGACCCCGAGGTGGACCCCGCGATCGCCCGCCAGACGGCCGCCGTGGTGGCCACCGGCCGCTCCGACTTCCCCAACCAGATCAACAACGTGCTGGTCTTCCCGGGTGTCTTCCGTGGCCTGCTGGACGCGCAGTCCCGTACCGTCAACACTGAGATGATGCTCGCCGCCGCGAAGGCGCTCGCCGACGTGGTCAGCGAGGACGAGCTGAACCCGAACTACATCATTCCGAGCGTCTTCAACGACAGGGTCGCGGGCGCCGTCGCCGGCGCGGTGCGCGAGGCCGCGAAGGCGGTCGGCGCGACCGCCTGACCACGGCGTGTCGCACGGTGCCGGGGGCTGTGAGGATCACCACGGCGGCCCCCCGCCCCGGCGCGTCGCGGAACCACCTGGTATCGGGCGCCCTCTAGGGTGGCGCCGATCGGGCCCTTTTCGTGTGACTCCCCAGGGTGTTCTCACGACTCCTACGGGTGCCGGATTGGCTTTCCCGCCGCAGGTAGGGGCAGGATGCGTCCCTGGGCGCGAGCGCATCGGCATCGCAGTGCCTGCGGCCTGACCGCCGTGTGGCACACCCCAACGGCAAGAAAAACACGGGAGTAACAACATGAACCGCAGTGAGCTGGTGGCCGCGCTGGCCGACCGCGCCGAGGTGACCCGCAAGGACGCCGACGCCGTGCTGGCCGCGTTCGCCGAGACCGTCGGCGAGATCGTCGCCAAGGGCGACGAGAAGGTCACCATCCCCGGCTTCCTGACCTTCGAGCGCACCCACCGTGCCGCTCGTACCGCGCGCAACCCGCAGACCGGCGAGCCGATCAACATCCCCGCCGGCTACAGCGTGAAGGTCACCGCGGGCTCCAAGCTCAAGGAAGCGGCCAAGGGCAAGTAAGCGCACGGGCGCTCCGCAGCGCAGCGCCGGCGCGCCGGTCCGTGCGGGTCCGCGGGTGACCGCGGGCCCGTCAGGCCGATCGCGCGGCCGGCCGCGTCCCTCCGGGGCGCGGCCCGGTGGACGGCGCGGCACAGAGCCGACGATGCCAACAGGGCGGCCCCCCTCGCACCGAGGGGGGCCGCCCTGTCTGCCGTTCGCCCGGGGTCAGCCGAGGGCCTTGCCCGGGAGCTCGACCTTGGCGCCGAGCTCCACGAGCTTCTCCATGAAGTTCTCGTAGCCGCGGTTGATCAGTTCGATGCCGTGGACACGGGAGGTGCCCTCGGCCGCGAGGGCCGCGATCAGGTAGGAGAAGCCGCCGCGCAGGTCGGGGATGACCAGGTCGGCGCCCTGGAGCCGGGTCGGCCCGGAGACGACCGCGGAGTGCAGGAAGTTGCGCTGGCCGAAGCGGCAGTCCGAGCCGCCCAGGCACTCGCGGTAGAGCTGGATGTGGGCGCCCATCTGGTTGAGGGCCGAGGTGAAGCCGAGCCGGGACTCGTAGACCGTCTCGTGGATGATCGACAGGCCCGTGGCCTGGGTGAGGGCCACCACCAGCGGCTGCTGCCAGTCGGTCTGGAAACCGGGGTGCACGTCCGTCTCCAGGGCGATGGACTTCAGCTGGCCGCCCGGGTGCCAGAAGCGGATGCCCTCGTCGTCGATCTCGAAGGCGCCGCCCACCTTCCGGTAGGTGTTCAGGAACGTCATCATCGAGCGCTGCTGGGCGCCGCGGACGTAGATGTTGCCGCCGGTCGCGAGTGCCGCCGAGGCCCAGGAGGCGGCCTCCAGGCGGTCCGACAGGGCGCGGTGGGTGAAGCCGCCCAGCTTGTCCACACCGGTGATCCGGATGGTCCGGTCGGTGTCCATCGCGATGATCGCGCCCATCTTCTGCAGCACGCAGATGAGGTCCTCGATCTCCGGCTCGACCGCCGCGTTGGACAGCTCCGTGACGCCCTCGGCCAGCACGGCCGTCAGCAGCACCTGCTCGGTCGCGCCCACCGACGGGTAGGGCAGCCGGATCTTCGTGCCCCGCAGGCCCTTCGGCGCCTCCAGGTACTGGCCGTCCGCGCGCTTCTCGATGGTCGCGCCGAACTGCCGCAGCACGTCGAAGTGGAAGTCGATGGGCCGGCCACCGATGTCGCAGCCGCCGAGACCGGGGATGAACGCGTGCCCGAGCCGGTGCAGCAGCGGGCCGCAGAACAGGATCGGGATCCGGCTGGAACCGGCGTGGGCATCGATGTCAGCCACGTTGGCGCTCTCGACATGGGTCGGGTCGAGCACCAGCTCGCCGGGCTCCTCGCCCGGACGGACCGTCACCCCGTGCAACTGGAGCAGGCCGCGTACGACGCGCACGTCACGGATGTCCGGAACATTGCGCAGCCGGCTCGGCGCGCTGCCGAGCAGCGCGGCGACCATGGCCTTCGGTACGAGGTTCTTCGCACCGCGGACACGGATCTCGCCCTCAAGCGGGTTTCCGCCGTGGACAAGCAGGACATCGTCGTTGACGGTCATGAATCTCGCGTTCCGATCAGATGGGCAGGGGACCGCCGATCACCGGGCGGGCCGTGGGACAGGGTAATCGCCGATCACCCCCCGCCCGTAAGTCCGCGTACCGCCCCGCCGTGTCATGGGTGTGTCACAACACGAACGGTCCGCACTCGGGCACATGGGGTCACCGGCCGCGCCCGTGCGCCCCGGCCGCTTCCGTGCTCCCTGAGCTGCGTTCACTCCCGCACTCGGATTGGCTCCCCACTCCAGGGGAAGATGCGGGATCATGTCTGGCATGACCGAGGTGTCCTCGCTCACAGGGCGGCTGCTCGTGGCCACCCCCGCCCTGGCGGACCCGAACTTCGACCGCGCGGTGGTGCTCCTCCTCGACCACGACGAGGAGGGTTCCCTCGGCGTCGTCCTCAACCGCCCCACCCCCGTGGGCGTCGGTGACATCCTGGAGGGCTGGGCCGAGCTCACCGGCGAGCCCGGCGTCGTCTTCCAGGGCGGTCCCGTCTCGCTGGACTCTGCGCTGGGCGTCGCGGTCGTGCCGGGCGGGGCGAACGGCGAGCGGGCCCCGCTGGGCTGGCGGCGGGTGCACGGCGCGATCGGCCTGGTCGACCTGGAGGCGCCGCCGGAGCTGCTCGCCCCGGTCCTCGGTTCCCTGCGGATCTTCGCCGGGTACGCGGGCTGGGGCCCGGGCCAGCTGGAGGACGAGCTGGCCGAGGGGGCCTGGTACGTGGTCGAGTCCGAGCCGGGCGACGTCTCCTCGCCGGTCCCGGAGCGGCTGTGGCGCGAGGTGCTGCGGCGCCAGCGCGGCGAGCTGGCGATGGTGGCCACGTATCCGGACGACCCTTCGCTCAACTGATGCCCGGGCGCTTCAGTACCCTGGCGGTATGAGCACTCTTGAGCCCGAGCGCGGGACTGGTACGGGGACCCTCGTAGAGCCGACGCCGCAGGTGTCCCACGGCGACGGCGACCACGAGCGCTTCGCCCACTACGTCCAGAAGGACAAGATCATGGCGAGCGCCCTCGACGGCACCCCCGTCGTGGCGCTGTGCGGCAAGGTCTGGGTGCCGGGCCGCGACCCGAAGAAGTACCCCGTGTGTCCCATGTGCAAGGAGATCTACGAGTCCATGGGCAGCGGCGGCGACGACAAGGGCGGCGACAAGGGCAAGGGCAAGTAACGCCCCGTCCCCCGTTGTGACCTGCGAGGGCCCCGGCGCGCTTCGGTGCGTGCCGGGGCCCTTCGCCGTGCCGGTGCTTGCTCGTGTCACGCGTCCGAGTGGTCGAGACCTCTTGTGGGCGGGAACCAGGGGTCCTAGCCTCCCTGTCCATCGACTGGTTGTACGGAGCGAAACGGCCGTTGCGCAGGATGCAACGCGAGCGTGGAGGTACGGCGGACCACATGAGTGACATGAGCGACAAGGGGCCGGTTCCGGCCGATTCCCCGGAGTCCGGGGCGGTGGCGCTGATCCCGGCGCCGGTCCGGGTCTCGGTGCCGGGTGCCCGCTGTGTGATCGACGCGGACACGGAGATCGACGCCGGCGAGGGCGCCGAACGGGTGGCGCGCTGGCTGCGCTCGGCCGTCGGCGCGGCGACCGGGCTGCCGCTCGCGCCGTACCGCGACGGCGGCGGGCGCATCCGGCTGCGGATCGCGCCCGCGCTCGCGGACGAGCTGGGCGGTCCGGAGTCCTACCGGCTGCGCGCCGAGGGCCGGCTGATCGCCCTCGACGGGGCGAGCGCGGCCGGGCTGTTCCACGGCGCGGGGACCCTTCGGCAGCTGCTCGGGCCCGAGGCGTTCAGGCGCGCCCCGATCGGCGACCGCGCCGTGTGGGAGTTCCCCGCCGTCACCGTCGAGGACGGCCCCCGGTTCGAATGGCGCGGGCTGCTGCTCGACGTGGCGCGGCACTTCATGCCCAAGGACGGGGTGCTGCGCTACCTCGACCTGATGGCCGCGCACAAACTCAACGTGCTGCACCTGCATCTGACGGACGACCAGGGCTGGCGGATCGAGATCAGGCGCTATCCGAAACTGACCGAGACCGGCTCCTGGCGGTCCCGGACGAAATTCGGACACCGGGCCTCACCGCTGTGGGAGGACAAGCCGCACGGGGGCTACTACACCCAGGACGACATCCGGGAGATCGTCGCCTACGCGGCCGAGCGGCACATCACCGTCGTGCCGGAGATCGACGTGCCAGGCCATTCGCAGGCGGCCATCGCCGCGTATCCGGAACTCGGCAACACCGACGTCGTCGACACCACGGCTCTCTCCGTCTGGGACACCTGGGGGATCAACTCCAACGTACTGGCTCCCACCGACCACACCCTGCGGTTTTACGAAGAGGTGTTCGAGGAGGTCCTGGAGATGTTCCCCTCACGGTTCATCCACATCGGTGGCGACGAGTGCCCGAAGGACCAGTGGCAGAAGTCGTCGGCCGCCCAGGCGCGCATCGCCGAGCTGGGGCTCGCCGACGAGGACCAGCTCCAGTCCTGGTTCGTCCGGCACTTCGACACCTGGCTCACCGCGCGCGGACGCCGGCTGATCGGCTGGGACGAGATCCTCCAGGGCGGCCTCGCGCCGGGCGCCGCGGTCTCCTCCTGGCGCGGCTACGCGGGCGGGGTCACCGCCGCCCGGGCCGGGCACGACGTGGTCATGTGCCCCGAGCAGCACGTGTACCTGGACCACCGCCAGGCCCCCGGCGACGACGAGCCGGTGCCGATCGGCTTCGTGCGCACCCTGGAGGACGTCTACCGGTTCGAACCCGTCCCGGACGCCCTCACCGAGGCCGAGGCGCGGCATGTGCTCGGCACCCAGGCCAACGTGTGGACCGAGGCCCTGGAGGACGCCGGGCGGGTGGACTACCAGGCGTTCCCCCGGCTCGCCGCCTTCGCCGAGGTCGCCTGGAGCCGGCTGCCGGCGCCCGCGGACCGGGACTTCGCCGGGTTCGAGCGCCGTATGGCCGCACACTACCCGCGACTTGACGCCCTGGGCGTCGCCTATCGGCCGCCCGCCGGGCCCCGGCCGTGGCAGCGGCGCCCCGGGGTGCCGGGCCGCCCGATCGACGGACCGCCGCCCAGCAGGTAGTCCCGAACGGCCGGATACCACCGGTCCGGTCCCGCCGGGTGGACCCCAACGGGCCCGCCGGGCAACGCGGGTAGAACAGATAGCGGAAAAACCCCGTCAGCATCACCGAAGAGTGGCAATTCGCACTCTTCGGTGATGTCACGCCGAACCGGCCCATCTCCCTGGTGAGGTGGGTGAATGCCTCCTAGCGGACCCCCGCGTTCGGGTCTTGCGAAGATGTGCCAGAGTTGCCACGTCCGCCCTGTCAGCACGTACCGTACGGCGCAACAGGCGGGACCAGGTGGGGCAGCGGGAAGGGGCAGCCGGTTTGACCACGCACGCACCGCAGGCGGGGCAGGCCGTCACGCTGCCCACGACGCTGGACGAGGCGGTGGCGGCGCTCGCCGCGATGCCCACCGCGGTCCCCGTCGCGGGCGGTACCGACCTGATGGCCGCCGTCAACTCCGGGCAGCTCAGGCCCGCGGCCCTGGTCGGCCTCGGCCGGATCAGCGAGATCCGCGGCTGGCAGTACCAGGACGGCCACGCGCTGCTCGGCGCCGGCCTCACCCACGCCCGCATGGGCCGCCCCGACTTCGCGGCCCTCATCCCGGCGCTCGCCGCCGCCGCGCGCGCCGCGGGCCCGCCGCACATCCGCAACGCGGGCACCCTGGGCGGCAACATCGCCTCCGCCGCGCCCACCGGGGACGCGCTGCCGGTGCTCGCCGCCCTGGAGGCCACGCTGATCGTCGCGGGCCGGGGCGGGGCGCGCCGGGAGGTCCCGGTCTCGCACCTGCTGGCGGGCGTCGAGATGCTGGGCGCCGGCGAACTCATCGGCTTCGTACGGGTGCCGCTGCTGCACGCCCCGCAGGTCTTCCTGAAGGCCACCGCGCGCACCGGACCCGGCCGCGCGCTCGCCTCCGTGGCGCTCGTCCTCGACCCGGCCCGGCGCGGGGTGCGCTGCGCGGTCGGGGCCATCGCACCGATGCCGCTGCGGCCGCTGGAGGCCGAGCAGTGGGTCGCGCGGCTCATCGACTGGGACAACGACCGCGCGCTCGTGCCCGAGGCGCTGAGCGCCTTCGGCGAGTACGTCGCCGCGGCCTGCATCCCCGACCCGGCGCCGGAGGCGGACGGCTCGGTGCCGTCGCTGCCGCCCGCCGTACTGCACCTGCGGCGCACCGTCGCCGCGCTGGCCCGACGAGCACTGGGGAGGGCGCTGTCGTGACCGACGACCAGCACGGAGAGGGCACGCCCGAGGGCGGCGGACGCTGGAACCCGCTGCCGGGCGACTACGACGACGGCGCCACCGCCTTCGTCAAGCTCCCCGAGGGCGGCATAGACGCCCTGCTGTCCGGCGACAGCCCGCTGGCCGCGCCCGGCCACGGCTATGTGCCGCCGCGCATCCCGCACACCCCCGCGGAGGGCGCCGCCGGGGGCTGGCCCGCCGCGGACGGCGGTGGGTGGCCCGACCCGGGCACGGCGCACGGGGGCGCGGACGACCGGTTCACGTACGACCCGGCCGCCACCCAGCACTGGACCTTCGAGGAGCCCGCGGCTCCGGCCGCGCCCGGCCATGACGTCACCGGGCAGTGGTCCATCCCCGTCGCCGGGGGAGAACTCCCCGACGAGTCGGGCGAGTTCACTACGTCGTCCCTGGTGGAGCAGTGGGGCGGCACCCCGCCGGCCACCCTGCCGGGCGGCGCGCCGGCCCCCTGGGCCACGAACGCCGGCCAGCCCTGGGGGCAGCCCGCCGAGCAGGCGGCCGGGGCGGCGGCCCCCGTGGCGGACGGGTTCGCGACCGGCGAGGGCTACGGCGCGCAGCCCGGGCGGGTGCCGGGGGAGACGTACGGCGAGACCGGCGGCGTACCGGGAGAGGCGTACGAGGCGTACGGCGCGGGGGCCGGACAGCACCCGGGGGACGAGGACTTCGGCGCGGGGCGTGCGCAGGGCGCGTACGCCGGTCCGGTGCCGGGCGTGGCCCCGCACGACGGCTGGACGCAGGGCCACCCGCAGACCGGCCACCCGCAGGCCGGTCAGACCCAGACCGGTCAGCCCCAGACCGATCAGACTCTGACCGGTCACCCGCAGGCCGGTCAGACCCAGACCGGTCACCCCGAGGACGCTCACCCGCAGGACGCTCACCCGCAGGGCCGGCACGCGGGAGCGCACGGCGTGGACCCGGAGGGTGGTTCCGCGCCGGGCGCGTACGGCCAGGTGGCGTACGAGCAGCCCGCCCAGCCGGACGGCGCGCCTGCGCCCGACCCGCACGGCCAGGGCGCGCGGGAGCACGCCGCGCACGGCCACGACGACCGGATAGAGGGCCCGCTCGGCCAGGCCGGGCAAGGGCGGCCGGGACCCGCGGAGGCGGTGCCGGCGCAGGAACAGGCGGGCCACCCGGAGGCTGGGCACCCGCACACCGGGCACCCCGAGCAGGCACCGGTCGAGCCGGGACACACCGAGCCGGGCCACACCCTGCCGGGTCACCCCGAGGCCGCTCACGATCCGTCGGCGCACGGCGAGTTGCCGTACTCCGCCCCGGACACCCACGCGCCGGAGGCGCACCACACGCCGCCCGCCGGCGTCCCCTTGGAGCAGGCCGCCCACGACCCCGCGGCGGCCCCCGAGCGGCCCGTCGGCGGCCTGGCGGACCACACGGCTCCCGCCGAGCCGGACGCCGCGCCCGAGGCCGTCACGGAGCCCGGCACGGCGTCCGCCGCGCCGGACGGGGCGGACGGTGCGGCGGACGCCGAGGGCCGGGAGGCCGGCGCCCGCCCGACGGCACCGGTCGTACCGGAACAGCGCACCGGCGCGCCCGCGCCCACCGTGCCCGAGCAGCGGTCCGACACGCCCACACCCCCCTCCGGCGTACCCACCGTCCCCGCTCCGGCGCACGACGGCGACACGCCGGTCCCTCCGTCCGGCACCCCGGAACACGCCGTCCAGGCCGCTCCGGAGTCCGCGCCCGCGGACGGCGCCCGGCCGGACCCCCACGACCGGGCCGAGCTGCCCGAACGGTCCGGTCAGCCGGAGCAGACCGAGCAGACCGAGCAGACCGAGCAGACCGAGCAGACCGAGCCGTCCGAAGGCCCTGAAGGGCCTGAAGGGACCGAACGGGCCACGGTCGGCGCCGGGTCCGCCCCCCAGACTCCCGGCACCCCG
>NZ_VOGW01000121.1:47117-74413 GCF_007896895.1 Streptomyces misionensis | reverse complement strand
CCCCCTCGCCTCCTACGTCCTTCGGGTGAACGGCTCCGACCGCCGGGTCGCCGACGCCTGGATCGGCGAATCGCTGCTGTACGTGCTGCGCGAGCGGCTGGGGCTCGCCGGGGCCAAGGACGGCTGCTCGCAGGGCGAGTGCGGGGCCTGCAACGTGCAGGTGGACGGCCGGCTGGTGGCCTCCTGCCTGGTCCCGGCGGTCACCGCGGCCGGCACCGAGGTGCGCACCGTGGAGGGCCTGGCCAAGGACGGGCAGCCCTCCGACGTGCAGCGGGCGCTGGCCCGGTGCGGTGCCGTGCAGTGCGGTTTCTGCGTGCCCGGCATGGCGATGACGGTGCACGACCTGCTGGAGGGCAATCCCGCGCCGAGCGAACTGGAGACCCGGCAGGCCCTGTGCGGCAACCTGTGCCGCTGCTCCGGCTACCGGGGCGTCGTGCAGGCCGTCCAGGAGGTCGTCGCCGAACGCGAGGCCGCGCACGCCCCCGAGCCCGAGGCGGACACGGCCGGCGAGGCGCGCATCCCCCAGCAGGCGGGCCCCGGCTCCGGCGGCACCGGCCCGTCGGCGTTCGAGGCACCGGGTGCCTTCGACACGCCGCCGCCCGCGCCCGACGGGTACGGCGACATGCCGGGCGGCTACGGCGACACGCCCGACGGCTACCACGACACGCCGCCCGGGTACGGCGCGCCGGGACCGCACGACCAGCACTACGGCCAGGACGGAGGCCAGGCGTGAGCAACGAAGCCGCCACCGCGACCCCCGCCGGGGAGCCCGCCGCCGAGCCCGAGGGCCCGCCGCACGGCCTCGGCGTCTCCCTGCCGCACGCCGACGCCCGCGCCAAGACCGAGGGCACCTTCCCCTACGCCGCCGACCTGTGGGCCGAGGGCCTGCTCTGGGCGGCCGTGCTGCGCTCCCCGCACGCGCACGCGCGGATCGTCTCCATCGACACCCGGCACGCCCGCGAGATGCCCGGCGTACGCGCCGTCATCACCCACGAGGACGTGCCCGGCACCCCGCGCCACGGCCGGGGCACCCCCGACCGGCCGGTGTTCGCCTCCGAGGTCGTACGGCACCACGGCGAGCCCATCGCCGCCGTCGCGGCCGACCACCCCGACACCGCACGGATGGCCGCCGCCGCGATCATCGTCGAGTACGAGATCCTCGACCCGGTGACCGACCCCGAGCACGCGTTCGAGGCGGAGCCCCTGCACCCCGACGGCAACCTGATCCGGCACATCCCGCTGCGCCACGGTGACGCCGAGGCGGTCGGCGAGGTCGTGGTCGAGGGGCTGTACCGCATCGGACGGCAGGACCCGGCCCCGATCGGCGCCGAGGCCGGCCTCGCGGTGCCCCGTCCCGACGGCGGTGTGGAGCTGTACCTGGCCTCCACCGACCCGCACCACGACCGCAACACCGCCGCGGCCTGCTTCGGCCTGTCCCCGGATCGGGTGAAGATCGTGGTCACCGGGGTGCCCGGCGCCACCGCCGACCGCGAGGACCAGGGCTTCCAACTCCCGCTCGGGCTCCTGGCGCTGCGCACCGGCTGCCCGGTGAAGCTCACCGCGAGCCGCGAGGAGTCCTTCCTCGGCCACGTCCACCGCCACCCCACCCTGCTGCGCTACCGCCACCACGCGGACGCCGAGGGCAGGCTGGTCAAGGTGGAGGCGCAGATCCTGCTGGACGCGGGTGCGTACGCCGACACCTCCGCCGACGCGCTGGCGGCCGCGGTCTCCTTCGCGTGCGGCCCGTACGTGGTCCCGAACGCCTTCATCGAGGGCTGGGCCGTGCGCACCAACAACCCGCCCTCCGGCCATGTGCGCGGCGAGGGCGCGATGCAGGTGTGCGCCGCCTATGAGGCCCAGATGGACAAGCTGGCCAGGAAGCTGGGCGTGGACCCGGCCGAACTGCGGCTGCGCAACGCGCTGGCGACGGGCGACGTGCTGCCCATCGGCCAGACGGTGACCTGCCCGGCCCCGGTCGCCGAACTCCTCCAGGCGGTACGGGACTTCCCGCTGCCGACGCTGCCGAAGGACACGCCCGAGGAGGACTGGCTGCTGCCCGGCGGCCCCGAGGGCGCGGGCGAGCCGGGCGCGGTGCGCCGGGGCGTCGGTTACGGCCTCGGCATGGTCCACATGCTCGGCGCGGAGGGCGCCGACGAGGTGTCCACGGCGACGGTCAAGGTGCACGACGGCATGGCGACCGTGCTCTGCGCGGCCGTGGAGACCGGCCAGGGCTTCACCACGCTGGCCCGGCAGATCGTCCAGGAGACCCTGGGCATCGAGGAGGTCCGGGTCGCCCCGGTCGACACCGACCAGCCGCCGTCCGGCGCGGGCTGCCGGGGCCGGCACACCTGGGTGTCCGGCGGCGCGGTGGAGCGGGCGGCGAAGATGGTCCGCACCCAGCTGCTCCAGCCGCTGGCCCACAAGTTCGGCATGTCGACCGAGCTGCTCCAGATCAACGACGGCAAGATCACCTCGTACGACGGGGTGCTGTCGACCACCGTCACCGAGGCACTGGACGGCAAGGAGCTGTGGGCCACCGCGCAGTGCCGCCCGCACCCCACCGAGCCGCTGGACGCCGCCGGGCAGGGCGACGCCTTCGTGGGGCTCGCGTTCTGCGCGATCCGCGCGGTGGTGGACGTGGACATCGAGCTGGGCTCGGTCCGGGTGGTGGAGCTGGCGGTCGCCCAGGACGTGGGCCGGGTGCTCAACCCCGCCCAGCTGGCGGCCCGGATCGAGGCGGGCGTCACCCAGGGCGTCGGCATCGCGCTCACCGAGAACCTGCGCACCCCGCGCGGGCTGATCCGCCATCCCGACCTGACCGGCTACGCCCTGCCGACCGCCCTGGACGCGCCGGACATCCGGATCGTCAAGCTGGTGGAGGAGCGGGACGTGGTCGCGCCCTTCGGCGCCAAGTCGGTCAGCGCGGTGCCGGTGGTGACGGCCCCGGCGGCCATCGCCTCCGCGGTCCGCGCGGCCACCGGCCGCCCGGTCAACCGGCTGCCGATCCGCCCCCAGGCCGCGGTCGTCACGACGGGCTGAGCGCCGGGGCCGTCACGACCCGCTGGGTGCCGGGGCCGTCACGACCCGCTGTGCGGCGGGACCCGCTGAGCGCCGGGGTCGTCCGCCCCGGTGACTGCCGTGGCCGTCGTGCCCTTGTGGTCGTCGCGGCCCGGTCAACTCCGCTGTCCTGGCGAGCCGATGGGCGCCGCCGGGCAACGTGCCCGGGCCGTCCGGCGTCCTTCCCGGTGAGGGGCGTTGTCAGTGGGGCGGCGTAGTGTGCACAGCGGTGGGGGAGGCCGGGCAGCGGCGCCCGCCACACTGTCACGCAGTGGGAGATCGCGGGGGAGCGATGAGTACGACGGATGCCGGGACGGCGGCGATCACGCTGACCGAGGCGGAGCTTGACCGCCATGTCACCCACGCGCCGACGCGCGGTCTGCTCGCGGGCCCGGGGCTGCCCGCCGTGACCGACGTGCTGACGTTCTCACCGCTGCGCGCCCACGGCCTGCGCACCCTCGCGGACGCCGCGGAGGGCCCGCTCCACCTGGCGGAGGAGCTGCGCGACCGCCTGGTGATAGGCGAGCTGCTCAATCCGCAGGGCATGGAGCGCGAGTCGATCCTGCTCGACGGCGACACGGGCGAGGTCACGACGGCCTACCTGTGCGACCCGTCCGACTCCCGCCCCTTCGCGCCGTCCCTGGCCACGCTGCTGCGGTTCGCCGCGGTCACCGAGGAACTGGCGGGCCTGCGGGGCCGGTTCGCCTCCCTGGCGGGCCAGTTCGGCCCCAGGACGGTCGCCGAGGCCTCGCGCCGCCTGCTCGCCCTGTTCGAGGAGGGCACGGACGGCGCGGTCCCCCCGTACTGGAAGTTCGCGGCCCTGATCCGCCCGCTCTCCCTGGTCGCGGGCCCCGGTACGGCGTCCGGACTCACCCTCGACATGCCCGCCCGCGTGCTGGACCAGGAGTTCGGGCACGGCCGGGTGGCCCGCTTCGAGGACGTCGACTTCCCGGCCACGCTCACCCACGAGCCGACCCGCCGCTTCCTGCGCGAGACCGGGCTGCCGGAGGAGGCGGTCCTCTTCTTCGCCGACCCGGACGCCCCGCTGCCGACCCTGCGGGAGCACTTCACCCGGGACCACCCCGACTACCCGGTCTCCGAACTCCCGGCCCACTGCGACCACTTGATCCGCCTGGGCTACCTGGTCGAGGACAACAGCCTGGTGGTGGACGGCCGCACGGGCGCGGTCCTCACCTTCAGCGCACCGGAGGCGGCGCTCTACCCCCTCAACACCGACGTCTCCACCCTCGCCTTCACCCTCTGGCTCCTGCACCACGAACGCACCATCGACCAGCACCTCTCCCACGAGCTCAGCACGGCCTCCTACGAACAACTGGCCGCCGCCATGCTGCACACCCTGACCACCCTCGACCCGACGGCCACGCTGCCGGGCACGACATGGCACTACTGGACCGAGAGGTTCCAGGACGAGGCGGGCGGCGTGCTCTGAACACGACCGGGCGCGGCACAGGCGAGCCCTGCGCCGCGCCCGGTCGCGCGTGGTTGTCCTGGAGGCCGTGACGGGAATGGAACCCGTGTGACTCCCTGCGGGCGGAGTCCGCTGATGGATGCTGTGCAGGCGGGCCCCTGAGCCGCTCGGGCGCGCGTGGTTGTCCTGGAGGCCGTGACGGGAATCGAACCCGTGTAACTCGCTTTGCAGGTTTGTCGGTGCTGCTCAGAGCGCTATCCGGGTGCGTCCGTCACCGTTCAGCCGCGTGCGAACGGCCACACCCGCCGGGTAGTGCGAGCTTCGCCGCACGGCTGTGTACGGCGATGAACGAGACGGAAACTGAGACGGACGCCCGCGTCTTGTATCTCGTGAGCCATCGTTCATCGATGCCGGAAGAGGATCGGCCCCACGGCGCGCCTGGCGCTAGGCGCTCTTCGGCCTGCACCTGGGGCACGGGACCAGCCCCGTCTGCAGGGCCTCGTACAGGGTGATCTCTTCAGGCCCGCTTGTCGGGCGGCAGCTCCGGTTCGCCGTCGCGTGGTAGACGGTGCCGCGTCCCTTTGGGCCACTGGGGGCATACCGCCACCGTGACGCGACCACCATCGTCTGTAGTTGCTTAAGCTGCCGCTGGACCTGCGCCAGTTCGAGCTGCAATTCCTGCTGGCGTGCGCGTAGCCGTTCCTGAGCGGCGGTGGCGGATTCCATCTGGCTTTCGGATCCTCTCACGGCGTGCTGGGCGCGCCGAGAGCGCCCAGCCTGAACGTACACCGTGGAGCCGGCGCCAACGGCCCTTTTGCGGGCATTCAAGAGCACCGCCGTCCGCGGCGTTCGGGGCTACCTGAAGCTCCGCCGCCGCCTCGCCACTGTGGGGGCTCGGAGCCTGCCCGAGGAGGCGCTTCTGGCACCTGACGCGCCCCCTCGTGCCACTGTGACGAGCGCGAAGCTGGCGTGATCTGAGGCTTGGCCGAGCTCCGGCCGGGGGAGGCAGCAAAGATCCCTGGAGAAGCTAGGGAAAGGGAGGGACACGGATGCCGAATCAGAGCGTGTACGGGAGCTACGCGGAGGGCAAGGCAGACGCGGCGGCGGGCCGGACCGGCGACGAGTACCGAACCGACGCCATCGGGGAAGGCCTCGCTGCCATCGCCTACGCCCTGCTCGACGTCGCCGCCGCGATCCGTGAGGACACTGAGGCCCGGCAGCAATAGCACGGTGGCAGGGGCTCAGACGGCGTGCAGGGAGAGCAGCGGCGATCACGCCGTGCAAGCGCCACAGGGGCCACCGCTTGCGGGTCTCGTGAGAGGGTGGCCCCCAAGACGCTTTCCAACTGTCCGCGTGCCCGTACGGGGGCGTCCGTGAGTGTCACGCGGCAGGTCAGAGGGGGTGCGCGTACAGCAGTGAACGGTGGCGGCCGTCCCTGCACCGGACAAGGACTAGGACAACAGGTGGCCTCCCGTGGAGTCGCGCGATTCCGCCTGACAAGGGATGTCCCGACACCTAACGCCTGCGCGACAATGCTGTACGGGATCGTGTGTCCCCTCGTCCCTTACGCCTCGATGTTCCAGGAGCCCTGTTGTGACGCTGTCAGTCCCTCCTTCGCCTGTCGCGCTTGACATCGCGTTCAAGCGGGTCGTCGAGCGCAAGGCTGCCCGTGCTGAAGCGACACTGCAGGCTGACATCCGTCAGTTCCTTCTTGAGGCGGATCTCAATCTTGACGAGCAGAACCTCTTGGACCCTGTGCTGGAAGCTCAGGTGGGCGACGGCACCGGCCACCGCATCGATATTGAGATGGGTGCGACCGTTATCGAGGTCAAGAAGGACATCAGCCGTCCCAAGATCCGCAAGGTTGCGGTCGACCAGCTGGCCAAGTATGTGCGGGCCCGGACCGAGCAGCGTGAACGGCGTCACGTAGGTATCCTCACCGATGGCGCTGACTGGCGGGCTTACACGCTGGTCCACGGCGAGCTGAACGAGGTAAACCGTTTCGATGCACGGGAACGCAATGCCAAGGCGTTGGACCTAGTCCGCTGGCTCGAAGGCGTCCTGGCAACGTCCGAGGGGGCCACACCCACGCCGGATGCAATCGCGGCCCGCCTCGGAGCGAACAGCGTCGCCCACTCCATCGACAAGGCAATCCTCGCCGCGCTGTACGAGGAGAATAAGGAGCTCCCAACGGTTCGACTGAAGCGTGATCTGTGGGCACGGCTTCTGCGCAGTGCCCTGGGTGCTCAGTTCGAGAACAGTGATGACCTGTTCATCGAGCACACGCTTCTGGTAAACACGGCCTCGCTTATCGCCCACGCGGTCTATGGCATCGACATTAGGGACACCCCGCCTGCCTCGCTGGTCTATGGCCAGCTGTTCACCCAGGCGAAGATCTCAGGTGTGGTCGAGTCGGACTTCTTTGGATGGCCACTGGAGACCGAGGGCGGAGACGGCTTCTTCCGAGACCTGGCTCGCCGGCTCGCAGGTTTCGACTGGTCGAAGGTCGAGCATGACGTCCTGAAGGTTCTGTACGAGTCGGTGATCTCTGCGGAAACTCGTAAGAAGCAAGGGGAGTACTACACGCCTGACTGGCTGGCGGAAGCGACGGTGGCCGAGGCCGTTCCAGATCCGCTGAAGCAGCGAATCATGGACCCGTCGTGCGGCTCCGGCACGTTCCTCTTCTACGGAGTTCGCCGCTACTTGACTGCCGCGCAGGACGCCGGGGTGCCGCTGCGCGAAGCGCTAGATAGCCTGCATGATCATGTCGTTGGCATTGATCTACACCCGGTCGCCGTAGCACTGGCCCGCGTCACCTACCTCCTCGCCATCGGACGCGAGACACTCAGGTCCGAGGAGCGCGGCCCAATAAGCGTCCCCGTCTACCTGGGCGACAGCGTCCAGTGGGAGCAGCGAATCGACCTCATCGATCACGGCCACCTCGTAATCCAGACCGACGTAAGCGGCCAGCTCTTCGCCAACGATCTGCGCTTTTCTGAAGGCCTGCTACAGGACGCCAGTCGCTTCGATGCGATCGTCAATGAACTCGCTGACAAGGCGGCGGACCCGCACCGCGCCAAAGGAAAGCTGCCCTCCCTCAATGCCATCTTCAACCGCCACGGCGTCTCCGACGCGGAGGACCGAGAAGAGCTGACGGAGAATTTTCGGATTCTGTGTGAGCTGGTCGACGAGGACCGTAATCACATTTGGTCCTACTACGTCCGCAACCTGGCCCGCCCCATGTGGCTCTCACGCGCCGAGAACCGCGTCGATGTTCTTGTCGGCAATCCGCCCTGGCTCTCTTACCGGCACATGCCCGAGGACATGCAGAAGACCTTCAAGGACATGATGCAGGCCCGTGGCCTGTGGAAGGGCTTTGAGGTTGCCACTCACCAGGATCTTTCTGGTCTGTTCATCGCCCGCACCGTCCAGCAGTACCTACGCAAGGACGGCTCGTTTGCTTTCGTCGTGCCCAACCCTGTGCTGGACCGCCCCTACTGGACCGGCTTTCGTACCGGCGTCTGGACGGACCCAGACCATCCTGTCAAGGTCGACTTCACTGGCTCTTGGGATCTGCGCCGCTTGCGCCCTCATTTCTTCCCTCGCGCCGCGGCAGTTGTGTTCGGTCGCCGTCGCCACTTCGGTATCGGGCAACAAGGTAATGACGCTGTCTCACTGCCGCGGGAGACTGAAATCTGGACTGGGAAGATCCCCAAGAGTGCCGTCCACTGGGAGCGGGCTAAGGGCTGGATTACCCGAAAGGAGGGCCAGCTCCGATACCCCAAGGAAGGGCTGATTAGTTCTCCTTACGGGAATCGATTCCTGAACGGGGCGACCATCTTCCCTAAAGTTTTCTTTTTCGTGGAGGAGCAGAAAGCAAGCCCCCTAGGCCTGGGCGGCGGGCGTGTTTCGGTGCGCTCGCAGCGCAGTACCCTCGAGAAAAAGCCATGGAAGGACCTTCCCGACCTGGAAGGAACGGTCGAGAAGGAGTTCGTCAGGCCCGTTCTGCTCGGCGAGCACGTCGTCCCATACCGAATTATCGGCGCTGACAGGGCAGTCCTGCCCATCGAGGGCAAGAATACCCTGATGGACGGTGAGCATGAACATCTAGACCGCTACCCGGACCTGGCGAAATGGTGGCGTGATGCGGAACAACTCTGGGCCGACAATCGATCCAGCGGGCGGCTTACACTAGCCGAGAGGCTTAACTTTCGCAGAGGACTAACCGACCAGCTTCCCGGTGCGCCGCTGCGGGTTGTTTACGGAGCTTCCGGCATGTATGTGACGGCGGCGCTAGTGGATGATCCGAACGCGATTATCGAGCACAAGCTGTATTGGGGAGCGGTAGCCACCCGCCAGGAGGGAATGTACCTACTAGCGGTACTCAACTCGCCCTATACTACTGAGGCTGTACGCCCTCTGATGTCCTACGGTAAGGATGAAAGGGATATCGATAAGGCCGTATGGGAACTACCTATCCCAACCTTTGACCCATCCGATCCCAAGCATGCGCGAATCGCGGAAATCGGGGAGGCGGAAGCCGGGCGGATTGCGGAACTGAAGTTTGAGGAGGGCAAAAGCTATATCCAGCTACGCCGCACATTGCGCGACTTCCTACTCTCTTCACCCGACGCCGAGGAACTGGACCAGCTAGTTACCGAAATGCTCGGCTGAGAAGCCTGGGCCCAGAAGACTTGACGGTGTGACGCGCCACCCGGACGCCGTCGAGGGCAGAGAAAGGGAGGACACGTGCCGCAGGGCAGTCCGCGAGGTAGATACCTGGAGGTCTCGGAATCCCTCCGCGAGAAGATCAGGGACGGCGAAATCACTGAAGCGCTGCCGTCTCAGTCGGCACTCGTGAGCGAGTACGGCGTGAGCCGCAGCACCATCGAGCGGGCGCTTGCCGTGCTCAAGGCCGATGGTGTGATCGAGTCAGTGCAGGGCGCCGGATGGTTCGTTGCCGGGACCGGCGACCGCCGGCCGTTGGTCGAGCGGGTGACCGACCTGTTGCACGGCGGGGAGATGAAGGTGGGCGACCGCTTCCCTACCGAGAAGGAGCTGTGCGAGCGGTTCGGCGCGTCCCGGACCGCCGTGCGCTCCGCCATCGCGCAGATGGAAGGGCAAGGGCTGATCGGCAAGGGGGCAGGGCGAGGGCGGGAAGTCCTCATGCTGCCGGCCGGACGGGAGACACAGACGGCATGACGACGACGGAACGCAGGGACTTCGACGCGGACGCGGCAGAGTCCATCCTGCGCCGGGCATGCGCGGTCGCCGACCTAGAGCCGGACGGCATTGAGATCCTTCGGCTAGGCGACCATGCCGTGTTCCGCGTCGACGGCGGCCGGATCATCTCGCGCGTAGGGCGGGGAGCCGACCGGCTTACTTCGGTGCGCCGAGAGGTGGCCGTGGCTCGGTGGCTCGCGGACCAGGGGTACCCGGCCGCGCGTCTCGTCACGGACGCCGAACAGCCGATCGTGATCGAAGACCATCCCGTCACCTTCTGGCAAGGGCTGGCAGACGGCGACACGTACGCGAGTACGGCGGAAATGGGCGTACTACTGCGGCGGCTCCACGATCTGGAGTCTCCGCCCTTTTCACTCCCGCGACTCCAGCCATTCGACAAGGTAGCGAGCCGCTTGAAGTGTGCTGTCATACCGGAAAATACCCGCGCATTTCTTCGTTCGATGGCGAGAGATTTGGAGGCCGAGTATGGGCGCCTCGAATTCTCGCTTCCGTCGGGTCATCTGCACGGTGACTTCAACGTGGGTAACGTCCTGCGCGACGCGGCAGGCCATCCGTGCGTTATTGACTTGGATGGATTTGCCACCGGTCCCCGCGAGTGGGACCTGATGCAAACGGCCATGTACTACGACAGTTTTGGATGGCATACGGAAGCGGAGTATGCGGATTTCGTGGCTGGCTACGGTTTCGACGTGCGCGAATGGGACGGATACGTCGTGCTCCGGAGCGTGCGAGAACTGCTGATGGTCACGTGGCTCTCGCAGAACGCGGGTACGAACCCCCGGGCCGCTGACGAGGTTGAGAAGCGGGTGGCGACTCTCCGGTCAGGGGGATCACGTCGAGACTGGGCACCCTTCTAAGGCGTCAAGTCGCATTGCTGCCACAGGCGATAGGTCCGCGCTTCTTCCATGAAGGTGCGGAATTCCGCAGCGCCTCGTATCGCAGGGGAAACGCGTTCGCGGAATTCTCGAACGTACTGGACGCAGCGCGCCGACTTCAAACCCTCGCCGAGTTGTAGGGCAGTCTTGGCGATTTCGCAGCCGCGCCCAATTTCGCCTTGGTTGATATACGCTTCGGCCTGCACCATCGTCGCGAAGAAGTCGCTTCGATTGTTCAGGCCGTCGCCGAAGATCGATCCCGCACCCCGTTCTGCCGCTTCTGCGGACCGGCCCAAATCTCGGAAGCAATGGCCGATCTCGGCTGCAAGCTCCACCTCATCGAAATAGGCGATGTACGGCGGATCGCTGTCCGGAGTCCGCTGACTGAGCTTGCGCTCTGCCTCTACCAAGGCGAGGTCGCATCTCCGTTCGTCGCCGAGGCGGGCCAGGGCCCGCGCCTCCATCGCGCGGAACTGCGCGGACATCGTGGGGCCCAGCACGCCAGCCGGGCCCGTGTACGCCGCCCGAGCAAGGGTGGCTGCGTCGTGGTAGCGCCCGAGGAACGTGGCCTGGTGGCTCATCGCGGAAAGGATGCTGCCCCCAAGAAGCCGGTCCCCTGCCGCTTGCGTCATGCGCAGCGCCTGGATGAAGTACCGCTGAGCGAAGCCGTGAAGGCCGCTGTCGTACGACATCCACCCGGCGAGCAGGAGCGCTTCCGCCACGGCCGAGTAGAGCTGTTTGCCCACGTCGTCTGAGTACTTGCCGTCCAACATCGGCCGGACATCCGTGTGCAGGTACTGGATCAGCGCGCGTCGGGCATGGCCACCGCCGAACTTGCCATCGAGCATGCTGAAGGCGTCGGCAGTGGAGCGGATCATTTCCACGTCCACCATGCCGATCGCGCGGTTGCCCGCGCGTGTCAGCTCCCCGTCCGGCGGGGCGACGATCCAGCGCAGGGACGCCGTGTTCCAGGCGGCCGAGTCTGGCTGTGCCTTGACCAGTACCTCAGCCTCAGCAAGGTCGGCACGCCAGAGGTCTATGACGGTCTTGGCCGCCGCCTCGGTCTTGTCTGCGAACTCAAGTCCGAGGTCCGGCTGTACGGAAGACACGGCCGCGTCACCCATGCCGATGTCGTCAAGGGTGAGCCGGCGCCCAAGCTTCTGCCCGATGGCGTCTGCGATGAACTGCGGCATGTTGCCGCGCGGGATTGCCCCCTTGAGCCACCGCGAGACGTACGTGTGATCGCAGGTGATGTCTTCACCTGACCGAGCGGCGGCGGCGACCACCGCGCGAGCAAGGGACTTGTGCGAGAAGTCGCCTTCTTGCATGAGCGTGGCCAGTCTGGCGTTCCGGTCTGCCATTGGACCCCCAGAGTGTGGCCGTAGTACCAGCTTGACTCATCGTCACTCTACGCAGGTCAGGTCCGGGGTGCAGAGGGTTCGAACCTAGGAGTGCACGAGTGCACCCCCAAGTACTCGCTCCCGAACCGCGCCCCAGATGACGACAGTTGAATCACCACCGCACGGGACAGGCCGGCGGGTCCGAGTCGAAAGCCACGGGTTGACGGCGCGGGATCCTTCTGCCAACGTGAGTGGTAGGTAATACACACCACGCAACGCGGAGTGTGTGGCACCGAAGCACGACCAATGGAGGCCACGTCCACCGGACGCGGCCTCAAGGGGCCCGGGACAGAGCGGGCCGAGGGCGCACCCGACCCTTTGCACTCGGGAGGGCTTAGACCGAAAGGTCACGTCTCCATACGCCTACAACGGGGCCATTCCGCACTACCTGACACGGGTGCAGAACCCCCGAAGGAGACACCTGTACGACCCCAACACCGCAGTTCACTGCGGCCGGTTGCCTCCGCTGCTCGTCTCGTACGAGCAGCGCTGAGGGGAGCCGGGCATGGCCTTGCCCGCCCATCCAGCACTCACTCCATGAGGAGATCGATATGCGTTTCCGTACGAGCCCTTCCTCTGCCGCTTCCGAGATGCAGAACCGCACCAGTGACGACCTGCGGAACGAGTACGACCTGATCACCCGCGAGCGCGCCGGGGGCCACAACGCGCTCAGCGCGATCAACGCGCAGAACGACATCGCTCGCGAGCTGGAGCGCCGGGACCGCTGACCCCCGAAAGCCCCGATGGTCGCAGGCCGGGTTCGACTCCCGGCCGGGGCACGCATCACCGGCCACTTCGTCTGGAGTTCGCATGAGCACTGTCGAGATCGTCTCGTTCGGCTACCTGCACGACGCCCCGCCGGCGGCGCACCTGACCGTCGACCTGCGTCACCACTTCCGTGACCCGCACGTCGCGCCCGAGCTGCGGTACATGACCGCGAACGACGCGCCGGTACGGGCCGCGGTGCTGGGCACGCCCGGCATTACGGACCTGGTGGAGGCCACCGCCATGGCGGTCGAGGCGTTCGCCTCCGGCCCGAGCGCCGGGACCGTGACCGTCGCCGACGGATGCGCGGGCGGCCGGCACCGTGCCCCGACGTTCGCCGGCGCGCTCGCCGAGCGGCTGGCGGCCGCTGGCCACCAGGTGAGCGTCCGTCACCGCGACCTGGACAAGGACGTCATCCAGCGCTGAACGGCTGCCTCTCCCGCCCGAACCGCCCGTGCTGGTCGGGCGGGAGCGCGGGGAGCCGGCACCGCCCACAGGGCGGCCGACCCGTCCACTCACGACACAACACCCAAGGGGGTTCGGATGATCGGCAAGAAGCAGGAGTCGCAGGCTTCCGAGCTGACCAGCGCGGACGCCTTCGCCAAGGGCCAGAAGATCTACGACCGCATGGAGCGCGGCGAGTGCAAGGACGTCACGTCCGAGCTGCACGCCACGTTCGGCACGAAGCCCAAGAACGGCTGACCACACCCACCCACTCACAGAACGGCGCGCGCCCCCGGAGCGGCAACTCCGGGGGCGCTGTTCGGGCCGCTTCACCTGACAAGGGAGTACACGACCCAATGAGTCACATCGTCACTGTTCAGGACGCTGTTACCGCGTTCGCCGACTGGATCGAGCCGACCGACGCGGAGCTGGACGCGATCGAGGAGGAGATGCCGCTGATCCTGGCGGACATCGACCTGCTCGACGCGCAGATCACCACCCTGGACCGCACGCCGAACGAGCTGGACGCCCGCCGCATCCGCCGGGCCCGTCACCGGGTGCTGGCGGAGCGGGTGGCACTGGCGAACCGCACCGCCGCGGCGAGCCTGCCCGGGGGTGCCGCATGAGCACCCCGACTCTGGCCGCGCAGTCGCCCGTGCTGACGTGCCTGGCCACCCTCGCCCTCGCTCGCCCGGACCTTCCCGCCGCCTACCTCACGGTCAGCGCGCACAGCACGCGGGACGTGAGCGTGCAGCTCGACAGCCCTGCGGCGGTGGAGGCGTGGCGGGAGGCGCTGGGCGTCGCCCCCGACGTGGTGGTCGCGGACTGGATCGGTGGCCGGCCGTCGCTGGAGTTCACGGCGACGGCCTACGGCATCAAGTTCGAGGTCTACGCCACCTACATCCCGGCCACCACAACCGCAGGGGGTGTGGCGTGAACGATCTGCTGACCATGGTGTCGGCGGCCGGGCCGCTGGCCGGCGGGTGGGGTGTCCACGGGCTGTGGATGTGCCGCCGGTTGTCGGCCGCGCGCCGGGACCCGCTGTCGGGTCTGTGGACCCGGGCCCCGTTCGAGCGGCGTGCATCCCGGCTGCTGGCCCGCCGCCACGCGGCGGTGGTGCTGGTCGATCTCGACGGGTTCAAGGCTCTCAACGACACCTTCGGGCATGCGGCCGGTGATGAGGCGATCCGTGCCACTGCGGCGAGCCTGAACGATGCGCTCGCCGAGAAGCGCGGGGCTGTGGCGGCCCGGCTGGGTGGGGATGAGTTCGCCGCCGTGGTGCCGCTGGAGGAGCCGTTCACGCTGCCGTGGCTGTTGAACGGTCTGCATGGGGCGTTCACCGCCCCGTTCACCTACCGGGGCCGCACCATCCGCGTGGGGGCGTCGATCGGTGCCTGTCTGACCGCTGAGCTTCCCTCCCGTTCACTGCCGCTGGCGTTACGGCGGGCGGATGAGGCCATGTACACGGCCAAGCGTGACGGGGGCGGCTGGCGCGTTGCCGACGGCCCCGACCTGACCCACTCCAGCCGTGCCGGGCGCCGCGCCGGCCGCCCGGGAACGGCCGGAAGGGGGGCGGCATGAACACCCTCCTCAACCTGCACGAGCAGCCCTGGACGTGGCTGCTGCCCCTGGGCGGCGCCGTCGCCGCTCTGGCTGTGGTGGTGTGGGCGGTTGGGCGGCTGCGGAAGTCGTCGTGGCTGTCCGGGATCGGCCCGCAAGCCGTGGTCGCCCTGGGTGGTGTGGCGGTCAGCGTGCATGGCCTGTGGGGCTTTGCCACCCAGACCAGCGCGCTGCCCACGGAACTGGCGGTGGCGTTCATCGCGGTGTTCGACGCGGCCGAGATGACGCTGCTGGTCATGATGTACCGCGCGGCCGACCCGCAGGCGGGCTGGACGCGTGAGCTGCGGCTGATGCACCGCACGGCGTGGATGCTCGTCGGCTTCTCGGCGTCGATGAACGCGGTGCACGCCCCCAACTGGTGGGCCCGCCCGGTGCTGGCGGCCGTGCCGGCGCTCGCCGCGTGGCTGATCGAGCTGCAGCTGCGCAGCAAGCTGCACCACGTCCAGGCGGGCCAGGACGACGACGCGCGGCCGGGCCCGGCCCGGCTGGTCGCGCTGCTGTGGCAGCACGCCTGGGCGGAACTGTTCGCCCTGCTCGGCCTGGACGCGCGCACGTCGTCGTCGGCGATCGCCCGTGCTGCGCTGGTGCAGCGGGCCGCGCTGCGCGTCTACCGGCTGCGCCTGGCCCTGGAGGCGGGCAAGACCCGCAAGGTGCGGCGCTGGCGGCGCAGGGCGCAGAAGGCTCTGGACCGCGCGGACGTGGCCACCGACCAGGCCCAGGCGTTGGCGCTGGCGCGGCGGCTGGCCGCGCTGACCCGCGCGGACGAGGTCGCCACCCTCGACTACCGCGCACCGGCCGCGGTCCTGGCGCTGATCGAAGAACTCGCCGTCACCCCGGCCGTTCAGCGGCAGGAGGCGTCCAGCCTCGCCGAACAGGCGCAGACCGCGCGGGAGCGCGCGGAAGCCGCGCGGCAGGAAGCCGAGGCCGCGCGGCAGCGCGCGGCAGACGAACTGGCCGCCGCGCGGGAGGCACTGGAAACGCTGCGGCAGGAGCAAGCCGCCCTGCTGGAGCAGGGTGAGGATGCGACCGGCCGCGTGGAGTCCGCGCGGCAGGCTGAGGAAGTTGCGCGGCAGCGCGCGGAGACTGCGCGGCAGGACGAGCGGGCCGCGCGGGAGCGCGCGGAAGAGCTGGTCCGGCAGGCCGAGCAGGAGGTGCAGGCCAAGCGCCTGGAACTCGACGCGCTCACCACCCGGGCAGGGCAGGCGCAGGCCGCCTGCGAGTCCCGCACTCAGGAGTTGCAGCAGCTCAACGGCCAGATCTCCGAAGCACGTGCGCTGTATGAGCGGCTGTGCGGCGACCTCGCCGGCCTGAACCCGCAAGCCCCCGAGCAGGCCACCGAGGGCGGCGTGACGGTGTGGAAGTCGCCCGCCAAGCAGGAGGGCTGGACCTACTACCTCCACACCCTGACCGCCGCCGGCGGGGCGGAGCCCACAGCCCCGGAGCTGGCAGAGCGGTTCGGGGTGGACCCCGGAAACGCGCGGAACTGGCTGCGGGACTTCCGTGCCGCGCGCGCCGCGCAGCTTGCCGCGCGCCAACCGCGCACCGCCGCCCTTGAAGGAGCTTCCGCATGATCGCCGTCGTCCGCACCCGCACCCTGCGCGCCCTACGTACCGGCCTCAGCGAGGCGGAAACGGAGGCCGCCGCCGCGCGCGCCGAGGGCGAGCAGCACCGCAAGGAAGCCGCGCTCGCCACCGACTCCGCGATCCGCGCGGAGACCGCCCTGGAGGAACTGCGCGCCGCGCTCGCCCGCACCACGGCCGACGCCGCCCGGCTCGAAGGCGAGCTGGAGATCCTGCGCGCTCAGTCCCTGCTCGACACCGAGGACCGACAGGCACTACGGACACTGCTGCGCGTCACCCGCAAGCAGAACGGCCGGGCTGAGCGCGTCTACGTCCTCTTCCACCGTGGCGAGCTGCACAGCGTGCACGCCACCGCGGAGGCAGCGGAGTCCGCGGCAGAAGCCGAGGGAGCGCCCCGCTCGGGATGGACCGCCCACACTCCGGGGGCCGCACTGCCCCCGGCCTGCGAGGTCCTGTGGCGAGTACAGCCCCTCCCGCTCGGAAACGCCCGATGAGCACGATCCCGGTCTACCGCTGGCGGCTGGCCCCCGAGGGGCTGGCCACCCGCCGACAGCTCCGCGCGCAGGGGCTTCGGCCGGGTGGTCAGGATGTGGCCGCGCAGATCGAGCGCCCGCGGCGCCGCCGCGGCCCGCTGGTCGCCTACCTCTACTCCATCGAGAAGGCCAAGCCGGTCCGCCCGATGACGCCCGCGAAATGGGCGGCGCTGGCCAAGGCGAACGCCGCCCGCCGCGTCTGCCCGGAGTGCGGCCGTGATGCCGGATACGTCATCCCGCCCTCGCTCGGCGCCTGCGCGACCTGCGCCTACCCGGATGAACAGCGCGCCGCCTAAGTCCAGTCGGCAGGCCCGGCCGGCAACTTCCTACGGCCCCGGCCGGGCCCTACTCCCCAAAGGAGTGCACTCAGCATGACGGAACTCAGCACCGAGCCGGTAGCCATCGAGGCACCGGCCACACCACCCCCACCGCCCGACTCCACACCCACCACCGCGGCCACGACTGCCCCGGCTGTGGAGCACACGCCGGGTGGCTGGCCGGTCGTCCCGCTCGCCCTGTCCGGGGCGAACAGCACTGTGGGCGCGGTCGCTGCCGCCGGTTTGGCCGGTGGCCCGGTAGCGGCCATGGTCGCCGCTACCGGTGCCGTTGTCCTGGGCACCGTTGCCGCCGCCCGCTCCCGCAGGCCCAGCCCTCGCCGCGACGCCCGCCGGGCAGCGGCCCGTATGGCCGGCCGCAGTGCAGCCCGCAGTGCGGGCCTGCGCCACGGCGGGACCGGCGCGGGCGGCAGGTCCGGCAGCGGTTCGGCCGGCCGCCGCACCGGCCGTTCCGGCGGGAGGTCGGGCAGTGGGCGGGGCCAGCACGGCACCCGCCCCACCGCCCGCCACTCCAGCACCGCCGCTGGTGGGGGCAAGGGCGGGTCGGCTGGGCACGGCAGGTTGAAGCGTGCAGCCGACGGCATGGGCAAGGGTGCGGGCCGTGTGCGGCAGATACGGGCCCTGCGCGATGCGCAGCATGCTGCGGGCGGGTCGCGTGCCGACCGGCGGGCGCAGACCTCGGCCGCGCGGCGTGCGGTGGCCGCCGCCCGCCGCAACGCCCGGACCATGGCAGGCAATCAGCGGCTGGGCAGGGGCGGGAGCGCTGCCGGCCGCCTGCTGGGCGGCGCTGTCCGCAGGGCCCGTGCTGTGCGTGACGCCGCGGTCGCCCGGCACCGCGCCCGCCGCGACGCCCGAACCGACGGCACCCTCGCCGCGCGGCGTTCGGGGCTGCGCAGGGCTCCGGCGCGTCGGGCGGCCCGTCAGGCGTTGCGGCGTTCTGCGGCGAGGTTCCACGGGCGCCGGCTGCTGGCCGCGCTGCTCGCGCTGCCGGTCGGTCTGCTCGGACTCATCACCACCCCGCTCGGCCGCAGGCTCGGCCTGCCGTGGCTGATGCACCCCGGCCGGCGCCTGTTCCGGCGGCTGGCCGGGGTGGCGGCCGAAGAGCGCGCCGCCCGCGATGAGGCGATCCGCGAGCAGATGGCAGAGCAGGAGGCCGCCGCCGATGAGGAGGCGGCCGAGGACGGCACAAGCGGGATCGCGGACAGCGTCGAGCGGCCCGCGGCCACGGTGCCCGTCAACAGCACACCCGAGGTGAGTGAAGGAGAGAACGTGTCCGGTTTCCGGTTCGAAGAGGCCGCGGCCGAGATGGAGCAGGCCGCCAACTCCTACGACCCCGAGGACTGCATGGAGATCCTGGCCATGGTCGAGGGGCTCCCGGCTGCGCTGGCCAGCGTGGCGAACGTGATGCGAATCCTCGCCGAGCGCTCCGACTCCGAGTTCCCGCTAGAGAAGGAAGTCGCCGCCGGGTTCAACGACATCTTCGGCGCCCTGATGAGCGCCGTCGCGGTCGCGGAGGACATGGGCCCGCTGTTCCGGCAGGTCCACGCACAGGACATCGCCCGGCACGAGGACCCCCGCAACGGCCACGAAGCCGAGAAGGGCTGGAACGTCTGACCATGACCACCCCCGCCACCAACCACAGTGGCCCGGTACTGGACTGGAGCGCCGGTCACGGACCCGTGACCGGCGCCCTGTCCGCCACCACCGGAGCCTTCGCCCTCGCCACCACCGGCGCCGCCACCGGCATGCCCCCCGGCTGGGCCCTCGCGGTCGGCGCGGCCGGCGCCCTGGGCCACACCGTGGCCGGGCTGCGCGCACGCAACGCCGGCCGCACCCTGGCCACCCGCGCCGCGTCCTGGCTCGTCGGCGCCGGCTGGACCACCTGGGCCATCACCCACGGCCCGCTGACCTGGGCCGCCCTCGGCTCGCTGGCCACCATCGGCGTCGGCATCGGCGCCGCCACCCGCTCCACCAACCTCCACGAAGAAGCCCGCGAGGAAGAGGCGATCGCGGCCGAGCAGCGGCAGATCAACGCCGAGCTGTCCGCCGAACGCCGGACGATTGCCGCCGAGTGGATCGACCGAATCCAGCGGGTGTGCTCCATCACCGTGCGCGTGGTCGGCGTCGAGAGGTGGGAGACCGGCACCGGCTACTCCATCGACGCCGAACTCCCGCCCGGCGGCGCCACCTGGAGCAAGATCGCAGCCGAGTCACCGCGGCTGTCCGCGGACGCGCGACTGCCGCACGGCTGCACCGCCACCGCGTCCCCTGGCATCCACCAGGGCCGCGTCATCATCGACGTGACCACGGTCAACGTGCTGGAGCAGGAGCGGACCTACCCGTCCGAGTACGGGCCGCTGTCCGTGTACACCGGTATCCCCTGGGGCTACCGCACCACCGCCGAGGAGATCCGCGCTCACCTGCGTGAACAGTGCGCGCTGATCGTCGGTCCCACCGGCTCGGGCAAGACCAACATGGTCCACACGATCCTGGCCGGGTTCGCCCGCGCCGAGGACATGCTGACCTGGGTCGTCGACCTCAACGCCGGGTCGGCCGGCCTGCCGTGGGTTCTGCCCGCCCTGAACGGGGAGATCCACGCGCCCGGCGGCGGGCCCGTGCGACCGGGTATCGACTGGCTCGCGGGGACGTTCGAGGAAGCCGTGACCATGCTGGACACCGCTATCAAGGTGGCCAAGCAGCGCAAGATGGGCTACCAGGACCTCCTCGCCCGCCACAACACCGACCTGTTGCCCATCAGTCCCGCCGTCCCGCAGATCATGCTGGTCATCGATGAGGGCGCGGAGATCCTGGCCAGCGGCGACCGTGACATGCGCAAGCTCGGGGAGAAGATTCTGGAAGTCATCCGGATCGCCCGCGCCATGGGCGTGCGCACCGTCCTGACCGCCCTGGGTGCGACCGGGAGCGTGCTGGGCAACCTGATGATCCGGCGGGAAGCCAAGGTCCGCGTCGCCCTGACCGGCGGCGAGACCGAGGGCATGGACCTGTCCAAGATGTTCCCCGGCACCCGCGGACTGCGCGTCGAGCAAGCCCCCTACAAGGGCGCCGGGTTCATGGCCACCCCCGAATCCCCGGCCGGACTGTTCAAAGCCTGGCGGATCAAGCCCAACCAGATCCGCGAGATCATCGCCGCCACCTCCGACCGGCACCCCCGCCTGGACGACATCTCCGCCAAAGCCGCCGGCCCCGCCTACGCCCGCCGCTGGGACGCCGACCGCACCGCCTGGATGCACGACCACGTAGTCGAGGAGGCGCCGGGGTCGGCGGCAGGGCCGGGCGCGAGCCGGTCAGGCCTGAACCTCTCCGCACTGCGCAGCGACAGGCCGACCGAACAGAGCACGCCCGAAGACGACATCCTGCGCCAGTTCCGCGAGCAGATCGACGCCGAGTTCGCCACCGCCCCCGACCCCAACCAGGCACCACCGCCGGCGTCGGGCGGGCTGAACCTGTCCGCGCTGCGCAGCGAGCAGGACAACCCCGCACAGCAGGCAGCACTCGCCGCTCTGCTCGCCGCCGGCCCGGAAGGAACCGGGGCATCGGCGATCGCCCGCGCGCTCGCCGATGAGCACGGCACGACCCGTCAGACGGTCGTCGGCTGGCTCAAGGCGTGGGCGGAGGACGGCATCGCGGTCCGCGTCGGAGAGGGCACCAAGGCCCGCTACGTCCACCGCCGCCACGCCCCCCACCGGCCCGACGAGGACTGATCACTTGTCGCCTGTCGCCCTGCGAAAACAAAGCCGTACGGGGAGGGCCTGGAGGCCCGGAAACGGCTTGTGACCTGCAAGGCGACAAGCGACAAGACAAGACAAGCGACAAGCCGCACGACAAGCCAGACGACAAGCAACACGACAAGACAAGGCACGGGCAGCACCCCGACCCAGGGTGCTGCCCGCCGCGCTTTCCGGGAGGCCGCTCGTGATCCTGTCCCTCTCCGCCGCCGCCCTCTTCGGGGTGCTGGCCCTCGTTCTGCTGCGGGGCCGCTACGTCGGCCCGTTCAGCGCCCTCGTGCTCTTCCTGTTCGGCTTCTTCACCGCCGGCACCGGCGCCGCAGGAACCATCCGCGCCGTCTGCGCCGCACTCGCCGACGCCGCCCGCCACCTCACCTGAACCCCGGCAGGAGCCCGCCATGCCCGACCACGACTCTGCGGCCTGGCAGCCGCGCATGACTGAGGCTGAAGCCGTCACCGAGGCCCGCCGGATCATCGAAGACGCCTACCGGCCCGCGCCGCAGATACCGACCGCATACCGCGACGAGACGCCGCTGCCCGCCTACGGCCCCACGCCCCCGGTCCCGCAGCCGGACCGCCGGATCGTCCCCGCCTGGGCTGCGGGCACGGCGGTCGCTGGGATCGGCGTCGGCGCCACCTGCGTCGGAGTCGGCTGCGGCATCTGGCTTGCCTGCCAGGGATTCGCTGCCGTGACCCTGACCAGCGTTTTGTTCGTCACCCTCCCGATCGCCGCCGTGGCCGCGGTCGCCGCCGCCATCGGCGCCACCCTCCGGTCACTCAAGGCCACGCAAACCGTCACCCACCACCACTACGCCGGACCGGTCCGGCAGCAGACCAACACCATCACCGCCCCCACGTACGGGCTCATCGCCCGCAACCGCAACGAACTCACCCGCTGACCGAAGGGAAGCCCCCGTGCGACTCCGCATCCAGCGCGCCACATGGCCCCACAACGCGCTGATCCTCACCGATACTCCCCACCCCGACTGCCCCGACTGCGACGGCGTGGGCGGCGCCCAGCGTCACTACGGCGACGACGAGACCGGCGAGTACGCCGGCACCGACTGGGAGCCCTGCCACTGCTGGAACGAACACCGGCGCTGGACCCTCCTGCCCGTGCCCCGCCGGCCCCGCTGGCTGCGGCGCCGCGGCTCCCGCGACCCGTGGGGCCCGGCCGGTTACAGCGACGAACCGCCCTTCTAGCTACGCCAAGGGCGGCCCCCCTCTCGCCAAAGTCGCGGGGCCGCCCTTGTCACCAGCCCGCTCGCAACGAACTGGAGACACCCAGCATGACCCAACCCCCTGACATTCAGCGAGTGTCTGCCCCCCTGCCGCATCTGAATGCCGCGAACGGCCTCTTGCGCACGGCCCTGCGCCTCGCCGCGGCTGGTGTCCCGGTGTTGCCCCTGCGGGCGGGGAAGCTCCCGTTCGGGAACTGCCCGGCGTGTGCGCGCAGTGCCTGCGGTGACCGGCCGAACATGAAGAACGCAGGCCCCTGCCAGTGCCCCGCCCCCTGCCACGCCTGGGCCGCCGCCACCACCGACCCGCGGGTTCTCGCATCCCCCGCGTGGGTGCCGGTGTGGCATGAGGCGGTGGCCGTCGCCTATCACCCCGGCGGCGCCGGGCTGACGGTGGTGGACCTGGACAACGCGGCGGCCGTCGAATGGGCCCGAGAGACCCTGCCCGCGACGCGGACCGTGCCGACGACGCGGGGCGAGCACTGGATCTACCGGGGCACCATGCCGTCCTCGAATGCGGTCCGCCCAGGCGTCGACATCAAGTCGACCATGCAGTACGTCCGTTGGCTCGGGCCCGGCGCCGGCCGTATGGCCGTTCTCCCGGCGGCCGTGCGCGCCCTGGTGGAGAAGGAAGACACCACCCCCGCCCCGGGGGAGGTGGCCTCTTCTCTCCCCGCCCGTCCCACGTGGGGCCGGTCGGTGGCCACCGGGTGCTGCCACACCGAGCGCTACGTCCGCACCGGCCTGGAACGCGGCCTCGCCCTCGTACGGGCCCGCACCGAATCCGGCGCCGGCTCACAGGCGTTCGGCGTCGCCCGGTTCCTCGCCGCACAGCACACCGCGTGCCCCGGACCGTGCGGACTCGCGGCCATCGGCGAGGAGATCGTGGCCGCCGCCGTATCTGTGGGCGTCCCGGAGCCCTACGCCCGCCGCGCGGTCGCCAACGGCCTTGAGACGGCTGTGGAGCGCGCGGTATGAACAAAGCACCACGAATCCCCGCGAACGGCCCTCAGGGCGCCGTACAGGGCCCGCCACGACGGCCGGTGGGCGAACCGAAGGGCGGCGCCCGTAAGGGCGTCCTTTCTGCCGTTGGTTCTGACCCGCAGACGGTCACCGTCGCCGGCATCACCCCGGGGCTTCAGATCCAGTGTGCGGGCGTACCGGTCGCGGACTGGCTCTGTGCCTGCGGGCACCACGAGCGGGCCCGGGGCCGTGCCGCCGTCATCAGGCTGACCGCCCGCGTGAGCGTCGGCGTCTGCCCCCACACCACCATCGCCGAAGGGAGGGCCGCCTCATGACGCCACAGCCTGTGGACAGCCCCGACCTGTGGGCCGGACTGCCCACCCTGGAGGAACCGCCCGGCGTGGACGACGCGGCACCGGACGTGTGGGAGGAGCCGATTCCCCTCACCGGCCGCCGTGAGCGTCCCCCGTTTCCCGCCCACGTCTTCCCTGCCTGGCTGGGGGAGTTCGTGACGGCCGTCGCGGAGGAGACACAGACCCCGGTGGACCTTGCCGGATCGATCGCCCTCGCGGTGCTCGCCACGGCGGCCGGCGGCCGGTCGGTGGTCCACGTCCGCGGGAACTGGCGTGAGCCGACCAACCTCTACACCGTGGTCGCGCTTCCGCCCGCCAACCGCAAGTCCGCCGTGTTCACGCTGCTGACCAACCCCCTCTACGAGGCGGAAAAGCAGCTCAAGACGGCCATGCAGCCCGTGATCGTGGAAGCGGAGCTGACGGCACGGCTGGCCAAGGAAGCGGCGGACAAGGCTGCTGCCAAAGCCGCGTCCGCCGACGTCGACAAGCGCGATGAGATGGTGGCCGCCGCCGTCGGTCTCGCGCAGACCGCTGACACGCTCACCGTCCCCGCCGAGCCGGTGCTGCTGGCGGACGACTCGACACCCGAGACGGTCACCTCGCTCATGGCGGAACAGGGCGGCCGGCTGTCGGTGATGAGCGCTGAGGGCGGCATCTTCGACATCATCGCCGGCCGCTACTCCGGGGCCCCGAACATGGAGGTCTTCCTCAAGGGGCATGCCGGGGATCGGCTGAGGGTGAACCGGCAGACCCGCCGCGAGTACATCGACGCCCCCGCGCTGACCATCGGCCTCGCCGTACAGCCGGACGTGCTGCGGGACATCGGGAAGGTGAAAGGGTTCGAGGGCCGTGGGCTGCTGGCCCGCTTCCTGTACTCCCTGCCGGTGTCCACGGTCGGTGAGCGCGAGATCATCACCGACCCGGTCCCCGAGCAGACGGCCGCCACCTACACCGCCCGGGTCATTGACCTCGCCCTGTCCCTGGCGGAGTGGACCGACCCTGCCGTCATCCAGCTCGCCCCGGAAGCGGACGCGGCGCTGATCGACTATCAGAAGCGCATCGAACCGCAGCTCAAGGCACGTGGCGGCAAGCTGGGCCACATCTCCAACTGGGCCGGAAAGCTCGCCGGGGCCACCGCACGCATGGCCGCACTGTTGCACCTCGCCGAACACGGCGGCAACGGCTACGCCCACCCGGTCACCGAAGACACCATGCGCGCGGCCATCGAGCTGGGGGACTACTACACCGCCCACGCCCTCGCCGTGTTCGACGTCATGGGTGCCGACCCGGTCCTGTCCCGCGCCCGCAGCGTCCTGGAAGCGCTGAGGGACAACCGGTGGGAGGACGTCAGCCGGCGGGACCTCTTCACTGTGCTGTCCCGCAGCGAGGTGCCCACCGTCGCCGATCTGGAACCCGCCCTCGCGCTGCTGGAAGACCACGGATACCTGCGGTCCTACCAACCCGAGCGCACCGGCAAGCGAGGCAGGCCCCCCGCGCCCCGCTTGCAGGTACACCCGCACTTCCGGCAGAGCGGCCGGTGAACCTGCCCGCACCCACGACCCCGCCGGCACAAACCGCGAAATCGCAATAAACCCCGGCACCCCCGCTGACCTGCGGCGCGGTCCCCGCCCCGACCATGCCAGGGGCCCGTCGCACAATCCCGCGATATTCCGCAAAAATCCGAGCACCACCCACGCCACCGGGGCCGGTCGACGGCCGCCCCTGATTTTTGCGGAATACCGCGGGTTTCTGCGGAGCACTGCCCAGCACCACCCGCACACCGCAACACCGCAGGTCAACCAGCATCCCCGGGTTTTCTGCGGATATTGCGGTTTGTGCGGCGGCACTTGCCCATGAACTCAGCCCCACCGGAGTGAGCCTTGGACGAACACGTCACCCCCGCCACCCCTGCGGACGACGACCCGACCGTCGTTTTCCTCAAGGTCGAGGAAGCTGCCCGCCGACTCCGCATCGGCCGGACCACATGCTTCGCACTCATCCGCACCGGCGAACTGGAGTCCGTCATGGTCGGCGGACTCCGCAGGGTCCCGGTCGACGCGCCGGCCGCGTACGCAACCCGTCTCCGCAACGCCCAACGCGCTGCTTGACGACGTCCGGGGTGGCGGCACTCCCGGACAGGACAGCCCGCCGCCCCGGCCTCCATCCCGACGCGCAAGAAACAGGAGCCTGCCTGTGGCAGAGGACAAGAAGAAGCGCACCCGACAGCCCAACGGTCGCAGCTCGATCTACTTCGGCAAGGACGGCAAATGGCACGGCCGCGTCACCGTCGGCGTCCGCGACGATGGCACCCCGGACCGTCGGCATGTCGAACGTAAGACTCGCGCTGAGGTGACTGCCGCCGTTCGCGAGTTGGAGAAGCAGCGCGATGCCAAGACCGTGAAGAAGCCCGGCAAAGCGTGGACGGTCAAGGCGTGGCTGACGCACTGGATTGAGAACGTCGCGCCCCTGGCGGTCAACGACAACACGATGGTCGGTTACCGGGTCGCCGTGCGGAAACACCTGATTCCCGGCTTGGGTGCCCACCGTCTCGACAAGCTCAAGCCCGAGCACATCGAGGCTTTCTACGCGAAGATGCAGGCCAACGGAAGCAAGCCCGCGACCGCCCACCAGGTGCACCGCACCTTCCGGGCCGCCCTCAATGAGGCGGTACGGCGCGGTCATCTCGGCAAGAACCCCGTTCAGTTGGCCAAGGCTCCGAAGGTGGGGGAGTACGAGGTGGAGCCGTACACCGTGGCAGAGGTGCAGCGTCTACTGAAAGCCGCTGATCGGCACCGCAACTCGGCACGCTGGGCCGTCGCCCTCGCCCTCGGTCTGCGGCAGGGGGAAGTGCTCGGCCTGAGGTGGGAGGACGTAGACCTTGAGGGTGGGTTCCTGGTTGTCCGCCGCAGTCGCCACCGGCCGCAGTACGCGCACGGGTGCGTGGAGCCCTGCGGACGCAAGGCCGCCGGGTACTGCCCGCAAAGGCGACGCACCAACCCGGAGATCTCCACCACCAAGTCGCGCGCCGGCCGCCGGGCGGTCGGGCTGCCGGAACAGCTTGTGGACCTACTGCGGGCCCACCGCGAGGCGCAAGACGCGGAGCGGGAGGCGGCCGGGAACCGCTGGGATGAGGGCGGCTGGGTATTCGCCGACGAATATGGCCGCACCCCCTCCCACCGCCGAGACTGGGCCGAATGGAAGGCTCTACTGATAGAGGCGAACGTCCGTGACGGGCGTCTGCATGACGCGCGCCACACGGCCGCCACGGTGCTGCTGATCCTCGGGGTGCCCGAAAGGGCCGTCATGGGTCTCATGGGGTGGTCGACCACCGCCATGGCCGCTCGGTATCAGCACATGGTGGACGCCGTGCGGGCCGACATCGCGAGGCAGGTCGACGGTCTGATCTGGAAGCCCGAGACGGACCGGCCGGACGACGGCGACGACGCTGCCGGCGCGCTCGTACCGGCCAACTGAGACGGGAACTGAGACGGGCGACCAAAAGGGCGGCACCCCAGATGAGGTGCCGCCCTTTCCTTTTGCCTGGTCAACGCCTAGAGGCCGTGACGGGAATCGAACCCGTGTAACTCGCTTTGCAGGCGAGCCCCTAAACCACTCGGGCACACGGCCGTGTTGAGTTGTCGTCCGCACGGCCGTGGCGGGAGTCGAACCCGCGGATCACCACGCGGGCCGCTCGGGCACTCCACCGTGTTGATG
>NZ_VOGW01000121.1:34828-46853 GCF_007896895.1 Streptomyces misionensis | reverse complement strand
CCGTTCACGGGAGCGGTGGGGGACCAGGACCAAGGTCGTAGCGGGAGGTGGGACCACCGACAGGGGTCAATGTCGGTAGCGGGCCTTACCCTGACGGGCATGAGTGTCCTGGGATCCCGTGCCGCCGATGCCGTGGTGGAGGAAGACGTCGAGCCGGACGGCGGTGTGCTCGGCCGGGCCTACCGGGCGCTGAGTATCGGCATCGTCTCCGTCGTCCTGCTGATCGCCTTCGAGGCGACCGCCGTGGGGACCGCGATGCCCGTCGCCGCCCGCGAGCTGCACGGCGTGGCGCTGTACGCGTTCGCGTTCTCCGGGTACTTCACCACCAGCCTCTTCGGCATGGTCCTCGCCGGCCAGTGGGCCGACCGGCGCGGACCGCTCGGGGCGCTGACCAGCGGGATCGGGGCCTTCGCGGTGGGGCTGGTGATAGCCGGCACCGCGCAGACGATGTGGGTGTTCATCCTGGGGCGCGCCGTCCAGGGGCTGGGCGGCGGACTGGTCATCGTCGCGCTGTACGTCGTCGTCGGCCGCGCCTACCCCGAGCGGCTGCGCCCCGCGATCATGGCGGCGTTCGCGGCGAGCTGGGTCGTGCCCTCCGTCGTCGGCCCCCTCGCCTCCGGTGCCGTCACCGAGCAGCTCGGCTGGCGCTGGGTGTTCCTCGGCATCCCGGTCCTCGTGGTGCTCCCGCTGGCCCTCGCCCTGCCCCAGATACGCCGCCGGGCGTCCGGGCCGGTCGACGCGGAGGCGGGTGCCGCCGGCATCGACCGGCGGCGTATCCGGCTCGCCCTCGGCATCTCCCTCGGCGCCGGTCTCCTCCAGTACGCCGCCCAGGACCTGCGCCCCCTCTCCCTCGTGCCCGGCGCGGCCGGCGTCGCGCTGCTGGTGCCCGCCGTCCTCGGCCTGCTGCCGCGCGGCACCTGCCGGGCCGCCCGCGGCCTGCCCGCCGTCGTCCTGCTGCGCGGGCTGTCCGCCGGGTCCTTCATCGCGGCGGAGTCCTTCGTGCCGCTGATGCTGGTCACCCAGCGCGGGCTGTCGCCGACGCTCGCCGGGTTCTCGCTGGCCGCGGGCGGCGGCACCTGGGCGCTGGGCTCCTGGGTGCAGTCCCGGCCGCGCCTGGCGCCCTACCGGGAACGCCTGATGACCGGCGGGATGCTGCTGGTCACCTGCGCGCTGCTGGCCGCGCCGAGCGTGCTGTGGCACTCCGTGCCCGCGTGGACCGTGGCCGTCGCCTGGGCCTTCGGCTGCTTCGGCATGGGCCTGGTGATCTCCTCCACCAGCGTGCTGCTGCTGCGCCTGTCCGCCCCCGAGCAGGCCGGCGCCAACTCCGCCGCGCTCCAGATCTCCGACGGCCTGTCCAACGCCCTGCTGCTCGCCGCCACCGGCGCCGCCTTCGCCGCCCTCGGCGGCGGCACGTCCGCGACCACGACGTCCACCTCCTCCCACCCCGCCGCCTTCGCCGCCGTGTTCCTGCCGATGGCGGTGGTGGCCCTCGCCGGGGCCTGGGTGACGACGCGGACACGGACGGAGACGCCCTGACAGCGCGCGGCCGCAGACGCCGGAGCGCGCCCGCTGTGACGTGAGTCCCACCCTGGGAGGACCCGGCCTCGTTCGGCGCCGGAGGGGCGCGCGGCGCCGGTAGGGTGGCCCGGTTGTCATACGTAGCCGACTGACCTTGACCCCGGAGACCGTGACTACCACCGCTTCCTCCACCACGTCCCACCACCTTTCCCCCGCCTTCCCGGGCCGTGCGCCCTGGGGCACCGCCAGCAAGCTGCGTGCCTGGCAGCAGGGGGCGATGGAGAAGTACATCCAGGAGCAGCCGCGTGACTTCCTCGCCGTCGCCACGCCCGGCGCCGGCAAGACCACCTTCGCGTTGACGCTGGCCTCATGGCTGCTCCACCACCACGTGGTGCAGCAGGTGACCGTGGTCGCGCCCACCGAGCACCTGAAGAAGCAGTGGGCCGAGGCGGCGGCGCGGGTGGGGATCAAGCTGGACCCCGAGTACAGCGCCGGTCCGCTGGGCCGCGAGTACGACGGGGTCGCCGTCACCTACGCCGGTGTCGGTGTCCGCCCCATGCTGCACCGCAACCGCGCCGAGCAGCGCAAGACGCTGGTGATCCTGGACGAGATCCACCACGCCGGCGACTCCAAGTCCTGGGGCGAGGCCTGCCTGGAGGCGTTCGAGCCGGCCACCCGGCGGCTCGCGCTGACCGGTACGCCGTTCCGCTCCGACACCAACCCGATCCCCTTCGTGACGTACGAGGAGGACAACGCGGGCATCCGGCGCTCCGCCGCCGACTACACCTACGGGTACGGCTCCGCGCTCGCCGACGGCGTCGTCCGGCCGGTCATCTTCCTCTCCTACAGCGGCAACATGCGCTGGCGCACCAAGGCCGGTGACGAGATCGCCGCGCGGCTCGGCGAGCCGATGACCAAGGACGCCGTCAGCCAGGCCTGGCGGACCGCGCTCGACCCGCGCGGCGAGTGGATGCCCAGCGTGCTGCGCGCCGCCGACCAGCGGCTCACCGAGGTCCGCAAGGCCATCCCGGACGCCGGCGCCCTCGTCATCGCCTCCGACCAGGACTCCGCCCGCGCCTACGCCAAGCTGATCCGCGAGATCACCGGTACCAAGGCCACGCTGGTCCTGTCCGACGACGCCGGCGCCTCCCAGCGCATCGACGAGTTCAGCGCGAGCGAGGACCGCTGGATGGTCGCGGTGCGCATGGTGTCCGAGGGCGTCGACGTGCCCCGCCTCGCGGTCGGCGTGTACGCCACCACCATCTCCACCCCGCTCTTCTTCGCGCAGGCCGTCGGCCGTTTCGTACGGTCCCGCAGGCGCGGCGAGACCGCCTCCGTCTTCCTGCCGACCGTCCCCGACCTGCTCACCTTCGCCAACGAGATGGAGGTGGAGCGCGACCACGCCCTCGACAAGCCGAAGAAGGAGGGCGAGGAGGACCCGTACGCCGAGTCCGAGAAGGAGATGGAGGAGGCGAACAAGGAGCAGGACGAGGACACCGGCGAGCAGGAGCAGTTCGCCTTCGAGGCGCTGGAGTCCGAGGCCGTCTTCGACCGGGTGCTCTACGACGGTGCCGAGTTCGGCATGCAGGCCCACCCGGGCAGCGAGGAGGAGCAGGACTACCTCGGCATCCCCGGGCTGCTGGAGCCGGAGCAGGTGCAGCTGCTGCTGCAGAAGCGGCAGGCCCGGCAGATCGCGCACAGCAAGAAGAAGCCGGACACCGAGGCGGACCTGCTGGAGCTGCCGGCCGAGCGGCGCCCGGTGGTCAGCCACAAGGAGATGATGGAGCTGCGCAAGCGGCTCAACACCTTGGTCGGCGCGTACGTCCACCAGAGCGGCAAGCCGCACGGGGTGATCCACACCGAGCTGCGCCGGGTGTGCGGCGGGCCGCCGAGCGCGGAGGCCACGGCGGGACAGCTCAAGCAGCGCATCGCCAAGGTGCAGGAGTGGGCGACGCGGATGCGGTAGCCGGTGGGGCCTCGGGGCGGGCCGGTTCTATGCTGCCGTACGTAAAGGGACGAATACCCTCAGTCCGCCTGCGGTCCTGACCGGATTCTGGACCAAGACTTCCGCTCAGCGAACCCCCTTCGCTACTGTCCCGCTACGCATACGCCCCGTGGCAGCGCCGCCGCGGAGCGCAGCCGTGAAAGCGACAGGGTCCGGAGCCGCCGGGCCGTCCTGCCGATCGGCGGCCTCTGGAGCGCGTCGCCGACGGGACTCGGTGACGCATTGTCCGCTCGGGGGCCCGCCGACCTCACCGCCGAAGGAGTGGGGGTCGTGACCGCGGAGACCTCTCAGACGCTCGACCGGGGACTGCGGGTCCTCAAGCTGCTGGCCGACACCGACCACGGGCTGACCGTCACCGAGCTGTCCAACAAACTGGGCGTGAACCGGACCGTGGTGTACCGGCTGCTCGCCACGCTGGAGCAGCACGCTCTCGTACGACGCGACCTCGGCGGCCGCGCCCGGGTCGGGCTCGGGGTGCTGCGGCTCGGGCGGCAGGTGCACCCGCTGGTACGGGAGGCCGCGCTGCCGGCGCTGCGCTCGCTGGCCGAGGACATAGGGGCCACGGCGCACCTGACCCTGGTCGACGGCACGGAGGCGCTGGCCGTGGCCGTGGTCGAGCCGTCCTGGACCGACTACCACGTGGCCTACCGCGCGGGCTTCCGGCATCCGCTGGACCGCGGTGCCGCGGGCCGGGCCATCCTCGCGGCCCGCCGCGCCCCCTCCGCCGAGCCCTCGTGCACCCTGACCCGGGGTGAGCTGGAGACGGGGGCGTGCGGGGCGGCGGCACCTCTGGTGGGGGTGACCGGGGTGGAGGGCAGCGTCGGCGTCGTCATGCTCGCGGACTCGGTCCCGGAGCGGGTGGGTCCCCGGGTGGTGGACGCGGCGCGGGAGGTGGCGGAGGCGCTGCGGTGAACGCCCCGGTGGCCACGGCGCCGCCGCGCACACCACGTCACGTAAATTGAACCCGTGCTCTCACGTCTCACGCGCCGCCAAGCCCTCACCGTGTGCGCCCTCCCCATCGCCGCGCTGTTCGCCACGGCGGTGTTCGCGCCGCTGCCGTTCTCCGTGGCGCAGCCCGGGATGACGGCGAACGTGCTCGGGGCGAACAAGGGCACCCAGGTGATCACGGTCGACGGCGCGCGGGCGCGCAGGCCGAGCGGTCAGCTGCGGATGGTCACCATCGTGGCGACCGGCCCCGACGCCCGTGTCTCCCTCGGCGATGTGATCGGCAACTGGTTCCGCACCGACCGTGCCGTGATGCCCCGCGACGCCGTCTATCCGACCGGCGACACCCTCAAGGAGATCGAGCAGCACAACACGGCCCAGATGCGGCAGTCGCAGGACGCGGCGACCAGCGCGGCGCTGAAGTACCTGGGCCTGAGCCCGGACAAGGTCAGGGTCACCCTGAAGCTCGCCGACGTGGGCGGCCCGAGCGCGGGCCTGCTGTTCACCCTGGGGATCATCGACAAGCTGCACGGCGACGGGCACGGCGGCGATCTCACCGGCGGCCGCACCATCGCCGGTACCGGCACGATCGACGCGGACGGCCGGGTCGGCGCGGTCGGCGGCGTGGCCCTGAAGACGCAGGCCGCCCGGCGGGACGGCGCCACCGTCTTCCTGGTGCCGAAGGCCGAGTGCGCCGACGCGAAGGCCGAACTGCCCAAGGGACTGCGGCTGGTCCCGGTGACCACGCTGAAGAGCGCGGTCGACTCCCTGGTCTCGCTGGAGAAGGGGACGGGCTCGGTTCCGAGCTGCTAGAAGTGCCGCCTCGGACGGCTCCCCTAGCGTGCGAACGCGGGTGCGGTCGGGCGGGGCGTGGTGGCGAGGCGCAGGCCCAGTTCTACCAGGCTCCAGCCGACGCGGGTGCGCAGTGCGGTCGGCGGGTTCAGGGCGGTGGCGGCGTGGTGGGCGGCGGCCCGGGCGCGGAGGTCGGCGCGGTGGTGCCGGGCGAGCTGGACGGTGATCTCCATGGCGTTGCCTCTCACTTCGGGTTGGCTGACTCGGGGCGGGCCGCTCGGGGCCGGGTCACTTCGAGGAGAGCGGGAACAGGTGCGTGTGGACGCGTACCTGCTCCGCCCCGGGGGTGTCCGGGTCGGGGACGCGGTTGCGGTAGCCGTCCACCAACTGGTGCAGTTTCTCGATGAGTTCGGCGGCGAGTTCCGGCGTGAGCCGCAGGGACATGTCGCTCATGTCGGTGGCGCGGGACCAGGCCGCGGACCACTGGTCGCGGGTGCCGAGCCAGGTGGTCAGCTCCCGGGTGTGCCGTGCCGCGGCCTCCTGGAGGAAGACCTCCGCGAGGCCCCGCACCTCGGGGCTCGCGTTCTCGAAGTCCGCGCTGTCGTACGTCAGCCCCCGGTCCACCGCCCGCCACCACCGCTCCCGCCCCTTGCCGCGCTCGGGGGCGTCCTCGACGAAGCCGTGGTCGGCCAGTTGGCGCAGGTGGTAACTGGTCGCCCCGCTGGACTCGCCCAGGCGTTCGCCCAGTTGGGACGCCGTGGCCGGGCCGTGCAGGCGCAGGGCCTCCAGCAGCTGCATCCGCAGGGGGTGGGCGAGCCCGCGCAGCGAGCGGGCGTCCAGTCGGCGCGGTGTGGGTACCTCGGGCTCCGTCATGCATGCAAAGGTAGCGTTGCAAACCCTCCTTTGCAACGTCTTCTTTGCATCAAGTTCCGGGCGTCAACTCCCGGCCGACAGCCCCCCGTTACTCCTCCGCCGCCTGCTCCACCAGCGGGATGATCCGCAGGGGCACCGGGTTCTCCATCACGATCGCCGTGGAGGCCCGGACGATGCCCTCGAAGCCGACGACCCGGTCGATCACCCGCTGGAGATCGGCGTTGGAACGGGCGACCAGGCGGCAGAGCATGTCGCCGCTGCCCGTGGTGGTCAGCAGCTCCAGCACCTCGGGCACCGTCGCCAGGTAGGCGCGCACGTCCGCCCCCTGTCCCTGCCGGATCTGGAGCGTGGCGAAGGCGGTGACCGGATAGCCGAGGGCCGCCGGGTCCACCTGGGGGCCGAAGCCGCGGATGACGCCGTTGGCCTGGAGCCGGTCGAGGCGGGCCTGCACGGTCCCCCGGGCGACCCCGAGCCGCCGGGACATCTCCAGCACGCCGACGCGCGGCTCCCGCGCCAGCAGCACGATGATGCGCCCGTCAAGATGATCGATCGCCACAGCCCCTCCCGGGGTGGTCAGCCTGTACAGAAAGTCCGGCCGATGGGCCGTTCCGCCTAACAGATTGCCCAGTGAATACGCGAACTATTGCGCACCTTGCAGAGTCCGGTCACCCTTCCGCTATGACGCAGACCACACAGCACACTCCCGACACGACCGCCCGGCAGGACGACCCCTTCCCGGTCAAGGGAATGGACGCGGTCGTCTTCGCCGTGGGCAACGCCAAGCAGGCGGCGCACTACTACTCCTCCGCCTTCGGCATGAAGCTGGTCGCCTACTCCGGACCGGAGAACGGCAGCCGCGAGACCGCCAGTTACGTCCTGGAGAACGGCTCCGCCCGGTTCGTCTTCACCTCGGTGATCAAGCAGAGCAGCGACTGGGGCCGCTTCATCGAGCAGCACGTGGCCGAGCACGGCGACGGCGTCATCGACCTGGCCATCGAGGTCCCGGACGCCCGCGCCGCGTACGAGTACGCCGTCGCGCAGGGCGCGCGCTCGATCGACGAGCCGTACGAGGTCAAGGACGAGCACGGCACCGTGGTGCTCGCCGCCATCGCCACCTACGGCGAGACCCGCCACACCCTGGTGGAGCGCTCCGGCTACGACGGCCCCTACCTCCCCGGTTTCGTGGCCGCCGAGCCGATCGTCGCGCAGCCCGAGCACCGCACCTTCCAGGCGATCGACCACTGCGTCGGCAACGTGGAACTCGGCAGGATGAACGAGTGGGTCGGGTTCTACAACAAGGTCATGGGCTTCACGAACATGAAGGAGTTCGTGGGCGACGACATCGCCACCGAGTACAGCGCGCTGATGTCGAAGGTCGTCGCGGACGGCACCCTGAAGGTGAAGTTCCCGCTCAACGAGCCCGCGATCGCCAAGAAGAAGTCCCAGATCGACGAGTACCTGGAGTTCTACGGCGGTCCCGGCGTCCAGCACATCGCGCTGAACACCAACGACATCGTGCAGACCGTCCGCACCATGCGTGCGGCCGGCGTCGAGTTCCTGAACACCCCGGACTCGTACTACGACACCCTCGGCGAGTGGGCCGGCGAGACCCGTGTGCCGGTGGAGACCCTGCGCGAGCTGAAGATCCTCGTCGACCGCGACGAGGACGGCTACCTGCTGCAGATCTTCACCAAGCCGGTCCAGGACCGGCCGACCGTGTTCTTCGAGCTGATCGAGCGGCACGGCTCGATGGGCTTCGGCAAGGGCAACTTCAAGGCCCTGTTCGAGGCGATCGAGCGCGAGCAGGCCAAGCGCGGCAACCTCTGAGCCACTCCCGAGAAGCGGGGCCCGGCACCCCACACGCCGGGCCCCGCCCCCGTCTCACCCCGGCACGTCCACGTCCTGCGGTTCGCCCAGCGACTCCAGCGCCGCCCTCGCCTGCGGGGCCCACAGGGGCGAGAAGGACGGGTTGATGCGCAGCGCCTCCTGGAGGCTGCGACGCGCGGGCCCCTCCAGCTCCAGCGCGGCCTCGATCGCACCCCGGTGGTAGGCGTACAGCGCGCTGCGCAGGCCGCCGCCCTTCGTGCCGTCCGTCGCGGTCGTGGCGTACTCCAGTGCCTCGTCGTCCTCGCCGACCCGGTGCAGTGCCCAGCCGAGCGCGTCGGCCACCTCGATCCCGGGCTGGCGTTCGTACTCGGCGCGCAGCCGTTCCACGGCGTCCGCCGCGTCCCCGTGGTCGGCCTCGTACCGGCCGAGCACCAGCTCGTCGTCGACCCCGCCCGCGGCCTCCCGCTTCGCCAGCTCCGCCACCTGGTCGTAACTCCGCCGGGCCTCCCCGGCCTGGCCCAGCGACTCGTACAGCTCGCCCAGCTCCAGGGCGTCGCGCGGGTCGGCCCGGCGGGCGAGGGCCGTCCGGTACGCGGTCACCGCCTCCGCCGGCCGTCCCAGCGCCGCCAGCGCGCGCGCCCGGCCGGACGGTGCCGCCTGCTCGTCGGCGTCCAGCCGCAGCGCCTCGTCGTAGTGGCGCAGCGCGTCCTGCATGTCGCCGCGCTCGAACGCCAGCTGTCCGAGCCGGGACAGACAGGCGGCCTGCTGGGCGGGGGAGCGGGCGGCGGCCGCCGCGTCGCTCAGCTGGGCCACCGCGTCCTCGCGCCAGCCCCGGCTCCGGTAGACCGCCGCGGCCTGCGCCATCACGGCGGGCCGTTCGGCCGGCGCGGGCTTCAGCGCCATCAGCTTCTCCAGGGCGGTGCCGACGGATTCGTAGTCGCCGAGCCCGTTGTACGCGTCGATCAGCGGCGCGTACGAGCTCCACCGCTTCGGCGCCAGCTCCTGCGCCTGCTCGCCGTATCGTTTCGCCTCCGGGAAGTCCCGGCGCGCCAGGGCCAGCGCGGCCATCCCGTCCAGCGCCTGGAGGTTCCGCTCCTCGTCCACCACCTGGAGCGAGGTCTGCAAGGCCCGCTCGGCCCTCGGGAAGTCCGCCGTCCGGTCCGTACGCAGGCCCCGTTCGACGTACGCCGTGCCCAGCACCGCCCACGCCCTCGCGTCCTGTGGCTGCGCCCGCACCCGCTGCTCCTGCTCCCCGATGAGCGCCGTCAGGGCGGGCAGCGCGGCCGGCACCCCGGAGGTCACCGCGGCCAGCGCCTGCGTCGCCAGCGCCGGGGCGCGCACCTGCGCCGGGTGGGCCCGCGGCCCCGCGGCGGGCGGACTCGCGGCCCCGGACCGCAGTCCTGGCCACACCGCCAGCACCGCGCCCGCGACCAGCCCGCCGGTCAGCGCGGTCACCAGCACCCGCCGCAGCAGTCGCCGGGAACGGCGCGGCGTGGACGGCTCGCTCATCAGGGACGTACCCGGCTCGCTCACTCGGTTGTCCATGGCGCTCACTGTGCGTCAGTACGACAAGAAGATCGCGCCGGGTGAGGCAGGAGGCTGACGGGGTTCACACCGATGGCTGTGAGTGCGAACCTGTGATCATGAGCCGCATCGAAGCGCACCGCGAGGGAGCGGGCGCAGCAACCGGTAGCCTCACCGACCGGCTCCTGGCCGGCCTGCCCGCCGAGGCCGTCCTGACCGACCCGGACGTCACGGCCTCCTACGCCCACGACATGGCCGGCTTCTGCCCCGCCGGGGCCCCGGCCGTCGTGGTCCTGCCGCGCACCGTGGAGCAGGTGCAGCACGTCATGCGCACCGCCACCGAACTGCGCGTCCCCGTCGTCCCGCAGGGCGCCCGCAGCGGCCTGTCCGGCGCCGCCAACGCCTCGGACGGCTGCATCGTGCTGTCCCTCGTCAGGATGGACCGCATCCTGGAGATCAATCCCGTCGACCGGGTCGCCGTGGTCGAACCGGGCGTGATCAACGCGACCCTCTCCCGGGCCGTCGAGGAACACGGCCTGTACTACCCGCCGGACCCCTCCAGCTGGGAGATGTGCACCATCGGCGGCAACATCGGCACCGGCTCCGGCGGCCTGTGCTGTGTGAAGTACGGGGTGACCGCCGAGTACGTCCTCGGCCTGGACGTCGTCCTCGCCGACGGCCGCCTGCTGTCCACCGGCCGCCGCACCGCCAAGGGCGTCGCCGGCTACGACCTCACCCGGCTGTTCGTCGGCTCCGAGGGCTCCCTCGGCATCGTCGTCCGCGCGGTCCTCGCCCTCAAGCCCAAGCCGCCCGGACAGCTCGTGCTGGCCGCCGAGTTCCCCTCCGCCGCGGCCGCCTGCGAGGCCGTCTGCCACATCATGGAGCGCGGTCACCTGCCCTCCCTGCTCGAACTGATGGACCGTACGACGGTCAGGGCGGTCAACGCGATGGCCCGCATGGGCCTGCCGGAGACCACCGAGGCGCTGCTGCTCGCCGCCTTCGACACCCCCGACCCGGCCACCGACCTCGCCGCCGTCGGCGCCCTGTGCGAGGCGGCCGGCGCCACCCAGGTGGTCCCGGCCGAGGACGCGGCCGAGTCCGAGATGCTGCTCCAGGCCCGGCGGCTCTCGCTGCCCGCGCTGGAGGCGGTCAAGGGCACCACGATGATCGACGACGTGTGCGTCCCGCGCTCGAAGCTCGGCGCCATGCTGGAGGGCATCGAGCGGATCGCCGCCGAGTACGGCCTGACGATCGGCGTCTGCGCGCACGCGGGCGACGGCAACACCCACCCCACCGTCTGCTTCGACGCCCAGGACGAGGACGAGTCCCGGCGGGCCCGCGAGTCCTTCGACGAGATCATGGCCCTCGGTCTGGAACTCGGCGGCACCATCACCGGCGAACACGGCGTCGGAGTGCTGAAGAAGGAGTGGCTGGCGCGGGAACTCGGGTCCGTCGGAGTGGAGATGCAGCGGGGCGTCAAGGCCGTGTTCGACCCGCTCGGCATCCTCAACCCCGGCAAGATCTTCTGACGCCGCCCGGCCCCCGGCGCCGGGGACCGGGTCACCGGGCGAGCAGCTGGTCGAGCGCGTCGTCGATGCCGAGCTGCCCGCCCTCCGTCCCCGGCGGGACCGCGCGCAGCGTCCGCTCCAGCCAGGCCGACACCTGCGGGGTCGGCGCCTCCAGCAGCGCGTCCCCGTCGGGCGAACTCAGCGCCATCAGCACCACGCTGCGCCCGTCCGCCTTCGTCGGCCACACCCGCACGTCCCCGTGCCCGCACGGCCGGAACACCCCCTCCACCAGCAGCTCGCGGGCGAACGTCCAGTGCACCGGGTGCTCGGAGTTGATGTGGAAGACGATGTGGACGGCGTACGGGTCGTCGCCCCGGTAGACGAGCAGGGCCGGTACCGGGATGCTCCGCTCGGGCGACAGGATCAGCTTGAGTTCGAGTTCCCGCTCCACCACCGTGTGCTGCATGACCTGGGTCTCCTTGTCTGTCGGGGACGTGCGCGGGACCGCGGGGGCGGGCCCGTACCAGGGGAGAGGCGGCGGCGGCACGGGCATTACGCGGGTTCGGAGGAATTTTTTTCTCCCCGGCGCACCGGGCGCGCCCGGCGTTGCCCGGAAGGAGTGGGTCCTGCGGGACTGGCGGTGGCCGATGCCCGCGTCTGATAGATGTGGGAGGCCCATCCCACCCACGAGCAGATACGGGACGACGGACATGAGCGCCCCAACTCCGGCCCCAGGTGACGACAGGCCCCGCGAGGGCTACTACCCGGACCCGTCCATCCCCGGCTACGTCCGGTACTGGAACGGCACCGCCTGGGTGCCCGGCACCAGCCGCCCCGCCCCCAAGGACGGCGAACCGCTCAGCCCGCCGCCCGGCGTCCCCCCCGCCGTGGCGCAGCCGGGCCCCCCGCCCCCCCGCCGCCGAAGGGCGGGCCCGTCCCCTCCACGGCCGGGGTGACGCCCGGCGGCGGGCGGAGCGGTGCGCCGGCCCTGGGGGCGGGGCGGCGGGGGCCGGGCCCCCCCGCTGTGCCGGTC
>NZ_VOGW01000121.1:33674-34548 GCF_007896895.1 Streptomyces misionensis | reverse complement strand
CGCCCTCTTCCGCCGCCGTGCCCCCGCGGATGCCGCAGCAGGCAGGCGGGCAGGCGTCCTGGGCGCAGCAGGTGCACCAGCTGGCCGGCGGCGCGGACGAGCAGCCCGTGGCGCCGTGGAAGCCGCCGGTGGAGGACCTCTTCCAGGCGGCGGCGCGCCGGCAGGCCGCCGCCCGCCCGGCCGGACTGGGCAAGCGGTTCGCGGCCCGGCTGATCGACAGCGTGGTCGTGGGCGCCGTGACCGCCGCCGCGGCCGTGCCGCTCGGCGTCCGGGCCGTCGACCACATCCGCCAGAAGGTCGACGCGGCCCGGCTGTCGGGGCACGAGGTCACCGTCTGGCTGCTCGACGGCACGACCGGCACCAGCCTCGCCGTCGTCCTCGCCGTGCTGCTGCTGTCCGGCGTGGTCTACGAGGTGCTGCCCACCGTCAAGTGGGGCCGCACCCTCGGCAAGAAGCTGTGCGGCCTGGAGGTCCGGGACATCGAGGCGCACGAGCCCCCGACCTTCGCTCCGGCACTGCGCCGCTGGCTCGTCTACAGCGTCCCCGGGCTGCTGGGCATCGGGGTCGTGGGCGTGCTGTGGTGCCTGTTCGACCGGCCCTGGCACCAGTGCTGGCACGACAAGGCGGCCCACACCTTCGTCGCGGGCTGAGCGGGGCGCCGTCGGGCGCGAAACCGGGGCGGGACCCGGGAGCACCGTCCCCCGTACGGCCGTCCGCCGGATGCGGAGCCGGGGCGTTCGCGATCCACTCGGGCCATGAGCAGCGCACCGCCCCCCGGCTCCGGAGAGCAGCCGCCCGAGGACGACCCGTTCAAGAAGCCGCCCCCGTCGGGCCAGGGCCCGGGCTCACCGTACGACCGCCCGCCGGACGGCGC
>NZ_VOGW01000121.1:11279-33397 GCF_007896895.1 Streptomyces misionensis | reverse complement strand
GGCGGCCCCCACGGAGCCGGGCCCTCCCGTCCCGGCGGCCACCCCGCCGACCCCCTCGCGGGCATGCCCCCGCTCGCCGACAGCGCCAAGCGGACGCTCGCCCGCATCATCGACATGATCCTGGTCGGGATCGTCGTCTACCTGCTCACCTGGGCGTTCAACGTGCGCGAGTACCAGGTGAACGGCGACCGCGTCGACGCCGCCCGCTCGTTCGGCCAGTCCCTCGTCGCCGCGGTCCTCTACATCGCCTACGACACCTTCCTGACCCACAAGACCGGCCAGACCCTCGGCAAGAAGTGGCTGCGCATGCGGGTGGCCAACCTGTCCGACGGCGCCACCCCCAGCACTCAGACCTCACTGCTGCGGGCCCTCGTACTGTGGCTGCCGTTCGCCTTCTGCTGCGCCTGCGTCTGGACCGTGATCTGCGGCGGCTGGAGCTTCTTCGACCGGCCCTACAAGCAGGGCCTGCACGACAAGGCGGCCAAGACGGTGGTGGTCAGCACCGACTGACACCACCGCACCGGCCGGCGTCACAGGGCCGTCGGGACGCGCCGCTCCTCCGGAGCCGCCCCGGCGGCCTCTTCCGTGCCCCGTGCCCCCGGTGCCGGCACCGTCATCGCGACCAGCAGCCCGAGCGCGAGCGCGGCGAGGGCGATGACGGCGATCCCGGCGCCCGAACTCGTCTGGGACAGCAGCAGCATGGCGAGGGTGGAGAAGACCACGGTGCACGCACCGTAGGCGAGCTGGGCGACGGTCGGACGAGGCATGGCAATCGTGTCCTCGGAAGTCTTCGGTGATCGGGGTGCCGTTCGACTCTCTTCTCTCCCCGCCTGCATGCCCGAGCCGACCTCCTGGTAAGCGTGACCTGACCCACGGTGCCGGTGCACGGGGGGCGCACAGGAAGCACGCCCCGCCTAAAGTCGACGTCAACTCCGCATAGTGCACCAGACCTTACCGAGTCAAGATCTGTCTTTTCTTCTAAACCTCTAGTCAAATGTCGTCACTTGAACACGCGCTTGTCATGCGCGCACGGACTTCCGATCACGGGAACCCCCTGTCCGCGCGCGGGGCGCGGGGGAGGAACTCAAGTGACCAGCAGATCCTGGACGTTCAGAGCGGCCGCGATCGGTGTGACGCTCGCGGCGGCCTCCGCCACGTTCGCCACCTTCGCCGTCGCGGAGGCGAGCACCCAGACCGGGGCCGGCGCCGTACACCGGCACGACCCGGCACCGGTGCAGCAGCAGGCGCACGACCTCGACGGCCCGCTGAGCAAGACCCGGAAGGCGCAGCGCGCCGAGGCCCTCAACCAGGTCATCGAGGGCAAGGCGTCCGCGCAGGACCGCGACGGCTCCAAGGTCGTCAAGCTCAAGAGCGGCAAGGGCAAGAGCAAGTACGTCGAGCTGAGCCGCGAGAAGACCGACAAGATCTTCACCATCCTGGTGGAGTTCGGCGACAAGACCGACCCCAAGTACGGCGGCACCCCCGGCCCGCTGCACAACACGATCGCCGCTCCGGACCGCAAGCTCGACAACTCGACGGCCTGGCAGCAGGACTACAATCAGAAGCACTTCCAGGACCTGTACTTCGGCACCGGCAAGAACACCGAGTCGCTGAAGAAGTACTACGAGACGCAGTCCTCGGGCCGCTACTCGGTGGACGGCGAGGTCTCCGACTGGGTCAAGGTTCCCTACAACGAGGCCCGTTACGGCAACAACGCCTGCGGCTCCACCAACTGCACCAGCGTGTGGAACGTCGTCAAGGACGGTCTGAACGCCTGGGTCGCCCAGCAGAAGGCGGCCGGCAAGTCCGACGCCGACATCAAGGCGGACCTGGCCCAGTACGACCAGTGGGACCGCTACGACTACGACGGCGACGGCGACTTCAACGAGCCCGACGGCTACATCGACCACTTCCAGCTGGTGCACGCCGGCGAGGACGAGTCCGCGGGCGGCGGCGTCCAGGGCACCGACGCGATCTGGGCCCACCGCTGGTACGCCTTCGGCACCGACGCGGGCGCCACCGGCCCCACGGACAACAAGCTGGGCGGCGCGCCGGTCGGCGACACCGGCATCTGGGTCGGCGACTACACCATCCAGCCGGAGAACGGCGGCCTCGGCGTCTTCGCCCACGAGTACGGCCACGACCTCGGCCTGCCGGACGAGTACGACACCCACGGCGGTGACAACTCCACCGGCTTCTGGACCCTGATGTCCTCCGGTTCCTGGCTGGGCACCGGCAAGGAGTCCATCGGCGACCTGCCCGGCGACATGAACGCCTGGGACAAGCTCCAGCTGGGCTGGCTGAACTACGACACCGCCAAGGCCGGCACCAAGTCCTCGCACAAGCTGGGCCTCGCCGAGTACAACACCAAGAACAAGCAGGGCCTGGTGGTCAGCCTGCCCGACAAGGCGGTCACCACCACCATCAACGAGCCGGCCCAGGGCGCCTCCCAGTGGTGGAGCGGCAGCGGCAACGACCTGAAGAACACGCTGACCCGGGACGTCGACCTCACCGGCAAGTCCTCGGCCACGCTGTCGCTCGACGGCTGGTGGGCCATCGAGACCGACTACGACTACCTCTACACCGAGGTGTCCACCGACGGCGGCGCCAAGTGGACCGCCGTGGACGGCACCGCGGACGGCAAGGCCATCGGGCGGGACGCCAGCGGCACGCCCGCGCTGACCGGCTTCTCGGAGAAGAACCAGAAGCTGTCCTTCGACCTGAGCGCCTACGCCGGGCAGAAGATCCAGCTCCGCTTCCGCTACGTCACCGACGGCGGCGTCGCGGAGAACGGCTTCACCGCCGACGAGATCACCGTGACCGCCGACGGCACCCCGCTCTTCTCGGACGACGCCGAGACGGCGGACCCCGCCTGGACCGCGAGCGGCTTCTCCCGCATCGGGGCGTCCTTCACCAAGGACTACCCGCAGTACTACATCGCCGAGAACCGGCAGTACGTGTCGTACGACACCACGCTCAAGACCGGCCCGTACAACTTCGGTTCCGCGGCGCGGCCCGACTGGGTGGAGCACTACCCGTACCAGAACGGCCTGTTGATCTGGAAGTGGGACACCTCCCAGGTCGACAACAACACCAACGCCAAGGACCACCCGGGCAGCGGTCTGATCCTGCCGATCGACTCGCACCCGACGGCGCTGCGGTGGGCCGACGGCACGCTGCTGCGCAACCGGATGCAGGCGTACGACTCGCCCTTCAGCCTCTACGACACGGACGGCATCACGCTGCACAAGGCGGACGTCGCGACGACGGTCAAGCCGTCCAAGGGCGTCTCGGTCTTCAACGACCACGCGAGCACGTACTACGACCCGGCGAACCCGAGCGGCGCGGTGAAGGTAACTGACACCAACACCAAGATCTCGATCGTCCACGAGGCCAAGGACGGCTCGACGATCTCCGTGAAGGTCGGCCCCGCAGTGAAGTAGTTCGCATCTTCGCAGGTCAGGCGCGTATCGGCGGCAACCCCTTGGCGGGTCGCCGCCGATCGTGTTTAGGTGCGTTCTGTGACTCGCTTATTGACACCGAACGAAACGGGGATGTGACCGCATGGCCGCTGGAGGCTTTGACAAACTGCCGAACGGCACCGTCGTCGTCGCGCTGAACCTGCCGTACGACGCCGCCGGGGTGCGTGTCCTGGTGCACGCCCGCAACCGGGCCCGGGCCCTGACCCGGCTCCGCAACCTGGGCCTGCGCGCGGTCTACCTCCGCGGCAACACGGCTCCGCCGACACCGGACGAGATCACGGCGGTGCTCCACCATCCGGACGGCCTGATATGGCGCACCACCCCCGCCCCGGGGGACAACGGTGTCATGACCGAGCTGTGGCATCCGATCCGGGCGCTGCTGCGCGGGACGGTGGTGGCGCGGTAGCGCCGGGCGGCGGGGCCGCGGCGCCGGCCGGGCTCAGCCGCCCAGCACCGGCTTGCCGGTGAGCTCCACGCCCGCCGCCCGCAGCTCCTCCAGGGCGCGCTCCGTGGTCTCGGCGGAGACCCCGGCGGTCAGATCGAGCAGGACGGTGGTGCGGAAGCCCTCCCGCGCCGCGTCCAGGGCGGTGGCGCGGACGCAGTGGTCGGTGGCGATGCCCACCACGTCGACCTCCTCGACATCCCGGGCGCGCAGCCAGTCGGCGAGGGCGGTGCCGTTCTCGTCGCTGCCCTCGAAGCCGCTGTAGGCGGCCGAGTAGGCGCCCTTGTCGAAGACCGCGTCGATCGCGCCGGAGGCGACCGCGGGGGCGAAGTTCGGGTGGAAGCCCACCCCCTCGGTGCCCGCGACGCAGTGCGCCGGCCAGGAGCGGACGTAGTCGGGGTCGTCGGCGAAGTGACCGCCGGGCGCGATGTGGTGGTCGCGGGTGGCCACCACATGGCGGTACCCGGTGCCCGCCGCCTGGCCGATCAGCTCGGTGACGGCGGCGGCCACGTCGGCACCGCCGGCCACCGCGAGGCTGCCCCCTTCGCAGAAGTCGTTCTGCACATCGACGACGATCAAGGCGCGGCGCATGGTGGTGTCCTTCGAACGGTGCTGAAGTATCCGAGCCTAGAGAGTTACGGGCCCGTAGGGGAGAGGAAGGGACGGCCCTAGCTGCCCGAGCGCCCGTGGACGTACTCCGTCGGCAGCACCGGTTCCCCACGCGACAGCTGCGTCGCGGACAGCGGGAGGTTGGCGCGGGCGGCGATGTGCCGGTCCCGGGGCACGTCCAGCGGCTCGCGGGCCACGACCGTGCCGCCCTCGACCAGCCGTACCAGCAGCTGCCGGTCGGCCAGCTCGGCCGGCACCGGACCGGTGCCCACGACCTCGGCCTCGGCCACCCCGTCCGCGTCCAGCCGGCGGGCCGCCCACTTGCGTCCCCCGACGGAGGTCTTGCCGCCGCTGGACTTCTTGGCCACCGGCACCAGCGGTGCCCCCGGGTCGGTGGTCTCCGCGCGGGCGACCAGCTTGTAGACCATGGAGGCGGTCGGGTGCCCGGAGCCGGTGACCAGCTGGGTGCCGACGCCGTACGCGTCCACCGGCGCGGCGGCCAGCGAGGCGATGGCGTACTCGTCCAGGTCGGAGGTGACCACGATCTTGGCGGCGGTCGCGCCCAGCTCGTCCAGCTGCTGGCGGACCCGGTGGGCGACCAGCAGCAGGTCCCCGGAGTCGATGCGGACCGCGCCCAGCTCGGGACCGGCCACCTCCACCGCGGTGCGGACCGCCTCGGCGACGTCGTACGTGTCCACCAGCAGCGTGGTGCCCGGGCCGAGGGCGTCCACCTGGGCCTGGAAGGCGTCCCGCTCGCGGTCGTGCAGCAGGGTGAAGGCGTGCGCGGAGGTGCCCACGGTCGGGATGCCGTACCGGAAGCCGGCCGCGAGGTCGGAGGTGGTGGCGAAGCCGCCCACGTAGGCGGCGCGCGCGGCGGCGACGGCCGCCAGCTCGTGGGTGCGGCGGGCGCCCATCTCGATCAGCGGGCGGTCACCGGCCGCGGAGGCCATCCGGGAGGCGGCGGCCGCGATGGCGGAGTCGTGGTTGAGGATGGAGAGGATCACCGTCTCCAGGAGCACGCACTCGGCGAAGCTGCCCTCCACGCGCATGATCGGGGAGCCGGGGAAGTACACCTCGCCCTCGGGGTAGCCCCAGATGTCCCCGGTGAACCGGTAGCCGGCGAGCCAGCGCAGGGTCTCCTCGTCGACGATCCGCTGCTCGCGCAGGAAGCGCAGGACGCCCTCGTCGAAGCGGAAGTTCTCCACCGCGTCCAGGACACGTCCGGTGCCCGCGACGACGCCGTAGCGCCGCCCGTCGGGCAGCCGCCGGGTGAAGACCTCGAACACGCTCCGCCGTTCGGCCGTCCCCGCTTTCAGGGCGGCCTGCAGCATCGTCAGCTCGTACTGGTCCGTGAAGAGCGCCGTCGACGGAACATCCACCGGCAGCCCAAGGTCCGCTGTGTTCATGTCGAGTAGCGTAACCCCATCTCGTCAGTGTGACGATTTCCGGGGCCCGTGGCAGCATGGTCACTGTGACGTCACCCGCGCCCGTAGAGATCGAACGCACCGAGTCGGCGGAGGAGGTCTTCGCCGTACCCGAGCCCGACGTCCCCTGGGTCACCATCGTGCACAACGACCCGGTGAACCTCATGAGCTATGTGACGTACGTCTTCCAGACGTACTTCGGCTACTCCAAGGACAAGGCCACCAAGCTCATGCTCGATGTCCACCACAAGGGCCGGGCGGTCGTCTCCAGCGGATCGCGCGAGGAGATGGAACGCGACGTGCAGGCCATGCACGGCTACGGACTGTGGGCCACCCTGCAGCAGGACCGGAAGTAGCGAACCGACCTACATGCCCGGACATTTCGAACCGCTCCCCGGCGGCGGCGCGGCCGTCGCGCTCGACGACGTCGAGATCTCGATCATCCGCTCGCTGGCCGTCCAGCTCCTGGAGCTGATCGGCCCGGGCCCCGGCGGGGACGCCCCCGCCGACCCGCTCGCGGAGCTGTTCGCCGAGGGGCCGAGCGAGCCGCCGGCCGACCCGGTGCTGCGCCGGCTCTTCCCGGACGCCTACAGCGACCCCGAGAAGGCCCCGGACTCGCCCGCGCAGGCCGAGGAGCGCCGGGCGCACTCCGCCGAGTTCCGCCGCTACACCGAGAACGACCTGCGGGCCGGCAAGCGGGAGAACGCGCTCGCGGTGATCCGCAGCCTAGACGCGCTGGCCCCGGTGGACGAGGGCGGCGCGGTGCTGAAGCTGACTCCGGAGGAGTCCCGGCGCTGGCTCAACTCCCTCAACGATCTGCGCCTGGCGATCGGCGCCCGGCTGGAGATCACCGACGAGGACGACACCGAACTGCTGTACCGGCTGCCGGACGAGGACCCGCGCAAGCCGATGGTGATGGCCTATCTGTGGCTGGGCGGCCTCCAGGAGACCCTGGTCTCGACCCTTATGCCCTGATCTCGCCCGATCGGCGGTTCGCTCAGCGGACGCTCAAATCCGGATAACGATCCCGTCACCGTTGCGGCCGGGTTTGCCACGTTCGGTCGCTCTTTGTCTGCTTTTACCTGTGTCATGCGCCACAATCGATCAGGGTGATCAGTGTTGCGGTCGTGATAAATCTTCACGACCGCCCGGCGAACACCACCCATGTTCGGCCGGGTGCGCCACCGAGCCGACGACCGTCGGCCAGGCAACAACTCCATCAATCCGGGGGGATCGAGATCCGGTCCGAGGCCGACGAAAGGCCCGGGTCGGAATGGAGAAAGGCGCACCGAAAATGACCTCAGCGCAGGTCGACCAGCATCCCGACGGCCAGGAGGCCGTGCGGGCGGAAGGCGGCGAGGGCGAGGGGTATCAGCGCGGGCTCGGGGCCCGGCAGATCCAGATGATCGCCATCGGCGGTGCCATCGGCACCGGTCTGTTCCTCGGCGCGGGCAAGGGCATCTCCAAGGCCGGACCGAGTCTGATCCTGGCCTACGCCATCGCGGGCCTCGTCATCTTCCTGATCATGCGGGCGCTCGGCGAGCTGCTGATGTACCGCCCGGTCTCCGGCTCCTTCTCGGAGTACGCGCGCGAGTTCATCGGCCCGTTCGCGGGCTTCGTCACCGGTTGGACGTACTGGCTGTTCTGGGTGGTCACGGGCATCACCGAGGTCACCGCCGCGGCCGCGTACATGACGTACTGGTTCTCCATACCGCAGTGGGCCTCGGCCCTGATCTTCACCATCGTGCTCTACGCCGCCAACCTGATCTCCGTGAAGCTCTTCGGCGAGCTGGAGTTCTGGTTCTCCATGGTCAAGGTCACCGCCATCATCGGCATGATCCTGATCTGCGCGGGCATCCTGACGATCGGCTTCTCCGACGCCGGCAAGACCGCCTCGGTGAGCCACCTGTGGAACGAGGGCGGCTTCTTCCCGCACGGCGTCGGCGGCACCCTGATGACCCTCCAGATGGTCATGTTCGCCTTCCTCGCCGTCGAGCTGGTCGGCGTGACCGCGGGCGAGTCCAAGAACCCCCGCACGGTGCTGCCGAAGGCGATCAACACCGTGCCGTGGCGGATCGCCGTCTTCTACGTCGGCGCGCTGATCATGATCCTCTCGGTGGTGCCGTGGACCGAGTTCCACGCCGGGGTGAGCCCCTTCGTCGCCGCCTTCCAGAAGATGGGCCTGTCCGTCGGCGCCGGCATCGTCAACTTCGTGGTCCTCACGGCCGCGCTCTCCTCCTGCAACTCCGGCATGTACTCCACCGGCCGGATGCTGCGCGACCTCGCGCTCAACAGCCAGGGCCCGAAGTTCTTCACCAAGCTGACACCGAGCGGTACCCCGCTGGTCGGCACCACGTTCTCCGCCGCGCTGATGCTCGTGGGCGTCTGGATCAACTACCAGTGGCCGGGCAAGGCGTTCGACTACGTGGTCTCCTTCGCGACCATCTCCGGCATGTGGGCGTGGATCGTCATCCTGATCTGCCACATCCGCTACCGGCGGCTGTCGGACCGCGGCGTCCTGCCCCGCTCGGAGTTCCGGGCCCCCGGCGCCCCGTACGCCAGCGTCTTCGCGCTGCTGTTCATCGGCATGGTGATCGTGCTGATGGGCATCGACAAAGACGCCCGGGTCTCGCTGTACTGCGCGCCGCTGTGGGGTCTGATCCTCGGCGTCTCCTACGCGGTGCTCAAGCGCCGCAACCCCGAGGCCTCGGCCTTCGCCAAGCGCTGACGCCACCGCCGGGACCCCTTGCCGGGACGTCCGGCCGCCGGGAGCACTCGTGGCGCCCCCGGCGGTCCGCCGCTCAGGACGTCCAGCATGCGGGCCCCCTCGTACCACCCATCGGTACGAGGGGGCCCGCGTGCTTATCCTGGCGGGCATGCTGACCATCACCCAGGCGCTGTACGACCAGATCGTCGCCCACGCCCGCAAGGACCACCCCGACGAGGCGTGCGGCGTCGTCGCCGGTCCGGCCGGCTCGGACCGCCCCGAGCGCTTCATCCCCATGCTGAACGCGGCCATGTCGCCCACCTTCTACGAGTTCGACTCGGGCGATTTGCTCAAGCTCTACCGCGAGCTGGACGACCGGGACGAGGAGCCGGTGGTCATCTACCACTCGCACACCGCCACCGAGGCCCACCCCTCGCGCACCGACATCTCCTACGCCAACGAGCCCGGCGCCCACTACGTCCTGGTCTCCACCGCCGACACCGACGGCCTGGGCGAGTTCCAGTTCCGCTCCTTCCGCATCGTGGACGGCGAGGTCGCCGAGGAGGAGGTCAGGGTCGTAGCGGCCTACTGATCTCACGATGCGACCGGTATTCGTCCGGCAGATGGGATCACATTCCCGAGCGCCGACCGGGAATCGATACGATGAGCCCATGGTTCTGACTGTGGTGCGCGCCTTCTGCTGACGTACCGAGCCCGCAGCCCCGACGAACACTTCCGACAGGAGCCCGCAACCATGGCCATCGAGGTCCGCATCCCGACCATCCTCCGCACCTACACCGACGGTCAGAAGGCGGTGGAGGGCGACGGGAAGACCCTCGCCGAGCTCTTCGCCGACCTGGAGAGCCGGCACGCGGGCATCCAGGCCCGCATCGTGGACGGCGACCAGCTGCGCCGGTTCGTCAACGTCTACCTGAACGACGAGGACGTCCGCTTCCTGGACGGCATCAACACCAAGCTGTCCGACGGCGACAACGTCACGATCCTGCCGGCCGTCGCCGGCGGCATGCGCTGATCGGCCCCCGAGAGCGATGCGTTACGACTCCCCGCTGGCCGCGGTGGGCAACACCCCCCTGGTGCGCCTGCCGCGGCTGTCGCCGTCCCCCGAGGTCCGCATCTGGGCGAAGCTGGAGGACCGCAACCCCACCGGCTCGGTCAAGGACCGCCCCGCGCTGCACATGATCGAGCAGGCGGAGAAGGACGGACGGCTCACCCCCGGCTGCACCATCCTGGAGCCCACCTCCGGCAACACCGGCATCTCGCTGGCCATGGCGGCCAAGCTCAAGGGCTACCGCATGGTGTGCGTGATGCCGGAGAACACCTCCCAGGAGCGCCGGGACCTGCTCGGCATGTGGGGCGCGGAGATCATCTCCTCGCCGGCCGCGGGCGGCTCCAACACCGCCGTGCGGGTGGCCAAGGAACTCTCCGCCGAGCACCCCGACTGGGTGATGCTCTACCAGTACGGCAACCCGGACAACGCGGGCGCCCACTACGCCACCACCGGCCCGGAGATCCTGGCGGACCTGCCCTCCGTCACCCACTTCGTCGCGGGCCTCGGCACCACCGGCACCCTGATGGGCGTGGGCCGCTACCTGCGCGAGCACAAGCCGGACGTGAAGATCGTGGCCGCCGAGCCGCGCTACGACGACCTGGTCTACGGCCTGCGCAACCTGGACGAGGGCTTCGTCCCCGAGCTGTACGACGCTTCGGTCCTCACCACCCGCTTCTCGGTGGGCTCCGCCGACGCGGTCACCCGCACCCGTGAGCTCCTCCAGCAGGAGGGCATCTTCGCCGGCGTCTCCACCGGCGCCGCGCTGCACGCGGCGATCGGCGTCGGCAGGAAGGCCGTCAAGGCGGGCGAGAGCGCCGACATCGTCTTCATCGTGGCGGACGGCGGCTGGAAGTACCTCTCCACCGGCGTCTACACGGCGGCCACCACGGAAGCGGCCATCGAGACGCTGCACGGCCAGCTCTGGGCCTAACTGATCGTTTCAGAATGAGTTGAGCTGTGGTCTTGCGCTTGGCGACCGTGATCGGCAGGGTGTCCGGGGTGCCTGCTGATCTTGTTCCTGATGACTTGTGGGAGCGGGTGGCGCCGTTGTTGCCGCCCGCTCCCGAGCGGCGCCTACGCCATCCGGGGCGGTTGCGTGTTCCCGACCGCACTGCACTCGCGGGCGTCTTGTACGTGCTGCGGACCGGTGTCGCTTGGCGTGACGTCCCCGCGGGAACTGTGGGCTGCTCTGGGGTGACGGCTTGGCGCCGGTTGCGGGACGACTGGACTGAGGCCGGCGTCTGGCCACGCCTGCGCGCCGCCCTGCTGACCGAGCTGCGCCGCGTCGGCCTGCTGGACCTGGACGACTGCGCCGTGGACGGCTCGCACTTCATTCCGACATGATCAGTAAAGGGCCGCGTGCTGCGGACCGGTGTCGCATGCTGGCCGAGCTACGCCGTCGACCGCCACGGAACACCGCTCGCCTTTACGCTCACCGGCGGCAACCGCGACAGCACCCAACTCCTGTAAATGCTGGACGCGGTCACGCCGATCCGGGGACTGCGCGGACGCCCCCGGCGCAAGCCCCGACGCCTGGATGCCCCGTCAGGTCTGCGCTCAGCCTCTTCGGTGACTGCGGCGAGCGGTGACGGTGCCGGGCATGCGGGCCGACGCAACGTTCTGAGACTCGCTCGTTTACGCCGTGCGCCTCACGCCGAGGCCGACCCGTGCCGGAAGGCCGGACACGCGCGTGCGAAGGGATGACCGGCCCGAATCAAGTGTGGGGCCGGAGCCGGTCGTTGAGTGCGGCGCCGACGTCGGGGCAGTTCTTCCGGATGGTGTCGAGGAAGGCGCGCAGCACCGCGGAGTGATCGCGGGCCGCGAAGGACAGGATGAGATCGGGCAGGGGTGTGCGCGGGGTCACTTCACAGAACCGCACTCCCGGACGCGGGACCGCCCTCATGCGGGACGGCCCCAGGCCGACGCCCACGCCGGAGGCGGCGAGGCCGATGATCGTGTGCACGTCCCTCGCGACGGTCGCGCCACCGAGAGCCGAGGAGTCCGTGCCCAGCAGGGTTCGTAGTCCGGCGACTACCGCGGGCTCGTCCTCGCCGGCCGACACGATCAGCGGCTGTCGCCGCAACTGGTCGGCACTTATCGACTGTTGACCCGCGTACGGGTGCACCGTACTCACCACAGCGATCACGTGGTCACGTCCGATTGGGACGGACACGAGATGCTCGGCTCCGGCACCCCGTGGTGGACCGAGGGTGAGGGCCACGTCCAGCTCCCCGGCGACGAGAGCTGGGCTGCTGCGGCTGGTCGCCATCTCGTGCAGTTCCAGTCTCACGTCGGGCCGTTCACGACCGAACCGGCTCAGGACGCCCGGCAGCGGGTCGAGCAGTGCCGAGGCGACGAAGCCGAGGCGCAGACGTCCCGTCTCGCCGCGCGCGGCCCGGCCCGCGTCGACCGTGGCCGCCGCGATTTCGTCGAGCGCCCGGCGCGCCCGCGCGAGGAACGCCTCGCCGGCGGCGGTCGGGAACACCCCCTGACGTGTGCGGTCGAACAGCCGGACCCCGACCTCGCGCTCCAGGTCGGCGATCTGCTTGGACAGCGGCGGCTGCGCGATGCCCAGCTCACCGGCCGCCCGGCCGAAGTGTTCGTGCTCGGCGAGAGCAACCGCGTACCGCAGGTGTCGCGCTTCCATGACCCGCCCTCCATCCCGTTGATCCCATCGCCTGCTGGCAATACCTCAAAAGTATTGCCGGGCCACTTATCAGATCTATGCGTGGATGGCGCTGTGGTTTCTGTCTGGAATGGAGCCATGAAGAACGTATCTCTGACCCGCACGGTCTTCGTTTTCGTGCACGGTGCCTGGCACAGCTCCGCACAGTGGGCGGCGACGCAGCGCGCGCTGGCCGGACTGGGCGCTGCGAGCGTGGCCGTCGACATGCCGGGGCACGGCTTCGACGTACCCCTGCCCACCGGATACCTGCTGCCCGGCCAGCCGGGCCTGCTGACCGAGAAGTCGCAGCTCGCCTCCCTGACGATGGACGACTGCGCCGAGACAGTACTGAGCGTCCTGCGCCTGGTGCGTCACCACCGCACTGTCGTGCTCGTCGCGCACAGCGCGGGCGGCGGTCCCGCGTCCCTGGCCGCGGAGCGGGCGCCCGAGCTGGTGGACCGGATCGTCTACCTGTCCGCGTTCGTCCCGGGCGGGCGGCCGCGGTTCTTCGACTACCTGGGCTCACCCGAGAACGCCACCGCACTGGGCCAGAACCTGAACCTCGGCGACCCCGAGGCCCTGGGCGCCGTGCGGATCAATCCGCTCTCGCCGGATCCCGCCTACCTCGAAGAACTGCGGGAAACCCACTACCACGACACCCCTCTGGACCGCTTTGACCGGTGGCGGTCCGCGCTGAGCCCTGACCTGCCCCTGGCGATCCCGACGGCTCCGGTCACCCTGACCGCGGCACGGTGGGGACGAATTCCTCGGACTTTCCTGCGCTGCGCCGAGGACCGGGCGCTGGCACCGGCCGCGCAGGACCTGATGATCGCGGAAGCCGACCTGGCCTTCCCCGGTAACCCGTTCACCGTGCATACCCTGCCCGGCAGCCACAGCCCGTTCGCCGCCCGGCCGAGCGAACTCGCCGCGGCCCTCGCCTCGTGAGCCGGCATCGGCCCGTGAAGGGTTCCCCGTCCCTGAGCGGGGGACGGCTCGCAGCCGGTGGCGGCGGGCGGCTCGTGCTGCCGGTCGTGCTGAGCGCGACATTCGTGCAGTTGCTCAACGTCACCGTCGCGCAGATCGCCGCCCCGGCGATCCGGACCGACCTGGGTGCCGGCGCAGGTGCCGTGCAGTTGATCCTGGCCGGGTACACCCTTACCTATGCCTGCTTGCTCATCACGGCTGCGCGCCTCGGTGACCGGTACGGCTACCACCGGCTGTTCGTGCTGGGCACCGTCGTCTTCATGGCCGGTTCTGTAGCTGCCGCGTGTGCTCCCGATGCCACATTCCTCATCGCGGCCCGGCTGGTCCAGGGCGCGGGCAGCGGCTTGGTCGCCCCGCAGGTTCTGTCGATCATCCAGGTCGCCGTCCCCGCTGCCGGGCGCCCACGGGCTCTCGGCCTGTTCGGTGCCACGATGGGAATGGCGTCGCTGGCCGGGCCGCTGATTGGCGGACTTCTCGTCGGCGCCGACCTCTTCGGTCTCGGCTGGCGCTCGGTGTTCCTGGTCACGGTGCCGGTGGCACTCGTCTCGCTCGCGGGCGCGACCGTACTGCCTCGCACGCGCGACGCGGCCGGACTGCGCGTGGACGGAGTGGGCGTGTTGCTGACCACCGTCGGCTTCGGCGCGCTGGTGCTGCCGCTCGCGCTGGGAGGGGAAGTCGGCTGGCCCTGGTGGACATGGGCCACTCTGGCCGTGTCCGTGGCCGTTCTCGGCTGCTTCGCACTGACTCTCCCGCACCGGCTGGATCCCCTGGTGCATCCGTCGCTGTTCCGCGACCGGAGGGCGCGTGCGGGGGTGCTGCTGGTGTTCGTGTTCAACTCCGGGGTGCCGTCCTTCACGTATCTGCTGTTCCTGCATCTGCAGTCGGCCATCGGGTATCCCGCCCTCACGGCCGCGCTGACGTCGGCTCCCTTCGCGGCCGCGGCCGTGTTGGGCAGCCGTGGCGCACCCGCGCTGGCCCGCCGACACGGGTCCGCAGTGCTCACGGTCTCGGCGCTGGTACTGGCGGGGACGGCCCTGGCTCTCGCGCCGCTCATGAGCACAGCGGCCGGACGCTGGGCGGCATTGCCGGTCCTGGCTCTCGGCGGCGCCGCGTTCGGCTCGTTCACCGCCTCGGTGTTCGCTCTGGTGCTGGCGAGGGTGGACGGCTCCGCGGCCGGTTCTGTGTCCGGGCTGTTGCCCACGGCTCAGCAATTGGGCGGATCGATCGGGGTGGCTGCGGCGGGGCTCGTCTACTACGCACCCGCCGCCGACCCGGGCGCCGCGTTTCGACACGCCATGATCTACGAGGCCGCCGTCTTCGCCGTCACCGCGCTGATCAGCCTTCGGATGCGCGATCGGAACCGACCAGCCGCGCCACGGGCAGATGCGGCGCGTGCTGCGGGGACGTTCGGAACACCTGGATCGTGAGCCCGGCGAAGCGCCGGGATAAGAGGCAGCAGGCTCGTAAGCCCTGACGCCGAGCCGGCCTGCGGCCCCATCTGCCTCCGCCGTCTGCGAACCTCATTCTGAAACGATCACTTAAGAGGCCTTTCGTCTGGATCATGCCGGGCTCGCGGGCCCTGGCACGGCCTGATCCCTGAATTCCGGGCCACTTTCCGCCTCAAGCACAGCCCAGCCCCCTCTCACGAGGGGGCTAAGCCGTTCCTATGGAGAAGCAAAGAATTCCTTCGGGCCCTGCCGGGTGAAGCGCGTGCGGGGCTAGGTTCCTCCCGCACCCTGTCATGTCACGTTCACTCGACAGGACGAGTGTCTGCGATGTCATGCTCATGACTGCGTGGTCGCCGCTACGCGCGTCACGGGCCTGCCAACCAGTGCGAGAAACCCCACTTCCCGATGGAGGCAGTACCCCATGCGTGAGTCACGCCCGAGCGGGCGCACCCGAAGCATGCGAAGACTTCTGGCCGTCGCCTTCCCCGCTCTGTCCCTGACCGTCGCCGGATTCGCCGCCGCGCCGACGGCCGGTGCCCAGCCCGCCGCGGCCCACCCGCACACCTCCAAGGTCGCCCAGAACAACCAGGCGCTGACCGCCCCCGAGCGGCAGACCTTCCACTCGACCGGCAAGGCCGGCCAGAAGGTCCCCACCACCCATCTGTGCGCCGCCCACGCCGCGCCCGGCCAGGTGTCCTGCTTCGCGCAGCGCCGCACCGACATCAAGCAGAAGCTGGCCTCCTCGCTCGCCGCCGCGGCGCCCTCCGGGCTCTCCCCGGCCAACCTGCACAGCGCCTACAACCTGCCCACCACGGGCGGTTCGGGCCTGACGGTCGCGGTGGTCGACGCCTACAACGACCCCAACGCCGAGTCGGACCTGGCCACGTACCGCTCCCAGTACGGCCTGTCCGCCTGCACCAAGGCCAACGGCTGCTTCAAGCAGGTCAGCCAGACCGGCTCCACCACCTCGCTGCCGACCAACGACAGCGGCTGGGCCGGTGAAGAGGCACTCGACATCGACATGGTCAGCGCGGTCTGCCCGAACTGCAACATCATCCTCGTCGAGGCCAACTCCGCGAACGACACCGATCTCGGCATCGCCGAGAACGAGGCCGTCGCGCTGGGCGCCAAGTTCGTCTCCAACAGCTGGGGCGGCTCCGAGGCGTCCTCCCAGACGACCGAGGACTCCCAGTACTTCCAGCACCCGGGCGTCGCGATCACCGTCTCCGCGGGTGACTCCGGCTACGGCGCCGAGTACCCGGCGACCTCGCAGTACGTGACCGCCGTCGGCGGCACCGCCCTCACCACCTCCTCCAACTCCCGTGGCTGGAGCGAGTCGGTGTGGAACACCAGCTCCACCGAGGGCACCGGCTCCGGCTGCTCGGCGTACGACCCGAAGCCGAGCTGGCAGACGGACACCGGCTGCGGCAAGCGCATGGAGGCCGACGTCTCCGCGGTCGCCGACCCGGCCACCGGTGTCGCGGTCTACGACACCTACGGCGGCAGCGGCTGGGCGGTCTACGGCGGCACCAGCGCCTCCTCGCCGATCGTCGCCGGCGTCTACGCCCTCGCGGGCACCCCGGGCTCCGCCGACTACCCGGCGCAGTACCCCTACAGCCACACCGGCAACCTGAACGACGTCACCAGCGGCTCCAACGGCTCCTGCACCACGTCGTACTTCTGCAAGGCGACCACCGGCTACGACGGCCCGACCGGCTGGGGCACCCCGAACGGCACCGCGGCCTTCACCTCGGGCGGCGGCACCGGCGGCAACACGGTCTCCGTGACCAACCCGGGCAGCCAGTCCACCACCACCGGCAGCTCGGTCAGCCTCCAGATCAAGGCCTCCGACAGCGCGGGCGCGGCCCTGACCTACAGCGCCTCCGGCCTGCCGACCGGCCTGTCGATCAACAGCTCCACCGGCGTGATCTCCGGCACCGCGACCACCGCGGGCACCTACCAGGTCACCGTCACCGCCAAGGACTCCACCGGCGCGACCGGCTCCACCTCCTTCACCTGGACCGTGGGCACCGGCGGCGGTGGCGGCTGCACCTCGTCGCAGCTGCTGGCCAACCCGGGCTTCGAGTCGGGCAACACCGGCTGGACCGCGAGCAGCGGCGTGATCACCACCGACACCGGTGAGCCGGCGCACAGCGGCTCCTACAAGGCCTGGATGGACGGGTACGGCACCTCGCACACCGACACCGTGTCCCAGTCGGTGACCATCCCCGCGGGCTGCAAGGCGACCCTGACCTTCTACCTGCACGTCGACACCGCGGAGACCGGCAGCACCGCCTACGACAAGCTGACGGTCACCGCCGGTTCGACCACCCTGGCGACGTACTCGAACCTGAACGCCAACACGGGCTACGCGCAGAAGACCTTCGACCTGTCCTCGCTGGCGGGCCAGACGGTCACCCTGAAGTTCAACGGCGTGGAGGACTCCTCGCTCCAGACCAGCTTCGTCGTGGACGACACCGCCCTGACGACCAGCTGATCACCCGCACCGCCTGAACCACCCTGCGATCCCGCACGCGGACACCCTCCGCGTGCGGGATCCGTTCGTTGGCCGGTCCTTTGCCCTCCGGCGGGATCCGTCACCGGCCGCCGTACGTCTCACCGGCACCAGGCGGGCCGACCGGCGGCCCCGCGGAAAGGCGGTCCCCCCATGCGCCGTACGACACCTCTCGCCCTCGCGGCCACCGCCCTGCTGCTGGCGGGCTGTGGCACCCACACCAGCTCCACCGCGAGCCGGAAGGTCTCCCCGGCCCCCGGGAACCAGGCCCCCGTGTGCCGGAACCAGGTGCGGCTGACCGCCGCCGACAACGGACGCACCGTCTGTGTGGCCAAGGGCGGGGAGGTGCGGCTCGGCCTCACCGGCACCAAGGACCGGCCCTGGAAGCCGGTCACCGTCACCGGCGGCGCCCTCACCGCCGTCAACTCGGGCTTCGTCATCCGGCCGGGCGACGCCGAGGCCGCCTACCGAGCGGCCGCCCCCGGCACCGGGAAGCTGGCCTCCTCCCGCCCCATGTGCGCCCAGCCCACCGCACCCGGCCAGATGGCCTGCAAGGGCATCCAGGACTGGACGGTCACCGTGACCGTGAAGAGCTGACGATCTAGCGTGCGAGGTGGCGCACCTGGTCCCACAGGACCGGGTCGACCACCCCCACCCGGCGCCGGAAGTCGCCCACCGGCACCTCGCGCAGCTCGTCGGTGTGCAGGAAGCTGGGGCGGCCCCGGGCGTCGCCGACCGCGCCGGGCGGCAGCGGGATCACCCCGGCCCGGTCGTCGTGGAACTTGCTGGTGATCCTGGCGACGGTGGCCCGGTTCCCGCGCACGGCCAGCACCAGACAGGGCCGGTCCTTGCCCCGCCCGTCGCCCGTCGCCACCCCGTCCGACGCGCCGCGCGCGGCCCCAGGGGATTCCGCGCGGTCCTCGAAGGGCACGTTCGCCCACCAGATGTCACCCGGCGACGGGCGGGTGCCGTGCGCCCCCGCCGCCCGCGCGCCCGGCCGGGCCGGCGGCCGCAGCCGGCGTCCGCGGGGCCGGCGTCCGCGCCCCCAGCCGTCGATGAGCGAGGCCACCAGGGCGAGCAGCACCACCGCGGCGAGCGCCAGCCACCAGGACGTGTCCATACGACGACGTTACCGGCGCGTGCCGCCCGGCGCGCGCCCTCCTGCCGTTCCCATGCGCCCCCGGGTCCAGCCGAACCGGTGACAGCGCAGGTGAGTTCGCCCACAACGGCCCCTGGCAGAGGAGCGGCCCGCGCCCTCGCGCCGTAGGCTCGACAGACCCGCACGACCCCCGTCAGCCCTTTTCCGGGGTTCCTCGTCCTGTCCTTGTCCGGGGAGCCCCGGCCAGCCCACCGGTTCTCCCGCCAACGGAGGTTTCTGCTTCATGAAGCTCACCGTCGTCGGCTGCTCGGGGTCGTTCCCGTCCGCGGAATCGGCCTGTTCGAGCTACCTCGTCGAGGCCGACGGCTTCCGGCTGCTTCTCGACATGGGCAACGGCGCCCTGGGCGAGTTGCAGCGCCACTGCGGTCTCTACGACCTCGACGCGATCTTCCTCAGCCATCTGCACCCCGACCACTGCATCGACATGCTCGGGTACTTCGTCGCGCGCTACTACCGGCACGACGGCGGCCGGTGCGCGCCCGTCCCGGTCTACGGCCCCGAGGGCACCGAGCACCGGCTGACCACGGCCTACGCCGACACCCCCTCCGCCTCCTCGATGAGCGAGGTGTTCGACTTCCGCACCGTCAAGCCGTCCACGTTCGAGATCGGCCCCTTCACGGTGCACACCGACCTGGTCCGCCACCCCGTGGAGGCGTACGCGGTCCGGCTGGAGCACGGCGGCCGGACCCTCGTCTACTCCGGGGACACCGGCGTCACCCCCGTGCTGGACGAACTGGCGCGGGACGCCGACCTGTTCCTGTGCGAGGCCGCGTTCACGTACGGCAAGGAGAACATCCCCGATCTCCATCTCAACGGCCGCGAGGCGGGCGAGACGGCCACCCGTGCCGCCGTGCGCCGGGTGGTCCTGACCCACATCGCCCCGTGGACCGACCCCGAGGCCAACCTCCGCGACGCGCGCGAGGCGTACGCGGGGCCGGTCGAACTGGCGGCGCCGGGCGCGGTCTACGAGATCTGACGCGGCGACGCGCGCGAAGGCCCCGGAACCCGTCGAGGGTTCCGGGGCCTTCGTCATGCCGGGGCGGGCGGCCTCACGCCTTGGTGAGGTCCTCGACCTCCTCCTCGGGTTCGCGGCCCGGGGTCTTGAGGTCGAACTTGAGGATGGCGAAGCGGAAGACCACGTAGTAGATCACCGCGAAGACCAGGCCGATCGGGATGATCAGCCAGGGCTTGGTCGCCAGATGCCAGTTGAGCGCGTAGTCGATGAAGCCGGCCGAGAAGTTGAAGCCGTCGTGCACGCCCAGGCCCCAGGTCACCGCCATGGACGCGGCGGTGAGCACCGCGTGCACCACGTACAGCAGCGGGGCGATGAACATGAACGAGAACTCGATCGGCTCGGTGACACCGGTGACGAAGGACGTCAGCGCGAGCGAGACCATCATGCCGAGGACGACCTTGCGGCGCTCGGGGCGGGCGCAGTGCGCGATGGCGAGGGCGGCGGCCGGCAGACCGAACATCATGATCGGGAAGAAGCCGGTCTGGAAGAGTCCGGCGGACGGGTCGCCGGCCAGGAACCGGGTGATGTCGCCGTGCACGACCTCGCCGGAGGCCTTCTTGAAGTCGCCGAGCTGGAACCAGGCCACGGTGTTGACGAACTGGTGCATGCCGATCGGGATCAGGCCGCGGTTGACCAGGCCGAACAGGGCGGCGCCGCCGGCCCCGAGGCCCGTCATCCACTCGCCGAAGTGCGTGATGCCCTTGCCGATGGGCTCCCAGACCAGCAGGAAGAAGACGCCGACGAGCGTGCCGACGAAGGCCATCAGGATCGGCACCAGGCGGCGGCCGTTGAAGAAGCCGAGCCAGTCCACCAGCTTGGTGCGGTGGAAGCGCTGCCACATCACGGCCGACAGCAGACCCATGATGATGCCGCCGAGGACACCGGGGTCGTTGTAGGTCGCGGCCACGATCTTGCCGTGGTCGATGTGCTGGTCGACCAGCGGGAAGGCCTGGAGGACCTTGCTGTAGACGAGGAAGCCGACGACCGCGGCCAGGGCGGTGGAGCCGTCCGACTTCTTGGCGAAGCCGATGGCCACGCCTATGCAGAACAGCAGGGGGAGGGATCCGGTCAGGGCACCGCCGGCCGCGTTGAACACCGTCGCGACCTTGTCCCAGCCAAGGCCGTCCTTGCCGAAGATGTCATCCTGGCCGAGGCGGACCATGATGCCCGCGGCCGGCAGTACGGCGATCGGGAGCTGAAGACTCCGGCCGACCTTCTGCAGGCCCTGGAACAGGCCCGTTCCCCGCTTCTTCGCGGGGGCCGCCGTTGCGGTGGCGGTGCTCATACGTCCTCCATCGGGTGGTGGTCTACACCACTCACTGGTGTAGACCTTTTGTAGCATGATGAAGGTGCCGTAAGGAACCGTGAGTTCCGCCACCGAACCGCCCCGCGCGGTGCCGGAGCCAAGCCGTCAGACCTCGGTCACGTCCTCGGTCTCGGCCTCCGGCTCCCGGCCCGGGGTCTTCAGGTCGAACGCCGTGATCGCGAACCGGAAGACGGCGTAGTAGACGAGCGCGAAACCCAGGCCGATCGGGATGATCAGCCAGGGCCTGGTCGCCAGGTGCCAGTTGATGACGTAGTCGATCAGACCCGCCGAGAAACTGAACCCGTCGTGCACCCCGAGCGCCCAGGTCACCGCCATGGAGACCCCGGTGAGCACCGCGTGGACCGCGTACAGGGCGGGCGCGACGAACATGAACGAGTACTCGATCGGCTCGGTGATGCCCGTGACGAACGAGGTCAGCGCCACCGACAGCATCAGCCCGCCGACCTCCTTGCGGCGGTGCGGCCTGGCGCAGTGCGTGATCGCCAGCGCGGCGGCCGGCAGCGCGAACATCATGATCGGGAAGAAGCCCGAGGTGAACTGGCCCGCGTGCGGGTCGCCCGCCAGGAACATGCTGATGTCGCCGTGCACCACCGTCCCGTCCGGCGCGGTGTAGCTGCCGAACTGGAACCACAGGGGCACGTTCAGGAACTGGTGCAGGCCCACCACCAGCAACGCCCGGTTGGTGACGCCGAACAGCCCGGCGCCCCACGCCCCGGCCGCGTGCAGCAGGCGGCTGAACGCCTCCAGGCCGGCCCCGACCGGCGGCCACACCCACAGGCACAGCGCCGCGAACAGGATGGCCGCGAAGGCCATGAGGATCGGCACCAGCCGGCGGCCGTTGAAGAAACCCAGCCAGTCCACCAGCTTCGTACGGTGGAAGCGCGCCCACAGGAACGCGGCCAGCAGCCCCAGCACGATCCCGCCGAAGACCCCCGGGTTCTGGAAGGTGAACGCCGTCACCGTCCCGTCCCCCGCCCGGCAGCCGATGCCGGTCAGCGCCCGCGAACCGGCCGGGCAGTCCTGCGGGAACTGGTGCAGCACCCCGTAGTAGACGAGGAAGCCAGCCACCGCCGCGAGCGCCGTCGAGCCGTCCGCCTTGCGCGCCATGCCGATCGCCACGCCCACGCAGAACAGCAGCGGCAGCCCCAGCGAACCGTCGAGCAGCGCCCCGCCCGCGCCCCGCATCACCTTGGCGACCGCGGTCCAGCCCAGGCCGCCCTCGCCCACCACGCCCGGCTGCCCGAGGCCGATCAGCAGGCCCGCCGCCGGCAG
>NZ_VOGW01000121.1:0-10999 GCF_007896895.1 Streptomyces misionensis | reverse complement strand
ACAACCGAGGGGGAGTACATGATGAGCGTGACCGACAGCCCGGCCAACCGGTTGCAGGCGCTCTTCGAGGGCCACCGGCTCACGCCGCCCCCCCGCCCCCCCGCGCCCACCATGGTGCGCCCCGCCCCCTCACAGCCCGCCCTCCCCACCCCGCCGCCGGTCGCGCTCCCCTCGCCCATGGGCGTCCTCCGGCCACTCGACTCGGACGCGGTTTGGCGCCCGTCCCTCCGCTGGTGTAGACCAGTTGGCGGACGGTTCCGCTGTCGTGATCGCCATCATTCGGCACGGACGGCATGACCGCTCGCGAAGATGGGCCAACTGTGGGTTACTGCGACAAAGCGGTTCGGATCAGGGAGAAGGAACATGGCCACCAAGGCTGAGAAGATCGTCGCCGGCCTCGGCGGGATCGACAACATCGAGGAGATCGAGGGCTGCATCACCCGGCTGCGCACCGAGGTCTCCGACCCCTCGCTGGTCGACGACGCCGCCCTGAAGGCCGCCGGCGCCCACGGCGTCGTCAAGATGGGCAGTGCCGTGCAGGTCGTCATCGGCACCGACGCCGACCCGATCGCCGCGGAGATCGAAGACATGATGTGACGTCCCCGGGGACGCACGGACAGGGGCTCTTCCCGACGCGGGAGGAGCCCCTTCCGCATCTGCGGATAGGCTCCATGCCATGTCTCGCATCGACGGCCGTACTCCCGAACAGCTCCGCCCGGTCACCATCGAACGGGGATGGAGCAAGCACGCCGAGGGCTCCGTCCTCGTCTCCTTCGGCGACACCAGGGTCCTCTGCACCGCCTCCGTCACCGAGGGCGTCCCGCGCTGGCGCAAGGGCAGCGGCGAGGGCTGGGTCACCGCGGAGTACGCCATGCTGCCCCGCGCCACCAACACCCGCGGCGACCGCGAGTCCGTCAAGGGCCGCATCGGCGGCCGCACCCACGAGATCTCCCGCCTCATCGGCCGCTCGCTGCGCGCCGTCGTCGACTACAAGGCACTCGGCGAGAACACCGTCGTCCTCGACTGCGACGTCCTCCAGGCCGACGGCGGCACCCGCACCGCCGCCATCACCGGCGCCTACGTCGCCCTCGCCGACGCCGTCGCCTGGGCCCAGGGCAAGAAGCTGATCAAGGCCGGGCGGCAGCCGCTCACCGGCACCGTCAGCGCCGTCTCCGTCGGCATCGTCGGCGGCGTCCCCCTCCTCGACCTGTGCTACGAGGAGGACGTGCGCGCCGAGACCGACATGAACGTCGTCTGCACCGGCGACGGCCGCTTCGTCGAGGTCCAGGGCACCGCCGAGGCCGAGCCCTTCGCCCGCGACGAGCTGAACGCCCTGCTCGACCTCGCGGTCGCCGGCTGCGACAGCCTGGCCGCCCACCAGCGCGCCGCCCTGGAGGCCACGCTCGCCCGGTGACGGGCAACCCGCGGCGTCCTCCCCGCGTCCTACCGGTACGGGTGCCCGGCCCGCCGCCGCGCACCCGTACCGCAGCAGGGGACATCAGGGGAGGGTGAACACCACCATGGGCGCCAGCCGACGCCGAGGCCGTCTCGCCGCCGTCGCCACCGCCGTGGCGACCGCCGCGCTCACCACCGCCCTCACCGGCTGCGGCACCGCGCGCAAGGCCCTGGACTGCGTGCAGACCGCCGACACCATCGCCGACAGCGTCACCGACCTCCAGCAGGCCGTCGAGGACGCCGCGCACGACCCCGGGCGGGCCGACTCCGCGCTCGACTCCATCGAGGCCAACCTGCGCAGGATCGGCGACACGACGGACAGCACCGACGTCAACAAGGCCGTCGACGACCTCGACCGGGCCGTCGGCCGCATCCGCACGGCACTGAAGAACGGCGACCGCACCCCGGACGTCGGACCGGTCACGGACGCGGCGGGCGAGCTGACCAAGGTGTGCACCAGGTAGCCCCGCCCGGTCCCCGGCTCCTCACCGGTGCCGGCGCCGCTCCTCGCGCCGCTCCCGCCACTCCTCGCGCCATTCCTCGCGCCGCTCCCGCAGCTCCTCGTGGCGGTCCCGGTGCGCCTCGTGCCAGTCCTCCCGCGACGCCCGGGGCAGCTCGCGCCGGCTCTCCCGGCGCTCCAGCCGCTCCTGCCGGCGCTGCTCCTTCAGCCGCTGCCGCTCGGCCCGCGTCACCTTGCGGGCCACACCGACCCCGCCCCAGAAGGCGAACCCGCCGATGACCACCCGCGGCGCGCCCGGCTCCGGCGGCCCGTCCTCCCGGGGATGCTCGAAGGCACCCATCACACCGATGCCGCGCACCACGACCTCGACCCCCGGCGGCACGATCACCTGGACCCCGCCCATGACCGCCACGACATTGATCTCCACCTCGCGGTCGGCGAAGTCCGCCTCGCGCAGATCGATCTCGCCGCCGCCCATGAACGTGAAGCAGGTGAAGCGCCTGGGCATGGTCCAGCGGCCCTTGCGCTCGAAACCCGACAGGATCGCCACCCCGCCGGCCGAGGAACCCTCCCCGCCGACGATCCGGGACGCCCAACCGCCGTCCGGCTCGGGCCGCTTGACGAAGGAGACCGGCGTGACCGGGGCGCCCGCGGGCAGATCCCGGGTGAGCGGGGCCAGCTCCCCGTACGTGCGCGCCCGGTAAGCCGCCTCCAGGCGCTCCTCGAACTCGCCCATGTCCAGGCGCCCTTCGGCGAGGGCGTCGCGCAGCACCTCGGCGACCCGGTCCCGGTCCGCGTCGGAGGCGCGCAGGTCCGCACGTGCGTCGTCGGTCATGACAGCAGCCTACGAGACCGCCCTCTCCGCGTACATCTTGGCGATGACGGCCTCGATATCCGGTTCCCGCACCGACAGGTCCACCAGCGGGTACTCGGCCGCCAGCCGCGCGACCACCGGCGCCGCCGACTGCCCCGCCGGGAACGCCAGCCACTGCCGGGGCCCCTCGACGCGCACCACCCGCGCCGACGGCACCTCGACCGGCGGCAGCTCCCGCTCCAGGTCCACCACCAGCGTCCGCTCGCTCTCCCCGGCCTCGTGCAGCCCGGTGAGCGGACCGTCGTACATCAGCCGCCCGTGGTCGATCACCATCACCCGGGAGCACAACTGCTCGATGTCCTGGAGGTCATGGGTGGTCAGCAGCACCGTCGTGCCCTGCGCCGCGTTCAACTCCCGCAGAAAGCCCCGCACCTTGGCCTTCGACACCACGTCCAGGCCGATCGTCGGCTCGTCCAGGTACAGCACCTCCGGATCGTGCAGCAGCGCCGCCGCGATGTCCCCGCGCATCCGCTGCCCCAGGGACAGCTGCCGCACCGGGGTGTCCAACAGGGTGCGCAGTTCCAGCAGTTCGACCAGGCGGTCCAGGTTCTCCCGGTAACGGGCGTTTGGGATGCGGTACATGCGGTGCGTCAGCCGGTAGGAGTCGATCAGCGGCAGGTCCCACCACAGCGTGGTGCGCTGCCCGAACACCACCCCGATGCGGTGCGCGAGGCGCGACCGCTCCCGCGAGGGATCGATGCCCGCCACCCGCAGCCGCCCGCCGCTCGGCGTCAGGATGCCGGTCAGCATCTTGATCGTGGTCGACTTCCCGGCGCCGTTCGGCCCGATGTAGCCCACCATCTCGCCGCGCGCCACGGTGAACGACAGCGAGTCCACCGCCCGCACCTCCTGCCGCTCCCGCCTGAGGAACCCGGTCTTCCGGCGCACCGAGAAGACCTTCTCCACCTCGTCCAGCGTGATGAAGCCGTCCATGGCTAACTCCCTGTGCTCCGGTACGAACGAAGACCCGCCCGCCAGGCCAGACCGGCCGGCGCGCAGCAGACCACCGCCACCAGCGGGGGCGCCCCCACCACCCACCCCGGCAGCTCCAGCGGATACGGCCGCCCCAGCACGTAGCACGCGGGCAGCCAGTTCACGAAGGCCAGCGGCAGCACGAACGTCACCCCGCGCACCAGCTCCTTCCCGAACACCGTCGGCGGATACTGCAACAGCGTCGTACCGCCGTACGTGAACGCGTTCTGCACCTCCGACGCGTCCTGTGCCACGAACTGGAACGCCGCCCCCGCCACGAACACCGCGCAGAAGATCGCGCAGCCGCTCAGCAGCGTCAGCGGCATCAGCAGCAGCTTCCCCGCCGTCCAGTCCACGTCCAGCCGGCTCAGCGCCCAGCCCAGCACCAGCGAACCCTGCGTCACCCGGCCCAGGCGCCGCAGCGCGAACCGGTCCGCCGCCACCTGCGCCAGCACCGGCGCGGGCCGCACCAGCAGCGTGTCCAGCGTGCCGTCCCGCAGCCGCCGGCCCAGCCGGTCCATCGACCCGATCACCAGGTCCGCCAGGCCGAAGGAGACCGCCGACAGGCCGTACAGGAACGCCACTTCGGGCAGCGACCAGCCGCCCAAGGCGTCCACCCGCGAGAACATCAGCATGATCGCGACGAAGTCGAAGAACGTCGCCGCGAAGCTCCCGAACGTCGTCATGGCGAACGACGCCCGGTACGCCATCGTCGACCTGATCCACATCCCGGCGATCAGCCGGTACGCCCGCACCCCCTCCGCGAGCCGCCCGCGTTCAGCCACCCTGCACCACCACCCGTCGCGTCGCCGCCGACTGGAGCAGCCGCCCGGCACCGAGCAGCACCACCGCCCACGCGCCCTGGAACAGGTAGGTGCGCAGCGGGTCCCCGTGTCCGAGCAGGATGTCCGCCGGCGCCTGGAGCAGCGAGGACCAGGGCAGGGCCCGCACGACCGTGCCGAGCGCGCCCGGGAACACGTTCAGCGGCAGCAGCATGCCCGAGCAGAAGTAGCCGAGCAGCCAGGTCATCTGGGTCATGCCGGTGCCGTCCAGCAGCCAGAACGCGCTCAGCGCCACCAGGTAGCGCAGCCCGAAACCGACCAGCATCGCCAGCACCACGGCGACCAGGAACGCCGCCCACCTGCCCGCGTCCGCCGGCAGGTACGCGGGGAAGACCAGCGCGCCGAACACGAACGGCACCACGCCCCGCCCCAGCAGCTGGAAGAAGGCCCGGCCCAGGTCGGCGGCCAGCCACCACAGCTGGAGATCGGCGGGCCGGTACAGATCGATCGCCACGTCCCCCGTACGGATGCGTTCCATCAGTTCGTCCTCGACACCCCCGCCGCTGATCGCGAGGGTCGACAGGAAGGCCTGTCCCAGCCATACGTAGGTGATGGCCTGAGCCTGGTCATACCCGCCCAGATGGGGCTTCAGATCCCACAGCGCCCGGTAGGTGTAGACGAGAATCAGCCCGAAGACCGTATTGGTGAACACCCCTGCCGCAGTGGCGGCCCTGTAGGTCGCGTACCGTCTGAATCCCCCCAACGCGACAGTGGCGTACAACCGTCCCGCGCCCACGCCGGTCGACCTCCTCGGACCGCTCGACACCGAAGCGCAGGAGCCTAGTCCCAAGGCCCGGCGGCCGGCCACGCATTTCCGTGCGGAAGCGTGCCGGAATCCGGGAACGGAACGCCAGGTGCGAGAGTCTTCAAAACGGGGGGCAAGGCGTACGAGGCGTACGGGAACGTACGACGCGAAACAGGAGTCCGTGCACGACATGAGCGACGAGCCACAGCCGCAGCAGCCGAAGGAAGGCGTGGCACCGAAGAAGCCGCTGCCGGCTGAGGGGCCAGGGACCCCGGGGGCCACCCCCGACACCCCGGAGGGCACCGAGAGGGCCAGCCGGAGCAAGGACACCGAGGAGCCCCGGCGCGCCGACCGGCCCGCGGGAACGGACCGGACCGGGCAGGGGCGGTCCGCCACCCGACGGCCCGAGAACCCCGGTGGGGCCGGACGCACCGACCGGTTCACGGACGGCGACCGGCCCGAGGGGCGGGCCGAGCGTGCCGGGCGCGCCGAGGGCGCCGGGCGTGGTGAGCGCGTCGACGGACCGGGGAAGGCCGACGGCGCCGCCGACGTCCGGGCCGACCGGGAGTCCCGGGGCGCCGGGAGCGACCGCGGCGCCGGGGACGCCGGGGATGCCGCGAACGCCGGGAGCGCCGGGGAGGCCCGGAGCGCCCGGACGGCCGGAAACCCCGGCAACCCCGCGACCACCGAAAACGCCGTGCGCGCCGCCGCGGACCGGGACGCCCGTGCGGCCGGGGCCTCGCGGAAGGAGCAGGGGGCCGACGGTGAGCCGGGCGCCGAGGGCGGCGCGGAGAACGGCGCTCGCCGTTCCGTGCCCGCGCCCCAGGACCGTACGGCCTCCATGGCCCGTGCCCGGCAGGCCGCCCGGGACGCCCGTACGGACACCGGCGCGACCTCGGCCTCCGCGCAGGAGGGCACCGACGGCCGCGGCGGAACCGAGAAGCCGCAGGTGCCCGGCGCCCGCGCGCCCGAGAAGCCGCAGTCGGCCGAGAGCACCCAGGTGCTGCGCCGGATCACCCCGCCCCGGGAGCCCAAGGAGTCCGGCGAGCCCGGCCAGGGGGCGCAGCCGCCCGAGACCACCCAGGTGCTCCGGCGCGTCGGCGCCCCGCGCAAGGGCGAGCCGGGCGGCCCCGCCAAGGCGAACCCCGCGAGCGGGTCCGAGGCGACCGGCCCCACCACCCACACCACCGGCACCCGTCCGGGCGGCCCCGGCCGCTCCGCCCGAGCGGCGGGCGCGGCGGGCGCGGCGGCGGCAGGCGCCGCGGGTGCCGCGGGCTCAGCCGCCGCAGCCACTGGAAAGGCGGCCGCCGGAGCCGCGGCCGCCGGAGCCGCGGGCGCCGCGGCCGCGGGCTCCGCCGCCACCCCCGGCGGCCCTGGACGTCCCGGCGCCGCCGACTCCCGTACCGGCACCGGACCCCAGCGGACCGCCCACGCGCCCGAGGCCGAGACCACCGCACTCGCCGCCGCCCCGGACGACGCCGGCCCCGCGGACAAGGGGAAGGGCAAGGGCAAGAAGCCCAAGCGGCCCAAGCGCACCGGCTGGCGACGGCTCCTGCCGACCTGGCGGATGGTGCTCGGCACCTTCGTCGTCGCCGTGCTCGCGATCGTCGGCCTGTTCTTCGTCGGCTACTCGCTCGTCAACATCCCGCCCGCCAACGCCCTCGCCACCAAGCAGGGCAACGTCTACCTCTACGCCGACGGCTCCCAGCTGGCCCGCGACGGCGAGATCAACCGCGAGAACGTCTCCCTCGCCCAGGTCTCCAAGGCCGCCCAGCACGCCGTACTGGCCGCCGAGGACCGGGACTTCTACACCGAGTCCGCCGTCGACCCCAAGGCGATGATCCGCGCCGCCTGGAACACCGCGACCGGCAAGGGCAAGCAGTCCGGCTCCACGATCACCCAGCAGTACGTGAAGAACTACTACCTGGCCCAGGAACAGACGGTCACCCGCAAGGCCAAGGAATTCATCATCTCGATCAAGCTCGACCGGAACAAGTCCAAGGACGACATCCTCGAGGGCTACCTCAACACCAGCTACTTCGGCCGCAACGCCTACGGCATCCAGGCCGCCGCCCAGGCCTACTACGGCCGCGACGCCAAGGACCTCGACCCGGCCCGCGCCGCCTACCTCGCCGCGCTCGTCAACGCGCCCAGCGAGTACGACGTCGTCGCCCACCCCGAGAACAAGTCCGCCGCCGTCGCCCGCTGGAACTACGTCCTGGACGGCATGGTCAAGCAGGGCTGGCTCAGCCCGTCCGAGCGCGCCGGCATGAAGTTCCCGATGCCCAAGGAGCAGACGACCTCCACCGGCCTGTCCGGCCAGCGCGGCTACCTCGTCGAGGCGGTCAAGCAGTACCTGACCAGCAACAACATCATCGACGCCGACCAGCTCGCGGCCGGCGGCTACCGCATCACCACCACCATCCAGAAGTCCCGCCAGGACGCCTTCGTCAAGGCCGTCAACGACCAGCTCGTCTCCAAGCTCGACAAGAAGAACAACAAGGTCGACAGCTACGTCCGGGCCGGCGGCGCCTCCGTCGACCCCAAGACCGGCCAGGTCGTCGCCATGTACGGCGGCATCGACTACGTGCAGCAGTACACCAACGGCGCCACCCGCGGCGACTTCCAGGTGGGCTCCACCTTCAAGCCCTTCGTCTTCACCTCCGCGGTGCAGAACGGCTCCACCACCCAGGACGGCCGCCGCATCACCCCGAACACCCCGTACGACGGCACCAACGAGCGCCCCGTCCAGGGCTGGAGCGGCGGCGGCTACGCCCCGCAGAACGAGGACCAGAAGTCCTACGGCCAGATCACCGTCACCAAGGCCACCGACCTCTCGGTGAACGCGGTGTACGCGCAGATGGCGGTCGACGTCGGCCCCTCCAAGGTCAAGCAGACCGCGATCGACCTGGGCATCCCCTCGGACACCCCGGACCTCCAGCCGTACCCCTCCATCGCGCTCGGCACCGCCACCGCCAGCGTCCTGGACATGGCGGAGGCCTACGCCACGCTCGCCAACCACGGCAAGCACGGCACGTACACCCTGGTCAAGAAGGTCACCCGGAACGGCACCGACGACGTCACGCTGCCCGACCAGCCGGACAAGCAGGTCGTCAGCCGGGCCGCCGCCGACACCACCACCTCGATGCTGCGGAGCGTGGTCGAGGGCGGCACCGCCACCGCCGCCAAGGCCGCGGGCCGCCCGGCCGCCGGCAAGACCGGTACCGCCGAGAACGACACCGCCGCCTGGTTCGCCGGCTACACCCCGGACCTCGCCACGGTCGTCTCCGTGATGGGCCAGGACCCGGTGACCGCCAAGCACATGCCGCTGTACGGCGCCCTCGGCCAGGCCCGCATGAACGGTGGCGGCCCGCCCACCCAGATCTGGGCCCAGTACACCCACGACGCCCTGCAGAACAGCGCGGTCGCGAGCTTCGACCTCCAGCTCCAGCCCGGCGCCGACCAGCCGCAGCCGCCCGGCCCGGGCGACCCGAGCCAGTCCACCGGCACCGACGGCCAGGACAACGGCGGCACCGGCACCCCGAGCGGCACCCCCAGCGGCACCCCCACCGACGGCGGCACCACCGGCACCCCCACCGACGGCGGCGCGGCGACCGGCGGTGACACCGCCACCGGCGGCACCCCGGCCACCGACGGCGGCACCACCGCGGGCGACACGGCCACCGGCGGCACCGGGGCCGGCGGCGACCCCGGCACCGGCGGCGCACCGGGCGGCGGCACCCCCGGCGGCGGGACGGCCACCGGCGGCGGAGGAGGGGACGGCACCGGCACGGGCAGCAGTCCGGGCGGCACCGGCACCGGCCTCTGAGCCGGACTCAGTGGCTGCCGGTCGCCTTCAGTCCCACGACGGCGACCAGCAGCAGACACACGAAGAAGATCCGGGCGGCGGTGACCGGCTCACCGAACACCACCATGCCGAGCACCGCCGCACCGGCCGCGCCGATCCCGACCCACACCCCGTAGGCCGTACCGATCGGCAGCGTCCGCGCCGCGTACGACAGCAGCACCATGCTCGCGACGATCCCCGCGCCGGTGAGCACACTGGGCACCGGCCGGGTGAAACCCTCGCTGTACTTCATGCCGACCGACCAGCCGACCTCCAGCAGACCGGCCACGACAAGCAGAACCCACGCCACGACGGCACCTCCGGGACGAACGACGTTTCTCCAGCGGTGCGTCGTCTTTGCCTGCATCCCGGTACGGCGCGTCTCGTCGGGCTCACCTTCGAAGCTAGCAAACACACGACGAGAAGGGCTGGTGACCATGGTCACCAGCCCTTCTCGCCTTCGTCACGCGTCGGCTGCTACGGCCTCACAGATACAGCCCGGTGGAGTCCTGCGACCCCTCGAACCGATCCGCGGCCACGGCGTGCAGATCACGCTCGCGCATCAGCACGTACGCCACGCCGCGCACCTCGACCTCGGCCCGGTCCTCCGGGTCGAACAGCACCCGGTCACCGGGCTCCACGGTCCGTACGTTCTGACCCACCGCGACGACCTCGGCCCACGCCAGCCGGCGCCCGACCGCCGCCGTCGCGGGAATCAGAATGCCGCCCCCGGACCGCCGCTCGCCCTCACCGGTCTCCTGCTTGACCAGCACCCGGTCGTGCAGCATCCGGATGGGCAGCTTGTCGTGCTGCGGGGTGCTCTGCTGGTTTCTGTTGGCGCTCACGCCTCGAACCTACCTGCCTTCGACGCGCCCGTCGTCGTCCGGGTGGCCGTCGCCGTCAGCGCCCGCGCCGCCGGGACAGGGCGAACAGGCCCCCGACCCCGACCACGACGAGCGCCACCGGCACGACCCGCTCCAGACGCAGCCGGCCGTACTCGTCCGAGAACTGCGCTCTGACATCGCTCACCACTCGGTTGACCTGCACATACGCGCGGCCCATGGTGTGATCGATATTGGCGACGGCCTTGGCCTTCGCGTCCCCGATGATCGTCTTCGGGTGCACCCGCACCCCGATCTCGTCGAGGGTCTCCGCCAGCACTTCGCGGCGGCGCCTGATGTCCGCCTCGATCTGCGCCGGGGTTCTGGTGTCCGCCGTGTCCGCCACCGTACGGCCTCCGAAGTCTGCCGGGATTGAGCTGTTGCTGTTCCGAACAGTTTGTCAGCTCCTGCCCGCGCCGCACCGCAAGGCCCCCCGGTTACGCTGGTCCGATGAGCGAGCGACTCCAGCAGGGGGACGTGGCCCCCGCCTTCACCCTCCCCGACGCCGACGGGAACGAGGTCTCCCTCGCGGACCACAAGGGCCGCAAGGTCATCGTCTACTTCTACCCCGCGGCCCTCACCCCCGGCTGCACCAAGCAGGCCTGCGACTTCACCGACAACCTCGACCTGCTGGCCGGCGCCGGCTACGACGTCATCGGCATCTCCCCGGACGCCCCCGAGAAGCTGGCCAGGTTCCGCGAGAAGGAATCCCTCAAGGTCACCCTCCTCGCCGACCCCGACAAGAAGGTCACCGAGGCCTACGGCGCCTACGGCGAGAAGAAGAACTACGGCAAGACGTACATGGGCGTCATCCGCTCCACGTTCGTCATCGACGAACAGGGCACCGTCGAACGCGCCCTCTACAACGTCCGCGCCACCGGCCACGTCGCCAAGATCATCAAGGACCTGGGGATCTGATCCCC
>NZ_VOGW01000120.1 GCF_007896895.1 Streptomyces misionensis | reverse complement strand
TGGTGCCGTGGAGGGCGCCGGTCACAAACTCCCCGCGGCGCCAGTAGAGTAGGCGCAGCGTCGAGGGCCCGTACCCCAGCTGGCAAGAGGGCGCCGGTTTAGGTCCGGTGTGTCGTGGGTTCGAGTCCCACCGGGCCCACGCGCACAGAGGGGCTGCCCGACGGACAGCCCCTCTGCCACGCTCAGCCCAGCAGCTCCCGCACCACCGGCACCAGGGCCCGGAACGCCTTGCCCCGGTGGCTGATCGCGTTCTTCTCGGCGGCGGTCAGCTCGGCGCAGGTCCGGGTGTCGCCGTCGGGCTGGAGGATCGGGTCGTAGCCGAAGCCCCCCGTGCCCGCGGGAGCGTGCCGCAGGGTGCCCTGCAGCCGGCCCTCGACCACGCGTTCCGTGCCGTCCGGCAGAGCGAGGGCGGCGGCGCAGGCGAAGTGCGCGCCGCGGTGTTCCTCGGCGATGTCGGAGAGCTGGGCCAGCAGCAGGTCGAGGTTGGCCTGGTCGTCGCCGTGGCGGCCGGACCAGCGGGCGGAGAAGATGCCCGGGGCGCCGTTCATGACGTCCACGCACAGACCGGAGTCGTCGGCGACCGCGGGCAGCCCCGTGGCCTGCGCCAGTGCGTGCGCCTTGAGCAGGGCGTTCTCGGCGAAGGTGACGCCGGTCTCCTTGACGTCGGGGATCTCGGGGTAGGCGTCGGCGCCGACCAGTTCGTGGGGGAGTCCGGCGTCGGCCAGGATGGCCCTCAGCTCGGTGATCTTTCCGGCGTTGCGGGTGGCGAGGATCAAGCGGGTCATGCCGCCAGTATTCCTCCCCCGTCTCTCACAGCTCCGCCTGCCCCGCGCCCTTCAGGGTGCGCAGGTCGAACACCTCGGCCATCTTCTCGAAGCCCAGGTCGCCGGGGTGCAGATGGTCCCCGGAGTCGTAGTCGGGGCGCAGCCGGCGCGGGTCGTAGGGGTCGCGGAGCGCCTTGTCGAAGTCGACGACCGCGTCGTACACCCGGCCCGCGCGGATCTGCGCGTTGATCTCCCGGCGGACCGTCTCCCGGGCGGGGGTCCAGCCCCGGTGCCCCTTGAAGGGCATCAGGGTGGCGCCGACGACCTTCAGTCCGCGGGCGTGCGCGTCGCGGACGAGGGTGCGCAGGCCGCCGAGGACGCGGTCGGGGTCGGCGAGGCGGGGGTTGCGCAGGATGTCGTTGACGCCGAGGTCGACGACGACCACCTTGACGTTGGTGCGCGCGAGCGCGTCGCGTCCGAAGCGGCCGAGTCCGCTCTGGTTCTCCGCGGGGCGGCCGAGGCCGTCGGCGAGGACCTGGTTGCCGCTGATGCCCTCGTTGACGACGCTGTAGCGCGGCAGTCGCCGTCCGTCCTGGAGCGCGGAGCGCAGCCGGCCGCCGAGCAGGTCGGGCCAGCGGCGGTTGGCGCCGGTGGTGGAGGTGATGCCGTCGGTGATGGAGTCGCCGAAGACGACGACGGTGCCGTCGGCCTCGTTGCTCAGCACGTCGAGGGCGGTCACGTAGCGCCAGTAGGGGGTCTGCTGGGTGTAGGGGGCGCCGGTGGAGTCCTCGGTGCGGTCGCCGGCGGCGACGTAGGAGATCTGCCGGGCGTGCGGGTGGTAGGTGACGGGCCCGGAGGGGGTGGGGGAGTAGGTGGTGACGAGGACGTCGCTGCCGTGCGGTACGAGCAGGTGGACGGCGTCGCTGACGGCCTCTTCGCCGGCGGGTATGACGACGCCGGTGGCGCCGTTGAAGGTGAGCCGGCGCATGGTCTCGGCGTCGGCGGCGGCGGTGGCGTCCCCGGCGGAGAGGGCGATCGTGGCGTGGGTGATGTCCAGCGGGGACTGGCCGTAGAGGTTGGAGAGGGTGATCCGGGCGCTCGTGCCGCCGGCGTCGGCGTGGACGACGTTGCGCACCGAGTGGCCCGCGAGGCCCATCGCCTCGGTGCCGGGTTCGCCGCCGACGGGGGCGGTGGCCCAGGAGCCGACCCAGGCGCCGGTGGAGACGGGGGCGGCGGAGGAGTCGCGGCGCGGCCGGTTGTCGGCGAGGGTGCCGGCCGGCGTGCCGTGGCCGGGTGCGGTGGTGACGTAGATGCCGGCGCAGACGGCGATCACGAGTGCGACGAGCGCGCTGAGCAGGATGAGGTATTGCGCGCGGTGCTGGGTGCGGGCCTGCCCCGGGGCCCCGTCATGACGCCTGGTCACGCTTGTGTCGTTCTCCTCGGGCGAGGGAGCCCCGGGCTCCGGTCTTGATGAGTCCATGATGCGTCATGGGCCGGGGAGCGCCGGTGGGCCCCGGTCCGTTCCCCCGCCGGAACAGACGCCGGGAACTCCTGTTCCGTTCCGGTGGCCGGTCGGCAAGGGACAATTGTGTGCGGTATCACCGAGCGGGTGGAGCTGATGGAACCTACCGAGACGGAAACGGCCGGACCGGCCGCGTCGTACCGGACGATGACGGCGTTCACCCCGGCCGACGAGGAGCGCCGGCGCGGGGTGCGGCGCATGAAGACGACCGCGACGGGCCTGTTGCTGCTGGTGGCCGTGGTCTACGTGCTGGCGAAGCTGGCCGGGAACGCGGGTGCGGGGGCGTGGGCGGACTATGTCTCCGCGGCGGCGGAGGCGGGCATGGTGGGTGCGCTGGCGGACTGGTTCGCGGTCACCGCGCTGTTCCGGCACCCGCTCGGTCTGCCGATCCCGCACACCGCGATCATCCCGACCAAGAAGGACCAACTGGGTGTGTCGCTGGGCGAGTTCGTGGGGGAGAACTTCCTGTCCCAGGACGTGGTGCGGCAGCGGTTGCGGGCGGTCGGCATCGGCAGCCGGCTGGGGGCCTGGCTGGCCGAGCCGGAGCACGCGGACCGGGTGACGGCGGAGCTGGCGACGGCGTTGCGGGGCGCGCTCACGGTGTTGCGGGACTCCGATGTGCAGGCGGTGGTGGGGGAGGCGATCACCCGGCGGGCGGGTGCCCGGGAGATCGCGCCGGGCCTCGGCAAGCTGCTGGAGAAGGTGGTCGCGGACGGTGGTCACAAGCGGGCGGTGGACCTGGTGGTCTCGCGTGCGCACGACTGGCTGGTGCTGCACGGCGACAACGTGATGGGGGCGGTGCAGGGCGGTGCGCCCGGCTGGACCCCGCGGTTCGTGGACCGCAAGGTCGGTGAGCGGGTCTACAAGGAGTTGCTGCGTTTCTGTGCGGAGATGCGGGACATGCCGTCGCATCCGGCGCGTGGCGCGCTGGACCGTTTCCTCACGGATTTCGCGTCCGATCTCCAGTCGGACACGGATACCCGGGCGCGGGTGGAGCGGCTCAAGGGCGAGGTGCTGGGCCGTGGTGAGGTGCAGGATCTGATCGCGTCCGCGTGGACGGCCGTGCGGTCGATGATCGTCGCGGCGGCGGAGGACGAGCGCAGCGAGCTGCGGATGCGGTTGCGGGCGGCGCTGCTGTCGCTGGGCGAGCGGATGGCGCACGAGCCGAAGGTGCAGGAGAAGGTGGACAGCTGGGTGGAGGGCGCGGCGGTGCACGTCGTGACCACCTACCGCAAGGAGATCACCTCGTTGATCACGGACACGGTGGCGGGCTGGGACGCGGAGCACACCACCCGGAAGATCGAGGCGCACATCGGCCGCGATCTGCAGTTCATCCGGATCAATGGCACGGTGGTGGGATCACTGGCGGGACTGCTGATCTTCACGGTGTCGCGGGCGGTGGGCGGCTGACGGCTCGCTCGGTTCCACGCGGCGGCCGGCGGCCGGTACGGGGTCCGTCCGGCGCCTCGACCGCCTGAATCGGCAGGACAGGGGCACCCGTCGAGCTGTCGCCTCTCCGCGCCGGAGGGGCGTCCTTCGACGAGGAGGGAGC
>NZ_VOGW01000011.1 GCF_007896895.1 Streptomyces misionensis | reverse complement strand
CTGTTACGGGGCCGCAGCCGACCGGTGACACTCGGCGCGCGGGCGCCTTCCCCGCCCGGCCTGTCGCGCGCCCGTGACGACAGTCACAAACAAGTGATAACTTCGAGGCACAGCGCAACGTACGGCACCGCCGCCCAAGGAGGCCGCACGTCATGAGTCCCTTCACCGGCTCCGCCGCCCGCACCGCCGACTGGGAGCACCTGCGCCTCCGGCTCGCCGACGGGGTCGCCACGGTCACCCTCGCCCGCCCCGACAAACTCAACGCCCTCACCTTCGGCGCCTACGCCGACCTGCGCGACCTGCTGGCCGAGCTGTCCCGGGAGCGCTCGGTGCGCGCCCTGGTGCTGGCCGGGGAGGGGCGCGGCTTCTGCTCCGGCGGCGACGTGGACGAGATCATCGGCGCCACCCTCGCCCTGGACACCGCCCAGCTGCTCGACTTCAACCGGATGACCGGCCAGGTGGTCCGCGCCCTGCGCGAATGCCCCTTCCCGGTGATCGCCGCCGTGCACGGGGTCGCGGCGGGCGCCGGGGCGGTCCTCGCCCTCGCGGCCGACTTCCGGGTCGCCGACCCGAGCGCCCGCTTCGCCTTCCTCTTCACCCGGGTCGGCCTGTCCGGCGGCGACATGGGCGCGGCCTACCTGCTGCCGCGGGTCGTCGGGCTCGGCCACGCCACCCGGCTGCTGATGCTGGGCGAGCCGGTCCGCGCCCCCGAGGCCGAGCGCATCGGCCTGATCAGCGAACTCACCGAGGAGGGCCACGCCGACGAGGCCGCCCAGGCTCTGGCCCGCCGCCTGGCGGCCGGCCCCGCCCTGGCCCACGCCCAGACGAAGGCCCTGCTGACGGCGGAGCTGGACATGCCGCTGGCGGCCGCAGTGGAGCTGGACGCGGCGACCCAGGCGCTGCTGATGAACGGCGAGGACTACCGGGAGTTCCACGCGTCGTTCACGCAGAAGCGCCCGCCGAAGTGGCAGGGGCGGTGACCCGCCGTGCCGACGTCAGCCGCGCCCGCCGCCTCCCGCGTCGCCGTCATCGGCGGGGGACCCGGCGGTCTCTACGCCGCCGCCCTGCTCAAGCGCCTGGACCCCGCCCGTGAGGTGACCGTCTGGGAGCGCAACGCCCCCGACGAGACCTTCGGCTTCGGGGTCGTCCTGTCCGACGAGACCCTGGGCGGCATCGAGCACGCCGACCCGGTGGTCTACGAGGCCCTGCGACGGCACTTCGTCCGCTGGGACGACATCGACGTCGTGCACCGGGGCGTGCGCCACACCTCCGGGGGGCACGGCTTCGCGGCCCTCGGCCGACACCGCCTCCTGAAGATCCTGCACGACCGCTGCCGGGACCTGGGCGTACGGATCGAGTTCCGCACCCAGGCCCCGCCACCCGGCCGGCTCGCCGCCGACCACGACCTGGTCGTCGCCGCCGACGGGGTCCACAGCGCCACCCGCGCCACCTACGCCGAGGTCTTCCGCCCCACGATCACCGCCCACCGCTGCCGCTACATCTGGCTCGCCGCCGACTTCGCCCTCGACGCCTTCCGCTTCGAGATCGCCGAGACCGAGCACGGCGTGATGCAGCTGCACGGCTACCCGTTCGCGCCCGACGCCTCGACGGTCATCGTCGAGATGCGCGAGGAGGTCTGGCGGGCGGCCGGCTTCGACGAGACGGACCCGAGCGAATCGACCGACCGCTGCGCCAAGATCTTCGCCCAGGCGCTGCGCGGCCGGCCCCTGCGCTCCAACGACTCGGCGTGGACGACCTTCCGCACGGTGGTCAACGACCGCTGGTCGCACGGCAACGTGGTGCTGCTCGGCGACGCGGCCCACACCGCCCACTTCTCCATCGGCTCGGGCACCAAGCTGGCCGTGGAGGACGCACTGGCGCTGGCGGCGTGCCTGTCCGAACAGCCCGACGTGCCCGCCGCGCTGTCGGCGTACGAGACCGAGCGCAAACCGGTCGTCGCCTCCACCCAGCGGGCCGCGAAGGCGAGCCTGGAGTGGTTCGAGAACCTAAACCTCTACCGCGAGCAGCCGTCCCGCCAGTTCGCGTTCAACCTGCTCACCCGCAGTCGCCGGGTCACCCACGACAACCTCCGGCTGCGCGACGCCCGCTTCACCGCATCCGTGGAGCGGGAGTTCGGCTGCCCGCCCGGCACGCCCCCGATGTTCACGCCGTTCCGGCTGCGCGGGCTGACCCTGCGCAACCGGGTGGTGGTGTCCGCGATGGACATGTACTCCGCCACCGACGGCGTGCCCGGCGACTTCCACCTCGTCCACCTCGGCGCCCGCGCGCTCGGCGGGGCGGCGCTGGTCATGACCGAGATGGTGTGCGTGAGCGAGCGGGGCCGCATCACCCCCGGCTGCGCCGGTCTGTACACCGGACGGCAGACGGAGGCGTGGCGCCGGATCACCGACTTCGTGCACCGGCAGGCGCCGGGCACCGCGATCGGCGTCCAGCTCGGCCACTCGGGCCGCAAGGGCTCCACCAGGCTGATGTGGGAGGGCATGGACGACCCGCTGCCCACGGGCAACTGGCCGCTGGTCGCCCCCTCCCCGCTGCCGTACAAACCCACCAGCCAGACCCCGCGCGAACTGACCCGCGCCCAACTGACCGACATCCGCGAGCAGTTCACGGCGGCGGCCTGGCGTGCCGCCCGGGCCGGCTTCGACCTCCTCGAACTCCACTGCGCGCACGGCTATCTGCTTTCCGGCTTCCTCTCGCCGCTCACCAACCGCCGCACGGACGCCTACGGCGGCTCACTGGAGAAACGGCTGCGCTTCCCGCTGGAGGTCTTCGACGCCCTGCGCACGGTGTGGCCGGCCGATCGCCCGATGACGGTCCGCATCTCCGCCACCGACTGGGCGGACGGGGGGACGACGGCCGAGGACGCGGTCGAGATCGCCCGCGCCTTCGCCGGCCACGGCGCCGACGCGATCGACGTCTCCACGGGCCAGGTCGTCTCCGACGAACAGCCCGACTTCGGCCGCTCCTACCAGACCCCGTTCGCCGACCGGATCCGCCACGAGGTGGGCGTCCCGGTGATCGCCGTCGGCGCCATCTCCTCCTGGGACGACGTCAACTCCCTGATCCTGGCCGGCCGCGCGGACCTCTGCGCTCTGGCCCGCCCCCACCTCTACGACCCCCACTGGACCCTGCACGCGGCCG
>NZ_VOGW01000119.1:9475-13599 GCF_007896895.1 Streptomyces misionensis | reverse complement strand
CGCTCCGCACGGTGGCGCTCCGGACGGTGGCGCGGCGCGCGATGACAAGGCGCGCGCCGACGGTGGGCGGGCGGACGACGCCCGCTCCGGTGGCGGCGGGACCGGCGGAGGCGACCGGACCCGCAGAGCCGACCGGTCGGGCGACGGCGCGGGCGGCCGGGCCGGCGGCGGCGGCCGGACCATCACCACGGACATCCCCGCCCGCCTCGACCGCCTCCCCTGGTCCCGCTGGCACTGGACGATCGTCATCGGCCTGGGCACGGTGTGGATCCTCGACGGCCTGGAGGTCACGGTCGTCGGCAACATCGCCAGCCGTCTGGCCGAACCGGGCAGCGGTCTGTCGATCACGTCCGGTCAGATCACGGGCGTGGCCGCCGCGCTGTATGTGGCGGGTGCCTGTGTGGGCGCCCTGTTCTGGGGCCGGCTGACCGACCGGTACGGCCGCAAGAAGCTGTTCATGATCACCCTTGCGGTGTATCTGGTGGCGACGGCTCTGACCGCGGTCTCGTGGGAAGCCTGGTGGTTCTTCCTGTTCCGCTTCCTGACCGGCTTCGGCATCGGCGGTGAGTACGCGGCGATCAACTCGGCGATCGACGAGCTGATCCCGGCCCAGTACCGCGGCCGGGTCGACCTGATCATCAACGGCAGCTTCTGGCTGGGCGCGGTGGGCGGTTCGCTGCTGTCCATCGTCGCGCTGAACACGGGCCTGCTGCCGATGAACGTCGGCTGGCGCCTGACCTTCGCGCTGGGCGCCGTACTCGCGCTGGTGATCCTCCTCGTACGGCGGCACGTCCCGGAGAGTCCGCGCTGGCTGCTGATCCACGGCCGCGACCGGGAGGCGGAGGAGATCGTCTCCGGCATCGAACGGCAGGTGGAGGCGGAGAAGGGCACCCGGCTGCCCGCGACCGAGGCCCGCCTGGAGATCCACCAGCGCAAGAGCGTCACGTTCGCGGAGATCGCCCGTACGGTCTTCGGCCGCTACCGCAGGCGGGCCGTGCTCGGCTTCTCGCTCTTCATCGGCCAGGCGTTCCTGTACAACGCGATCACGTTCGGCTTCGGCGCCATCCTGACCAAGTTCTTCGGCGTGCCGACGGACCGTACCGGCTACTACTTCGCGGTGATCGCGGTGGGCAACTTCTGCGGCCCGCTGCTGCTCGGCAAGCTCTTCGACACGGTCGGCCGCCGGGTGATGATCTCCTCGACGTATCTGCTGTCGGGCCTGCTGCTGTTCGGCACGGCCTGGCTGTTCGACCGGGGCGTGCTCGACGCGACGACGCTGACGGCGTGCTGGTGCGCGGTCCTGTTCTTCGCCTCGGCGGGCGCGTCCAGCGCGTATCTGACGGTCTCGGAGATCTTCCCGATGGAGACCAGGGCGATGTCGATCGCCTTCTTCTACGCCCTGGGCACCGCGGCCGGCGGCATCAGCGGCCCCCTGCTCTTCGCCGACCTCACCGGCACGGGCCGGGTCGGCGACACGGTGCTGGCCTTCTCCATCGGCGCGTCCCTGATGTGCGCGGCGGGCCTGGTGGCGGCGGCCCTCGCGGTACGGGCGGAACGCCGCTCCCTGGAGGACATCGCGCGCCCGCTGACGGCGGTGGGGGAGGACACACGGCCCTCCGGCCCCCGCAGCCAGGGCCCCTCGGCACCGCCGCCGGCGGCGAGCAGGCCGTGAGGCGCCTTCCCGACGAGCGGGTGCGGTGACCGGGCCGCTGATCAGCGCACGAGCAGGTCGATCACCCCGGTCACGTCCTCCTCGCCGCCGCCCTCGGCCAGGCGGCGGCGTATCAACTCGAAGTAGGGGGCGAGCAGTTCCGGGCTGACGCCTTGCTGCTCGGCGGTGCTCAGGAAGGTCGGCGTGCCGGCCACCTGCATGGCGAGGCTGGAGACGACGCCCTTGGTGTAGTCGCCGCTGCGCAGCCGGTCGGCGGTCTGGTGCACGGCCGGGGCCATCGCGGCGAGCCAGTCGGCGAGCAGCGGGGCGAGCGCCGCGGGGTCGATGTCCTCCTTGCTGATCAGGGCGAAGGCGTGCGCGACCCCGGCGAACATCCCGTACATGGCGCTGAGCAGGGCCACGTCGTGCAGGGCCGCGAAGCCCGGGTCCTCGCCGACGTAGGTGGTGCCGGCCGGGACGCCCAGGGTCGCCCGGTGCCGGTCGAACAGCTCCCGGGGGCCGCTGTAGAAGACGTAGCCGCCGGTTTCCGGGACGCCGATTATCGGGGGGACGGCCATGATTCCGCCGTCCAGGTAGCGGGCGCCGCGCGCGCGGGCCCACTCGGCGCGGGCGCGGGCCTGGGCAGGGGTGCCGGTGGTCAGGTTGACCAGGTCCCGGCCGGTGAGATCGGTGCCGGCCAGCACCTCGCCGACCGAGGCGTCGTCCAGCAGGCAGACGACGGTGAGGGTGTTCGCCGCGACCGCCTCGGCGGCGGTGTCCGCGACCCGTGCGCCCTCGGCGGCGAGCGCCGCGGCGCGGGCCGGGGTGCGGTTCCAGACGGTGAGCGGGTGGCCGGCGGCGAGCCAGGCGCGCGCCAGGGCGGTGCCCATCGCGCCGAGGCCCAGGATCGTGACGGGAGTCTTTTCAACGGGGTTGTGTGGCATGCCGATTAGGCTGGTCGCGGGGCCGGAGGTGATCAAGTACGCACTTCGGAGTGGGTGGTTGCCCCCGGGTGAGCGAGCACGTCGAAGGGGTGGGGCATGACGACACTGAACCGGCCGGGCGCCCCGGACGGACACGTCTGCGGGATCGACGCGGCGATGGAGGTGATCGGCGGCAAGTGGAAGGTGCTGATCCTCTGGGCGCTGCACGAGCACCCCTGCCGCCGCTTCGGGGAGCTGCGCCGGCTGCTGCCGGGGATCACCGAGAAGGTGCTGGCCTCACACCTGCGTGAGCTGGAGGCGGACGGTGTCGTGCGCCGCGTCTCCTACGACGAGGTGCCGCCCCGCGTGGAGTACTCGCTGACCGAGGACGGCAAGCGCCTCAACGACGCGCTCCAGCCGCTGGCCGCCTGGGGGCGCGAGCGGCCGCCCGGGCCGAGGGGGCCACAGCACTAGGTCCCCGTTGCGCACGTGCTGGGCACGGCCACTCGGCGACGGCCGCGACCAGCACGGTGGCTTCGTGGGCGGACCTCAGGCCCTGCGGTCGGCGACGGCCCAGGAGGCGAGGGCGACGGCGCCCGCGACCCCGACGACGGAGGGCCAGGCGCCGACCTTCTTGGCCAGCGGGTGGGAACCGGCGAACGCGGCGACGTAGGCGGCGGTCAGCGCGCCCGCGGCCTTGCCGCCGGCCTGCTTGCGCCACTGCTGGGCCGCGGCGGCACCGGCGACGGCCAGCACGGCCCCGCCCAGCTGACGCTTCTTGGTCCACCGGGCCACCCCGTACCCGCCGACGAGCCCGCTCGCGGCGACGACAGCGCTGGGAACCTTGGCCATGAGTGCCTCCGAAAGTCGTAGGGGGAGATACCCCTCATCTCGCCCCGAGGCTAACGCGCTGGTCAGGGGAGACCCGGAACCTGAGTCGAGGCTTGTCAACTTTCCGGCTTCGAGCTATATAAGAAGCCATAGGGCATCGCACCGCAGCACCTGAAGAGAGGAGTGACCCGTGATGCTCATGCGTACCGACCCGTTCCGCGAATTCGACCGACTCGCGCAGCAGGTCCTCGGCAACACCGCCCGTCCGTCCGCGATGCCGATGGACGCCTACCGGTCCGGCGACGACTTCCTGGTCCATTTCGACCTGCCGGGCATCGACCCCGAGACGATCGAGCTGGACGTCGAGCGCAACGTCCTCAACGTCCGCGCCGAGCGCCGCAGCCCGGCCCCCGAGGACGCGGAGATGCTCGTCGCCGAGCGGCCCACGGGCGCCTTCACCCGCCAGCTCTTCCTGGGGGACACGCTCGACACGGACCGCATCGACGCCTCGTACGAGTCCGGTGTGCTGACCCTGCGCATCCCGGTGGCCGAACAGGCCAAGCCCCGCCGCATCCAGATCACCGGCGGATCGACCTCCCGCAAGCAGATCAGCGGCTGACGCCCGCCCGCGGGGCGGTGAGCGGGGCCGGTTCCGGTGAGGCACCCGGAGGCGGCCCCGCTCACCGCCCCGGCCGGTGGGCGGGGCCCGGGCCCCCGGC
>NZ_VOGW01000119.1:0-9200 GCF_007896895.1 Streptomyces misionensis | reverse complement strand
CGGCCGCCCCGCCGTCGCGGGGGTTCTCGGCGTCGGCCCCGTCGTGGTCCTCGTCATGCCTCCTTCCCCGGGGCACGGCGGGCGGGTGCCGGGCGTCCGGTAGATCCCGTGGTTCGCCACCCCGCCGGGCGGCCGGCACCCGCCCGACGTGCCCCGGAGAAGGAGTCATGACGATGACCACGACGGTGACGAAGCCGAGAACCCCCGAGACGGCGATGCGGCCGGGAGCCGCTGAGACGGCCGTGAAGCCGGTGGCCACCGGGTCGGCGAACAAGCGGGGAACAACCGAGTCGGCGATGAAGCCGGTGGTCACCGAGACGGCGATGCGACCGGGAGCCGCTGAGACGGCCGTGAAGCCGGTGGCCACCGAGTCGGCGAAGAAGCCGAGAACCCCCGAGTCGGCGATGAAGCCGGGAACCACCGACTCGACCCGCTGGCAGGAACTGACCGAGTCCGTCCGTGAGGCAGGTCAGTACACGACACGGGCGGAGGCCGAGCGCGTCACCCGTATCGTCCTCTCGGCCCTCGGCGGCCACGTGACCGGCGACGAACGCGTCGCCCTGGCCCAGGCCCTGCCCCGCGAGGCCGGCCGGGTGATCGCCTCCCAGATCCCGGCGACCCATCCGCTGACGGCACGCGAGTTCGTGGAGTCGATAGCCACCCGCATCGAGGGCGCGACCCCGGCAACGGCCCGCTGGGACGTCAGCTCCGTCCTGAGCACCCTCGCCGAGACGATCGGCCCTTCGCTGACCACCAGCATCCTGGCCCAACTCCCGCCGGGTTACGCGCTGTTGTTCGGAAGGGCTGAACTGGCGACCACGGCCAGCTCCTCCGCAGCCCTGTGACGACCTGCCCGGCCATGTGCCGGGCAGGCTAATTCGATGGCAAGGCGAAGTAAGGGGCAGGCCAATCGACAAGTCCGTCTGAATCGGCTTGGGCTACATGTTGCAAGAGGAGGAAAGTGGGGTTTTGTAGTTGATGTATGACGTCCTCGCCTACGAGGGGGGTGTTGATCGGTATTGAAGGATAATCGATACCCAGCAAGCCGCATATATATTCGAGGTGTGCATTTTTGTTTCCCTCGCCGAGCTTGCCGTTGAGGTAATCCCGCAGGCGCGAACAGATGTCGAGCATCGCCTGGCCGCTCGCGGTGATTTTATATACGCCGCCCTGTAGACTCTCGCTTTCCAGGAAGCCTGTCATGAAGAGTCGTTCGGTTTCGGATGCTACGATGGTCGAACGTCGGCCCAATGCCCCTGCTGTATTTTTATGGCTGCGGTGACCGTTCTTCTTTATGTACGAAAGAATGGCGATCTGGAGGCCGGGCCGCTTGGCGGAGGCAAAGCGTATGACGTCCCGCGGTGTCAATCCCCCAAGGGTCACATGCAAGAGGAGATCCCGTGTGATTTCTTCCTGTAATGCTTTGTATGTTGACGCTACGACCTTTTCGTCGTCTGTATTGAAATCCGCAGGGATCCAGAAAACGCGTAAGCGGGACAGTCGGTCTCGCATGGGTGTGTCGAGGTAGGACTGCGTCACTTCGGCAAAGCGTGCCCGGAGCCGGCTCTTATGACGCGCTATGTAAACGGCGGCCGCGACGTCCTGCTCGTTGAGCAGGGTCCTGAGGTCCTTGTCGATGCCGTCACCGTCATGCTTCCACAGCGTCTGCCCTACGACTACTTTCGACCAATCCTTCTTGAGGTCGCACGAGAAATCAAAGAGCTTGCGTTGGCCTTCGGTATAGCCGAAGAGGCCAGAGTTTGATGCGCTCTCCATGATGCGGAGGGCGGCATTTGATAGGTATTCGTGTTCCGGTGAAGTCGCCATGGCGCTGCCTACTTCGCTGCGCTTCGCATGTAATCGCTACCATCCCGGAAAACCAGGTCAATCCCTTCTGTGTGGAGAAGGTTCGCCAAGTCATCCTGCGGCTTTTCTGGGAGCAGCGTGACCAACTTGGGAGGGCGTGGCCTCAGATGGCGCACATAATCTTTGAGCTGGCCTACCGCCGCACGCACTTCCTCGCGAGAGCTCTCCCCGCGCACCGAATAGAGCTCATTCGTGGTGGCGTCGTAGAGATCAGTCGTGAGAGTGGTCGTCGTGCCGGCGATCTTTATTTGGAAGGCGAATACCTCATGCCCTTGCCCGGTGAGCTCCTTGAGATATGCGTCCCGAAGGTCTGACTGGCGATGCTCGGCAATCACGCTGGGCTGAGCCGCCCGGCGGCTTTCCGATACTAGCTTTCTCTTGGTGGCAACCCGCTTGGGTTCGTCCATCCGGGGCTCTGCGACGGTCGCCAAGACCCTGTCTGCAGTGGTCGTTTCGGCGCGCGTAACGGCATCCTTGGGCAGGCGCTCAAACGCACCTTTGGGGCGCAGGCGGAAGACGATGATGCGACGCTGCACCTGATCCTTTCCGTGCGCCTCACGTACGGTGTAGGGCAGGTTGGGATCCAAGGCGAACTCGCCGATGTACCGCTGCTGCTTGGCGCTGGAGCTTGAGCCGGGAACCTTCCCCTCTGCCACAAAGACGCGCAGGGATCTTCCGGTCTCCGCGTGGTACAGGACAGCGGCGTTGCGAGACCCCTTCGTCCCCAGAAACGTTTGGTCCCCGCTGGTGCCTTGGCCTGTGTACTCGAAGATCGGCCCGAACTCGTCCTCCTCCGCCAGCCAACCATCCTCGTAGCCGTACTCCTTACCGCTGTCGTGGTCTACGTAAATAAGGATATTTGGGGTCTTTGTGGACGGAAGAATCCCTCCTTGGTTCCCTCCACCGAACAGTTGGTCCATCTCTGCTCGCGTGGTCAGAAGTCCAGGTGTGATCGACGCTATGCCCATGTACTGACGTTAACTGATCGCACTGACAACGAAGTTGCTCAACTGGCGGCGTTGATCGCCGCGTAGGTCCACACGTCGGCCGGGAGGTCGTGCTCGAGACGCCAGGTGATGGACATGGGCTTGCTTCCGGTGTGGTGGTCGTAGGTGGCAGGGCCAAGGAGCATCCACGGCTGGGACTTGCCGATGTCAGTGTTCTTGTAGCGCCGCATGAAGAGGAGAACGTGGCTGCCGCGTTCCTGGTGGTGCTGGTAGCGGAGACCAGTGGGGGAACTGGCGGCCGTTGCGTTCTGGGACTCCCAGTGGAAGAGCTTTTGGCTCAGGGCGTAGTCCTTGTAGCGGATGGTGGGTGAGAAGTCCTTCTCGTTCTTTTCTAGCGTGATGAGCAGGGCATCTGTTTGCAGGTCTTCAACCCATTGCACACCTTGTGCAAAGGAGCGTGGCATTTGTCCGCCAAGGCGGGCGACGCCGAGGGCGGCGAGGATCTCCGAGCGATTGTAGGCGCTGTGGACCCGCAGCGGCACCTCGCTGAGGCGGCCGATCAGGGGGAGGGGGACATGGTCGGCCTGGTCCATGACATGGGAGATCACCTGCCGGAGTTCGTCCCGGAAGGCTCGCTGGAGACGAAGAGACTCCAGACCCTCCTGGTAGTTGGTGAAGCCGCCCGCGTTGTCCCAGAGGTTGAAGAACAGCATGCGGGCATACGACTGGTCGGTCGGACTCAGGTCCTCGTACGGTGGTGCGTCGTCCTGGAGTAGCCGGAGGTAGGCAGCCGCGCGCTCCGGGTCGTCTACGTGGAGGAAGGCGTGGATCCGCTTGAGGAGTGCAGCTTCCGCGGGGGAGGCGGGTTCATCGATGAGGCCGGCTCGGCGCAGCACCGTCGTCCATGAGTTGTCGCTCTTGTAGAGCTCCTTGATCTCGCGACGGCTTTCCTGGAGGTAGTCGGAGAGGCGCGGAGTTCCATAGGTCCTGACCTCCTTCACCAGGGTCTTCACCGTGGCGCCCAACTGGGTCCGGATGTTGCTGATGACGAGGTCTTTGGACTTGCCTTCGAGGATGATTTGGCAGCCGGACGGCAGTTGAGGGAAGTCTCGCTCGATATGTTCGAGGAGGCGGTTGCGGGACAGGTTGGTCAGTGCACGGAACTGTTCCTCGAAGCGGAACTCTGCTCGGTGCTGTCCGATGAAGTCAAGGACTGTGAGCACGGGCTTGGACTCGGTTCGCCGTAGCCCTCGGCCCAGCTGCTGCAAGAAGACGGTGGCACTGTTCGTGGGGCGCAGAAGCAGCAGGGTGTCGACGTCAGGGATGTCGAGTCCCTCGTTGAACAGGTCGACCGAGAAGATTACCTGGAGCTTGCCGTCCCTCAGGTCGGTCAGTGCCTGGGCGCGTACGTCGGAGGGCGAGTCACTGTCGAGCGCTACCGCGTTGAGGCCGGCCTTCTGGAAGAAGTCAGCCATGAAGCGGGCGTGCGCCTTGCTCACGCAGAAGCCCAGTGCCCGCATGGAGCCTGGGCGGGAGACCTTGTCTCGGATCTGCTTCAGCACGATCCGGGCGCGCGCGTCGTTGCCGGTGTAGAGGTTGTCCAGGTCCTGGTCGGTGTAGGAGCCCCTCTGCCAACCGAGATTCGTCAGATCGGTGCCGTCGGGGATGCCGAAGTAGTGGAAGGGACAGAGCAGGTCATTTTCCAGGGCTTCCCAGAGCCGCATCTCGGCTGCGATTCGACCCTCGAAGAACTCATCCTGGACATTAAGGCCGTCCATCCGCTCAGGGGTGGCTGTCAGGCCCAGCAGTTCCGTCGGCGTGAAGTGGCCGATCACCCGCTGGTAGGTGGTGGCAGTGGCGTGGTGGAACTCGTCGATGACGATGATGTCGAAGTGATCAGGGGCTAGCTGTTCCAGGCGCCGAACATTGAGGGACTGGACGCTGGCGAAGACGTGCTTCCACTCCTTCGGGTCCTGCCCTGCGTGTAGCAGCTCACCAAACGACGCATCGTCCAGCACCTCTCGGTAGGTACGAAGCGACTGCTTGAGGATCTCCTTGCGGTGGGCGACGAACAGCAGCGTGGGTCGGCCAGCACCGTCTTGGTTGCGGCACAGGTTTCGATAGTCCAGCGCGGCCATGACCGTCTTCCCGGTACCGGTCGCTGCGACGAGGAGGTTGCGGTGTCGGCCACGGAGTTCCCGCTCGACTGTGAGCCGTTCCAGCATGTCTTGCTGGTGGGGATAGGGACGTACTTCTAGACCGGAAAGACTGATCTTCACATCCGCGCCCGAGGTAGCTCCACTCGCCTGGGCCAGCGCCTGATCGAGGCGGGTGCCATGGAGATCGGGGTCGTACGTCTCGAAGGCCGGATCGCTCCAGTACGCATCGAACGTCGCCTCAAACTTGTCCAGCACTGCGGGTGTCGCCACGGACGACAGGCGCACATTCCACTCCAAGCCGTCGAGAAGGGCTGCCTTCGAGAGGTTGGAGCTGCCGACGTACGCCGTGTCAAAGCTCGTCTTGCGCCTGAACAGCCAGGCCTTGGCATGCAGCCGAGTGGATCGGATCTCGTAGTTGACCTTGACGGTGGCGCCGAAGTCCCGCACCAGGCGGTCGAGCGCCTGGCGGTCGGTGGCGCCGATGTACGTGGTCGTGATCACCCGAATCGGTACGCCGCGCTCCCGCGCCGCGCGCAGTGAGTCTTCCAGCACGCGAATGCCGTACCACTTCACGAACGCACAGAGCAGATCGATGCGGTCGGCCGTAGCAAGCTCCGCCCTGAGCTCGGCGCCGAGGCTCACATCCTCTGGTGAGTTGGTGATGAGCGAGGTCTCGGACAGCGGGGTCAAGGGGCGCAGGGCGTAGACACCTGGCGCCTCCGGCTTAGCCAAAGTGAGCAGTTGCCGCGGACCATCAATAATCGCGCTCACCGTATCCACGTCCGTGGTGCTCACATCAGTGGGGGTGGTAGTCGCCAGGGCCTCAAGGACGCGATTCGCCGTCTTGACGCGTTCCTCGGGTGGAAGCTGAGCCAACTTCTGCCTGACCGCATCGCCGATGTAGCGAGCCAGCACATGGGGCGCTGACTCGACACTGACCTCGGCGTCAATGGCCGTCCAGCCGGCTGCCTCGAACCGAGCCAACTCATCACGCACATCCTGCGTGATCAGCTTCTCGTAGACGCCCGCGATCGGCTCCGACGGGTCCATCGGCTCTGCCACGGCTGCTTCCCCAATCCCTCATGATGCTTGGGCACGACCCGGCGTCCCAGCATGGATCAGTTGTAACAGCAGCCACTGACAGCAGGGGCCGTGCACGGGAGTTGGCCGGTGTGCGAGGCCGCTAAGCCCCGTGACACCCCTCATACGCCTCCTCCGACCCGCACCAGCACCCCGCCCCCGTCTCCGGCGGCCAGGCCACCGCTCGGCCCCGGGAGGCCAGGGTCGTGGCGTACTGGGGGAGCAGGGTCGGGTCGTCCGGGGAGGTGGCTTCGGAGGCGGCGAAGGCTTCGTAGGAGGGGACGGTGCCGGTGACGATGCCGAGGTTGGCCGTGCCCGAGTTGGAGAGTTCGCGCAGGGAGGACTCTATGGTCGCGAGGTGGGCCTCGTGGGAGGGGTACTCCGTGGCGAGGGCGGGGTAGGCCGAGAGAAGTTCCGCCAGTTCCGGGGCCGGCCAGTGGAGGACGGCGACCGGGAAGGGGCGGGAGAGGGCCTCGCGGTAGGTGCCCAGTTCGGCGCGGAGGCGGGAGATCTCGGCCTGGAGCTCGGCCGGGTTGTCGGAGCCCAGGGACCAGACGCGTTTCGGGTCGTGCAGTTCGTCCAGGGTGACCGGGCCGGTGTGCAGGGTGTCGGCCAGGGTGTCCCAGTCGTCGTGCGGCAGGCCCCGCATCCGGCGGACGCGGTGGCGGCCGTGGAGGAGGGGGTGCAGGGGGAGCGGGGTCTCCGGAGCGTCGGGCAGCAGGAGCCGCGCCGCCTCGGTGAAGGTGTCCTCCGCCGCCTCCAGCTCGTCGTGGGACTCCAGCGACTCCGCGACGATCAGCCACGGGCCCGGGTCGCGCGGGGCCGTGGTGCGGATGCCCTCGATGATCGCCCTGGCCTCTGCCTCATGGCCGTACTCCCAGAGGTTGGCCGCCTTCAGGGCCCGTACCAGGGACGGGTTCTCCAGGGTGCCCGGGGCGGACAGCAGGCGGTCGTAGAGCGTGGTGGCCGCGGGGCGGTCGCCGGACAGCTCCAGGTGGGCCGCCGCCCGCAGGAGCAGGGCCTCGGCGTCCTCCGGGTACAGGCCGGCGGTCCGCTCCAGGCGTGCCGCTTCGGCGGTGTGGTCGACGTTCTCGGCAGGCGTGTCGGGGCGCATGGGGGACACCGTACTGCCGGGCGCCGACAAACGTGCGGCGCGGTGGGCAGGAGCACCCGCGGGCCGTACCGGGGTGCACGGCACCCGCCCACAGGCGCGGTCGCTATCTTCTGTTCCGACAGCGACATCCACGCGGGCACCCGTCCGCGCGGACATCTGGACGTGGGGTCGGGATGCGGTTGACGGGGGAACTGGTCCACGCCGATCAGGAGGGCCCGGCAGCGGCTCGGGAGGGGACGGCCGCGAGCGCGCCGCCCCGGTTCTGGCCGCTGCTGCTCGTCGGCGCCGCCGTCGTGCCCGGGACCCTGCTCTTCCTCGTCGGGCGGTGGGGCGACGCCCCGGCGGTGCAGGCGTGGCGGACCGTGTGTCTGGCGGTCACCGTGCAGGCGCTGCCGTTCCTGCTGCTGGGTACGGCCCTGTCCGGGGCGATCAACGCCTTCGTGCCCGAGCGGGTGTTCCGGCGGATGCTGCCCCGGCGGCCCGTGCTCGCGGTGCCGGTGGCGGGGGTGGCGGGGGTCGTGCTGCCGGGGTGCGAGTGCGCCTCCGTGCCCGTCGCCAACAGCCTCATCGGGCGCGGGGTCACCCCGGCCGCCGCGTTCGCTTTCCTGCTGTCCGCGCCGGCCGTCAACCCGGTCGTCCTCACCGCGACCGCGATCGCCTTCCCCGGCGACCCCGCCATGGTGCTGGCCCGGTTGCTGGCCTCGCTCGCCACCGCCGTCGTCATGGGCTGGCTGTGGCTGCGGTTCGGACGGAGCGAGTGGCTGCGGCCGTCCGTACGGCACACCGGGCACCAGGCGGGGCACAGCCGCTGGGACGAGTTCCGGCTCGGGTTCCAGCACGACTTCCTGCACGCCGGCGGCTTCCTCGTGCTCGGCGCCATGGCGGCGGCCACCTTCAACGTCGCCGTCCCGCGCTCCGTGCTCGACACCTTCGCCGGGACGCCCTGGCTGTCCGTGCTCTTCCTGGCCGCCCTCGCCGTGCTGCTCGCCGTCTGCTCGGAGGCGGACGCCTTCCTCGCCGCCTCGCTCACCGGGTTCCCGCCGGTCGCGCGGCTGGCGTTCATGGTGGTGGGCCCCATGGTCGACCTGAAGCTGATCGCCTTGCAGGCGGGGACGTTCGGGCGGGCCTTCGCCGTGCGGTTCTGCGCCGCCACCCTCGTCGTCGCCGTCGTGTGCAGCGCGCTGCTCGGAGGTGCACTCCTGTGAAACGGTCGTACCAGGCGGCGCTGCTCGTGCTGTGCGGGCTCGGGCTGCTGCACATCTCCCTCGGCACCGATCTGTGCCTGCGCTACGTCAAGGAGAGCATGCGGCCCCTGCTCATCGCCTCGGGCGTGGTGCTGGTCCTGCTGGGGATCGCCGGCGCCCTCCTCGACCGGAAGGGGCGGCGCCGGGACGCCGAAGGAAAGGGGCATCAGCACGGCCACGGGCACGGGCACGACCATTCCGGGATGCCGCGCGTCGCCTGGCTGTTGCTGCTCCCCGTGCTCAGCCTGCTCTTCTACGCGCCGCCCGCCCTCGGCGCCTACACCGCCTCCCGGCAGCCGGCCAAACCCGTCGGCGGGGCGAGCGCGTTCGCCCCGCTGCCCGCCACCTCGCCGCTGCCGATGACCCTGTCCGACTTCACCCGCCGGGTACGGCAGGACCGCACCCGGGCCGTCAAGGGCCGCACCGTCCTGATGACCGGCATCGTCACGCCCCGCGGGAAGGACGGCTGGGACCTGACGCGCATCATCATCAACTGCTGCGCGGCGGACGCCCAGTCGGTGAAGGTGCGGATCTACGGCGGACCCGTGCTGCCCACCGACACCTGGGTGTCGGTCACCGGGAGCTGGCACCCCTCGGGCACCCTGGGCACCGGCTCGGCGCAGGTCGCGCTGGACGCCGGTACGGTCACGAAGGTGCCCCGGCCGATCAACGGCTACCAGGACGCCCTTCCGCTGCCCACCGCGCGGTCCGGGGGGTCCTGAAGCGCCGTGACGGCCGCCGTCGCTTGAGGGCGACGCTCCCTCCGGAAGGCAGGCCCTAAGCGCGGTGC
>NZ_VOGW01000118.1:8063-9275 GCF_007896895.1 Streptomyces misionensis | reverse complement strand
GGCGATGTCCGTGCCGTGGGCGAGGTCGTGATCCGCGGTGGCGAGGGCGATGGTGAGGGCGACGCCGGCGCTGGAGCCGATGTAGCGCAGGGTCTGCTGGGCGCCGGAGCCCATGGCGGCGCGTTCGCGCGGGACGGAGTCGACGGCGAGCAGCGGCAGGGCGCCGTTGAGCAGGCCGCTGCCCACGCCGCCGATGACCAGGCCGGGCAGCAGCCGGGTCCAGGAGCCGGCCCCGATGGCGCCGAGCATGGTCAGGACGGCGGCCATGTGCAGGGCGAAGCCCAGGGCCAGTTGCCCGCGCGGCGGTATCCGGCCGGGCAGCCGCTTGACCTGGAGGGCGACGGTGAAGCTCAGGCCGGACCAGAGCAGCAGCAGGCCGGCCGTGGCCAGGGGGGACAGGTGCATGGCCTGCTGCACCACGGCGGGCAGGTAGCTGAAGGGGGCGATCACCGCGAGGCCCGTGAACAGGCCGCCCGCGGAGGAGGACAGGAAGCGGGGGCGGCGCAGCAGTGCGAGGTCGATCATCGGGGTGCGGGAGCGGCGCTCCACGGCGACGAACGCGCCGAGCAGCAGCACCGCCGCCGCGAGCAGCAGGCCCACCGGGGCCCGCAGCCAGCCGTCCCGGCCCAGGGTCAGGGCCGCGATCAGGGCGGTCAGGGCGGTGCCGAAGGTGAGCGCGCCGAGGATGTCGGGGCGTCCGCCGCGCGGTGCGCGGGACTCGGTGAGGGTGCGGGTGCCGAGCGCGGCCAGGAGTACGGCGAGGGCAGCGAGGACGCCGTAGCCGACGCGCCAGTCGGGCAGTGCGGCGGCGACCAGGGGGCCCGCCGCGATGCCGCCGCTGACGAAGGCGCCCCAGACGCCGGTCGCGTGCAGCCGGCCGCGCGGGCTCGGGAAGGCGTGCACGATCAGGGCGAGGCCGCTGGCCAGCAGGGCCGCGCTCGCGGCGCCCTGGGCGATGCGGGCCAGGGTGAACTGCCAGGTGGACGTGGCCAGCGCGCCGAGGGCGGTGGTGAGGCCCAGGGCCAGGGTGCCGGTGAGGAAGATCCGGCGGCGGCCGTAGTCGTCGGCGAGGCTGCCGGCCACCAGGAGCAGGGCGGCGAGGCCGAGCGGGGTGCCGTTCAGGAGCCAGGCCTGCCCGGACAGCGGGGTGTGCAGGGCGGCCGCCGTCTGCGGCAGCGTGACCATCGGGGCGGTGTAGTTCATCAGGGTCAC
>NZ_VOGW01000118.1:2111-7785 GCF_007896895.1 Streptomyces misionensis | reverse complement strand
CCCGTACGGCGGCGGAATCGAGCCCGGTCATGGCAAGTCCTGTCCCGCCCCGGTCCGCGCTGCCGGACCGAAGGCATCAGTTCGTTCATTGAACCTTGCTGTCCCGGTCACCGTAGCATGGTTGGTTCAGTGACTGAACCGAAAGGCGGAAAGTCGCTACAGTGGGGGCATGGCACTGGGCAAGGACTACGCGACACAGGAGTGCTCGATCGCCCGCGCGCTCGAGGTCGTCGGCGAGCGCTGGACGCTGCTCGTCGTCCGGGACGCGCTCTACGGCGTGCGGCGCTACAACGACTTCCTGGTCCACCTCGGCATCCCGCGCGCCGTCCTGGCCGCCCGGCTGCAGACGCTGACCGCCGAGGGCATCCTCGAAAAGCGCCGCTACCAGCAGTCGCCGCCCCGGGACGAGTACGTCGTCACCGAGCGCGGCATCGCCCTGTGGCCCACCCTGCGCGCGCTCGGCAGCTGGGGCCGCGAGCAGTTCGACGGGGCCCGGCTGCGCTACTTCCGGCACGCCGAGTGCGGCACCGAGCTCGGGCCGTACGGCGAATGCGCCCTGTGCGGAACCATCGTGCCGGTCACGGACGTTGTCATGGAGCCGGGCCCCGGGCTCGATCCGGACCCGGCGGACCCGGTCAGCCGCGCCCTGCTGAAGCCCAAGCGGCTGCTGGAGCCACTGGAGACCGACCAGGCATAATCGACGGACAGGCACAATCGGCGAGTCACAGACGCCGGTCGGGGGAGGGGGAAGCGATGAGCCGCGAACGCAGCGGTGCCGTCGCGTTCCTGCTGGCCCCCCTGTTCCTGCTGCTCCCCCTCGCCCTCCTCGACACCGGCGGCCTCACCACCGCCGTCGCCCTCGCCGCGACCGCCGCCGCCGGTTCCGCGCTCGCCCTGTGCGGCCACCTCGCCGCCCGCTCCGTGCCCGCCGTACCGCCCACCCGGGTGCGCACGGCGATACGCGACCGGGCCCGGCGCACGGCCTTCCTGTCCCAGCGCGACCCCGACGCCCCCGGCCGCCGCCGGCCCAGGGCACCGGGACGGACCCTTCCGGCGACCGCCGCGTAGGGCACACCGGGCACACACACCACAGCCCCTCCGTGACCCCGCGCGGGTCGTCCTGCCGAACCCTTCTTCGCATTCCGGCACGACGAGACCCCCGGAGGGCTCACCCATGTCCGTCTTCTCCGTCTTCGCGCACCTGGTCGAGCGGCTCGCCGACCTGCTCGCACCGCTCTGCCACGCCTCCGCGACCGCCGCCGCGATCGTCCTGTTCACCGCGCTCGTACGGCTGCTCGTCCACCCCCTGTCCCGCGCCGCCGCCCGGGGCCAGCGGGCCCGGGCCGCGCTCCAGCCGAGGATCGCCGAGCTGCGCCGGCGGCACGCCAAGGACCCCGAGCGGCTGCGGCAGGCGGTGCTGGAGCTGCACACCGAGGAGAAGGTCTCGCCGCTGTCCGGCATCCTGCCGGGCCTGCTCCAGCTCCCCGCCTTCTTCCTGCTCTACCACCTGTTCTCGGGTGCCGGCGGCGCGGGCGGCGACCTGCTCGCCCACCGGCTGTTCGCGGCGCCGCTCGGCGGGCGGTGGGCCGACGCGCTCGCCGGGGACGGGCTGTTCGGCGGGGCCGGGGTGGTCTACCTCGGGCTCTTCGCGCTCGTCGCCGCCGTCGCCTCCTTCAACTACCTGCGCACCAAGCGGCAGATGGCGCAGAACCCGGTCATGGCCTCCGCCGCCGGCGGCGAGGCGGTGCCGGGGCTCGGCGCGGTCGGCAAGGTGATGCCGTTCCTGTCCTTCCTCACCCTGGTCACCGTGGCCGTCGTCCCGCTCGCCGCCGCGCTGTACGTCGTCACCAGCACGACGTGGAGCGCCCTGGAACGGGCCGCGCTGTACCGCTGACGGCGGTCGCGGGGCGGCGCGCGGTCACGGTCCACTCCCTGAACAGGGTCTTGCGGGCCGGACGGGGTGCTTGGAGGATCGTCCGGCCCTCCGATGGCTGCACCCGTCGGCCGGGCGCCTCCGCGATCGAAGGAGATGGTGACCATGAAGCTGCTGCGAGTCGGTACGGCGGGGGCGGAGCGCCCCGCGCTGCTCGACGCCGGCGGGACCCTGCGTGACCTGTCCGCACTCGTGGACGACATCGACGGCGCGCTCCTCGCCGACGAGGCCGCGCTGGCCCGGGTGCGGGCGGCGGCCGACTCCGGTGAGCTGCCCGCACTGGACGCGGGGCTGCGGATCGGGCCGCCGCTCGGCCGCATCGGCAAGATCGTGTGCATCGGGCTGAACTACCACGACCACGCCCGCGAGACCGGTGCCGAGCCGCCCGCGGAGCCGGTGGTCTTCCTCAAGGCGCCGGACACCGTCGTCGGCCCGGACGACACCGTGCTCGTGCCGCGCGGCTCCGCCAAGACCGACTGGGAGGTGGAGCTGGCGGTGGTCATCGGGCGTACGGCCCGCTACCTGGAGTCGGCCGAGGAGGGGCTCGCGCATGTCGCGGGGTACGCGGTCGCGCACGACGTCTCCGAGCGGGAGTTCCAGATCGAGCGCGGCGGCACCTGGGACAAGGGCAAGAACTGCGAGACGTTCAACCCGCTGGGGCCGTGGCTGGTGACGGCCGACGAGGTGCCGGACCCGCAGCGGCTGGCGCTGCGGCTGTGGGTCAACGGGGAGCTGAAGCAGGATGGTACGACGGCGGAGCAGATCTTCCCGGTGGGGGAGGTGGTGCGGTACCTGAGCCGCTTCATGACGCTGTACCCCGGTGATGTGATCAACACCGGGACCCCCGCGGGGGTGGCGATGGGGCGGCCCGAGCCGAAGCCGTACCTGAGGGCCGGGGACGTGGTCGAGCTGGAGGTCGAGGGGCTCGGCCGGCAGCGGCAGGTGCTGAAGGACGCGTAGCCGCGCCGCCGGGGACGCCGGGGAACCGCGAGGCCGTGGTTCCCCGGCGCCTTGAGGTCCCCGGGGTCATCCCAGCAGTGCGGCCAGGCGGCGCCATTCCTCCCTCGGCAGGGTGCCGCCGGTGGTCTCCGTGACCACCTGGAGGGCCACGTGGTCGGCGCCCGCCTCGTGGAAGGCGTTGACGCGGTCGCGGATACGGGCGTCGTCGCCCCAGCCGAAGACCGCGTCGATGAGCTGGTCGCTGCCGCCGTCGGCCACGTCGCTCTCGGTGAAGCCCAGGCGGAGGAAGTTGTTGGTGTAGTTGGGGAGCTTGAGGTAGCGCGAGAGGTAGGCGCGGGCGATGGCGCGGGCGCGGGTCGGGTCCGCTTCCAGGACGACCTTGAACTCCGGCGCCAGCAGCGGCTGTTCGCCGAGGATCTCGCGGGCCTTGGCGGTGTGCTCGGGGGTGACGAGGTAGGGGATGGCGCCGGCCGCCCGGTCGCCGGACAGCTTCAGCATCTTGGGGCCGAGGGCGGCCAGCACGCGCCGGTCGGCGGGAAGGCCCGCCTTGTCCAGCTCGTCCAGGTAGCCGACCATCGCGGAGTACGGGCGCTGGTAGCCCTCCACCATGGGGCCGTGGCTCACCCCGAGGCCCAGCACGAAGCGGCCGGGATGGGCCGACTCCAGCTCGGCGAAGTCGGCGGCGGTCTCGGCGGCGTCCCGCTGCCAGACGCTCTGGATGCTGGTGCCGACGGTGATCCGGCCGGTGGCCCCGATGAGCGGGGCGGCGTTCGCGGCGGTGCTGTTGCCGCCCAGCCAGATGGCCCCGTAGCCGAGTTCCTCCAGCTCGGCGGCGGCCTCGTCCTGCTCGGCGCGGCGCTCGGGTTCCTCCGCGCGCAGTGCGACGTCCCAGACGCCGTACCGGCCGATGCGCTGCTTCAGCGGGCCTGTGGTGTCACTCATGCGGGCGATCCCTCCGGGTGGTGGGGCTGTGCTGTGATCATCACTTCCCACTGCCAACCGGAGGGCTCCGCCGCTGATTCCCGCGGTGGCGCCGGGGGGTCGAAGTTCCCCCGGTCGGCCCAGGTCCCGTCAGCCGGCCGAGGTGCCGAGGAACTTCTCCAGCGCCTCCACCACCAGCCGGTGGTCCTCCACCTGGGGCAGGCCCGAGACGGTCACCGCGCCGATGACGCCGACGTCCGCCACCCGGATCGGGAAGGAGCCGCCGTGGGCCGCGTAGACGTCGGGGTCGAGGCGGGAGGAGTGCTCGAAGGTGGTGCCCTTGGCCCGGAAGCGGGAGCCGACCAGGTAGGAGGGGGCGCCGTAGCGGACGGCCACCCGGCGCTTGCGGGCGATCCAGGCGTCGTTGTCCGGGGTGGAGCCGGGCAGGGCCGCGTGGAAGAGCTGCTGGCCGGCGCGGTGGATGTCGATGGCGACGGGCAGCCCGCGCTCGCGGGACAGCTCCACCAGGAGGGAGCCGAGGGCCCACGCGTCCTCGTAGGTGAAGCGCTGGAAGACCAGCCGGCGTTCCTGTTCCTCCAGCTCCTCGATGGTGGGGGCGAGATCGGTTGCGGTGGACTGGGTCATCGGAGGGTCACCGTCACTTTCTCCTGGGCGGACCTGCGGGCCGCCTCCAGTACGTCCAGCGCGGCGGCCGCCTCCAGGGCGGTCACCGGGTTGGGTCCTGTGCCGGCCAGGGCGGCCGCCACGGCCGCGTAGTAGGCCGGGTAGTCGCCGGGCAGGGTCGGTACGGGGGTGCCGCCGCCGGTCAGCGGGGACTCGCCGGCGCCGACGCGGCCGTACAGCGACTCGGGCTCCGCCCCCCACTTGGGGCCCGGGCGCAGGCCCTCGCGCAGGGCGCCCTCCTGGGGGTCGAGGCCGTACTTCACATAGCCCGCCTCGGAGCCCAGCACGCGGAAGCGGGGGCCCAGCTGAGGGGTCGTCGCGGACACGTAGAGGTGGGAGCGGACGCCGCCGGCGTGGGTGAGGGCGATGAAGGTGTCGTCGTCGGCCTCGGCGCCCGGGCGGCGGACGTCCGCCTCGGCGTACACCTCGGCGGCCGGGCCGAACAGGACCAGGGCCTGGTCGACGATGTGGCTGCCGAGGTCGTAGAGCAGGCCGCCGATCTCCGCCGGGTCGCCGGACTCGCGCCAGCCGCCCTTGGGCCTGGGGCGCCAGCGCTCGAAGCGGGACTCGAACCGGCGGACCTCGCCGAGCGCCCCGTCCTCGAGGAGGGCCCGCAGGGTCAGGAAGTCGTTGTCCCAGCGGCGGTTCTGGAAGACCGACAGCAGCAGACCGCGGTCCTCGGCGAGGGCGGCCAGCGTCCGGGCCTCGGCCGCGGTGCCGGCGACCGGCTTGTCCACGACCACCGGGAGGCCCGCTTCCAGGGCGGCGGTGGCGAGCGGGACGTGGGTCTTGTTGGGGGAGGCGATGACGATCAGGTCCAGCTCGCCCGCGCGGGCGAACAGCTCGTCGGGGGTCGCGGCGAGCCTCACGCCCGGGAACTCGCCTCTGGCCTGCCGCTGCCGCTCCGGGTTCGAGGTGACGACCGTGTCCAGGGCGAGGCCCTCGGTGGCGGCGATCAGCGGGGCGTGGAAGACGGAGCCGGCGAGACCGTAACCGATCAGGCCGACGCGCAGGGGTGTCGCGGCAGTCATGCCTCCACTTTCGCAACGCCGTTGCCAAAGTGCAAGCGGTGGGGAGAATGGGGCATGTGAGCATGGACAGGACGAGGAGCGGACGGGCCGGGGCCGGGGCGGACGTGGGCGCGGTGCGGTCGCACAACAGCGCGCTCGTGCTCGG
>NZ_VOGW01000118.1:0-1831 GCF_007896895.1 Streptomyces misionensis | reverse complement strand
TGTTGCCCAGGGGGAAGGAGGTGCGGTGTGAAGGCGTTCAAGCTGAGGTTCGTCACCGTGTTGGTGGGGGCCGGTCTGCTCTGGTCGCCGTGGACCGCGCAGGCCCTCGCGGCGCCGGGCGCGGGCCACGCGTACTGCGGGGTGGACCGCGCGTCCGGGCTCGGGGTGACGGCGGCCCGCGGCGTGCCCTGCGGGGTGGCGCTCCAGGTCGCGGCCGCCTACACGAAGGGCTGGCGCACCGAGGTGCGCGCGGCCGGGGCGCGGTGGCGGTGCGGGGAGCGGCAGGGCGACCCCGACCCGTACCAGGCCTGCGCCGACGTACACAGCGGCGGCCGGGTGGTCACGCTGGTCTCCTGACTCCCCCGGAGGTTCCCATGCCGTCCACGCGGCTCCCCGCGCTCGCGGCCGGTGCCGTGACGCTGCTCGCGTTCTGCGCCGCCGCCCCGGCGGCCCGGGCGGACACCGGCTGTGACCGGGCCTTGGCCGCCGCCGAGCGGGCGGAGCGCTCCTACGACGCCATGAAGGCGGATCTGCTGCGCGGCGTCGCCGACGGCGGCCACCCGGACATCTCCCAGGAGCAGGCGCTGCGCCGGGCCGAGGCCGAGCGGGACGCGACCGCCTCCGCGGCCCAGCGCGCCTGCCGCCCCTGACATCGGCCGATCAGGGGGTTCGAAGGGGTGCCCCGGAGTGGCGCCGCCGGACCGCGGGCACGCACCGGCATGGTCATGTGTTCATGCGACCGTGCACGCCCCTGCACCCGTCCCTGTGCTCGTCCCCGTGCCGGCGGCGGCCGTCGGCACGGGCCCCTCGCCGTCCTGCGCGGCGCCGGGGGAGCGGGACTTCCCGCTGGCCACCCGGATTCGCGGCGGCCCCGACTCGTACCGGCCGGGCGGCGGTCGCCGCACCTGGTACATCGACCTCACCAACACCACCACCCGCTCCTGCGCCGCGGTCCACCCCGTCGTCGTCCTCGTCGACGACCGGCACGCGCTGCGGGCGGAGCAGGCGCGGCTGGACTTCCACGACGGTTCCCGCGTCCGGCCGGTGGCTTTCGAAAGCAGTGACGAGAAGGAGTTGATCGGCGTGCTGGACGCACCCGGATTCGGCGGCTTCACCGTGCCGCCCGGCAAGACCGTCAGTGTCCGGGTCCGGCTGGCCCTCACCCGTGACGCCGCCGTCCCCGACCAGGTCACCGCCAACGCCGCCGCCGTGCAGCGCCGGGGCCGGGACGGGGACTGGGTCGGCGAGTCCAACGTCTACCGGTTCGGCGTCGGCGTGCCGGGCGACGGCGCGGGGGAGACGTCCGCGGCCCCGGACACGGACCGCACCCCGGTCGCCCAGCGGCTGCCGGAGGAGGCCGCGAGCGCCGGCACGGGAACGAGTGAGAACACGGGTACGGGCGCGAACACGGGAACAAGCGCGGACACGGGTACGGAGGCGAGCGCGGGCACGGAGGCGAGCGCGGGCACCGGTACCGACTCCGGCCGGTCCCGGGACGGCGACGGCGCGGCCCCCGCCAACCCCTCCCTCCCCTTCGCCCAGGACGCCCAGGAGGCCGGGGAGCGCGCCCGCGAGCTGGCCCGGACCGGGCCCGGCCTCACCCACGGGCTGCTCGCCGCGGCCGGCGCCCTGCTCTGCGTGGCCGGGGCCGCGTTCCTCGTGGCCCGCGGCCGCCGCTGACCGCCTGCCCCCCCCCCCCAGCCTGGGCTCCCCGCAGGCCCCCGCCCCCGCCGCGCAGCCGCACTCGCCCCCCCCCCCCCCCGCCCGGCCCGCCGCCGACACGCCGCCGCCCCCTCCCCCCGGCCGCGCCGCGCCCCCACCCGCCCACGCC
>NZ_VOGW01000117.1 GCF_007896895.1 Streptomyces misionensis | reverse complement strand
TCCCTGCGTGGACTACCCCTATGAGCAGGCCCCAGGCGCCCCCGTCCGGTCCGGCATCCCCGAGCACGGGCGGATCCCGAAGTACTACGCGGTGAAGGCGCGGATCGCCGCGCTGCTGGAGGAGCTGGGGGAGGACAGCGTCATCCCCACCGAGCGGGATCTCGCGGAGCGCTACGACGTCGCCCGCGAGACCGTGCGGCAGGCGGTGCGGGAGCTGGTGCTGGAGGGGCGGCTGCGCAGGCGCGGGCGCGGGACCGTGGTCGCCGGGCCCAAGCTGGCCCAGCCGCTGTCCCTGGCCAGCTACACCGAGGGCGTGCGCCGGCAGGGCCGTACCCCCGGCCGGGCGCTCGTCACCCTGGACCGGTTCCCCTGCCCCGGCCCGCTCGCCGCCGAGACCGGGCTGACCCGGGGCGAGCCCGTCTGGCACCTGGAGCGGGTGCTGCTCGCGGACGAGGAGCGGGTCGGCCTCGAGAGCACGTACGTCGCCGTCGAACGGGTGCCCCGGCTGGACTCCGACTTCGACGCCGACTCCTCCTTCTACGCCTACCTCGCCGCCCAGGGCATCACCTTCGGCGACGCCGACGAGCGCATCGAGACCGTGCTCGCCACGCCCCGCGAGGCGCTGCTCATCGGGACCCCGCCCGCGCTGCCGATGCTGCTGATCCACCGGGTGTCCCGGGACACCGGCGGCCGGCCGCTGGAGCGGGTGCGGTCGCTGTACCGGGGCGACCGGTTCTCCTTCACCACGCACCTCCAGGGCTGAGACC
>NZ_VOGW01000116.1:44786-51483 GCF_007896895.1 Streptomyces misionensis | reverse complement strand
CTCCCGGACCGTGCGTCCTTTGTCACGAGAAGATAACGGGTCTAGCCCAAACTTGGAGGGTCGTTCACCCTCCCGTCGGCGCGCGGACGACTTCGGTTACCCGTCCCCGAGCACCGTTGGCGCCGTGAGAGTGACAGTCGTCGGAGGCGGCGTGGTCGGCACCATGCACGCCTGGCAAGCAATCGAACGTGGCCACGAGGTCGTACAGATCGAGCGGGAGGCGGAGGCGCGCGGCGCGTCGCTGCGCAACTTCGGGCAGATCTGGGTGAGCGGCCGGGCGGGGGGCGAGGAGCTGGAGGCCGCGCTGCGGGCGCGGGAGCTGTGGGAGGAGATCGGCGGCCGGGTGCCCGCACTGGGCTTCCGCGCCAACGGCTCCCTGACCCCGGTGCGCACGGACCTCGAACTCGCCGTGGCCGAGGCCGCCGTGGCCCGCCCCGACGCCGCGGCCCGCGGCTATCAGCTGCTGACCCCGGGCGAGGCCCGCGCGGTCAACCCCGCGCTGCGCGGCGAGTTCCTCGCGGCCCTGCACTGCGAGCGGGACGCGGCGGTCGAGCCCCGCACCGCCCAGCGCGCCCTGCGCGAGGAGCTCCTCAAGTCCCCCCGCTACACCTTCCTGCCGGGCCGCGAGGTCCGCGACGTGGCCGGCCCCGGAGCCGTCCGCGACGACCACGGGGACGTGCACCACGCCGACGCGGTCGTGCTGGCCACCGGCGCCTGGCTCGGCGGTCTGGTCCGCGAGCTGGCCGGTCCCGAGCTGCCCGTGCGCCGGGTGCGGTTGCAGATGATGCAGACCGACCCGCTGGGCGAGGCGCTGCCCACCTCGGTGGCCGACGGCGACAGCTTCCGCTACTACCCCGCCTACGCCTCCCCGGCCCTGGACGCGCTCAACGCCGGCCAGCCGCAGCCCGAGACCGCGGCCGCGCACAGGATGCAGCTGCTCATGGTGCAGCGCGCCGACGGCGGCCTGACCATCGGCGACACCCACGAGTACGAGCACCCCTTCGCCTTCGACACCGTCGAGGAGCCGTACGAGCACCTCAAGGGCGTCGTGGAGAGCTTGCTCGGCCGGCCGCTGCCGCGCATCCGGCACCGCTGGGCGGGGGTGTACGCGCAGTGCGCCGACAAGAGCCGCGTGGTGCACCGCCAGCAGGTGAGCGACGGGGTATGGCTGGTCACCGGGCCCGGCGGCCGGGGCATGACCTGCTCCCCCGCGATAGCCGAGACCACCGCGAACGAACTGGGCTGGTGAGCACCCCATGACCGACACCACCACCGACATCCGCCTCGTCGTCCTCGACATGGCCGGGACCACCGTCGCCGACGGCGGGCTCGTGGAGCGCGCCTTCGCGAAGGCCGCCGCCGAACTGGGCGTGCGGGAGGGCACGGCGGAGCACGCCGAGCACCTCGCCCACGTCCGCGCCACCATGGGCGAGTCCAAGATCTCCGTCTTCCGGCATCTGTTCGGGGACGAGGAGCGCGCCCGGCGCGCCAACGACGCCTTCGAGGAGGCGTACGGCGACCTGGTCGACGACGGTCTGATCGCCCCCGTTCCCGGCGCCCGCGAGGCCGTCGAGGAACTGCTCGCGAGCGGCCGCGCCGTGGTGCTGACCACCGGCTTCGCCCGGGTCACCCAGGACGCGATCCTGACCGCCCTCGGCTGGCGGGACCTGGTGCCGCTCACCCTGTGCCCGGCCGACGCCGGCGGGCGCGGGCGGCCCTTCCCGGACATGGTCCTGGAGGCCTTCGTGCGCACCAAGGCGGCCGAGGACGTACGGCAGGTCGCCGTCGTCGGCGACACCTCCTACGACGTGCTCAGCGGTGTGCGCGCGGGCGCCGGACTGGTCGCGGGCGTGCGCACCGGGGCCCATGGCGACGAGCAGTTCCGCGCCGCCGGGGCCACCCACGTCCTGGACTCCGTCGCCGGGCTGCCGGCGCTGCTCACGGGAGCCCGGTGAGATGAGCATCCGCTTCGATTCCGTCACGGTCGCCTACGACGGCAACGTCGTCCTCGACTCCCTCGATCTGACCGTCGAGCCCGGCGAGGTCATGGCGCTCCTCGGGCCGTCCGGCTCCGGCAAGACCACCGCGCTGCGGGCGGTCGCCGGGTTCGTCCGGCCCGCGTCCGGGCGGGTGCTCCTCGGCGGCCGGGACGTGACGGACCTGCCGCCGTACCGGCGGGGCATCGGGATGGTCGTCCAGCAGTACGCGCTCTTCCCGCACATGCGGGTGGACGAGAACGTGGCCTTCGGGCTCAAGGCCCGGGGGGCGGCCAGGAGCGAGATACGGCAACGGGTCGGCGAGGCACTGGAGATGACCGGCATGGCGGCCTACGCCCGCCGCCATCCGCGCGAGCTGTCCGGCGGACAGCAGCAGCGCGTCGCCATCGCCCGCGCGCTCGCCATCCGGCCCGGTGTGCTCCTCCTGGACGAGCCGCTGTCCGCGCTCGACGCCCGGTTGCGCTCCGGGATGCTCGCCGAACTCGCCCGGTTGCACCGCGAGTTGCCGGACGTCTCCATGCTGTACGTCACCCACGACCAGGTCGAGGCGCTGACCCTCGCCGACCGGATCGCGGTGATGGACAAGGCGCGGCTGCGCGCCTGCGGAACGCCCAGGGAGCTGTACCGGGCGCCCGCCGACGCGTTCACCGCGTCCTTCGTGGGCGGCGCGAACCTGCTGCCGGTGACGGTGGGCGCCGACGGCGTCGACCTCGCCGGCCGGGAGGTGAAGGTGGACACCGCGGGGGCGGTCGCGGGCGCGCGGGCCACCCTGTGCGTCCGGCCGCATCTGATCGGGCTCGGCGCGGGGCCGAACCAGCTCACCGGGGTGGTGCAGGAGATCCAGTGGCGGGGGGCCACGCACCGGGTGCATGTGAAGGTCGGCGAGCACGACGTCATGGCCGACGTGCGCGAGCTGAGGGAACCACCGGCGCGCGGGACCGAAGTCGCGCTGCACTTCGCCGCCGCCGACGCGGTGCTGCTGCCCGAGGGGGTCGGCCATGGCTGAGGCGGTGCGCGCCGCGCGGGCCGTCCGCGGCCGGGCGGAGGGCTCCCGGCGTTCCCTCGGGGCGTTCGGCCGGGCCCTTCCCCCCGTCGCCCTCCTCGCCCTGTTCTTCCTCTACCCCCTCGTCCTCGTGGTGCGGCAGTCCTTCCGGCCGGACAGCGGCGGCACCTCCGTCCAGCCGTACGCCGACGTGTTCGCCTCGGAGGCGTTCCGGCAGGCGCTGTGGACCACCGTGTGGCTGGCGCTCGCCTCCACCGCCGGGTGCCTGGTGCTCGGGTTCCTGCTGGCGCTGGTGATCGCGTTCGTGCCGTTCCCCGGGGCGAAGGCGGTGGCGCGGTTCGTCGACGTGTTCCTGTCCTTCCCGTCCTTCCTGATCACGCTGGCCCTGCTGTTCGTCTACGGCAGCGTGGGCATGGCCAACGGGGCGTGGACCGGGCTGACCGGCGCGGCGCAGGGGCCCTTCCAGTTCCTGAACACGCCCTGGGGCGTGCTGCTCGCGGAGATCACCTACTTCACGCCGTTCGTGATGCGGCCCCTGCTCGCCGCCTTCTCGCAGCTGGACACCGCCCAGCTGGAGGTGGCCGGTTCGCTGGGGGCGCGGGCGCCGCGGATCGTACGGACGGTGATCCTGCCGGAGGCGCTGCCCGCGCTCGCGGCCGGCGGCAGCCTCGTCCTGGTGCTCTGCCTCAACGAGTTCGGCATCGTGCTCTTCACCGGCGCGAAGGGCGTCACCACCCTGCCGATGCTCGTCTACAGCAAGGCGATCCTGGAGTCCGACTACCCGGGCGCCTGTGTGGTCGCCGTCGTCAACGTCCTGATCTCCGTGGGCCTTTACGGCCTCTACCGGGTGGTGAGCCGTCGTGCTGGTGCATAGCCGAGGGGCCAGGTGGGCCCTGTGGGCGGTGTTCCTCGTCCTCTTCCTGCCGCTGTTCGCGCTGCCGCTGCTGGTGGTGCTCGGCGCCTCCTTCGCCACCCACTGGTCCAGCGTCCTGCCCTCGGGCCCGACCCTCGCCAACTACCGCTCCGCGACCCGCGGCGAGGCCCTCCAGGCCCTCACCACCAGCCTGCTCACGGCCGCCGGGGCCAGCCTGCTGGCGCTGGCCACCGGCACCTGGGCCGCGCTGGCCGGGGCGGCCCTGGGCAAGCGCGCCAAGCGGGTGCTGGACGCCCTGTTCGTGCTGCCGGTCGCCGTGCCCTCCGTGGTGGTGGGCCTCTCCGTCCTGGTGGCCTTCTCCCAGCCGCCGCTGCTGCTCAACGGCACCCGGTGGATCGTGATCCTCGCGCACACCGTGCTGGTCACCGCCTTCGCCCACCAGTCCGTGTCGGCCGCGGTCACCCGCCTCGACCCGGCCTACGAGCAGGCCGCCGCCTCCCTCGGCGCCCGGCCCGCCCAGGTGCTGTGGCGGATACGGCTGCCCCTGCTGCTGCCCTCCCTCACCGCGGCCGCCGGGCTCTGCTTCGCCCTGTCCATGGGCGAGCTGAGCGCCACGATGATGCTCTATCCGCCGGACTGGACCCCGCTGCCCGTCCTGATCTACGCGGCCACCGACCGGGGCGCCCTGTTCAGCGGCTCCGCCGTCGCCGTGGTGCTGATGGCCGCGACCCTGCTCGTCCTGTTCGCCGTCTCCCGGGTCCGCACCCGGGCGTCGTACCGCTGACCCTCCGCCGAGTCCCTCCCGACCGCCGTGAAAACGCCAGGAGTTCGTTCCGTCATGTCCAGAACCCGCGTCCCGCTCGCCATAGCCCTCGCCCTGCTCGCCACCCCCGCGCTGTCCGCCTGTGGCGGCACCTCCGCCGCCTCCGACGCCAAGGAGGTCACCGTCTACAGCGCGGACGGCCTCAAGGGCGAGAACGGGGACGGCTGGTACGACAAGGTCTTCGCGGACTTCACCAAGAAGACCGGCATCAAGGTCAAGTACGTCGAGGGCGGCTCCGGCGAGGTGGTGCAGCGCGCCGTCCGCGAGAAGAGCAACCCGCAGGCCGACGTGCTGGTCACCCTGCCGCCGTTCATCCAGGAGGCCGCCGGCAAGGGCCTGCTGGAGAAGTACGAGCCCAAGGACTCCACCGCGGTCAGCGGGGCCGACAAGGCCCCCGACGGCACGTGGACGGCCGTCGTCAACAACTACTTCGGCTTCGTCTACAACAAGAAGGAGCTGAAGCGGGCGCCGAAGACCTGGGACGACCTGCTCGACGCCCGGTACAAGAACAAGTTGCAGTACTCCACCCCGGGCGTCGCCGGTGACGGCACGGCCGTGCTCATCCAGGCCATGCACGACCTCGGCGGCAAGGACCAGGCCCTCGCCTACCTGAAGAAGCTCCAGGCCAACAACGTCGGCCCGTCCGCCTCCACCGGCAAGCTGGCGCCCAAGGTGGACAAGGGCGAGCTGCTGGTCGCCAACGGCGATGTGCAGATGAACTACGCCCAGTCCAAGACCATGCCCGACCTCGGCATCTGGTTCCCGGCCGGCAAGGACGGCAAGCCGTCCACCTTCGCGCTGCCGTACGCGGCCGGGCTGGTCACCAAGGCCCCGCACGGCGCCAACGGCAGGAAACTGCTCGACTTCATGCTGTCACGGCAGGCCCAGGCCGAGGTCAGCTCGGTCGGCGGCGGTTTCGCCGTCCGCGAGGACGTCAAGCCCACCGACGCCAACGCCACCGCCCTGACCAGGCTGATGGACGGCGTCGAGTTCTTCCAGCCCGACTGGAACGACATCGACAAGAACCTGACGTCGTACGTCGACGACTGGAAGTCCGCGACGGGGAGCTGACCGCCTGCCGGAACTCCGGGGTACGGATCGGCCGGGTCTGACTACGCTGGGGGCGTCGGTACGCCGTGGTTCCGGCGCCCCCCGTCCATTGATCCCACGCATGCCAGGAGACGCTCAACATGGCAGACCGCAAGCCCATCGAATCGTGGCTCACCGACATGGACGGCGTCCTGATCCACGAGGGCGTGCCGATCCCCGGCGCCGATGCCTTCCTGAAGAAGCTGCGCGACTCGGGCCGCCCCTTCCTGGTCCTCACCAACAACTCCATCTACACCGCCCGCGACCTGCACGCCCGGCTGCGCCGCATGGGCCTGGAGGTGCCGACCGAGAACATCTGGACCTCGGCCCTGGCCACCGCCCAGTTCCTGAACGACCAGCGCCCCGGCGGCAGCGCCTACGTCATCGGCGAGGCCGGCCTGACCACCGCGCTGCACGACGTCGGCTACATACTCACCGACCACGAGCCCGACTTCGTGATCCTCGGCGAGACCCGCACCTACTCCTTCGAGGCCATGACCAAGGCCGTCCGGCTGATCAACAACGGCGCCCGGTTCATCGCCACCAACCCCGACAACGTCGGTCCCTCCACCGAGGGCGCGCTGCCCGCCACCGGCTCGGTCGCCGCCCTGATCACCGCCGCGACCGGCCGCAGCCCGTACTTCGTCGGCAAGCCCAACCCGCTGATGATGCGCGCGGGCCTGAACGCGATCGGCGCCCACTCCGAGTCCTCCGCGATGATCGGCGACCGCATGGACACCGATGTGCTGGCGGGCCTGGAGGCCGGGATGCGCACCTTCCTGGTGCTCAGCGGGGTCACCCGGATCGCCGAGGTGGACCGGCATCCGTTCCGGCCGTCCCAGGTCGTGGACTCCATCGCGGACCTCGTCGACCTCATCTGAGCCGGAGCCGGGACCGGGCATCACCCGGAC
>NZ_VOGW01000116.1:17971-44514 GCF_007896895.1 Streptomyces misionensis | reverse complement strand
TCACTGTGTGCAGCGGCCTGCTGGCCTTCGTCGCGCTCGGCCCGGCGGCCCAGGCGGCCCACGCGGCGGACGGCGGCACCCTCACCGCCGTGCCCGGGGCCCCCGCGCCGGGGACCGATGTGACCCTGCGGGTCAGCGGCTGCACCGGGAGGCAGGCCACCGCCGCCTCCCGCGCCTTCGTCAGCGACGCCCGGCTGACCGGCGCCGGGGGCACCTTGTCCGGCGAGACCCGCGTGGGCTCCTCCGTCGGGCCGGGCGCCTACGGCGTCAAGGTCACCTGTGCGGACCGGGTGGTCGACGGCACCATCACGGTCGTGGCCGACGGGGCCGCCAAAGGAGTCGACGCGAGCACCCGAGGCCGGCCCGGCGGGGCCCTCGCCACACCCGTCGCCCCGGTCGACGCGGGCGGCGGCGCCACCGCGCGGTTCGCCACCGTGGCCACCAGCGGGAGCGGACCGGAGACCGCCCAGGCCCTGACCGGGCTCGCGCTGGCCTCGGTCGCCGCCGTCGCCGTGGGGCTGCGCGCCCGCCGCGGCCGCCGCCCGCGCTGAGCGCACGGATGCGCGAGGACCGTTTCCGCGGCCGGCTCGGCACCGCCCTGACCTGGGCGGTGCTGCTGCTCGGGCTGTGGCTGTGGGGGCGGGCCGTCACCGCCGTACCCCAGGAGACGCGGCACACCGCGACCGGTGATCTGTTCGCCCTCGGCGCCGCCGCCCCGGCCCGGCTGCCGCCCGCCGCACGGCCGCTTCCCGCGGCGCTGCCCCAGCGCATCGACATCCCCCGGCTCGGCGTCCAGGCGCCGGTGGTGGCCCGGGGCCTGGACGCGCGCGGCGCGCCCGAACCGCCGCCCTTCGACCAGCCGGGCGTGGTCGGCTGGTACGGCGCCGGGACCCGGCCGGGCGCGAGCGGTACCGCCCTGATGGTCGGCCACCTCGACACCGAGACCCGGCCCGCCGTGTTCCACGGGCTGCGCACCCTCACCCCCGGCGCCACCGTCCGGGTGGTCCGCTCGGACGGCGCAGTCGCCCGGTTCACCGTCGAGGGCGTCCGCGTCCTGCCCCGGACCGGCTTCGACGCCCGGCAGGCCTACGCGCCGCGCGTGCCCGGCCGGGCCGAGCTGCGCCTGATCACCTGCGGCGGCGACTTCCGCGACGGCGCCTACACGGCGAACGTGGTCGTCTCGGCGTACCTCACCGGCTCCACGGGGTGAGAGCGGCTCGGCATGCGAAAAGGCCCCTCGCTGTTGCGAGGGGCCTTCCCGTGTCGGTGCGCCGCCAGGGACTCGAACCCCGGACCCGCTGATTAAGAGTCAGCTGCTCTAACCAACTGAGCTAGCGGCGCCTGCTGACAGAGAGAACTCTACCTGACCTGCGGGGGTGCTTTCGACCACCCCCGGGAGGCCGCACAGGGCGCCGTACATCGTTCGGACCGTCAAAGTGCGCGCCACGGGCAGAGTTGGGAAACTGATCAACGTGCACACAAGCGGACAAAAACACCATGAATGTGAGGCAGATCGCATGGCCGCTCCGGCGTTCGAGGAGTTCGAACCCGCGCACGACTGCGGCTGTCCCGGCTGTGTCCACCGGCGGCGCACCCGTCGCCGCCCGCTGCCCGGCCGGACCGGCCACCGTCCCGCGACCCGCGGCATGGTCGTCGTCGCCGCCGTGTCCGCCGCGCTCGGCGCGGCGCCCCCGGCGACCGTCCTCACCCCCGGCCACTGGCCGCACCGCCAGGCCGTCCCCGGCGACGGCGAGCCCGACACCCCCCAGGGCACCGAGTCCCCGCTGCACGGCCCGGCCGGCAGACCCGCCTCGCCCGTCGGCGTCGGCGCTCCGGCCACCACCCGCGACGCCATCGTCAAGCGGGCCAAGTCGTGGGTGACCGCGAAGGTGCCGTACAGCATGAGCCGCTACTGGACCGACGGCTACCGGCAGGACTGCTCCGGCTACGTCTCCATGGCCTGGGGCCTGAACAGCAACCAGTGGACCGGCAGCCTCGCCAAGTACGGCGTGAGGATCAAGAAGTCCCAGCTGGAGCCCGGCGACATCCTGCTCCACCACAACACGGCCAACCCCCAGCAGGGCTCCCACGTGGTGATCTTCGGCGGCTGGACGGACTACCGGCACACCCACTACACCGCCTACGAGCAGACGCCCCCGCACACCCGCGCCCAGACCACGCCGTACCCCTACTGGAACCACGCCGACGCGTTCGTGCCGTACCGCTACAAGGGTCTGACCGGCGGCAGTCCGGGTGCCGAGGCGGCGGACGGCAAGGTCACGGACCTCTTCCCGGGCGCCGCCGCCTTCGGGCCCGGCGCGCACGGCGCCCACGTCACCCAGCTGGGGCAGATGCTGGTGGGCCGGGGCGCGGGACCGTACTACCCGAAGGGCCCGGGGCCGGTGTGGAGCGAGAGCGACCGGCGGGCCACCGAGGCGTTCCAGCGGGCCCAGGGCTGGAGCGCCGAGGAGGCCGACGGGCTGCCGGGCCCGCGCACCTGGGCGCTGCTCGTCTCCGGCAGGGGCCAGGACATCGCCCCGGACAAGGACGGCCCCGCCTCGCACGGGGTGCCCGGTTATCCCGGCAAGGCGTACTTCCGCCCGGGGCAGAGCAACGACCACATCACCCGGCTGGGGAACCAGCTGGTGAGCAAGGGGTTCGGCCGGTTCTACGACACCGCGCCCGGTCCGTGGTGGGGCGAGGCGGACCGGCGGGCCGTGGCGGCCTTCCAGCGCTCCCAGGGCTGGCGGGGCGGCGCGGCGGACGGCACGTTGGGCCCGGAGACCTGGCGCCGCCTGTTCGCATGACCCCCTTGTGTTCCCACCTCGTTCACCCATCTTCATGACGCATCTGGCGCGGAGGCTGGAGGCACGCATGAGTACGACCACCTCGCACACACCGTCCGAATCCGAGGGGCGACCGCAGGCCGCCGCGGCCACCGGCACCCGCCCGGCCCGGCTGATCCGGAACGAGTCCACCACCGAGATCCCGGTCCATCTGCTCTTCCGCGACGAGCCCGGTCCGGACGGGGTGCCGCCGAGACCCGCCGTGGTGGGCCGCCGCCAGGGCACGGGCGAGCTGCCGCGCGCGAGCCGCCCGGCCACCGGGCGGCGGCGCCCGCTGCCCCGAGTCGATCCGGAGCTGCGCGAGCGCCCGGCGCGGGTGCTGCCCGGGGCGGCCGGGGTGGTCGCCGGGGCCTGCGGGGTCACCGGCGCGCTGGCCGCCTCCTGGTGGGCCGGGGTGCTGCCGCCGCTCGCCGTGCAGGCGCTGCGGCTGCCGGCGCCCGCGGACGCGGGCCTAGGCCCGGCGCAGTGGGCGGCGTACGCCGGGGCCGGGCTGCTCGGCGCGGCCGGCTTCGGCGGGCTGGCCCGGGGCCGGACCGGCCGGGCCTGGGTGGTGGGCCTGTTCGGCCGCTACCGGGGCACCGTCCGGCGTACCGGGCTGCTCTGGGTCAACCCGCTGCTGCGCCGCCGGCGGGTGGACGTGCGGCTGCGGCACTGGCGCAGCGAGGCGATGCCCGCGGCGGATCCGGGCGGGGTGGCGGTGCGGGTGGTGGTGCTGGTGGTGTGGCGGGTGCGGGACACCGCGCGGGCGGTGCTCGGCCTGGAGGACCACGAGCGGTATCTGCGCGAGTGCGTGGAGGCGGCGCTGGCCCGGGTGCCGGTGGAGCCGGCCGGCGGCAGCCGGGGCGGGCCCGCGGCGGCCGCGGCGGCGCTGACCCGGCTGGTGGCGACGGAGACCGCGCCGGCCGGTCTGGAGGTGTTCTCCGTGCAGCCGCTGCGGGCGGAGTACGCCCCGCAGGTCGCGGACGTGATGCAGCGCCGCCGGATCGCCGCGCTGGAGGCCCGGCAGCGGGCCAGCATGCTCAGCTCGGTCGTGGACTCGGTGGAGGACACGGTGACCCGGCTGACCACGCGCGGTCTGGTCGAGCTGGACGACTCCGAACGCAAGGTGCTGGTGCGGGACCTGACGGTGGCGTTCTGCGCGGGCCGGGCGGAGCGGGCCTAGCCGGTGCGTTCGCTTCTGCCACTGGTATGGACATGCTCAAGTGCCGCCCATAACCTGTGAGTTGGTCTAGACCTACCCTCTGCACGGCTCACCGAACTCCCCACGTTCTCCAGGAGCGGCAGTATGCGCACCAAGACGAAGATGTCCGCGGTCGTGCTCGGAGTGGTGACCGCCGGAGCGTTCGCGCTCTCCACCGGCGGCGCCAGCGGGCACGGCTACACCGACCTCCCCATCAGCAGGCAGAAGCTCTGTGCCGACGGCACGGTCAAGGGCTGCGGCGACATCCAGTACGAGCCGCAGAGCGTCGAGGGCCCCAAGGGCTTCCCGGCCGCCGGACCCGCCGACGGCCAGCTCTGCAACGGCGGGGTGGACCGCTTCACGCAGCTCAGCTCGCCGACCGCCCCGTCCGGCGCGGCCTGGCCCACCACCAAGGTGACCGGCGGGCAGTCGTACACCTTCCGCTGGCAGTTCACCGCCCGGCACGCCACGACGGACTTCAAGTACTACGTCACCAAGCCGGGCTGGAACCAGAACCACCCGCTGTCCCGTTCGGACCTCAACCTCACGCCGTTCCTGACGGTGCCCTACAACGGTCAGCAGCCGCCGGCGACGCTCAGCCACAGCGGCACCCTGCCCACGGGCCTGTCCGGTCACCACGTGATCCTCGCGGTGTGGACGATCGCGGACACCGGCAACGCGTTCTACGCCTGCTCGGACGTCACGTTCTAGGCATGCGGAAGGCCCCTCACCGAGGTGAGGGGCCTTCTGGCTGTGCGCCGCCAGGGACTCGAACCCCGGACCCGCTGATTAAGAGTCAGCTGCTCTAACCAACTGAGCTAGCGGCGCGTGACTCTCGCCTTCCGCTTTTTGCGGCCGGCGACGGAGAAAATACTACCTGGTCCTCGGGGGTGCTCGTGACCACCGTGCCTGGTGCGCGACCGCACTAGAGGGCCAGCGACAGCAGCACCGGTGCCGCGTTCCGGTTGAGCGCGTCCGCGGCCTGCTTCAGCCGGTGCGCGTGCTCCACCGGGAGCGACAGCGCCAGGCAGCCCACCGAGGCGCCCGCGGTGATCGGGACGGCCGCGCAGACCGTGCCCACCGCGTACTCCTGGAGGTCCAGCACCGGCACCGTGGGCGGCTGGGACTCCAGGCGGGACAGCAGCAGCTTGTCGCTGGTGATGGTGCGCGAGGTGAGCCGGGCCATCTTGTGCCGGGCCAGGTGGTCGCGGCGGGCGTTGTGGTCCAGCTGGGTGAGCAGGCTCTTGCCGACCGCCGTGGCATGGGCGGAGAACCGGAAGTCCACCCATTCGTTGACCGCGGGCATGCCGGGCCCGGCGGCGTACTGGGTGACCTTCACCTCGCCGTCGACGTAGCGGCTGATGTAGACCGCCGCGCCGACCGAGTCGCGCAGCCGGTCCAGGGTGCGCTGGAGCTTGTCGGCGAGGGCCCGCTCGCGGTCCTGGGCCGAGGTGAGCCGGCGCAGGGTGTCGCCGGTGACGTACGCGCCGCCGCCGATCTGCTCGACGTACCCCTCCCGGCGCAGCATCCGCAGCAGCAGCGTGAGCCGCTCGGGGCCGAGGCCGGTGAGCCGGGCCAGCTCGGTCTCGGTGACCCCGGTGGCGGCGCGCGCCACGGTCTCCAGCACGCGCAGCGCGTCCTGGGCCGAGTGGTACGGGGCGGTCGGCTCGTGCATCAGCGCCACGGTGGTTCCCCCCTGCGCTCGCTTACTGTGCCGTGGATCTCCGGACGGTGCGGCGATTCCACGATAACGGGCGAACGGCCGCCGAGGAGAGGGCGTTGACAAGTTTCCGCCCCGCCGCTCCCGCTCCCGGCGGCGGCCCGAACTGCGGCGACGACCCAATGGCATATGCCAGAGTCATGCCCCAATGGCTGGACCTCGGTCGTTTCCCCTCCCGCTCACAGCACCGCGCTCAGGAACTCCCGGGTGCGCTCCTGCTCCGGCTCGGAGAAGATCTTCTCCGGGGACCCCGATTCGATCACCCGGCCGCCGTCGAACATCAGTACCTGGTCGGAGATGTCCCGGGCGAACCCCATCTCGTGCGTCACGCACAGCATCGTGATGTCGGTGCTGCGCGCGATGTCCCGCAGCAGATCGAGCACGCCCGCGACCAGCTCGGGGTCGAGCGCGGAGGTCACCTCGTCCAGCAGCAGCACCCGCGGCCGCATCGCCAGCGCCCGCGCGATCGCCACCCGCTGCTGCTGCCCGCCGGACAGCTGGGCCGGGCGCGCCCCGCACTTGTCGGCGAGGCCCACCAGCTCCAGCAGCTCCCGGGCCCGCTCCTCCGCCTCGTCCTTGGACAGGCCGAGGACCTGCACCGGCGCCTCGGTCAGATTGCGCAGCACCGTCATGTTCGGGAACAGGTTGAAGTGCTGGAACACCATCCCGATCTTCTTGCGGACCTCCCGGACCTGCTTCTCCGGCGCTGGGAACAGCGGCTCTCCGTCGACGGTGATGGTCCCCTCGTCCGGCTTGGTCAGGGTCATCAGGAGTCTGAGGATCGTGGTCTTGCCGGACCCGGACGGCCCGATCAGGGTCACGTGCTTGCCGGGCTGGACGCCGAAGTCCAGGCGGTCGAGCACGGTGTTCGCGCCGAAGCGCTTGGTGACCTGCTCCAGCCGGATCAGATCGGCCGGCTGGGCGGCGGTGACGGAGGGCTCGGTACGGGTCTCAACGGACAAGGCGTCGCTCCAGGGCTCGCAGGAGAAGGGAGGCCAGGTAGGAGATGAGGATGAAGGCCACGCCGATCACGGTGAGCGGCTCGGTGAACTGGAAGCGCTGCTGGGAGAAGAGCCGGGCCTGGCCCAGCATCTCCAGCACGGTGATCACCATCAGCATCGGTGTGTCCTTGAGCATGGAGATCACGTAGTTGCCCAGCGCCGGCACCACCCGGCGGATCGCCTGCGGCAGGATCACCGCGGTCCAGGTCCGCCGCCGCGGCAGGTTCAGCGCGGTCGCCGCCTCCCACTGGCCGACGGGCACCGCCTCGATGCCGGCCCGGTAGACCTGCATGGTGTACGTCGAGTAGTGCAGGCCGATCGCGAAGACACCGGTGGTCAGCGCGGAGAACGTCAGCCCCCACTCCGGCAGCACGTAGAAGAGGAAGAACAGCTGCACCAGCAGCGGGGTGTTGCGCACGAACTCCGTGACCACCCCGACCGGCCAGCGCACCCACCGGGTCGGCGTCCGCATCAGCAGCGTCCACACCAGGCCGAGGGTGAAGGACAGCAGCGAACCCAGCGCCAGCGCCTGGAGGGTGACCAGCAGCCCGTCCCGGAAGTGCGGCATGAAGTCGCTCACCGCGTGCCAGTCCCACGTCATGCGACACCACCGCCCACCCCGGTCGTCTGCGCCCGCTTCAGCTCACGCGCCGCCCGCTCGGTGCCGGAGTCCTTGCCGATCCCGGCCTTCAGCCGCTTCTCCAGGCCGCGCATCAGCCGGGTCAGCACGAAGGCGATCACGAAGTAGATGAGCAGCACGTACGTGTAGATCTCCGCGCTCTGCTGGAGCGCGAGCCGCACCAGATTGGCGCTGAACGTCAGATCGCCCATGCCCATGACCGACACCAGCGCGGTGCCCTTGAGCAGCTCGATCAGCAGATTGCAGAAGGAGGGGATCATCTCCGGCACCGCCTGCGGCAGCACGATCAGCCGCATCCGCTGGGCCGGCGTGAAGCTCAGCGCGATCCCGCCCTCCCGCTGCGCCGGGTCCACCGCGTTCAGCGCCCCGCGCACGATCTCCGAGCCGTACGCGCCGTACGTCAGGCCGAGCGCCAGCGTGCCCGCCCACATCGGCACCAGCTGCCAGCCGAAGGCGATCGGCAGCACGAAGAACACCCAGAAGATCATCACCAGCGCCGAGGTGCCGCGGAAGACCTCGGTGTAGACGCCGGCCACGAAGCGCACGATCCACAACCGGTGGGTGCGCGCCATGCCGACCGCGAAGGACACCGCGGCGGCCAGCAGCGCGCTGGACACCAGCAGCTGGAGGGTGGTCCAGACGCCCTTGAGCACCAGTTCCCACAGGCCCGAGGTCATTGCCCGCACAGCTCCTTCGCCGTCAGGTCCGTCATCTCGGCCTCGGTGAACCCGAACGGCCGCAGGATCCGGAACAGCTCCCCGGTCCGCTTCAGCTCGCGCAGCTCCACGTTGAAGGCGTCCCGCAGCCGGGTCTCGGTCGGCCGGAACGCGAACGCCCCGCCGTCCACATGGCGCTTGCCCCCGACCAGCGGCGCGAACGGGGCGGTGGCCTCCGCCTTGGCGGACTTCTTCACGACCTCGCGGGTGGTGAGCGCCGTCCCCGCGAACACGTCCACCCGGCCCGCCTCGACCGCGTTCAGCCCGGCCACCTGGTCCGGCACGATCAGGATGTCGCTCTGCCTGTAGCCCGCCTCGACGGCGTACTGGATCTCGGCGAACCCGGTCCCGGTCGCGAACCTCGCCTTCTTCGCGACGACGTCCTGGTAGGTGTGCAACCCCTTCGGGTTCCCCTTGCGGACGATGAACGAATCCAGCATCTGGTAGTCCGGGTCCGCGAAGATCACCTGCTTGCAGCGGTCGGCGTTGACGTACATGCCGGCCGCGACCACGTCGAACTGCTGCGAGTTCAGGCCCGGGATGAGGGAGCCGAACTCGGTCGGCACCGGCTGCACCCGGTCCACCCCGAGCCGCTTGAAGACCGCCTTCGCCAGCTCGGGCGCCTCACCGGTGAGCCGGCCGTCCTTGTCGATGTACCCGAAGGGGATCTCACCGGCGATCCCGAGGCGTACGACGCCCTGCGCGCGGAGCCGGTCGAGCAGATCACCGCCGTTCGTGCCGGCGGCCGCCACCCGCGTACAGCCCGCGGCGCCCAGCGCCCCGAGCGCCGCGAACCCGCGGAGCAACGTCCGCCGGCCGGGTCTGTGTCCGGGCCGGAAAGTGTGTATGCCGTTCCCATGTGGTGCAGCCATGGCGGCGCGGCTACCCAAGCCGAACCGGGGTATGCACCCCGGTTCCACGGCCGAGCGAACCGCCACCGCCGCGCCCGACCGGCGTCAGATGCGCCCGCGCGCCCGGCCGTTGACCGACCGTGCGCCGCTGACCTGCGCGGCCGTGGAGAACGCGCAGCCGCCGTCCGCCGCACCGAAAACGCACGCAACGGGATCTACGCCCCGTTCCCGCCCCTGGCCTCCACACAACCCCCACCTCGCGCGGCGCGCTTCGCCGGGCGGGTCGGTGAGTTCAGTGGCCGGGCACGTATCCGCGCGCCTTGTCGACCACGTTCACCAGCGGCCTGCCCGCCGCCCACCGCTCGTACAACTCCAGGAACTGCTGCCCCAGTTCATCGCGCCAGCCGACCGTGTCGCCGCTCATGTGCGGGGAGACGATCAGCCCCGGCAGCTCCCACAGCGGGCTGTCCGCGGGCAGCGGCTCGGTGGCGAACACGTCCAGGGCGGCGCCCGCGATCCAGCGCCGGGTCAGGGCCCGCGCGAGCGCCTCCTCGTCGACCAGTTGCCCGCGCCCGACGTTGACGAAGAACGCCGAGGGCTGCATCACGTCGAACCGATGGGCGTCGAACATGCGGTACGTCGCCTCCGTCAGCGGGGCCGCCGCGATCACCCAGTCCGCGCGCGAGACCAGCCGGTCCAGGTCGTCCGGCCCGTACACGCCGGTCCGCGGCACCCGCCCGACCAGCGCCGTCGTCACCCCCAGCGCCTTCAGCGTCCGCACGATCGCCCGGCCGATGGGGCCCGAGCCGACCACGCAGGCACGCGTTCCCGCCACCCGCCGGCTCTCCCGGTGCCGCCACACCCGCTCCCGCTGCTGCTCCAGGGTGCGCGGCAGCTCCTTGGCCACCGCCAGCACCAGGGCCGCCACGTACTCGGCGACCGGCTGGTCGAAGACGCCGCGCGCGTTGGTGACCACCGTCGGCGAGGCGGCCAGCTCCGGGCACATCAGATGGTCCACGCCCGCGCTCGCCGTGTGCACCCAGCGCGGTCGGGGGCCCGGACCGGGCCACGCCTCGCGCACCGCGGTCGAGGTGAAGTCCCAGACCAGCAGCACATCCGCCGCGGGCAGCCGCTCGGCGAGGTGCGCCGCGTCCGTGCGCACGATCCGGGCGCGCCCGGTCAGCCGGCCGAGCCGGGGCGGTGGCTCGGCGTCCAGCACGAGCAGGGTGGGGACGGTCGTCATGGGGCGCGGCTCCCGGCGTCCGAGGGGGTGCCTGCCCAGGCGCCCCGGAGGTGCCGCCGCGAACGCCTGGGATGCACGGATCGACCACGCTCGCACCCGGACCCGCCGCCGTCAACACGGACGTTCGGACGACCGGCTGGCCCGGTCCGGCGGGCCGGGACACGGTTGGGGTGGGCTGTGCCGCGGAGGCTGGGTACCCGAGTCATGAGGCCGTACCGGGCGCCGCCGGGCAGGGGCGCGCGGAAACGGCCTCCGTACCCGCCGAAGCGACGCAGGAAGGCTGGACATGACCGCACTCGGATTCCTCTACCCGGGCCACTTTGCCGAGGACGACTATCCACGCATCGAGCAGCTCCTGGGCAGCGACATCCGGGTGGACCTGGTGCACACCGACATCGGCGAGGAGACGCGCCGGGTGGCGGCGCTGCGCGAGATGGGCTCCGCCGAGCGGCTGCGCGAGGGCATGGAGCGGCTGCGGCTGGCCGGCGCCGAGACGGTGGTGTGGGCGTGCACCAGCGGCGGCTTCGTGCACGGCTGGCAGGGCGCCCAGGACCAGGTGCGCACGCTGGCCCGGCTGGCCGGGATGCCGGCCTCCTCGACGTCCTTCGGCTTTGTGCACGCGGCCCGCGAGCTGGGGGTACGACGGGTCGCCGTGGGCGCCACCTACCCGGAGGACGTCGGCGCGCTGTTCGCCGAGTTCCTGCGGGCGGCCGGCCTGGAGGTGACCGCCACCCACTCCTCGGGGACCGTCACGGCCGCCGAGGCGGCCGGCTGGGGCGAGGAGGACGTGCTGACGCTGGCGCGGGCCGCGGACGACCCCGCCGCCGACGCGGTGCTGCTGCCGGACACCGCCCTGCACACGGCCGCGTACCTCGGACTCCTGGAGAAGACTTTGGCCAAGCCGGTGCTCACCGCCAGCCAGGTCACGGTGTGGGAGGGGCTGCGGCTGGCCGACCGGCGGGTGAACGCGCCGGAGCTGGGCACGCTGTTCACCCGGGAGCCGCTGGTCCAGGTCTGATCGTTTGCGATCGGGGTGCACCGGCCGGAACGACGATCGTGGGCGCACCGGCCGGAATAAGCGGGGGCCGCCTCCTGTTACGACTCTCCGGCACAGCTCACGCCGCGAACAGGAGGCCCTCACCGTGTCGGCAGACGAGGCAGACGAGATCCGGGGAACGACGCACGGCACCGCCCCCGTCCCCCTCTCCGTGCTGGACCTGGTGACCGTCGGCGCGGGCCGCACCGCCACCGACGCCCTGCGCACCAGCGTCGAGCTGTCCCGGCTCGCCGAGGCCCGCGGCTTCCACCGGTACTGGGTCGCCGAGCACCACTCCATGCCGGGCGTCGCCTCCTCCTCGCCGGCCGTGATCCTCGCCCACCTCGCCGCCCACACCGACCGCATCCGGCTCGGCTCGGGCGGCGTCATGCTGCCCAACCACGCCCCGCTGGTGATCGCCGAGCAGTTCGGCACGCTGGAGGCGATGGCGCCGGGCCGGGTCGATCTCGGACTGGGCCGGGCCCCCGGCACCGACGGCGCCACGGCCGCGGCCCTGCGCCGCACCGACACGCTGAACGAGGGCGCCGACGACTTCCCGCAGCAGCTCGCCGAGCTGACCCGTTTCCTCGACGACGACTTCCCCGACGGCCACCCCTACCGGCGCATCCACGCCATCCCGGGCCCGGTCCAGGGGAGCACCCCCGGCGGGGTCCAGTCCCCGCACCGCCCGCCGATCTGGCTGCTCGGCTCCTCCGGGTTCTCCGCCCAGCTGGCCGGCATGCTCGGCCTGCCGTTCGCCTTCGCGCACCACTTCTCGGCGCAGAACACCATTCCCGCGCTCGACCTGTACCGCCAGACCTTCCGCCCCTCCGAGGTGCTGGCCGAGCCGTACGCCCTGATCGGTGTCTCCGCGCTGGCCACCGACGAGGAGGGCGAGGCGCGCCGCCAGACCCGTGCGATGGGCCTCAACATGCTCCGGCTGCGCACCGGACGCCCCGGTCTGTTCCCCGATCCCGCGGAGGCGGAGCGGCAGGAACTCGGCCCGATGGAGGAGGAGTTCATCGACTCCTGGTCGTCCAACGTGGTCTACGGCACGGCCGACGAGGTGCGCGCGGGCCTGGACGGGCTGCAGAAGCGCACCGGCGCCGACGAGCTGATGCTCACCACCCACGCCCATCGCGGCGAACTGCGCCTGCGCTCCTACGAGTTGATCGCAGACGCCTATGGACTGCCCACCGCGTAGGGCCGGTCACGGCTTTCCCACCGCGTAGGTCCGGGCGTCCAGCAGCTCGGAGATGCGGCCGGGCGGCACCGGGCGGGAGTACAGCCAGCCCTGTCCGGTGTCGCAGCCGATCCGCCGCAGCCGGCTCGCCTGCGCCGCGGTCTCCACGCACTCGGCGGTGACCGTCAGGCCGAGCCGGTGGGCCAGCTGGATCATCGCCTCCACGATCACCTCGTCGGCGGGGTTCGGCGGCACCCCCTTGGGCGTCTCCTCGTACTGGAAGCCGCGGACGAAGGAGCCGTCCAGCTTCAGCGTGGAGACCGGCAGCCGGCTGAGGTAGGCGAGGTTGGAGTAGCCGGTGCCGAAGTCGTCGATGGCGATGCGCACCCCCATGTCGCTCAGGGCCTGCAACGCCTGGAGCGGGCGGCCCGCCGAGCCCATCACCGCGGACTCGGTCAGCTCCAGTTGCAGCAGGTGGGGGGCCAGCCCGGTCTCCGCGAGGGTCCGCGCCACATCGGCCACCAGGTCGGAGTCCCACACCTGGCGCACGGCCACGTTCACACTGACGAAGATCGGCCGCTCGCCGGGATGGTCCAGCTGCCAGCGGCGGGCCTGCCGGCAGGCGGTGACCAGCGCCCAGCGGCCGAGCTGCACGATCGAACCGTCCTCCTCGGCCAGACCGATGAACCGATTCGGCGTCAGCGTGCCGAACTGGGGATGGTGCCAGCGCACCAACGCCTCGACCCCGGAGAGCCGGCCGTCCTCCATGCCCACCAACGGCTGGTAGTCCAGCACGAATTCACCGCGCTCGATGGCGGGGCGCAGCGTGGAGGAGAGCGCCTGGCGGGTCATCCGGTGCGCGTTGCGCTCGGGGTCGAACAGGGTCCAGCGGGCCTTGCCGTCGGCCTTCGCCCAGTAGAGCGTCGTGTCGGCCGCCTGCATCAGACCGGTCGCGGTGGTGCCCGCCGCATGGCGTTCCACGACGCCGATGGAGGCCGTCAGGGACAGCCGCTGCCCGGCCAGATCGAAGGGCTCCTCAAGGGACTTGAGCGCCGACTCGGCGAGGTCGGCGAGCTGTTCGGTACCGGTGGAGTCCTCCACCAGCAGCGCGAACTCGTCGCCGCCGAGCCGGGCCACCAGCGGGCTGGCGGCGCGCGCGTACCCGGCCTCGTCGGCGACCGTGGTCAGCCGCTCGGCGACGGCCGCGAGCAGCCGGTCGCCGACCCGGTGGCCGAGCGTGTCGTTGACGGCCTTGAACCCGTCGAGGTCCAGGTAGCACAGCCCGATCCGGCCGGTGCCGCCGCGCTCGTACGACTCCGCCTCCAGCGCGGCCGACAGCCGCTCGAAGAACAGGGTGCGGTTGGGCAGCCGGGTCACCGGGTCGTGCATCTGCAAGTGCCGCAGCCGCGCCTGGAGTTCGCGCCGGGCGCTGATGTCGGCGACGGACAGTAGCACGCCCGCCCGGCCGTCGGTCAGCGGGGCGACGGTGAGCTGCACCCACACCGAGTTCCCCCCGGGGTGCTTCAGCCGGCGGGTGCAGCGCAGCCGGGCCTGCCGGCCGCTCAGCACCTCGCGGTAGGCGTGCCAGGAGCGCACGTCGGCGGTCAGGTCCACCAGGTCGGCGGCGGCCCGGCCGGCGAGGGCGCGGCAGTCGAGGCCGAGCAGTTCGCCGAAGGCGGGGTTGGCGCGGACGACGAATCCCTCGTGGTCCACGACGGCCATGGCGAGCGGGGCCGCCCCGAAGACACGGTCGTAGGTGGTGTGATCACTGTCTGTGACGGCTGACCGGTCGAGGTCTGCCGCGGGCGTCGGCCCTTCGGACGTTCCGCTCACCGCTCGCTCCCGCAGTGCACTCGATCTCTGTCCGTGCCGGAAAGTGTGCCGATCATAGAGGCTGGCCCCGGGCCCTTCCAGCCACCGTCCAGTCTCCCGGACCGGTGGGACTTTCTGACAGATCGTTTCTGCCCGCACCTGGCCGGGTTATTGAGGCCGTCGACCAGTTGTGACGTTCCGTGAGTGATGCGGTGATGTCGTGCGCCGTCGTGCGCCTGGCGCCCGAATGGGGAGTGCTCACTCTTCCGGTGCAGACAAACAGGGCATCGAGTGGCTAAACACAGCAATCTGGGTGCTGGTCCGTCGAACCGCGTCCGGAGGTCATGTCCGTGCCCCTGCTGCGCAGCACCGCCGCCGTGTGCACCACGTTGTCGGCGCTGGCCGCGACCTCGATCATCGCCGGACCGTCGGTCGCCGAGCCCTTCGCCACGGCCCCGTGCGCCCTGCACCGTACCGGCGCCCACCACTCCGAGGGGGCGGACACCTGGGACTCCGACTACGCCCGCCCCACCAGGGCGCTGGACGCCGTCATGGTCTTCCTGTCGTTCCCGGACGCGGTCCCGCGGACCACCCCGGCGGAGCTGGCCGCCGACCACTTCCCGCAGACCAGTCGCTATTTCGAGCAGGCGTCCTACGGCAGGTTCACCCTGCGCGCGCACCCGCTGAGCCACTGGCTGCGCATGCCTCGTCCGTCGACGGCGTACTCCGTGCGGCGGGACTGGGCCGCCGAGGACCGGGCCGCGTATCTGCGCGACGCCTTCGAAGTGGCCGACAAGGCGGTCGACTTCTCCCGCTACCAGGTGGTGTACCTCGTCGCCGACCCGGACGCGCCCGGCGTGGACTCCGACGCCACCAAGGTCGTCAACCTGGACACGCCCGTCCATGTGGACGGCACGGACGTACGGCGGGTCGTCACGGTGTTCGAGAAGCATCCGCCGGACCGGCTGGTCCTCGCCCATGAGACCGGCCACGTCTTCGACCTGCCCGACCTCTACCACCGCCCGGCCGACGGCAAGGGCGACTGGGACACCTATGTCGGCGACTGGGACCTGATGGGCAGCCAGTTCGGTCTCTCGCCGGACCTGTTCGCCTGGCACAAGTGGCGGCTCGGCTGGCTGGATCCGCGCCAGGTGATGTGCGTCCGCGGCGCCGGGCCGACCCGGATCACCCTGGAGCCCCTCGCCGCGGGGCCGGGCATCCCCGTGCAGGGGGCCGGCGGGGCGCCCGCCTTCGGCCTCGGCGACGGGCTGAAGCTGGCCGTGGTGCGCACCGGCCCGGACAGCGCCCTCGCCCTGGAGGCCCGCGACGCCGCCGGCAACGACCGCGGCACCTGCCGCGAGGGCATCCTCGTGTACCGGGTGCACAGCGGCGCCGCGTCCGGCGGCGGCCCGGTCGAGGTCGTCGACGCCCACCCCCACACCGAGGCCTGCCCGGACGACTCCGTCTACCCACCCCTCGCGGACGCCCCGGTCGCCCTGGGGGAGAGCTTCACCGTCCCGGGCCAGGGCGTGAAGATCGAGGCGGAGGACCGGACGGCGTCGGGGGCGTGGACGGTGAGGATCACGCAGCGGATCACCGGGTGACTTCTCGGCCGACGGCCGCCGGGCCGACCCTGGCGGGGGTGTGGGTGGCGGAGCCTCCACGGCGCGCGGCGAAGCCGCGCAAAAACAGCGATGGCGAGCCGTGACCGCGTTTTTTCGGTCATGACTCGCCATCGCCATCGCGTGCGCCGCCAGGGACTCGAACCCCGGACCCGCTGATTAAGAGTCAGCTGCTCTAACCAACTGAGCTAGCGGCGCCTGCTGACGTCGTAGACCTTAGCACCCTGGTCGGCGGGAGGAAAAATCGATATCCGCACCGCCGTCCGTGCCGCCCGCACGGCCGCCCACAGCAGCACCTCCGGGCCCGGCAGCCAGGGGCGGCGTGCGTCCGGGGCCACCACCCAGCGGGGCCCGCCGCAGGAGTCGCCGCCGTCCGGCGCCGGGACGGTCACCGCGTCGCCCGTGCCGTGGCACAGCAGGGGCGGTACCGCCGCCGCCCGGTGCGAGCCCCACTCCTCCCAGGCCAGCAGCGAGGGCAGCCGGTGGGCGGTGCCGGGGGCGCAGAACAGCAGCATCCGGCCGCGGGACACCGCGACCGGGCCGGAACCGGGGCCCTCGTCCCACAGCCGGTCCAGCATCCGGCGCCCGAAGACGACCGGGGCGCTCACCACGTCGAAGACGGTGCCGCAGGTCAGGACGGCCGGGGTGGACGCGTACGGCGGGTACGTCCCGGCGGAGGCCAGCCAGGCGGCGCCGTCGGGGGTGACGCGGGTGACGTTCGGTGTACTGCTCATGCCGTCCAGATCTACCGGCGGTGAGCAACCGGTTCTCCTGAGTTGCGGAAAACCGGGACAGGGGGAGGAGGCGAGGAGTATCTTGCCCACCTGGCATATGCCAGGTGAGGGATCACTCGGGGGCGCACGGGATCACCGCGGGGTCACACGGGGTCGGCGGAGGTCCGTCCCTCGCTGTTGCCGCGCATCAGGTCCCGGCCGAACTCGACCATCTTCTTCGCGTAGTCCTCGGTCCACTCGGCCCGCTCGGCGATGTCGGCGGCCGTCAGCCGGTCGAACCGGCGCGGGTCGGCGAGCTGGGCCGCGGCGATGGCCTGGAATTCCACGGCCCGGTCGGCGGCCGCGCGGAACGCCTGGGTCAGCTCCGTGGCCCGGGACAGCAGCGCCCGCGGATCCTCGATCGACTCCAGGTCGAAGAAGTGCTCGGGATCGGCGGCCGCCTCCGCGGGCTCGAAGATCAAGGGCGCGGGGCGTAGCCGCGGTTCGTTCCGACGCGGCGTGGGCTCCGCCATGTCTTCTCTCCTCCTCGTACGATCTTCGTACGGTTCGCTGGGCACCACCTGTCTGGTGGGCCACCGTCCATTGTCCCGCGCACATGCAAGGGCCCCGAGCCCCCGCTCACGGCCGCCACCCCACCCGGTGCTCCGCCCGGTGCTCGGCCGGGTGTGACGGGACGGCGTGGTTCGCCTCCCGGCCGTCCGGGCTGTGTCCGCCGGCCGCCTGCGGCGGCGCGCCGGACTCCGTCCGGCGGAGCGGGCCCGGATCGCCTGCCGGGCCGGCGCCCGTGCCCCGGCTCACGGCCGCCACTGCACCCGGTGCTCGGCCAGGTGTGACAGGACGGCGTGGTTCGCCTCCCAGCCGTCCGGGAACTTCACCAGGGTGCCCAGCTGGACCGGTTCCGTGGAGGGGTAGTCGTCCAGCAGGTCGCTCACGCCGGCGCGGCAGACCACGATGCAGGCGTGCCGGTGGCGCGAGGCCAGGACGCACAGGCGGCCGGTCTCCAGGTGGAAGGCGGTGGCGTCGGGGCGGCCGGACAGCGGGTGCAGGACGACCGTGACGTCGTACTCGCGGCCCTGGAGCCGGTTCGCCGTGTCGACCGTCACCTCGAAGACGCCCAGGTCCGCCAGCGCGGAGCGGACCGCGGCCGCCTGGTCGCGGTGGGCGGTGCCGACGGCGATCCGGGCGGCGGTGAGCGGGGCCGGGTCCGGGGAGCGCTCGGAGACGGCCGCGCCGCCCCGGTCCAGCAGGCGCCGTACCACCAGCGCCACCGCGCGCACCGCCTCCGGGTCGGTGCGCGGGGTGTGCCGGGCGGGCAGCTCCAGCAGGCCCCAGCCGGATGCGGCGGCCTCGTCGATCACCCGGTCGGGGCCCGAGCCGTCGGAGGGCACGGCGAAGCCGAGCCGGCGGTCGCCGTGCCCGGTGCCGCTGCGGAAGGGGGTGTACGGGTAGAACGCGTCCGAGACCAGGGGCGCGGCGGAGGCGGGCAGCCGCCAGGAGACCGGCAGCCGGTGCTGCGGCAGGCCCGGGTTGTGGGCGAGCAGGGTGGTCACCGCGGAGGCCGACGGGTCGTACGACAGCCCCGCCCACTGCTCGCTGCCGACGATCGCGAACGGGTCCAGCTGGCCGGGGTCGCCCACGAACAGCGCCCGCTCGAACAGACCGGCCACGGCGAGCAGGGAGTCCGAGCGCATCTGGTACGCCTCGTCCACGATCGCGTGCCGCCACGGCTCGTCCACCGTCACATGCGCCCACTTCGCCGCGGTGGACAGCACCACCGGCAGCCCGGCGAGGTCGGCCGCCTTCGCCGACGTGCGCACGCCCGGCAGGTCGTCCAGCGCCTTGTCGTAGGCGTCGGCGTCGCTGCTGTGCAGCCGGCCCACCGGCAGCTCGGGGTTCTTCTCGGCGAGTCGCAGCACCAGGTCGTCGACCTGCGCGTTGGTCTGCGCCACCACCATCAACGGGCGCCCCGCGCCGGCGAGTTCCAGCGCCGCCCGGACCACCAGGGTGGACTTTCCGGCGCCCGGCGGGGAGTCGACCACCACGCCGCGCTCGGTGCCGTGCAGCGTGTCGTGGAGGATCGCGTCGGTGGCGCGGGCCGCCGCGGTCCCCGGATCGGCGTCGACGGTCGTCACAGCACGTCCTCCTCGGTGATCGGATCGGCGGCCTCGGGCACCGCCTCGCCGGGCGGCCCGCCGTGCGTCCACGGGGTCTCCTCCGGGCCGGGCAGCTTCGCCCCGCCGCGCTGCTCGTGCTCGAAGAGGGTGAAGCAGACCCGGTCGCCCTTCTCGGGCACCGAACCGGGCTCCGGTTCCCTGCCCCGGCCCATCTTGTCCAGGATGCGCAGCACCACCGCGTCCCCGGCGGCCCGCTCCACGAACTCCGCGGACTGCGGGCGGCCGTCCAGCGAGCGGTAGACCTTCGCGCGCTCCGCCAGATGCGGCAGGTCCTCGGTGCGGACCGTCACCAGCGGGCGCGGGCTCGGCCGCCTGCCCTCGCTGTACGCCATCACCACCTCGGTGACCTCGCCCGCGAACGCCTCTCCGGCCAGCCGCCGCCCCGCCATCACCAGCGGATCGTCCAGCGCCTCCTGCGCCTCCAGGCGGGCCTGTTCGCGCTCGCGCGCGGCCAGCTTGTTCGCCGCGGTCACCGCGTCGTCCCGGCGGGGCTGCGGGGGCTCCCCGGCCAGCACCCGGTCCCGGTGGCCGGTGAACGACCAGCGGTCGCGCAGCCAGCGCTCCTCCACATGCGCGCCCTCGGGCAGCGCCCGCAGCAGGTCAAGGCCCCGCCACACCGCGTCCCAGGTGGGCCGGGTCCGGCTCTCGACCAGTTCCCGCACGTCCCGCTCGGCCCGGGTGAGCGCGGCCAGCCGGTCGTCGGCGTCCAGCGGGTCCTCGGCGGCGGCCAGGGCGGTGCGCGCCCGGTCGTACCGCTCGATCGCCGGAGCCAGCAGCTTGTTGTCGAACGCCGGGTCGGTGGCCGGGCCGGCCGGCGGGCACAGCAGCTGACCGGCCGCGTCCCGCGCCAGCTCGGCCCGGTGCGCGGCCTCGGCGCCGCTGCCGCCCGCCGGAGGGTCGATCCACGCCAGCAGCGCGCCCAGGTGCTGGTCCTCCAGCCCGGACTGGCCGGTCGCCCAGTGCCGGGCCAGCACGTCGGTGAGGGCGAGCAGCAGGGCGGAGCCGGGGACCCGGGACCGCTCCCCGTAGTGGGTGAGCCAGCGGCCGAGCAACGGCACCCGGGGCGGCGCCGGATAGGGCGCCTCCGGGTCCTGCTCGGCCGTACGGCGAAAGCGCATGGAGCGGCCGAGCAGCCGCACGAAGTCCAGGCCGGCGCGGCTCGGCACGATCAGCTGGGGCGCGTCCGTGCACAGCTCCACCTCGACCTTGACCCGCTTGCCGGTCTCCGGGTCGGTCTCGGTGCGCTCGGCGGCCTCCACGGACCCGGCGTAGGAGTCGATGTAGGGCAGGATCACGTCCGCCAGTTCGGCGAGGAACGCGAAGCGCAGCTCGCGGTCGCGCGGCTGCGGCACGGCCAGCAGCCGGGGCGCGTCCCGGTCGGTGCCGACCAGGGCGCCGAGCGGGGCGCCGGTCTCGCCCGCGGTGGTCAGCGGTACGAACACCAGGGGGTGCCCGGAGAGATGCCGGTGGAGCACGGTGGCCGCGGGCTGGGCCCGGCCGGTGCCTACGGCCTCCAGCCGGGCCAGGGTGTCGATCAGCGACATGCGGGCGCCCCCTCCCGAAGCCCGTCCTCCCGAAGACCCTCGTCCCGAAGACCGGCCTCCCGCAGGGCCTCCGCGCGCAGGGCCGCGGCCCGGCGCAGGGCGGCCACCGCCGGGTCGTCCGCTTCGCCGGCCTCCCCGCGGGCCGCCGCGAGGACCTCCTCCACCGTGGCCAGGCCGCCCAGTTCGGCGCGCAGCGGGCGGCCGAGCCGGGTCACCGCGCCGGCCGACCGGGCGCGGTCGCGGCAGTGGAAGGCCAGTTCACAGGCGGACAGGCACTCGGGCGCGTAGGCGGCCGGGACCGCCGCCACGGCGGCCGTCAGCTCCTCGGCGTCCCGGTCGGGCGCGAAACAGGTGCCCTCGGGCAGCGCGTCGGCGATCTCCTCGATCCGGGTGAGCCGGGCGAGCTGGCGCGCGGTGACCGCGCGCTGCTTGCGCACGTCGACCGCGCTGCCGGCGGGCAGGTTGGAGAAGTCCTTGGGGCACACCAGCAGCACCCGGTGGCGCACCCGCGGCGCCGGGTCCAGCCGGGCGGCGACCTCCTCCAGGGCCAGCACGTACACCGCCGCCTGCCGGGCCGCCGCGCCCACCTTCGCCGGGTCCGCCGAACCGTCCAGCATCGGGAAGGACTTGATCTCCACCACCGACCAGCTGCCGTCGGGGTGCACCACCACCGCGTCCGGCTCCAGGAACGCGAGCGAGCCCGCCACGTCCAGCGCCAGCATGGGGTGGTCCAGCAGCGTCCAGCCGCCCGCGTGCGTCGCCTCCCGCAGCGCGAGGGCCGTACGCGCCGTACGGCCCTCGGGGCCCTGCGCGGTCAGATCGGGCACCGCCGCCGACTCGGGTGCCTCGGCGCCCGGGTCGAGCCGGGCGTGCGCGAGGCGCAGCAGTTCCGCGCCGCCGTCCGCCTTCACCTTCGCCTCGAACGCGTTGCCCCGGGTCAGCGCGAACTGGGACTGCCCGAAGCCCGAGGGCGCGCCCAGCGCGTCGGCCAGCCGGGCCTTGTCCACCCCGGCGCCGTCCAGGATCGCCCGTCTGCGGCACCCGGGGTTCGCGGCCAGCGCCGCGAGGGCGCGCGCGTCCAGGGCCTTCGCCGGTACGGGGCCGCGCAGCTCAGCGAGCCGGTGCCGGAGCCCCTTCGCCCGCGTCGGTGGGAGAGGCGTCCGGCTCGGCTGGGGCGCCGGGCCGCGACTCGCGCTGCCGTGGAATTCGCTCACCCGCGGAAGTCTTGCATCCGCCACTGACAATCGGGGAACCCACACCCCGCGCGGACCCCGGGAACAGCCGGGCCCGCACCAGATCGGCGGCCCGCGTCACCCACGGCGCGAGCAGGTGGCCGACGCCCATCACGGCGATGCCGGCGAGCGCGTCCAGCAGATAGTGGTTGGCGGTGCCCATGACCACGAGCGCGGTGCCCAGCGGGTAGAGGAGGCCGAGGACCTTGGTGAGCCGGGTGCCGCCGTGCCGCCACAGCATCAGCCCGCACCACAGCGCCCAGCCGACGTGCAGACTCGGCATGGCCGCGTACTGGTTGGTCATGCCGCCCAGGCCCCGCGGCGCGCTGGCCTCACCGCCCCACCAGCCGTACGCGCTGTAGTGGGCCATGGTGTCCACGAAGCCCTCGCCGGCGGCGAGCAGCCGCGGCGGGCAGGTCGGCACCAGGGTGAAGCCGATCAGTCCGATGAACGTGGACGTCATCAGCCAGGTGCGGGCCCGCCGGTAGTGCTCGGCGCGGTACCGGAACAGCCACACCAGGATCGCGGGCGTCACCAGGTAGTGCAGCGAGGCGTACCAGAAGTCCGCGGGTATCCCGAGCCAGGGCTCGCGGGTGAACAGGCGGTTGAGGGGGTGCTCGGCGTTCAGGTGGAGCAGCTTCTCGACGCGCAGCAGCGTCAGGCCGTGCTCGACGGCGTCGTCCACGTCACCGCGGACGACGAGGCGGCCGGCCGAGTAGCAGCCGTAGACCAGCAGGAGCAGTGGCAGTTCGGTCCACCAGCGCAGCCGGGTGCGGGGCGCCGTCCTGGTGCCCGGTGTCTCGGTCTGCGCCATCCGATCGTCCTCCCCCTTCTGCGGTACGGCCGCCCGGTGGGCGACCGTGCCACTTTACGGTGTCCGTTCTTCACCCGTGCGGGTGATCCGGAGCCGGTCCGCGAGGGTGCTCCGGCCCACAAAGACGTCACCGGTGGCCGCCGGGTTGCCCGGGCCTGGCGTGAGCGATGATGAAAGGGCCGACTCCCGTTGTTTCTGTGACGCTCTGTGGCGTACGCCTCCCGGAAAGGTCCCCCCATGGCACCGCGCATCCTGCTGGTCCGGCACGGACAGACCGCCTGGTCGCTGTCCGGCAAGCACACCGGCCGGACCGATGTGCCGCTCCTGGAGGAGGGCCGGCGCGGGGCGAAGCTGCTCGGCGGGCGTCTGCACCGGGCGCCGCTGGACGGGCTGCCCGGGGTCGAGGTGCGCACCAGCCCGCTGTCGCGCGCGCGGGAGACCTGCGAACTCGCCGGGTTCGGGGAGCGGGCCGAGACCTGGGACGCGCTGCTGGAGTGGGACTACGGCGCGTACGAGGGGATGACGCCCGCGGAGATCCAGGCGGTGCGGCCCGGATGGCTGATCTGGCGCGACGGCGTCCCCGAGGGGGAGACGGTCGCCGAGGTCACCGCCCGCGCGGACGAGGTGATCGACTGGGTCCGCGCGGCCGACCGCGACGTCCTGCTGTTCGCCCACGGCCACATCCTGCGCTCGCTGGCCGCGCGCTGGCTGGGCTTCCCGCTGGACTTCGGCGCCCGCATCCGCCTCAACCCGGCGTCCCTGTCGGTCCTGGGCTGGGCGTACGGCGAACCGGCGCTGGAGAGCTGGAACGACGTCGGCCACCTGGCGGACTGAGCGGGGCGAGCGCGCGACCGGAGGCGGCGGGGTGGCCCCGTCCGCGTCGCGTCAGGCTCCCGCCACCCGGGGCAGCGCCTTGTGCCGGTCCAGGAAGTCCGACACCCCCGAGGTCCGCCGGTGCGGCAGCAGCACCCGCGCGGTCCCCGCCAGCATCGTCCGGATGCGGGACGACTGGACCTCGTCCAGCAGGGAGAGCACCCGCATCCCCGCCTCCGCCGCCTCGTCGGGACGGCCCTCGCGGGCGAGGTCGTCGGCCAGTTCCGCCGTGTACAGCGCGAGGTTCCGCGCGAAGTGGGGGTCCTGGAGGTCCGCCGCCCGCCGCGCGTGCCGGGACGCGCGCCGCCAGTCGCCCAGCATGGACCAGCACTGCGCCTCCAGGCCCTCCAACTCGGCCTCGCCGTAGAAGCTCATCCACTCCGGGTCGGCGCCCGAGCGCCCCCGCGCGAACAGGGCCTGCGCCCGCACCAGCGCCCGCGCGCAGCCGGTGCGGTCGGCCAGCCCCGCCCAGCCGCCCGCCTCCCGCAGCGCGAGCAGGGACATCAGCCGGTCCGAGCCCAGGGGCCGGGCCGCCCGCTGCGCGGCCTGCGCGGCCCGCACCGCCTCCCGGGGCCGCCCCGCGTCCCGGGCGAGGAAGGCGGTGTTGCAGAAGGCGTGCGCCTCCAGCCCCTCGTCCCCGGTCATCCGGGCGGTGGCCAGCGCCTCCGCGTAGTGCGAGCGGGCGTCGTCGAAGCGGCCGGAGTCGTGTGCCAGCCAGCCCACGGAGATGGCGAGTTCACCCGCGCCCGCGTGCAGCCGGTCGACCGTGGTCTGCCGGGTGGCGCCGGCGTCCAGCAGCGCGTAGGCGGCGCGCAGCGGAGCCGCCGCGCGCCGGTAGAGCCCGTCCGCGCCGTGCCGGTCGTCCAGCAGCCGGATCCGGCGGACGGCCTCCTCCAGGGCCGCCGCCTCGGTGCTCCCGGGCCGGCGCGGGGGCACGGCCGCGGCCACGGCGTCCGGGGCGAGCCCCAGCGGGCCCAGCGCGGCGGCGGCCACCGTGGCTCCTCCGCCGGTCATGAATGCGCGACGCAGCACGTCGCTCTCCTCGTGGTTCGGATGGTCGTGCGGGTACGGCCCCTGCGGGTCGTACGCCTCGTGCGGGTCATACGGGTCCTGCGCGTTCTGCTGGTCCTGCGGCTCGGCCGCCTTTGCGGCGGCGCCCCGCTCCGCCCCGCCCGCGCCGAGCGCCCGCGGGGCCGTGCGCGCCGCGCGGCCGCGGACGGACGAGCGGGGCGCGAAGCCGAGGTCGGCGAGCGTGCGGCCGGGGAACATGTGCAGGAACACGCGTTCGTAGGCGTAGTTGGGGCAGCGGATCTCACCCGCCTCCACCCGCCCGACGTAGCGCGCGTCACAGCTCACCCGCTCACCGATCTCCCGCGCGGCCCGCCGCACCAGCGCCGCGAACTCGGCCGGTGAGCGCCGGCCGCGCAGCCGCCGGAAGGCGAGGTTCGGCCGGGGTGGCCGCTCGGGCTGTGACGAGGTCACGGTAGACGACGCCATGGCCGGGTCCTCTCGTGCGAACCGTCGAACCATGCCGGGCCCGGGGCGACTCGGGACGTGTGGCCCGAGGGGTGCCCCGTTTCCGGCGAGCAAGAACGTACCGGCTGTGCCGGAGTCGCCACGCTCGGTTTGACCACAAAACCGGATAACTCATACGTGATCTGCCATGAAGTGCCATCCTTTGCGGCGCACTTGTGCCGTAGCCGTTGACACGGTCGCGCGTTGGACCCATGGACCGCGACAGTGCCGTGTGGTGGAGGCGGGCATGCAGACCAGCCAGAGCAACGAACCGTGCGCACCGCCGTCGTCGCCCGGGCCGGGCGGCACGGTGTGCGACCTGGTGACCGTACCGGCCCGGCAGGGCCTGGAAGCGGTCGACATCCTGCGGCGCGGCGCCGCCGACGCGGTGGGACCCGTGCTGCACGACGACGACCGCGACACCCTCGGCTTCCTGGTGCCCGCCGGCACCGCCGCCTGCTGGGACGTGCCGGGCAGCACCTGTACCGAGACCGACGGGCGTGGGCTGCCCCCGGCCCCGCTGCCTCCGGTGCGGGGCGCCGACTGGCTCCTGCCCCCGGGCGAGGAGGCCGACCTCGCCACCGATCCGGTGGTGCTGCGCGAGGCCCTCGGCGAGGCGGCGCGGCTTATCGAGGCCGCGGACAACTGCCGCTGAAACGTTTACCGCGGGCACCTGCGAAAATGACGGGATGGGCAGGTCGAGGAACGCGCGGCGCGACGCGGCGGCCGCCGTCGGTGTCGTCGAGGAGACGGTCGACGGCGGGCTGGCGCGGCTCGTGCCGGACCCCGACCGCGCCCGGGCGTGGACGCTGACGGTCGACGGGGCTCCGCAGTCGCACGTCGACCTGGACGACCCGGCGTACCTCTCCTTCGAGTACCAGCGCCGCCTCGGCCATGTCATCGACCTCGCCGCCCCGCCCGGCAAGCCCGTGCACGCGGTGCACCTCGGCGGCGGCGCCCTCACGCTGGCCCGGTACGTCGCCGCCACCCGGCCCCGCTCCACCCAGCAGGTCGTGGAGCGGGACGCGAGCCTGGTGCGCCTGGTGCGGCGCGAGCTGCCGCTTGACCCGAACGCCCGGATCAGAGTGCGCTCGACGGACGCCCGCGAAGGGCTCGCCAAGGTGCCCGACGGCTGGGCCGACCTGGTCCTCGCCGATGTCTTCAGCGGCGCCCGCACCCCCGCCCACCTCACCTCCACCGAGTTCCTGGACGAGGTCCGCCGCGCCCTGAAGCCGTCCGGGATCTACGCCGCCAACCTCGCCGACGGCCCCCCGCTCGCCCATCTGCGGGGCCAGATCGCCACCGCCGCCGCCCGGTTCGGCGAACTCGCGCTGATCGCCGACGCGGCCATGCTGCGCGGCAAGCGCTTCGCCAACGCGATCCTGGTCGCCTCCGACCTGCCGCTGCCGCTCGCCGAGCTGACCCGCCGGGCCGCCTCCGACCCGCACTCCGCCCGGGTCGAACACGGCAGAGCGCTCACCGACTTCACCGGCGGCGCGCTCCCCGTCACGGACGCGGCGGCCGTGGACTCCCCGGCCCCGCCGCCCTCGGTCTTCCGCTGACCGCGCCGAACACCCGGCCGCCGGTCAGTAGTTCCCGATCTCCACGTGCGGCGGCCCGTCGTGCCAGGCGCAGAACACCGACACCCGGTCCGTGCCCCGGCCGAACTCCACCCGGATCCACGACGGTGTCTTCCACACCTGCATCGACCAGCCCGCCGCCGGCGTCGCCGAGACCAGCGTGGCGTCGGCCGCGCCCAGCTCGAACACGGCCCGGCCGCCGGCGGTGTCGTACGCCTTGACCGCGC
>NZ_VOGW01000116.1:0-17691 GCF_007896895.1 Streptomyces misionensis | reverse complement strand
CGGGTTCGTCCACAACCGCGGAGTTGTCCACAGGCCCGCACCGCCTCCTCGCGCATGGCGTACGGTGCGGCGCATGGCAAGTGTGCTCGTGGTCGAGGACGACCAGTTCGTACGCTCGGCGCTCATCCGGCAGCTGACCGACGCCGCGCACACCGTGCGCAGCGTCGGCACCGCGCTGGAGGCGCTGCGCGAGGTCGCCCACCACCGTTTCGACGTGGTGATCCTGGACCTCGGACTGCCCGACCTGGACGGCTCCGAGGCCCTGAAGATGCTGCGCGGCATCACCGACGTCCCGGTCATCGTCGCCACCGCCCGGGACGACGAGGCGGAGATCGTCCGCCTGCTCAACGCGGGCGCGGACGACTACCTCACCAAGCCGTTCTCGGTCGACCACCTCCTCGCCCGGATGGCGGCGGTGCTGCGCCGGGCCCGGGCCACCGGCGGCGAGGCCCCGCCCCCGGCCGTGCTGCGCGTCGGCGGCCTGACCGTGGACCCGCTGCGCCGCCAGGCCGAACTGGACGGCACCCGACTCGACCTCACCCGCCGCGAGTTCGACCTGCTCGCCTTCCTCGCGGGCCGCCCCGGCGTCGTCGTACCCCGCAGGGAACTCCTCGCCGAGGTCTGGCAGCAGTCGTACGGCGACGACCAGACCATCGACGTCCATCTGTCCTGGCTGCGCCGGAAACTGGGGGAGACGGCGGCCCGGCCGCGCTATCTGCACACCCTGCGGGGCGTCGGCGTGAAGCTGGAGCCGCCCGTGGACGCGGGGCCACCGCGATGAGGTGGGCCCTGGTCAAGGTGTGCCTCGCGGTCACCACCATGGTCGTGGTCGCCTTCGCGGTGCCGCTCGGCCTGGTGGTCCGCGAGATGGCCCGCGACCGTGCCTTCGCGGGCGCCGAGCGGGAGGCCGCCGCGGTCGCGCCCGCGCTGTCCATCACCACCGACCGGGACAAGCTGGAGCGGGTGGTGGCCTCCGCGGGCGCCGGTTCCCGGATGGCCGTCCACCTGCCCGCCGACGGCACCCGCGCCGCGCTGGACATAGGCGGGCGGCGCGCCGCCGACCGCGACATCCAGGCGGTGCGCAGGCTCGGCCGGGCCTCCACGGCCGCCGTCGCCGGCGGTTTCGCCCTGCTCCAGCCGGTGGCGCTCGGCTCCGGCTCGATCGCCGTGGTCGAGGTGTACGTCCCGGAGTCCGAGGTGACCAACGGCGTCGGCACGGCCTGGGCGGTGCTGGCCGGCGTCGGCCTCGCGCTGATCGCCGGTTCGGTCGCCGTCGCCGACCGGCTCGGGGTGCGCATGGTGCGGCCCGCGCGCCGGCTGGTCGAGGGCGCGCACGAACTGGGTGAGGGCAAGCTGGGCGCCCGGGTTCCGGAGGAGGGCCCGACCGAACTGCGGCTCGCCGCGGTCGCGTTCAACTCCATGGCCGACCAGGTCGTCCAACTCCTCGCCAACGAACGGGAGCTGGCCGCCGACCTCTCGCACCGGCTGCGCACCCCGCTCACCGTGCTCAGGCTCAACGCCGCCTCCCTGGGCGCCGGACCGGCCGCCGAGCAGACCCGCACCGCCGTCGCCCAGCTGGAGCGCGAGGTGGACACCATCATCCGCACGGCGCGGGAGGCCAAGCCGCAGACGGCCCCCGCCGGTCCCGGCGCCGGCTGCGACGCGGCCGAAGCGGTGCGCGAGCGCATGGAGTTCTGGTCCGCGCTCGCGGAGGACGAGGGCCGCACCTGGCGGGTGGCGGGCGTGGACCGGCCGGTGCGGATACCCGTGGCCCGCGCCGACCTGACCGCCGCGCTCGACGCCCTGCTCGGCAATGTCTTCCGGCACACCCCCCAGGGCACCGCCTTCGCGGTGGACGTGCACCACGGCGAGGACGCGGTGATCGTGCTGGTCTCCGACGCGGGGCCGGGCATACCCGACCCCGAGGCGGCGATGGCCCGCGGCCGGGGTTCCGGCACCACCGGCTCCACCGGACTCGGCCTCGACATCGTGCGCCGGCTCGCCGAGTCCACCGGCGGTGACGTCCGCATCGGCGGCTCGGTCCTGGGCGGCACCGAGATACGGGTCCGGTTCCAGTCCGACGGGCGCGGGCCGCGGGGGCGGGGCCACCGAGGGGCCGCGCGAAGGCGCCGGGCGCGGAAACTGGTCTCCACCTTTAACCGGTCCCGATCCCTCCCTTAAGCGAACCCTAAGAACTCCGACCGCCGCCCGCATCAGGCCGTTTGCCCGATTCCGGATCGCTAGCGTGCTGCCGCACCGCACCCCCGTGCGAAACCCCGTGAGAACGAAGGCAGGCAGGCGCATGAGCACGCACCGGCGCAGGATCAGTGGCAGGAACAAGGCGATAGGCGGCCTGGTCGCCGCGGCCGTGGTCGGCGGCGGCGCGCTCCTGTTCACCGGCACGGCGAGCGCGGCGGTGGTCAACGCCGCGTACACGAGGACCAGCGACTGGTCGACCGGCTACACCGGCCAGTACGTCGTCACCAACAACAGCACCGCGCGGGAGAAGACCTGGACGCTGGAGTTCGACCTGCCGGCCGGGACCAAGCTGTCCTCGCTGTGGAACGGGGAGTCGAGCGTCAGCGGACAGCACGTCACCGTCCACCCGGCGAGCTACGCCAAGGGCGCCACCGACGGCGTGCTGACCTTCCGCGTGCCCAACGAGGAGGACAACGCCTCCACCACCAAGGTCCAGATCTTCCTGCCCACCGACCACCCCGTCCTCGGCATCCTGGTCCACCCGCAGGACGGCTGGACGGCCAAGGTGACCACCACCAAGCTGAAGAAGCCGGTCGAGACCGACGACGGCACGCTCACCGAGGCCGCCTCCGAGATCACCTTCAGCGGCGGCAGGATCGCCGCCGGGCAGTACGCGGACTTCAACGTCGCCTTCGGTCAACTTCCCGAAGACGTGGAGCAGTTGGTCTTCAAAACCTTGCAGACGTACTCGGACGGCAAGGTGGTCCGCTGGATCGAGCAGCCCGCCTCGGGCGACGACGAACCGGACAACCCCGCCCCCGTCCTGAAGCTCACCGCCGCCGACGCCTCACCCGCCGCGGCCCCGGCCGCCGCCACCGCCGAGGCGGCCGGCGCGAGCGACTCCACCGCACGCGGGCTCGGCGTCGCCGGCCTGGTCACCGGCGTCCTGGGCCTGGCCGCCGCCGCGTTCGCGCTGGTCCGTGCACGGAGCGCCGCGCGGTCGTGACCGCGGCCCCCTCGGCGGGGCGACCCCTGCCGCTCGCCGGAGGCAACCCGGAAGGGCGAACCCGGCGCGCGGTGGGGCGCCGTCGAAGCGGAACCGGGAATGCGGCGGCCGCCGCCCGCCGTTGCTCACGGCATGACCCAGGACCCCACGCAGGACGCACTGCTCCCGCTGCTCTCCGAAGGACACGGCGGCGTACTGGTCACCCTCCGGCGCGACGGCCGCCCCCAGCTGTCCAACGTCGTCCACGCCTACGCCCCCGACGAGCGGATCATCCGCGTCTCCGTCACCGACGACCGTGCCAAGACCCGCAATCTGCGCCGCGACCCCCGCGCCTCGTACCACGTCACCAGCGCGGACCGCTGGGCGTACACCGTCGCCGAGGGCACGGCCGAGCTGTCCCCGGTCGCCCGGGACCCCCATGACGACACCGTGGAGGAGCTGGTCCGGGTCTATCGCGAGGTGCTCGGCGAGCACCCCGACTGGGACGACTTCCGCGCCACGATGGTCCGCGACCGCCGCCTGGTGGTGCGGCTGCGCGTCGAGCGGGCGTACGGCGTCCCGAAGCGCTGACCCCGGACAACCGGCCGCCCGCCGGTCCCGGGCGTCCGTCTCAGACGGCGTGCCCGGACGCCCGCTCGGTCCGCGCCTCGATCGCCCGCAGCACGGCGACCATGTCCTCGCCGCCGTGCCCCTGGGCCACCGTCTCCCGGAAGAGGGCGTGGCAGACGTCGAGCAGCGGGGAGGCCAGCCCGGCCTCCCGGGCGGCCTCGGCGACCAGCCGGTTGTTCTTCAGCACGTCGAGCGCGGCGGCCTGCACGCCGAAGTCCCGCTCGCGCAGCTTGGGCGCCTTCATCCGGGAGACCGCGCTGGCCATGGGGCCCGCGTCCAGCACGTCCAGGAACAGACGGGGGTCCAGCCCCTGCCGCTGCGCGAAGTGGAACGCCTCGGTCAGTCCCGTCACCAGGGTGATCAGGAACAGGTTGACCGACAGCTTCATCAGCAGCGCGCCCGGGGCCGCGCCGCACACGAACGTCTCGCGGCACATCGGCGCGAGCAGCGGCCGCACCCCTTCCACGGCGGCCGGCTCGCCCGCGAGCATGGCGACCAGCTGCCCCTGCTCCGCCGGGACCCGGGAGCCCGAGACGGGCGCCTCGACGTAGTGGCCGCCGGCGGCGCGGATCTCGGCCTCCAGGGCGCGGGAGTACGCGGGGGAGGTCGTGCCCATGTGGACGACGGTGCGGCCCGCGACCCGCGCGGCCTGCTCCGGGGTGCCGCGGCCGAGGACCGCGTCGACGGCCGCCTCGTCGGCGAGCATCAGCAGCACCACCTCCGCCCGCGCGAACACCTCGGCGGGGTCGCGGGCGACCTCGGCGCCGGCCGCGCGCAGCGGTTCCGTGCGGTGCGGGGTGCGGTTCCACACCACCAGGGGCGTGCCGGCCGCCGCCAGGCGCAGGGCCATGGGCCCGCCCATCACTCCGAGACCGAGGAAACCGACGTGCACGGGGGCCGCCCTTCGCGCCGCGAGCCGACTATGACAGTGGTCATAGTAGCGAGCGTTATGACGGCAGTCATAGAGTTGACCCCCGGGCGAGGCGAGGAACGGAGGCCGGGAATGGGCGAGCGGCAGCGGGGGCCGCGCGAGCGGATGGTGTTCAGCGCGGCGCAGCTCATCCGGCGCGACGGGGTGAAGGCGACCGGGATGCGCGAGGTGGCGGCGCACGCCGGGGCGCCGCGCGGCTCGCTCCAGCACTACTTCCCGGGCGGCAAGGAACAACTGGTGGGCGAGGCGGTCGCCTGGGCCGGACGGTACGCGGGCAAGCGGATCGCCCGCTTCGTCGAGGGACTGGCCGAGCCGCTGCCGAGCGCCCTGTTCGCGGCGATGGTCGCGCAGTGGACCGACGAGTACGACCGCGACGGCTTCGGCGCGGGCTGCCCGGTGGCCGCCGCCACCGTCGACTGCGCCTGTCTGGGCGACGCCACCCGCGAGGCGGTGGCCGCCGCGTTCACCACCTGGCGCACCCCGCTCGCCGAGGCACTGGCCGGGATGGGCGTGCCCGCCGACCGCGCCGGTTCCCTGGCCACGCTGATGATCAGCACCCTGGAGGGCGCGATCCTGCTGGCCCGCGCCGAACGGGACGTACGGCCCCTGACCACCGTGGTACGGGAACTCGGCCCGCTGCTCGACGCCGCCGTGGCCCGGCCCGCCTGAGCCCCGCCGTACCTCAGGCGGCGGCCCGGCCGGCCGTGAGGTAGGCGACCACCATGTCCCCGAGCATGGTCCGGTAGTGCGCGCGCCGGGCCGGGTCCCCCAGGTCCCGGCCGAACAGCGCGCCGAACGTACGCCCGTGCACGCCCCGGAAGAAGCAGAACGAGCTGATCACCGCGTGCACGTCCGCCGCGTCCACATCCGTTCTGAACACCCCCGACTCCTGCCCGGCGGTCAGGGCGCGGCGCAGCACGTCGAGCGCCGGGGAGCCGATCGCGCCCCCCGCGCGGCCGGTGGCGAGGTGTTCGACGGCCTGGCCGTTCTCGATGCTCAGCAGGCGCAGGTGATCCGGGTGCCGCTCGTGGTGGTCGAAGACCAGCCCGGCCAGCCGGCGGATGCCCGCGACCGGGTCCAGGTGGGCCACGTCCAGGCGCCGCTCGGCCTCCCGGAGCGCGCCGTGGGCCCGTTCGACGACGGCCGTGAACAACTGCTCCTTGCCGCCGAAGTAGTAGTAGATCATCCGCTTGGTGGTGCGGGTGCGGGCGGCGATCTCGTCGACGCGGGCGCCGTCGTAACCGGCCCGGGCGAACTCCCGTGTGGCCACGTCGAGTATCTCGGCCCTGGTGCGGGCGGCGTCACGCGCCCGCCCGTCGGCTCGTGCCGGTTCTTCGACGCTGGTCATGGGGGTTCCTTCGGCCTTGATGCCCCGCGGTGGTGCGCTCGTTCGCTGCCCGGTGATTCTAGGGCCTCTCGTGTGGATCAGGCCGGATCCACACGAAAGACCCTGTGCGCCGTCACGGCGGGGGACAGGGCGCGGCCCGGGTCACAGGGGGTGACCCGGGCCGCGCCATCTCCGGTGCTACGGCTGCCGGTTCCACTCGGCGATCACCGGGCGCCCGTGTTCCGTGGACAGCCGGCTCACCGTGCCGGTGGCCAGCTGGAACAGCCGGCCCTCGGCGGGCGGCAGACCCAGCCGACGGGCCGTCAGCACCCGCAGGAAGTGGGCGTGGGCGACCAGCACCACGTCCCCGGCGTCCTCGGCGAGCGCGTCGTCGACGCGGGCCAGCACCCGGTCGGCGCGGGCCCCGACCTCGGCCGGCGACTCGCCGGGATGCCCTTCGGGCCCGGGCGCCACCCCGTCGGTCCACAGGTCCCAGTGGGGGCGGGTCCGGTAGATCTCACGGGTGGTGATGCCCTCGTAGCCGCCGTAGTCCCACTCGTGCAGGTCGGGGTCGGGTACGACCCCGGTGACACCGGCGAGTTCGGCGGTGCGCAGCGCGCGGGCGAGCGGGCTGGCCAGCGCCAGTGAGTAGGTCCGGCCGGACAGGAGCGGGGCGAGGGACTTGGCCTGTTCCTCGCCGTGGTCCGTCAGGGGCAGGTCGGTGAAGCTGGTGTGCTGTCCCGACCTGCTCCACTGCGTCTCCCCGTGGCGGACCAGCAGGAGGTCCGCCACGGTCAGCCCTTCTTCTCGACCGCGTGGCCGCCGAACTGGTTGCGCAGCGCGGCGATCATCTTCATCTGCGGCGAGTCGTCCTGCCGGGAGGCGAACCGGGCGAACAGCGAGGCGGTGATCGCCGGGAGCGGCACCGCGTTGTCGATGGCCGCCTCGACGGTCCAGCGGCCCTCGCCGGAGTCCTCCGCGTAGCCGCGCAGCTTGTCCAGGTGCTCGTCCTCGTCCAGCGCGTTGACCGTGAGGTCGAGCAGCCAGGAACGGATGACGGTGCCCTCCTGCCAGGAGCGGAAGACCTCGCGGACGTTGTCCACCGACTTGACCTTCTCCAGCAGCTCCCAGCCCTCGGCGTACGCCTGCATCATGGCGTACTCGATGCCGTTGTGGACCATCTTGGAGAAGTGCCCGGCGCCGACGCGGCCCGCGTGCACATAGCCGTACGGGCCCTCCGGCTTGAGCGCGTCGAAGATCGGCCGCAGCCGGTCGACGTGCTCCTTGTCGCCGCCGACCATGAGCGCGTAGCCGTTCTGCAGGCCCCACACACCGCCGGAGACGCCCGCGTCCACGAAGCCGATGCCCTTGACGCCGAGCTCCGCGGCGTGCTTCTCGTCGTCCGTCCAGCGGGAGTTGCCGCCGTCGACCACCGTGTCGCCCTCGGACAGCAGGTCCTTGAGCTCGTCGATGACGCCCTGGGTGGCGGTGCCGGCCGGGACCATCACCCAGACCGTGCGCGGCGCCTCCAGCTTCTCGACCAGCTCTTCGAGGCTCTTGACGTCGGAGACTTCGGTATTGCGGTCGTAGCCGATGACGGTGTGGCCGGCGCGGCGGATCCGCTCGCGCATGTTGCCGCCCATCTTGCCGAGACCGATGAGACCGAGCTGCATGATCAGTTCACTTCCTGAGAGAACGGTAGGCCGCGACCAGGGCCGTGGTGGACGGGTCGAGGCCGGGGACCTCGGCGCCCTCGGTGAGGGCCGGTTCGACGCGCTTGGCGAGGACCTTGCCCAGCTCCACGCCCCACTGGTCGAAGGAGTCGATGTCCCACACCGCGCCCTGCACGAACACCTTGTGCTCGTAGAGGGCGATCAGCTGGCCGAGCACGGACGGCGTCAGCTCCGTGGCGAGGATCGTGGTCGTCGGGTGGTCGCCGCGGAAGGTGCGGTGCGCCACCTGCTCCTCGGGCACGCCCTCCGCGCGGACCTCCTCGGCGCTCTTGCCGAAGGCGAGCGCCTGGGTCTGGGCGAAGAAGTTGGCCATCAACAGGTCGTGCTGCGACCGGAGTTCGTCGCTCAGCTCGCCGATGGGGCGGGCGAAGCCGATGAAGTCGGCCGGGATCAGCTTGGTGCCCTGGTGGATCAACTGGTAGTACGCGTGCTGCCCGTTGGTGCCGGGGGTGCCCCAGACCACCGGTCCCGTCTGCCATTCCACGCGCCGCCCCTGCCGGTCCACCGACTTGCCGTTGGACTCCATGTCCAGCTGCTGGAGGTAGGCGGTGAACTTGGACAGGTAGTGGCTGTACGGCAGCACCGCGTGCGACTGGGCGTCGTGGAAGTTGCCGTACCAGATGCCCAGCAGGCCGAGCAGCAGCGGGGCGTTGGCCTCCGGGGGAGCGGTGCGGAAGTGCTCGTCGACCAGGTGGAAGCCGTCCAGCATCTCCCGGAACCGGTCCGGCCCGATGGCGATCATCAGGGAGAGGCCGATCGCCGAGTCGTACGAGTACCGGCCGCCGACCCAGTCCCAGAACTCGAACATGTTGTCCGGGTCGATGCCGAACTCGGTGACCTTGGCGGCGTTGGTGGACAGCGCCACGAAGTGCTTCGCGACCGCCTTCTCGTCGCCGTCGAAGGCCTTCAGCAGCCAGGACCGGGCCGACGTGGCGTTGGTGATCGTCTCGATCGTGGTGAAGGTCTTGGACGCGACGATGAACAGGGTCTCCGCCGGGTCCAGGTCGCGGGTCGCCTCGTGCAGGTCGGCGCCGTCCACGTTGGACACGAACCGGAACGTCAGCTCCCGCGCGGTGTACGGGCGCAGCGCCTCGTAGGCCATCGCGGGGCCGAGGTCGGAGCCGCCGATGCCGATGTTGACGACGTTCCTGATGCGCTTGCCGGTGTGCCCGGTCCAGGCGCCGGAGCGGACCCGCTCGGCGAAGCCGGCCATCTTGTCGAGCACCGCGTGCACCTTGGGCACCACGTTCTCGCCGTCGACCTCGATCACCGCGTCCCGGGGGGCGCGCAGCGCGGTGTGCAGCACCGCCCGGTCCTCGGTGACGTTGATCTTCTCGCCCCGGAACATGGCGTCGCGCAGCGCGAACACCCCGGTGGCGGTGGCGAGTTCCTGGAGCAGGGCCAGCGTCTCGTCCGTGATCAGGTGCTTGCTGTAGTCGATGTGCAGGTCGCCGACCCGGACCACGTACCGCTCGGCGCGGCCGGGGTCCGACGCGAACAGCTCGCGCAGGTGCGGCTGACCCTTGGCACGGTGGTCGGCGAGCGCCGTCCACTCGGGCCGGTGGATGAGGTCGGAATCATGGACGTCGGCCATCTCAGGCGTTCTCCTTGGCGGCCTCGCCCGTGAGGGCGATGGCGTACATCTCGTCGGCGTCGAGGCGGCGCAGCTCCTCGGCGATGAGTTCGGAGGTGGAGCGGACCTTCAGCGCGAGGGTGCGCGGCGGCTGACCCGGCAGGGTGAGCGTCGCCAGCGGGCCCTCGGGACGGTCCAGGACGATCTCGCCCTCCTGGGTGCCCAGCCGTACGGCGGTGACCACCGGCCCCTCGGTGACCACGCGGTCCACGGACACCCCCAGCCGCGCCTCCAGCCAGCGGGCCAGCAGCTCGGCGCTGGGGTTGTCCGCCTCGGCCTCCACGGCCGCGGAGGTCACCCGCACCCGGGCCTGGTCCAGGGCGGCGGCCAGCATCGACCGCCACAGCGTGAGCCGGGTCCAGGCGAGGTCGGTGTCGCCGGGGGCGTAGTTGCGGGCGCGGGTCTCCAGGACCTCCATCGGCCGGTCCACCGCGTACAGATCGGTGATCCGGCGCTGGGCGAGCGCGCCGAGCGGGTCCTTGGACGGCGTGTCGGGCGCGTCCACCGGCCACCACACCACCACCGGGGCGTCCGGCAGCAGCAGCGGCAGCACGACCGAGTCGGCGTGGTCGGACACCTCGCCGTAGGTGCGCAGCACCACCGTCTCGCCGGTGCCGGCCTCGGAGCCGACCCGGACCTCGGCGTCCAGGCGCGAGTGGGTGCGGTCGCGCAGGGTGCGGGCGTGCCGCTTGATGACGACCAGGGTGCGCGAGGGGTGCTCGTGCGAGGCCTCCTCGGCCGCCCGCATCGAGTCGTAGGCGTTCTCCTCGTCCGTGACGATGACCATCGTCAGGACCATGCCCACGGCCGGGGTGCCGATGGCGCGGCGGCCCTGCACCAGCGCCTTGTTGATCTTGCTTGCCGTGGTGTCGGTCAGGTCGATCTTCATGGCCTGCGCCAGCTCCGTCCGTCTCGTGCGAGCATCTCGTCGGCTTCCCTCGGTCCCCAGCTGCCCGACGCGTACTGTGCCGGACGGCCGTGCGCCGCCCAGTACTCCTCGATCGGGTCGAGGATCTTCCAGGACTCCTCCACTTCCTGGTGACGCGGGAACAGGTTGGCGTCGCCCAGGAGCACGTCCAGGATGAGCCGCTCGTACGCCTCGGGGCTGGACTCGGTGAACGACTCGCCGTAGGCGAAGTCCATCGACACGTCCCGGATCTCCATCGAGGTGCCGGGCACCTTGGAGCCGAAGCGGACGGTCATGCCCTCGTCCGGCTGGACGCGGATCACGATGGCGTTCTGGCCCAGCTCCTCGGTGACGGTGGCGTCGAACGGGGAGTGCGGGGCCCGCTGGAAGACGACGGCGATCTCCGTCACCCGGCGGCCCAGGCGCTTGCCGGTGCGCAGGTAGAAGGGGACGCCCGCCCAGCGGCGGTTGTCGATGCCCAGCTTGATCGCGGCGAAGGTGTCGGTCTTCGACTTGGGGTCGATGCCGTCCTCCTCCAGGTAGCCGACGACCTTCTCGCCGCCCTGCCAGCCCGCCGCGTACTGACCGCGCACGGTGTGCTTGCCCAGGTCCTCCGGGAGCCGCACCGACTTGAGCACCTTCAGCTTCTCGGTGAGCAGCGCCTCCGCGTCGAACGCGATGGGCTCCTCCATGGCGGTGAGCGCCAGCAGCTGGAGCAGGTGGTTCTGGATCACGTCGCGGGCGGCGCCGATGCCGTCGTAGTAGCCGGCGCGGCCGCCGATGCCGATGTCCTCGGCCATCGTGATCTGCACGTGGTCGACGTAACTGCGGTTCCAGATCGGCTCGTACATCTGGTTGGCGAAGCGGAGCGCCAGGATGTTCTGGACGGTCTCCTTGCCGAGGTAGTGGTCGATCCGGAACACCTGGTCCGGCTCGAACACGTCGTGCACGAGCGCGTTCAGCTCACGGGCGCTGGCCAGGTCGTGGCCGAACGGCTTCTCGATGACCGCGCGCCGCCAGGAGCCCTCGGGCGGGCTGGCCAGGCCGTGCTTCTTCAGCTGCTGCACGACCTTCGGGAAGAACTTCGGCGGCACCGAGAGGTAGAACGCGAAGTTGCCGCCGGTGCCGCGGGAGGCGTCCAGCTCCTCCACGGCGTCCTTGAGCTGCTTGAACGCGGTGTCGTCGTCGAAGTCGCCGGGGATGAACCGCATGCCCTCGGCGAGCTGCTGCCACACCTCCTCGCGGAACGGGGTGCGCGAGTGCTCACGCACCGCGTCGTGCACGACCTGCGCGAAGTCCTGGTCCTCCCAGTCCCGGCGGGCGAAGCCCACCAAGGAGAAGCCCGGCGGCAGCAGGCCGCGGTTGGCCAGGTCGTACACGGCCGGCATCAGCTTCTTGCGGGACAGGTCACCGGTCACCCCGAAGATGACCAGACCCGACGGACCCGCGATGCGCGGGAGGCGGCGGTCCCGGGTGTCCCGCAGCGGGTTCACCCAGTCGGCGGCCGGGGCGACGGGCACCCGCACCTCCCCGGGCGCCGCGGCGGGGCTCTGCTTGTCGGTCATCGCGCGTCAACTCCCTTGTTCTGCAAGGACTTCGCCACCGCGTCCAGCAGGTCCTGCCAGGCCGTCTCGAACTTGGCGACGCCCTCGTCCTCCAGCTGCTGGACGACCTCGTCGTAGGAGATGCCGAGCCGCTCGACCGCGTCGAGGTCGGCACGGGCCTGCGCGTAGCCGCCGGTCACCGTGTCGCCGGTGATCTCGCCGTGGTCGGCGACGGCGTTCAAGGTGGCCTCCGGCATGGTGTTGACCGTGCCCGGCGCGACGAGGTCGTCCACATACAGGGTGTCCTTGTACGCGGGATCCTTCACACCGGTGGACGCCCACAGCGGACGCTGCTTGTTCGCCTTGTCACCGGAGAGCGCCAGCCAGCGGTCCGAGGAGAAGACCTCCTCGTAGGCCTCGTAGGCCAGCCGGGCGTTGGCGAGGGCCGCGCGGCCCTTGAGGCCGAGGGCCTGCTCGGTGCCGAGGGCGGTCAGCCGCTTGTCGATCTCGGAGTCCACACGGGAGACGAAGAACGAGGCCACCGAGTGGATGGTGGACAGGTCGATGCCGCGCTCACGGGCCTTCTCCAGGCCGGCCAGGTAGGCGGCCATGACCTCGCGGTAGCGCTCCAGCGAGAAGATCAGCGTGACGTTGACGCTGATGCCGAGCCCGATCACCTCGGTGATCGCGGGCAGGCCCGCCCTGGTCGCCGGGATCTTGATCATCACGTTGGGACGGTCCACCAGCCAGGCCAGCTGCTTGGCCTCGGCGACGGTCGCCCGGGTGTCGTGCGCGAGACGGGGGTCGACCTCGATGGAGACCCGGCCGTCCCGGCCGTCCGTCGCCCGGTACACGGAATCCAGCACGTCGGCGGCGGCCCGCACATCGGCGGTCGTCATCATCCGCACCGCCTCGTCGACGGTCACCCCGCGCACCGCCAGATCCGTGAGCTGCTCCTCGTAGCCCTCGCCGGAGCCGATGGCCGCCTGGAAGATCGACGGGTTGGTGGTGACACCGACGGCGCTGCCGCTCGCCACCAGCGCGGCGAGGCTGCCCGAGGTGATCCGCTTGCGCGACAGGTCGTCCAGCCAGATGGACACACCCTCGTCGGCAAGGCGCTTGAGGGCTCCCGGGGTCGCGATTGCTTCGGTCACGATTCTCATCTTTCTTTCTGCGTCGGTGTCAGGCGCGCGCGGCGGCGAGCGACTCGCGGGCCGCCGCGGCGACGTTCTCGGGGGTGAAGCCGAACTCGGCGAACAGCGTCTTGGCGTCGGCGGAGGCGCCGAAGTGCTCCAGCGAGACGATCCGCCCCGCGTCGCCGACGAACCGGTGCCAGGTCAGTCCGATCCCGGCCTCGACCGCCACCCGGGCCTTCACGGCCGGCGGCAGCACCCGCTCGCGGTAGGCGCGCGACTGCTCCTCGAACCACTCCACGGACGGCATCGAGACCACCCGGGTGCCGATCCCCTCGGCCTCCAGCCGCTCCCGCGCCTCCACGGCGAGGTGCACCTCGGAGCCCGTCGCGATGATGATCACCTCCGGCACCTCGGTGGAGGACTCGCGCAGCACGTAGCCGCCCTTGGCCGCGTCCTCGTTCGGCGCGTACACCGGCACGCCCTGGCGGGTGAGCGCGAGCCCGTGCGGGGCGGGGCTGGTGGCGTGCCTCTTCAGGATCTCGGCCCAGGCGATCGCGGTCTCGTTGGCGTCCGCCGGGCGGACGACGTTCAGGCCCGGGATCGCGCGCAGCGAGGCCAGGTGCTCGACCGGCTGGTGGGTCGGGCCGTCCTCGCCCAGGCCGATGGAGTCGTGCGTCCACACGTACGTCACCGGCAGCTGCATCAGCGCCGACATCCGCACGGCGTTGCGCATGTAGTCGGAGAAGACCAGGAAGGTGCCGCCGTAGATCCGGGTGTTGCCGTGCAGCGCGATGCCGTTCATCTCCGCGGCCATGGAGAACTCGCGGATGCCGAAGTGCACGGTACGGCCGTACGGGTCGGCACCCGGCAGCGGGTTGCCCTCCGGCAGGAAGGAGCTGGCCTTGTCGATCGTGGTGTTGTTGGAGCCGGCGAGGTCGGCGGAGCCGCCCCACAGCTCGGGCAGCACCGGGCCGAGCGCCTGGAGGACCTTGCCGGAGGCGGCACGGGTGGCGACCGACTTGCCCTCCTCGAAGACCGGCAGGGCGTCCTCCCAGCCGGCGGGCAGCTCGCCCCGGCTGATCCGGTCGAACAGCTCGGCCTGCTGCGGCCGGGCGGCGCGCCACTCGGCGATCCGCTTGTCCCAGGCGGCGTGCGCCTCGGCGCCCCGGTCCAGGGCCCGCCGGGTGTGCTTCAGGACCTCGTCGTCGACCTGGAAGGACTGCTCGGGGTCGAAGCCGAGGAGGCGCTTGGTGGCCGCGATCTCCTCCTCGCCGAGCGCCGAGCCGTGGGAGGCCTCGGTGTTCCGCGCGTTCGGGGCGGGCCAGGCGATGATCGTGCGCATCGCGATGATCGAGGGCCGCTCGGTCTCCTCCTGCGCCGCCTTCAGGGCCGCGTACAGGGCGGGCACGTCCACGTCGCCGTCGGCGGTGGGCTCGATGCGCTGGGTGTGCCAGCCGTAGGCCTCGTACCGCTTGAGCACGTCCTCGGAGAACGCGGTCTCGGTGTCGCCCTCGATGGAGATGTGGTTGTCGTCGTAGAGGAAGACGAGGTTGCCGAGCTTCTGGTGGCCGGCGAGCGAGGAGGCCTCGGAGGAGACGCCCTCCTCCAGGTCGCCGTCGGAGACGATCGCCCAGATGGTGTGGTCGAAGGGGGAGGTGCCCGCGGGGGCCTCCGGGTCGAACAGGCCGCGCTCGTAGCGGGCGGCCATCGCCATGCCCACCGCGTTGGCGACGCCCTGGCCCAGCGGGCCGGTGGTGGTCTCCACGCCGGCCGTGTGTCCGTACTCGGGGTGGCCCGGGGTGCGCGAGCCCTTCGTGCGGAACGCCTTGAGGTCGTCCAGCTCCAGTTCGTAGCCGGAGAGGAAGAGCTGGGTGTAGAGGGTCAGCGAGGTGTGACCGGGGGAGAGGACGAACCGGTCACGGCCGGTCCACTCCGGGTCCGCCGGGTCGTGTCGCATCACCTTCTGAAAGATCGTGTACGCGGCAGGTGCCAGGCTCATCGCGGTGCCGGGGTGGCCGTTTCCCACCTTCTGCACCGCGTCGGCCGCAAGGAGACGGGCCGTGTCCACGGCGCGCCGGTCGAGATCGGTCCACTCGAAGCCGCCGGAAGTCTGCTCGCTCATCTTCAAGAAGTCCTCATTCAGTACGGAAGGGCTGACCGGATGTGTTCAAACTTAAAAGTCTGACTTTTTCGGTGGAAGGGCGGGGTGTGTCACCCTGTGGTGAATCTGGGACAGTGATCGCACAGCAGGGACGGCGCGAAAAGGACATGGCTGACATAACGCCCGAAGTCGGTGGCGCCGACGGCATCCGGACCTTCCCCTTCCCGACCGAGCTGGCCGTCGGCGGCGTCGGCATGCAGGTCGCCCCGATGGGAACCGGCCGCACCTGGCACGCCGACGCCCCGCTCGACCGCGTCCACCGCATCGACTTCCATGTGGTCCTGCTCTTCGCCGACGGCCCCGTCCGCCACATGGTGGACTTCACCGAGTATGAGGCGAACGCGGGTGATCTGCTGTGGATCCGCCCCGGGCAGGTCCACCGCTTCTCCCGGGAGTGCGTGTACCGCGGAACCGTGCTGACCATGCAGCCCGGCTTCCTGCCGCGCGCCATCGTGGAGGCCACCGGCCTGTACCGCTACGACCTCCCGCCGCTGCTGCACCCCGACCCGGCGCAGCTCGAAGCGCTCCGGGCGGCCCTGGACCAGCTGCGCCGCGAGTACGAGGACACCGCGACGCTCCCGCTCAGCCTGCACACGGCCGTCCTGCGGCACTCCCTGACCGCGTTCCTGCTGCGCCTCGCCCACCTCGCCGCCAGCTCGGCACCCGGCCCCCGGCAGCAGTCGGACAGCACCTTCACCCGGTTCCGGGACGCGGTCGAGCGGGGCTTCGCCACCAACCACAGCGTCAGCGCCTACGCCGACGCCCTCGGCTACTCACGCCGCACCCTGGTGCGCGCCGTCCGCGCCGCCACCGGGCAGACCCCCAAGGGCTTCATCGACCGGCGGGTCGTCCTGGAGGCCCAGCGGCTGCTGGCCCACACGGAGTTGCCGATCGGCCGGGTCGGCGTGGCCGTCGGCTTCCCGGACGCGGCCAACTTCTCCAAGTTCTTCCAACTGCACACCGGCCGCACACCGGCGGCCTTCCGGGCGGAGCTTCGCTAGGACCTCTCGCTCCATCCGGCGCCCGAACGCACCGGGGCGGGCGCCGGATGCCCCGGCGCCCGCCCCGTCTCCGGTACGGCGGTCGGCTCAGTGCCCGAAGTCGAACCAGTTGACGTTCACGAAGTCGGCCGGCTGGCCGCTGGTGAACGTGAGGTACACGTCGTGCGTGCCGGTGACCGAGGCGATGTTGGCCGGGATCGTCCGCCAGGACTGCCAGCCGCCGGTGTCGCCCACCGCGAAGCTCCCGATCGGCGTGTTGGCGCGGCTGTCCAGCCGCACCTCCACCAGGCCGCTCACCCCTGCGCCCGCGCCGCTCGCCACCCGGCCGTAGAACTGGGTGGCCGCCGTCGAGCCGAAGTTCACGCCCTTGTACAGCGCCCAGTCGCCGTTCGCGATACCGCCGATGTCCTGGCCGCCGCCGCTGTCCGTGGTGGTCTCGGCCAGAACGCCGGACTGGCCGTCGTACGACTCGGCCTGGACCGGGCTGTACGCGTCACGGTTGCCGGACGGCGGCGGGGGAGTGGTGCCACCGCCGCCGGACGACTGGAGCACCTGCACGTAGTCGACGACCATCGGGTGACCGGGCTCCGTGGCCGAGGTCGGACCGCCGCCGAAGGCGCCCGGGAAGCCGCCGCCCATCGCCACGTCCAGGATGACGAAGAAGCCGTGGTTCGTGGCGTCGGCCCAGGTCTTCGCGTCCATCTGGGCGGCCGTGACCGTCTGGTAGACGGTGCCGTCGACGGAGAAGCGGATCGCCTCCGGGCTCACCGAGCGGTCCCACTCCATGGTGTACGTGTGGAAGCCCGACTGGCACGTGCTGTTCGGGCACGCGGTCGAGTTGCCGAGGCCGGTGGTCTCGTTGCAGGGCCCGCCCGGGCTGGTGCCGCAGTGCATGGTGGCCCAGGTCTTGTTTAGGCCCTGGACGTTCTCCATGACGTCCAGTTCGCCGATGCCGGGCCAGTTCCAGTAGTTGCCGCGGAAGGGCGCGCCCAGCATCCAGAACGCGGGCCAGTACCCGGCCGCCGCGTCGCCCTTCACGTTCGGCATCTGGATGCGCGCCGACACGCGCAGCCTGCCGCCCGCAGGGGGCTGGAAGTCGGTGCGGGTGGTCTCGATCCGGCCGGAGGTCCAGTTGCCGGAGGCGTCGCGGCGGGGGGTGATGAGCAGGTCGCCGTTGCCGTCGAGGGAGACGTTGCTCGTGCCGGCCGTCATCGACTCGACCTCGCCGGTGCCCCAGCCGGCGGCCCCGCCCGGGTACGAAGTCCCGGTGTCGTACTGCCAGTTCGCCGTGTTCACACCGGAGCCGGCCGCGCCGTCGAAGTCGTCGAGGAAGACCTGCGACCAGCCGGAGGGCGGCGCCGGGGCGGACGCGTCCGCGGGCGCGCCGGTGGCGGTGGCGAGCGCCGCGGCCAGCCCGAACGTGGCCAGCGCGGCGACCAGGGCGCGGCGCAAGGAGCGGGTGCGGGGTCTGAGGGTGCCGGAGGGATCACTCATGGGGGAGGCC
>NZ_VOGW01000115.1:33629-34772 GCF_007896895.1 Streptomyces misionensis | reverse complement strand
GGCTGAGAGCGCTCTCACGATGCCGACAATGTGCTCCCCGGCCCCGCGGCCGTCAAGGCTTGAAACACCAAAAGTCCGTCCCGCGCGGGCGAGTTCACGTAATGAAGGGGGCGAGCCCAGGCCCGGCGGACACGGCACCCGGCCGGCGTCCGGGGTTCCGGCGGCGGTGCCGGGTGCCGCCACCGGAACCCCGTGCGGTCTACCCCAGCCGGTACGCGTACACGGTCGTCGCCACCGCGCACACGCCCGGCTGGACCACCTCGGCGCGCAGGGTGCCGGAGGCCGGGTCGTAGTCGACGCCCTCGGCCTCGAACGTGCCCGTGCACACGCTCCGCTGGGGCAGGCCGAACAGGCTGCTCACCCGGCCGGTGACCGGCTTGCCGTCCAGCGGGTGCGGCAGATCGACCTGGAGCAGCGGTCTGCTCTGCGGGAACAGCCGCCCCGAGGCGTCGTCGGAGGCGCACACCAGACGGGTGGCGTTCACGAAGTCACAGCCCTGGATGTCCCGTACCGGCTTGTCGAGGCCGATCCGCCCGGCCTGCGCCAGCGTGCCCCCGGTGCGCGGGGTCGCCGGGTTGAGCAGCGGCGCGGGGAACACCTGGAGCCGGTCCTGGTCGCCCCACTCGCCGGACACCAGCCACTGCCCGTCGGGTGAGACGGCGGCGAAGGAGTTGTTCACCTTCTCGCCCGGGTCGAGCGGATGGACGTAGTCGTACCGCTTTCCGTCCGGCGCGGTCACCGCGAACATCTTCGACGTGGCCGTGTCGGCACCCTGGTAGGCGTCGAAGACATGGCCGCGCGCGATGTCCGGGTCGCCCACGTGGTTCCAGCCCTCGACCCGCAGGGCCGGCGGGATGTCCAGCAGCCCGCGGTGCAGCAGCGAGCCGTCGGCCCGGCTCGCGAGTCCCTGGCCGCCGCCCAGGGTGTCGGTGTACGACGTCCCGGCCGCGACCCACCGGTCCGGCTCGGACGCCGACGCGCCGGGGGCGGCACACACGAGCGCGCCCACCAGTGCGGTGAGCGCGGCGATCTGACGCTTCATCGGGCTCCTGTCACTTCGGTGGAGTCGGGGTTCGCATGCAACCACGGATCGGTGACCGAGGGGTTGCCGGGACGCGTCCGATGCTCCGGTTCCGGCCGCTC
>NZ_VOGW01000115.1:21480-33349 GCF_007896895.1 Streptomyces misionensis | reverse complement strand
GGCGGGACTCGGGAGAGGTGCGTAGGACGTGAGGCTGACGATTCTGGGCGGCGGCGGGTTCCGCGTTCCGCTGGTCCACGGTGCGCTGCTGACCGACCGTGCCGAGGGGCGGGTCACCGAGGTCGTCCTGCACGACCTGGACGACCGCCGGCTGCACGCGGTCTCCCGGGTCCTGGCGGAACAGGCCGCCGGCGTCCCGGACGCGCCCCGGGTGACCGTCACCACCGACCTCGACGAGGCCCTGCGCGGCGCCGACTTCGTCTTCTCCGCGATCCGGGTCGGCGGCCTGGAGGGACGGGCGGCCGACGAGCGGATCGCGCTCGCCGAGGGCGTGCTCGGGCAGGAGACGGTCGGCGCGGGCGGCATCGCCTACGGCCTGCGCACGGTGCCCGTCGCGGACGACATCGCCCGCCGGGTGGCCCGCCTCGCCCCCGACGCCTGGGTCATCAACTTCACCAACCCGGCGGGCCTGGTCACCGAGGCCATGTCCCGGCACCTGGGCGGGCGCGCCATCGGCATCTGCGACTCGCCGGTCGGCCTCGGCCGCCGTGTCGCCCGCGTCCTCGGCGCCGACCCGCGCGAGGCGTTCGTGGACTACGTCGGCCTCAACCACCTCGGCTGGGTCCGCGGGCTGCGCGTCGGCGGGCGCGACCTGCTCCCGCGGCTGCTCGCCGATCCCGCGCTGCTCGGCTCCTTCGAGGAGGGCAGGCTCTTCGGCCCCGACTGGCTGCGCTCGCTCGGCGCGATCCCCAACGAGTACCTGCACTACTACTACTTCAACCGCGAGACCGTGCGCGCCTACCAGATGGCCGAGCGGACCCGCGGCGCCTTCCTGCGCGACCAGCAGGCCCGCTTCTACGAGGCCGCCGGGCGCCCGGACGTCTCCGCGCTGGACGCGTGGGACCGCACCCGCGCCGAGCGCGAGGCGACGTACATGGCCGAGAACCGCGAGAGCGCGGGCGCCGGCGAGCGCGAGGAGGAGGACCTCTCCGGCGGCTACGAGAAGGTGGCCCTCGCCCTGATGCGGGCCATCGCCCGCGACGAGCGCACCACCCTGATCCTCAACGTCCGCAACAACGGGACCCTGTCCGCCCTCGACGACGACGCCGTCGTCGAGGTGCCCTGCCTGGTGGACGCCAATGGCGCCCACCCCCTGGCCACCGCGCCGCTGCCCGCCCACGCGACGGGCCTGGTCTGCGCGGTCAAGGCGGTGGAGCGCGAGGTCCTCGCCGCCGCCCGGTCCGCCTCCCGGGCCACGGCGGTCAAGGCCTTCGCCCTGCACCCCCTGGTCGACTCCGTGAACGTGGCCCGACGGCTCGCGGACGGCTACATCGCCGCCCATCCGGGCCTCGCCTACCTCAGGTAGGCGCGGCCCGAAGACCCTTGAACGCCGCCCGCAATTGTGTTCTTGTGGAGCGGACGATTCGCTGATCGGAAGGGGACACGGGGTGGAGCCGACGGCCGGTCCCGGTCAGTTGCTGGCCATCAGTGATCTGCACATCTCCTACCCGGAGAACCGCCGCCTGGTCGAGGAGCTGCGGGGCGGAGAGGAGGACTGGCTGATCGTCGCGGGCGACATCGCGGAGACCGTCGAGGACATCCGCTGGACCCTCGCCACCCTCGCCGGCCGCTTCGCCAAGGTGCTGTGGGCGCCCGGCAACCACGACCTGTGGACCCACCCGAAGGACACCGTGACGCTGCGGGGCGTCGCCCGCTACGAGCACCTGGTCGAGGTCTGCCGGGAACTCGGCGTCCTCACCCCCGAGGACCCCTACCCGGTGTGGCACGGCGCCGGCGGCCCGGCCGTGGTCGCCCCGCTGTTCCTCGGCTACGACTACTCCTTCCTGCCCGCCGGCTGCGCCACCAAGGCCGAGGGCCTCGCCTACGCGGAGTCCACCGGCATCGTCTGCAACGACGAGTACCTGCTGCACCCCGATCCGTACCCCACCCGGGAGGCGTGGTGCCGGGACCGGGTGGCGCGGACCGAGGAGAGACTCGCCGCGCTGCCGGCCGACCTGCCGACCGTGCTGGCCAACCACTACCCCCTGGACCGGCACCCCACCGAGGTGCTCTGGCACCCCGAGTTCGCCATGTGGTGCGGCACCGCCCTGACCGCCGACTGGCACCGCCGGTTCCGCGTCGCCACCATGGTCTACGGTCATCTGCACATCCCCCGCACCACCTGGCACGACGGAGTCCGCTTCACCGAGGTCTCCGTGGGCTACCCCCGTGAATGGCGCAAGCGCCCGGTACCCCCGGGAAAGCCGCGCCGCATCCTGCCGATGGAGGACGAGACCGGTGATCGAGGAGCTGCTCCCGGAGTCGGTCGTGGCCGTGGAGGCACACCGTGACGACCCGCTGTGGGAGGCCCCCCTCCACCCGGAGGAGGAGGTGCTCGTCGCCCGCGCCGTGGCCAAGCGGCGCCGCGAGTTCGCGGCCGTGCGCGGCTGCGCCCGGCGCGCCATGGAGAAGCTCGGCATCCCGGCGCGGCCCGTGGTCAGCGGCGAGCGCGGCGCCCCGCAGTGGCCGGCCGGCATCATCGGCAGCATGACCCACTGCGACGGCTACTGCGCCGCCGCCCTGGCCCGCGCCACCGACCTGGCCTCCCTCGGCATCGACGCCGAACCGCACGGAGCGCTGCCGGAGGGCGTCGGCCCCTCCGTCTTCCTGCCCGCCGAGACGGCGCGCCTGGAACGGCTCGCCGGGCGAGGGCCCGCCGTGCACTGGGACCGGATCCTGTTCAGCGCCAAGGAGTCCGTGTACAAGGCCTGGTACCCGCTCACCCACAAGTGGCTGGACTTCTCCGAGGCCGACATCACTGTGAACCCGGCCCCCGACGGCGAACCGCACGGCACCCTGCACGCCGAACTCCTCGTCCCCGGGCCCCGGGTCGGTCCTCGCCGCGTCCAGGTCTTCGACGGCCGCTGGTCCGTGCGCGACCATCTCGTGACCACCACGGTCGTCGTACCCCACGGCTGAAGGGCCCCGGCCGCCGTCGCCGCACCGCGGGCCCGAGGCGCCCCGGCCGCCGCCGTCCCCGGATGCGGACGGCGGCCGGGCGGACGGTCAGGCGGCCGGCGGGCACCACTCGCCCAGCAGCCGGAAGAACTCCGCCTCGTTGCCCGCGAGGCCGGCCCCCGCGAGGGCCGTCTCCGCCTCGGCGAGCACGCCGGGCGGCACGACGGCGGGCGGCGCGCCCTCGGGCGGTCCGTCGAAGGCGGCGCGCACCGTGTGCAGCAGCCGCAGATAGGCCTGGACGGCGGTGCGCTCGTGGTCGGTCAGTACGGCGGTGGGCATCGGTCGGCTCTCCCCGAATAGGCGTCACGGTCACGCGCCCTGCGGCGCCGCGCGCCGCGTCGTACGGCGCACCCGACCAGCTTGCCGCCCACCACTGACAATGGGGCGAAAGCGCACCCCGCGCCCCGCCCGAGTGCCCGTCAGGAATCGGGCCGCTTCACGCTCTCCAGCAGCATGTCCAGCCATTCGGCGACCTTGTCCCGGTGCTGGTCGGTGGGCAACTGCGCGGCCCGCCAGGCGATTCCGCGCACCCCGTGGTCCTGGAGCAGCCGCTCCAGCGGGTCCTCGGCGGCCGCGGCCGCGGCCCGCTCCCGGTCGGCCAGCTTCTGCAACAGCTCCTGCTCGGTGCGCTGCAACGCGCCCGCCAGCGCCTCCGGGTCCTCCGCGGTCAGGAAACCGGCGTGCACCCGGAAGAACCGCTGCAACGCGTCGCAGTGCTCCATGGTGGGCCGGCGGTCGCCGTTGATGAGGGCGCCGGCCTGCTGCCGGGACATGCCCGCGCCGTCGGCGATCTCCTGCTGGGTGTATCTGCGGCCGTTGGGCTTCAGCCGGGTGCGCCGCAGCAGGCCCAGGCGCTGGAGGAACCGCGCCTGGACGTCGGGTTCGCCGGCCGGGCGGCCGCTGAGCAGGGCCTTGACCACCGGCTCCGGCACCCCGCAGGCGACCGAGAGCCGTGCGACGTCGAAGACCTCGGCCTGGGCCACCCCGAGCCGCTCGGCGAGCGCGGTGACGCGGGCGACGACGGCCGGCAGCTGGGCGGTCGCCGCGGCGCCCGGATCCTCGTAGCCATCCGTCACCGACAGAACTCCTACGTCTCTCAAGGGCAACAGGTGCGTCCGTGCATCCCGCATGCTCGGTACCGGGTCCGGCGATCGCCGTGAACCTCCCGGAGATTAGCCGGTGCCTCGAACCCACATCCAGGTGTCGCCACAACTGTGGCGAATTTCAGCCGTCAACCGGCGTGGAATGCCACGATAGTTGACATCACCTCGCGTGGGGAAGCAGGATCGCATCGCCGCGTGAAGGCCGCAGAGGCAAGAGGGGTGACCTCCCGATGGCACATCAGGCAGGAGGGAAGCGGCCGGCGCCGCGGCCCGTCCCCGAGACCTCCGAGACCCAGACGTACCTGCAGGACTACGGCGCACTGCTGGACGCCGTCGCGTTCCCGTCCCTGGTGGTGGACCACCGCTGGGACGTGGTGCTGGCCAACGCCGCCTTCGGCGTGCTCTTCGGCGGGATGCGCCCGCATCCCACCGCGATGCCGGAGGAGAACTTCCTGCGGTTCGTGCTCTTCCACCCGGACGCCGGGCGGGTCCTCGGCGACCACGAGGCGGGCTGGTGCCTGCCGATGCTCGCCCAGCTCAAGGGCGCCATGGAGGCGTACGGCCACGATCCCGAACTCCAGGCGGTGCGGCGGGAGATCGCCCAGGACCCGCTCATGGAGGCCGCCTACCGGCAGGGGCTGCCGCACTGGATCCGGGTCGTCGGCGAGCGCGGGACCCGGCTCGACGGGGCCGTACGCCTGCTCCTGCACCCCGATCCGCGCCGGGGCGCCACCGAGTGCCGCATCGTGGAGGAGACCCCCGAGACCCTGCGCGAACCGGGCTTCCGCAGACTGACACTGGTGCCGCGGGACAGCCACCGGGCCCCCGCCCCGGTGCGCCGGCCGCGCAGGTCGCGCGCCACCCCCGCGCATCTGACGGTGGTCCCGCCGCCCGGGACGTGAGGGCTGTCCGGCGGCACACCGCTCGCGGACTTTCACCTCGACGTCATCTCACCCTTCCCTCACGTTCGCCGCTCTTGGAACACTCGCTCCGCGCACCTTCGCTCTGCGCGACGGCATCACGGACGTCAGGACGAGAGGACCCCCACACCCATGCCCCACGTCAACCGGCGGCGCTTCCTCCAGATAGCGGGCGCCACCACGGCGTTCACCGCGCTGTCCGGCAGCATCCAGCGCGCGGCCGCCCTGCCCGCCCACCACCGCACCGGTTCACTGGAGGATGTCGAGCACATCGTCGTCCTGATGCAGGAGAACCGTTCCTTCGATCACTACTTCGGTTCGCTCAGGGGAGTGCGGGGCTTCGGCGACCCGCGGGCGGTGAGCCAGCAGGGACGCTCGGTCTGGCAGCAGTCCGACGGCACCAAGGACATCCTGCCCTTCCGGCCGGACGCCGACGACCTGGGGCTCGCCTTCATCCAGGACCTGCCGCACGGCTGGCCCGACACCCACGCCGCCTTCAACGGCGGCAAGTACGACAAGTGGGTGCCGGCCAAGGGCACCACGACCATGGCGCACCTGACCCGCGAGGACATCCCGTTCCACTACGCCCTCGCGGACGCCTTCACCGTGTGCGACGCCTACCACTGCTCGTTCATGGGCTCCACCGACCCCAACCGCTACTACATGTGGACCGGTCACGTCGGCAACGACGGGCAGGGCGGCGGCCCGGTGCTCGGCAACGACGAGAAGGGCTACGGCTGGACCACGTATCCCGAGCGCCTGGAGAAGGCCGGGATCTCCTGGAAGATCTACCAGGACATCGGCGACGGCCTGGACGCGAACGGCGGCTGGGGCTGGATCGAGGACGCCTACCGGGGCAACTACGGGGACAACTCCCTGCTCTACTTCGACCGGTACCGCGACGCCCGGCCCGGCGACCCGCTGTACGACAAGGCCCGCACCGGCACGGACGCCCGGCGGGGCGAGGGCTTCTTCGACCGGCTCAGGGCGGACGTGCGGGCGGACAGGCTCCCGCAGGTCTCCTGGATCGTCGCGCCCGAGGCCTTCACCGAGCACCCCAACTGGCCCGCCAACTACGGCGCCTGGTACGTCTCCCAGGTGCTGGACGCGCTCACCTCGAACCCCGAGGTGTGGGGGAAGACGGCGCTGTTCCTCACCTACGACGAGAACGACGGCTTCTTCGACCACGTGCTGCCGCCCTTCCCGGCCGCCGACGGGGCGCGGGGCAAGTCCACGGTGGACACCTCGCTCGACGTGTACCCGGGCGGCGCCGGATACGCGGCCGGGCCCTACGGGCTCGGCCAGCGGGTCCCGATGATCGTCGTCTCGCCCTGGAGCAAGGGCGGTTACGTCTGCTCCGAGACCTTCGACCACACCTCGATCATCCGCTTCATCGAGCGCCGCTTCGGGGTGCGCGAGCCCAACATCTCGCCCTGGCGGCGCGCCGTGTGCGGCGACCTCACCAGCGCCTTCGACTTCTCCCGCACGGACGCCGGGCCCGTCCCGCTGCCGTCCACGGCCGGGTACCGGCCGCCGGACCGCGACCGGCACCCCGACTACGTGCCCAAGCCGCCCGCGAACCCCTCGCTGCCCCGCCAAGAGCGCGGCAGCAGGCCCACCCGCCCGCTGAAGTACGCGCCCGTGGTGGACGGTTCGGTGGACACCGGGGCCGGCACGTTCACCCTCACGTTCGCCTCGGGGGCGCACGCGGGCGCGGTCTTCCTCGTCACCTCCGGCAACCGCGCCGACGGCCCCTGGACCTACACCACCGAGGCGGGCAAGACCCTGTCCGACACCTGGAACTCGGCCTACTCGGGCGGCGCCTACGACCTCGCGGTGCACGGCCCCAACGGCTTCCTGCGCGTCTTCAAGGGCGGCAACAGGAGCGCGGGCCCGGAGGTGACCGCCCGGCACACCGGCGAGCACGTCGAACTGGTCCTCACCAACCGGGGCTCGGGCGCGGCCCGGCTGAGGATCGCGGACGGCTACGGCGGCGCGCCGGTGGCCGTGACCGTGCGGCCCGGCGCCACCGTGCGGCACACCGTGGACCTCACGCGCGGGCACCGCTGGTACGACCTGACCGTGACCTCGCCGGACGACCCGGCGTTCGTGCGCGGTTTCGCCGGTCACGTCGAGAACGGGCGGCCCGGCGTGAGCGACCCCGCCCTCGCGACGCGGTGAACGGGCGATGAACACCGTTCCGTGCGGGCTGGTCAGGTACCGGTCAGATCAGGGTAGTGTGCCCCGGTGACCACGCAATCGAACACTCCCGCCGGCTGGTACCCGGACCCGCACGGGGCGGCCCAGACGCTCCGCTACTGGGACGGCACGCAGTGGACCGAGCACACGAACAACCAGGCCCAGCAGGCCGTACCGCCGCAGCAGGCGCCCCAGCAGCCCGCCGCCCAGTTCCCGCAGCAGCAGGCCGCCGACCCCCGGGTGCAGCGCCAGGTGCAGCAGCAGGCCGGGGTCGTGTCGAACGCCACCGGCGGCGGCACCCTGTTCACCGAGCCCGTGCTGGTGGTGAACCAGAAGGCCAAGCTGATCGAGGTGACCAACGAGTACAAGGTCATGGATCAGAGCGGCCGCGAGATCGGCTCGGTCACCGAGGTCGGTCAGGGCGTGCTGAAGAAGATCCTGCGCTTCGTCTCCAGCCTCGACCAGTTCATGACCCACAAGCTGGAGATCCGCGACGCCTACGGCCAGCCCCAGCTGGTGCTGACCCGGCCCGCGAAGTTCTTCAAGTCCCGGGTGATCGTGACCCGGCCGGACGGCTCGCCGGTCGGTGAGATCGTCCAGAAGAACATGATCGGGAAGATCAACTTCGCGATGAACGCGAACGGCCAGCAGGTCGGCGCGATCAAGGCGGAGAACTGGCGGGCGTGGAACTTCGCGATCGTCGACCACGCGGACAACGAGGTGGCCCGGATCACCAAGACCTGGGAGGGCCTCGCCAAGACGCTGTTCACCACCGCGGACAACTACGTCCTCCAGATCCACTACCAGCTGCCCGAGCCGCTGCTGAGCCTGGTGGTGGCGACGGCCCTGACCGTCGACACCGCCCTCAAGCAGGACTCGCGGGGCTGGAACTGAGCGCGACCCGCACGGGGAGCACGCACCACCGAACACGGTCACGGCGGCCGGTGCCCGGGCACCGGCCGCCGACGTGTGCGCGGTCGCTCACAGCGCGGTGAGATGCCCCGGCTGTTCCGGCCGCTCCGGCTGCCCCGGCTCTTCCCGCTGCTGTGCGGGCCGGCGCGGCCGCAGGGCGGGTTCGGCCGCCGCCGTGTCCGGCTCCAGGGCGAGCACCGCGGCCACCGGATGGTCCGGGTCCGCCGCCCGCTCGGGGGTGACCCGGGTGAGCAGCACCACGCCCCGGGCGGCCAGTCCCGCCCCGGCCAGCGCCAGCAGCACCCCCGCGGCGCCCCCGGCGAGGCCCTGCCCGAGCAGGGTGAGCCCGATCAGCGCGGCGGCCACCGGGTTGGCCAGGGTGACCACGGCCAGCGGGGCACCGAGGCCGCCGCGGTAGGCGGTCTGGGACAGCAGCAGCCCGCCGACGGCGAACGCCGCGACGAGCACCGCGACCACGATCACCTCGGTGCTCAGCACCGGCCCCGAGCGGTCGGTGGCGGCCACGGTCACGGTCTGGGTCAGCGCGGAGGCGACGCCCGAGGCGAGGCCGGACGCGGTGGCGTGCCGCAGCCCGGGCCGGGCTCCGGGCCAGGACAGGGCGCCGACCAGCGCGGCCGTCGTACCGGCGACCGCGAGCGCCGCGGGCAGGCTGAGCACCCGGGAGGGCGCCGGGCCCGAGGCGGTGACCAGCAGCGCGCCGAGACCGGCCAGCGTCAGCGCCGTACCGCGCCACTCCGCCGCGCCGACCCGCCGGCCGGCCGCCCGCGCGCCGAGCGGCACGGCCGCGACCAGGGTGAGGGCGCCGAGCGGCTGGACGACGGTCAGCGGACCGTACTTGAGGGCCACGACGTGCAGCAGGGCGGCGCCCGCGTTCAGGCCCACCGCCGACCACCAGGCGCCGGTGCCGAGCAGCCGGAGCAGTCCGGAGCCCGTGTTCCGGGCGGCGAGCCGCTCCTGGGCGACGGCGGCGAGCGCGTAGGCCACGGCCGAGACCAGCGACAGCGCCACGGCGACCAGTGCGGCGGCGCTCATCGGCCCGCTCCCGCCAGGACCCGTTGGCGCGGGACGAGCGACCCGGTGCCGCGGCCCGCCGTGGTGGCGCTCCGCCGCGGCGGGTGGAGCAGCGCGAGGGCGACGCCCAGCATGGCGGTCGCGGCGAGCGCGTCCAGCCAGTAGTGGTTGGCCGTGCCCACGATCACCATCAGGGTCAGCAGCGGGTGCAGCAGCCACAGCCAGCGCCAGCGCGAGCGGGTCGCCGCGATCAGGCCGATCGCCACCATCAGCGCCCAGCCGAAGTGCAGCGAGGGCATCGCGGCGAACTGGTTGGACAGATGGTCGTCGGCCGGCGGGCCGTACACGGACGGGCCGTAGATCCGGGCGGTGTCCACCAGTCCGGTGCCGGTCAGCATGCGCGGCGGGGCCAGCGGGAACGTGAAGGGCAGCACCAGGGCGGCCGCGGTGACCACGGCGAGGACCCGGCGGGCCCACACGTAGTGCGCGGGCCGCTTGACGTAGAGCCAGACCAGGAAGGCGACCGTGGCCGGGAAGTGGACGGTCGCGTAGTAGGTGTTGGCCAGGTGGACCAGGGTGCCCTGGTCCAGCAGCACCGACTGCACGGCGGTCTCGTGGGGCAGGTGCACGGTCCGCTCGAAGCCCCAGACGCGACGGGCGTTGTGGAAGGCGGCGGCGGTGTGGCCGGTGGCCAGCTGCCGGCCGAGCTTGTAGACGAGGAAGAGCCCGGCGACGAGCAGGAACTCACGTATGAGCCCCGGACGCGCGGCTGCGTCCGACTCCGTTTCTGCCTCGGCAGGCTCGGTGCGCGCGGTCATCCCCCGGCCCCTTCGGTGACGGTCGTGTGTGTCGTGGCGAGCCGCGGGCGGCGACTCCCCGGTACGGTGCGGAAAGCTTCGGGTACGCCCTCGTACCGATACGCTGATGTACCGATACGGAAGTGTACCGATACGTTCGAGTACCGGTACACTTACGTATCGATTGAAGTGCGACACACTGGAGTCCGGGCACCGCGCGGCGCCCACGAGTGAGGGGAAGCACCACATGACGTCGCAGGCCGCGGAGGGACCGGAGTCGGTCGTCACCTCGCGCCGCTCCAAGATCACGCCGGAGCGTGAGCGGGAGTTCTTCGACGCCGTGCTGGAACAGATCCGCGAGTGCGGGTACGAGTCCGTCACCATGGAGGGCGTCGCCGCCAGCACCCGGTGCAGCAAGTCCACGCTCTACCGGCAGTGGCGCAACAAGCCCCAGTTCGTGGCCGCCGCGCTGCGCGCCAACCGGCGGGTGCGCTTCGCCGGCATCGACACCGGATCGCTCGCCGAGGACCTGCGCCGCACCGCGCGGGCCGCCGGCGACTGGTCCCGCAAGGACACCAAGCTGCTCCAGGCGCTCGGGCCCGCGGTCGCGCAGGACCACGAACTGGCGCAGGCGCTGCGCGAGGCCCTGGTGTACCCGGAGATCGCCGCGCTCCAGCAGATGATCGACCGGGGCGTGGCCCGCGGCGAGATCCGCGCGGACCATCCGGCGCTGGAGTTCGTCCCCGCCATGTTGTTCGGCGTGCTGCGCATCCGCCCGGTGCTCAGCGGCCAGTACGCCGACGCCGATTACCTCGTCCGGTTCGTGGAGGCCACCGTGCTGCCCGCACTCGGACTGGACTGAGACCCAGGCCGCCGTTCACGGGATGACTGAACGGCGGCCTGTCCGCGCCGCACCGTGGGGACGGGGGCGGCGCGCACCCCCCGGCCGGGCGGGGTTCCCCTTGAGCGGAGGGGAACCCCGCCCGGCCGACTGCTCGCGGGCGTCAGACGCTCTGGCCGCTCCCGCCGCCGGAGGAGACGGTGATCCCCTTGAGGATCTCGTCGATGACCGACTCGTCCTTGCCGACGTCGACGCCGAAGCGCACGACCACCATCTGCCGGGCGTCGTTCGGCGAGGGGAAGGCGACCGACTCCACCAGGCCGTCGGCACCCTTGCTGGTGACCGCCTTCCAGCGCACCAGATAGCCCTTCTGCCCGGCCACCGTGACCGCCCGGGAGGCCAGCACCTGGTGCGAGGTGATGCTGCCGTAGGTGGTGCCGCCGTACGACTCCTTCGCGTTGGCCGCGATGTCCGCCTTCGCGACCTCCTCCGGGGTGTCGCCCTCGGTGCCCAGTGCCACGGCGGGCGCGGTGTAGGCGCCGCCCGCGGTGCAGGTGTCCGAGCCGCTGCCCGGGCACTTGTAGGAGTCGTCCGAGGTCACCTGTGCGCCGACACTGATCGTCTCCCCGGTCCAGCCCTTCGGCACCGGCAGGCTGATGCCGTCGATCACGTCCGGAACGGTCCCGCCGCCCTTGATCTTGGGCGCGGGGGAGTGCCCGGGCGACGGCTGGTCGTCGCCGGGCCCGCCCGGTCCGTCCTGCCCGCCGGAGCCCCCCGGCCCGTCTTCCGGGCCGCCCACGGGCTGGTGCTGGGAACCCGCGCGGTCACCGCCGCCGTCGTTCGTCAGCGCGTACACGCCGACCCCGATGCTGGCCAGCACCACGACCGCCGCCGCGACGGCGATTCCGGTCCGCAGCCCCCGCCGGGCGGGCGGCGGCGGGGCCGCGGCATCAGCCGCCGGTGGGGGCCGGGCCGGCACGGGCCCGGCAACAACACCTTCTCCTACTTCACCGACCCCACCGGCCTCGTCTGCGAGTACACCTCGGG
>NZ_VOGW01000115.1:0-21222 GCF_007896895.1 Streptomyces misionensis | reverse complement strand
GAGCGGAGCGTGATCACTTTGCATGACGTCTTCCAGCGGGGCAACGACAGGGTGAAGGCCGCCGTCATGGCTTTCGGCGCCCGCCACCCCATCAGCTTGGCCGATCCGGAGAGCGAGCCGGACTGGAAGAAGGCAGAGAAGCACTTCACCTACCTGATTGAGATGATCATGGGATCCGCGGCACTTCCTTCTCCTGGCAGTGCAGACGGGCCTGTACGCCGAGCCGAGAACGCAGCGGTCGGCTTCCTGCTCGCAGTCAACGTCCAGCCCGACTACCGGTGTCCCATCTGCGTGAAGATGGGCGGTATCTGACATGAATCACCGCCCTACTCTGGAGACGTGGTGACGAACGACGAGCGCGAACAACACGTAGCCTCTCTCCGTGGGCTGCTCTACCTCGCCTGCCCCGACAGCCCTGCTGTCGCCATCACCGCAACCGCGGAGGCAATCGCACAGCACACAGACGAAGTGCCTGGTGCACCAGTTCCTCAAGCTGCACATCTCAACGAGCCGAAGCGTCCGTCTGTTGTCGATCCGCTGAATCTGGCCGACGCGGACCTGGCCGGTGCTCCCCTCGCCCATGCAGACCTGACGTACGCGAACTTGCGAGGTTGCTCACTGCGTGCCGCGGATCTGACCGGCGCGGACCTCACACGCGCGGACCTGACCGGCGCGGACCTGTCCGGTGCACGTCTGAAAAGCGCACGTCTGAGCTACGCACGTCTGCCGCGCTTGGTTCTGGGCGGTGCGGACCTGAGCGGTGCTGATCTGAGTGGCGCCCATCTGAGCGAAGTGGACCTGACCGGCGCGGACCTGTCCGGTGCCAACTTGCGTGATGGATTCCTGAAGGGCGCGGACCTGACCGGCGCGGACCTGAACAACGCCGATTTGTACGGGGTGTTCCTCGAGCAGGCGTCCCTGGCGGGAGCGGACCTGACCGACGCGGTTCTGACCAACGCACGCTTGGAAGGCACGCGGCTCGAGCATGCAATTGGCGTGCGCCTGCCGGCGGGAGCAACCTGGGATCTCACTACTCGATGGCCGGCCGCTGTGGCATTGCTCGCCGCCGAGGTATCCGTTGAACTGCGTCCGGGCGTTTACCTGGTGCCTGGCAGTGATACCCGGGACCGGTCCAGAACCGCGCGACCGTCGCGACCGTAAAGTCCGCACCGAAGATCCGCGCTCCCCAGGCGGCCAGCCGATGGACCTGGCTGGTCCTCGCCGCCTACAAAGCAAACCGTGGCTTGCCCGGCCGCTGGCGGCCGACCGGCACCGGCCCTGGGAGAAACCCAGCCCGCCGGACCGGCTCCCCTCCGCCCGCGTCCGCCGGGAATTCCGGCACATCCTCCCGGCGGCCATCTGCCCGGCCCAGGCACCGAAACCCTCCCGGCCCGGCCCCGGACTGTCGGTACCGAGGAGACGCACAAACATCCGCTCGAACTCCTCGGCGGGAAGAGAGTGCGGCACCTCAGAGGCTGGTGGCTGCGTGGACCTGATGGAGGTGGATCAGGATGTCGTATGCCTGGGTGATGGCGAGAGTGGGCAGCGGGTCCTTCTTGAAGGACGAGCCGGCCTCGTAGGTGGGGCGGGGGGTGTTCAGCCAGGTGCGGCCCGCGGCGGGCAGGGTGCGCAGGTCGAGGTAGTAGTCGCGGAAGCGCACCCGGTCCAGGGTGTACTCCTGCATGTCGGCGGTGGCAGCGGGGACCGTGACCTTGTTCCAGGGGCTGCCGAGGGTGGTTGCGGTGAGGAAGGAGCCGCGGCCGAAAGTGAAGCCGATGGCGGCGTAGTCCCGGCCGAGGGCCTTGCGCAGGAAGACGCCCTGGGTCGTCGGGTACATCACCGGGTCGCTGGACAGGTAGCCCACGTGGCCGTTGTGCGCCGAGAGCAGCATCTCGTCGCCGGTGCGACGGTGCCACCAGGCGGTGTTGTCGGCCATGACCCGGTCACGGAAGTGCTCCGCTTCGGAGACCGACGCCGGGTCGGAGAGGTCGAGCGCGGCGAACGCGAAGGTCTGGGCGATGCTCCGGGCGTGCTGCTCTGCCCATTCGTAGGCGTCGCCGCCGGCCCCTTTGTTCGCGGTGACCAGGTCGAACGCCTGTTGGGCGGTGGTGGCGTTCAGGCGGCGTTCGGCGACGGGCTTGCGCAGGTACGCGAAGACGTCGTCCAGGGGGCGCAGGCCCCCGTACAACTCTTCGAGGCGCGCGACGTCCTGGGGGCGGTTCGCGCGGACGTACGAGAGCACCCGGTCGAAGACGGCGTCCCGAGCTTGGGCGCCCCGATGTCGTTCCCCATGAAGTGGACCTTACGGTCGGGGTGGCGGTCGTTGTACTGCCGCATCCAGCTGATGAGGCTGACGAACTCCTCGCGCTCCCAAGGCGATCCGGTCAGAGTCTCCTCGGCCACCTGCAGAGCGTCGCCCGGGCCGCCCTGGACGTACTCATCGATCCGCAGACCGGCGGTCCAGCCCATCTCCAGGGCGAAGGTGGTGAAGCCCTTCTCCTCGACGAGGTGGCTGAAGACGCGCTGCTTCATGGCGAAGAACTCGTGCGAGCCGTGGGTCGCCTCGCCCAGCCCGACCACCTTGGTGTCGCCGATCATGGCGTCCAGCGCCCGCAGGTCGGAAGTGCTGCCTCCCGGTTCCGTCGAGCGCAGGTGGTGGGCGGCGCGCTCCAGCGCGCGGAGCGCGGCGGCCTGCTGGTCCTTCGCCCCCGTGCGGGCGGGTGCGGCAGGTGCGCTGGTCACGGCAGTGGCGGTCGGTGCCGACAGGGCCACGGCTGCGAGGCCGGCCGTTGCTGCGAGCAGCAGCCTCCGTCGCCCGATCGCCTGGTGGTGCACGGCCATGATGAACTCCTCGGCTCGGTCTCGTTTTCCGGACGGTGAAACGATCATGGCCTGGGCGAGGGTGGACCGCGCTGGTGGCTTCCTCCGGGCTTGGCCGGGGGATATCCACCTATGCCGGCCTCAGACGACAGCCCACGCGGCTGGCCCGTGCCACCCGGTGGCCGCCGGAGTAGCGGTTGCCGCCGTCGGCGCCTACGCGTGCCTCAGCCGCAGCCGCTTCTCCAGCGACACCCGCGCGAAGCCGGCCCGGTTCGGCACGGAGGCTTTGAAGCTCCTGGCGAGCCGTTCGTCCAGCACGAGGTGCACGGGCGCGACTGGAGCCAGGCGGCACCGCCGCGGGCGACGTGCTGCCGCAGGTCGCACGCCTGCTCGCCCGCGCGCCCCCGTATCGACATCGTTGCCGCGCTCCCGGCTTCGATGCAGGAACCGCACCGCCGGCAGGCGCCAGGGGGCGCCGGTCGCCGCCTCGGTGTCGGAGAGGTAGGCCGGGGCGACTTCGGGCATCAGCTCGCCGATCGCGTACGAGCTGGCGGCGAGGTAGTCGACGACGCGGCGCAGCGCGGCGGCGGTCGGGTCCGCTGTCGTGTCGTCGGGCGGCGGGGTACGGATGCCGGACGGCCTGGCGGACCACGGCGCACACCGTGGCGGTGTCGAGGGCCTGGAGGCCGCTGCGGGCGAGCGTGGCGAGGCGCTGGTACAGCGTGGTCCATCACCGGCAGATCGTCCCTGACGCGCCTCGCGGAGCCGTTCCCTGTGGGATGCTGCCGGGCACAGTTTCGTCCGGGGGGAGGGCCGGTCGGTGGGCGGTGCGGATGTCGTCGAGTTCATCAAGGCGGCTGCTCAGAAGCGGCGGAAGAAGGGGCGGCGCGTGTTCTCCGCCAGCATTCCGTTGGGCGGAGCCAGATACGCCGGGTACTCGGATCATGGGCCGGGGGACATCGAGGATGACCTTTCCGCTGTGATCCAAGTCCTCGAAGACGAGGGCTGGGCGTTGGAGCAGGTCACCCCGTTCGCCGTTGAGGACGGCAGCTCGGGCCCGAGGTTCAGGGCCCTGGTCGTCTTTCGGTGCGCGGATTGAGTGCTCAGCAGGCGTAGGTGGTGTGCCGGCCGATGGCCTGCCGGGCGGTGGTCCTTCCAACTGGTCCTGCAGGCACCCCGCGTGGTCGCCGGGATGCTCGGCTACCACGCCGTCCACGCCGAAGCCGTCGCCGCCGAGGCCGGCAGCACCTGGAAGAAGTACGCCCCCGGAGAGCGCGGTCGGCGACCGCACCAGGAAACAGGAGACCGATGAACGGCGACGACTCCCTTGTGCAGGCGCTGACCAAGCTCCTCGTCGAGCTCACACGGTTCATCGACAGCACCATCGACGAGGACGGCGAACCCCGCGCGGCTGCCAAGCAGCTCGACTTCGTGGCCGGCACCTTCGACCGGCTGACCCCTGATCAGCGAAGCTCGCTCGCCCAGATTGTCCAGCAGCTGGCCGCAACCGAGCCATCGGCGGAGCGGCGGGAGTTCTTGGACGCGTTCGCCGAGGACTTCGGCCTCACCGACGACGCAGAGTGATCTGGATCAACCCCGAGCCAGGAAACGAGATCACTCGATCACAGATTCCTACCAGTGCTGGACCCCACTCCGCGCCGCAGTACGCCTCCCACGAGGTGAAGCCCAGCGGGAGCCACACCTTGGCGGCGTGCGCGTCACCTACCCGGGCGGCGAGTACCGGCACGGAGCGCCGGACGTCGTCAATCGCCCGCCTCGCGCAGCCCGGCTGTCACCTCCCGGGCCTGCTCCGCGCTGAGCGACGGCCGCGCTGGTTCGGCGCGCGACACCTGGCGGAAGAACTCGGCATACGGCAAGGACGACGGCACTTGGACGCTCGCCCACGCCGTGTTCGGCAAACCCGCATCTCGGTGCCGTCGATAATCCTGGTTTCCCCGACGGCACCGAGGTGGTCGATGACCTTGGCCAGGGTCCGCAGCGGCGTGCCCGGGCAGACGGTGCACCCTCGCTCGGCCAGCAGGGGCCGCACTTCTCCGAGGCTCGAGTGATGGTGGAGCGGGCGACACCGAACCAGTAGCGTGCACGTCGTGCGTGGTGGCATGCCGAAGGTGTACGAGCGTGGCCAGAAGCCGGTCGACGAACACCAACCGGTGCTTCGCACCTGCACCCACAGCACGCTTCTGCGGCCGGGACGCAAGCTTGGCCTGATGCCGCTCGTGCCACCGGCCCTATCTCAACAACGAGTTCAGCAATCACGTCAGCCGGCAGGCCCGTGATCCTCCGGGCGCTGACGACCTGGTCGTGTTCGTGGACGCCGGTCGCGCATGGCCAGTCGCGCAAGTGCCCTGGAATCCGGTTGCCTCAGTCAGGGAGACAAGCCCACCATCGGTCCGATCCTTCGTTGGCGACCTCGGTGCAGAGGGACCGAAGCACTTCGGGAAGACGGCTGCTCTGAGGAGAAGGAAGGGAAGTTCATGGGTATGGACGGCAACGAAGTCCCGGACGACTACTCCGTCGTGCTGGGACGTCATGACGGGCTCCCGCGCTTCCTGTCCAGGCTGCTGCTCGTCGCCTGCTTCTTCGGGCTGACAATCGCCCTGGCTGGTGGAATGAGCGCGTTCGACACCGGCGGCGGGTTGATCGTACTGCCGGCCCGAGTCCTGCTCGGCTTGGGCCTGGCCTTGGTCGGGATCTCATCCGCACCGCTGGCCGTCGGTTGGTGGCTCGGCAGGCCCTCCAAGCTCTCTGCCGAGGGCATCCGCATGCCGAGAAGGCGCGGCGACCTTCCGATTCCCTGGTCCCACGTCCGGCATTATCAGATACGCAGCACGGAGAACGGACGGCGACGGCTGCTGGCGGTGTGGTTGACGCCGGATCGTGGCAGTGCCCCACTGTGGCTCGGCGATGTGACCCGGGCTTCGCTCCCCGAGGAAGAGATCATGGCACTGGTACACCGCTGGACAGAGCGTTGACATCGGCCCGGATCATCGCTCGCGGTCGCTGCATCAGGCTACCGGATCACCTGCGGCAAAAACGTCGTCGGAGAGGTTCTTCGGGATGTGGAGGTAACGGCGCGGGTCGGTCTGCTCCGCCATCCCGAGCGGCCGGTGGAGGGCTTCGTGCAGCGGGACGACCACTCGCGCATCGCGGGCCTACGGCTACCAGGCGGAGGCCGTGAAGGACTACCAGAGCGTGAGCCTGACGCCCCGAACTCGGCGACGGCCTGCTGTTCGGCCCCGCAAACTCCCGTCGAACCGGCCCCCACCGGGCGCCGCGTCGCCTTCGCGTTCTTCCTCGCCATCACCATCACCGGCCGGCTCATCGCCTGGTCATGCCCCACCCACTGCAGGCGCAACACGTGCACCAGCTCACGTACGGCGACATCAAGGCCGCCACCGACCGGATCGCCGGCCGCGTCCGCCCCGTCACCCTCACCCGCCTTGATGTCGCCGGCGCACTGCCCGCCGAATCCGAGGATGGTGCAGGTGCACTCCGGGTCGCGCTCGGCAACCGCCGACCCGCCCAGGACGGATCGCGGAGGTTACGTTCCGTACGGATGGCACGCCCGTCAGCGTGGTGGGCGCCGTCACGTTCCACCCCGGATTTCCGGCCCTGAAGCTTGGACGCCGTTTTGCCGGAACGGCAACAGGAGTGGCGTGACCGGGCCACTATGGATGACGTTGGGCCCGTGACCGACAACCTTGGAGCGGGATTGCCTGCGTCTGACACTTTCTTTTCTGGCGACGGATACGTCGGAGACCCCGCGGTGCGGGCGGAGTGGGACAACCGATACGCGACCGGCAACAGCTGTGGAGCGGCCAGCCCAACGGTGCGCTCGTGGCCGAGGTCGCCGGGCTCACGCCCGGGCGGGTGCTCGACGTCGGCTGCGGCGAGGGCGCGGACGCCATATGGCTCGCGCGCGGCGGCTGGGACGTGACCGCGCTCGAGGTCTCCGGCGTGGCGCTGGAGCGGGCGGCCGGGCACGCGCGGGACGCAGGCGTCGCCGTTCGCTGGGTGCATGCCGCGCTGACGGAAGCGGCGCTACCACCGGCCTTCTTCGACCTGGTCTCCGCGCAGTATCCAGCCCTGCTGCGCACCCCCGACGCCGCAGCCGAGCGAGCGCTGCTCGCGGCCGTCGCGCCCGGCGGTGTGCTGCTGCTCGTTCACCACGCGGGGATGGACACCCAGCAGGTGCACGACAGCGGCTTCGACCCGACTGACTACGTCTGGCCATCGATGGTTGCCGCCCTGCTCACCGACGACTGGAAGGTGGAGGTGAACGAGCAGCGACCACGCGTGGCACCTGACGGCGGCGCCGGTGCGCACCATACTGACGACCTGGTGCTGCGTGCGCGACGGCTGCGCTGAGCCCCTCCGCTCACAGCAGGCCCGGCCTCTGGGCGGACTGGATGACCGAGCCACCGAAAACCGCGCTCCACAAGGAGCTGACGCCCCTGCTCGATGCCATGCAGACCGACTCGCGTCACCAGTCCGCGAAGGTCGTCAGGATGACGGGCCTGGCGGGCCATCACCCACGCGGTCCGGGCGTCCATCCCGCACCAAAGTTGGCGGCCAGGGACCAGGCCTGCCACGTCGTGCACGGGGTGAGCATCCACCGCACGAGGGCGGAACCGGACCCGGCAGGCGGCTGTCCCGCCGTGTCGTGGACGCCCTCGCAGGCAGAGACCGGGACGTCGGGGGCGACGTCCAGCACCACAGACGGTGCGATGCCCGGCGAAGTGCTTCGCCTGCTCACCGGCCTCCTGGCCGCCCGCAGCGGCCACGAGTAGGTTGCCACCGTGATCCGGGCGCATCTGCCCCTCCTGCCCCGCGCGACGACCGACCGGTGGAGTTGACCGCCCGGCAGCTGGAACGCGTCCACGCACACGGCCTGTACGACGTCGAATACGACACCATCACGACGAGCCCGCAGGACTGCGCCCGCCGGGTCAGCGCCCGCCTGCCGCGACGCCTGACCCGACGGCGTCCGAGCGCCTCCGGGCGAGGCTGCGCCCCGACCTGACCGCTCACGCCCCGGAGGCCGCCGCGCCGTCCATGGCCCCGGGCTGGGCGGCGCCCGGCGCTCACATGGTGCCGGGGCCGCCCGTGGGGATCTGCGGTGCCGTCGGGATGTAGTGGCGGGCGAGGCCGGCGTCACGGTTGTGCGGGCTGTGATGCTCCGCCTCACGGTTCTCGTACTCGGCGAGATCCCGGCGGCCGGAAAGGGTGTCCCGGACGCGGGTCAGGACTCGGGCGAAAATGTCCTTCATGCGAGTTCCTCCAGGTATGAGTGGTCCGGAAACGCAGTGTGCACCGTTTCCATGCCGAAGCCGGCCGGTCTGAGCGGAATTTGAGCCTGTGAGTCACTCGGCCCGCGCGGCGAGGGCCCGTACGGCGTCGTCGGGCAACCGGTCGCGGGTGAGCTCGGCCAGACGCCGGGAGGCGGAGGCGCCGACGGCCTGACCGAGAGCCGTGTCCTGCTGGCCGTGTCGCTGCTCGTCCCGTTGCTCGTGCTGGTCCTGCACCAGTTCGGTTCGTCCGGCAGCAGCCACGAGGCTGGCCAGGGGGGCGGCCGAGATTCGTCACCTCGCCTGTGAGAACCGCTCGGTGTAGGGGCGGATCCCGGCCGGCCTCTCCCGCGCCCCGTCCCTCGCCCGTGTCCTCGGCGTGTTCAGTGTTCGGTCAGTGCTGGGAGGCGATGATCAGGATGATGACGAGGATGCCCAGGGCGAGCAGGCATCCGCCGCCACCGCCGCCGGACGATCCCTTGCGGAACTCGACCATCCCCCCGGGGACGACGGCCGGGTGGCTGTGGCGGTAGTGCTTCTCGATCGCCTTTTCCCCCTCGGACTCGCTCCCCCAGGAGGTGCGGTGCCCGCACTCGCCGCACCGGTACCGGTAGCTGTCGGCCATGACTGTCTCCTTCTGTGTTTGTTCCGGGTTCGTCGCGTGTTCGTCGTATGTTCGGTGGGTCGGGCGGCAGCTGGTCGAAGGGTCGGGCACGGTCGTCGAAGGGGTCGTGCGTCAGCCGTCGTCCAGCCCGGCGCCCGTCAGGTGTTCGGTGAGGGCCTGGAAGACGCAGAGGTTCGGGATCCCGGACGCGGCGGTGGCCCACACCTGCCAGCGGCCGTCGGCGCGGACGGCGACGAAGCCGTTGCGGACCTCGATCCGCTGGACCTGAGCCCAGCGCAGGGACGTCCGGGCGGAGCCGACCGCGTCCGCGGTGACCCACAGGGGGCCGAAGGCCAGCCGTGCGCCCTGCCGCAGCGCGGCCAACGCCCGTGGCGCCTGCGCGCCTGCGACGGCCCGGCAGACCGCGGACCACCACGCCTGCGGCCGGGCGAAGTCGCCGCAGCGCAGCACGACTCGTTCGCCGTGGACGTCGACCAGCACAAGGGCCCCGGTGACGCCGCGCGCGGTGAGCACCGTGCGCCGGCGCACCACCGTCTCGTCGAAGCGGACGGCGTGGATCCGCCGACCGACGGCGGCCGTCAGACCGTGCTCGTACAGGTCCAGCCGGGCGCCCGGACTCAGGGCCGCTCCGCCGTCGCCGCACAGCAGGCGCCTCGGGCGCGCAGTGGCCGTCCGGCGCCGCCCGGGCTCGGTGGAGGGCGTCCGATAGGTGGTGCGCCGCATGCCCAGACGCGCCCGGCTGGCGGCCGCGGAGATCCGCGCCAGCAGCAGTTCCTCGGCGCGCTCACGGTCGTCCGCCGCCCCGTTCACGCCGCACCCGCCCGGCCGCGGCCCCGGCCCGGGCCGGCGTCCTCCCCGAGCAGGGCCGCCCGCCGGGCCCGAAGGAGCACGTCGCCCGGGGGAACGCCGAGGTCCTCGGCCAGGTGCCGGGCGATGCGGTCGAAGACAGCCAGGGCCTCGGCCCGCCGGCCGTCGCGCCGCAGCGCGTGCATCAGCATCGCAGCGACGGGTTCGTTCAACGGCTCCTTCAGGGCCAGGGCGGACAGCTCGGTGATCGCCTCCAGGCGCCGGCCCAGCCTCAGCTGCCAGTCCGCCTTCCGCTGGGCCAGGGCGACCCTGTGTTGCGCGAGCCGCAGCCGCTCCGACTCGGCGAACGGCCCGGGCAGTCCGGCCAGTGGCTCGCCGCGGAACAGTTCCAGCGCCTGGGCGCACAGCCGTACGGCCCCGGGCAGGTCGCCGGTGCGTTCGGCCTCCTCGGCCCGGGTGACCAGGTCCTCCACGCACAGGGCGTCCACCTCGGCGATGCCCTGGACGAGCCCGTATCCGTACCGGTCGCGCCGGATCACCGAGTCGGGGCGCTCACCAAAGCGCAGGATCTTGCGCAGCCGGTAGACGTAGACCGGCACGACGTTGCCGTCGGGCGTCTCCCTGCCCCAGACGTCCTCCAGCAGTCGCCGCCTGCTGACGGAACGGCTCGGGCTCAGGGCCAGCGCCGCCAGCACGGCCTGCTGCCGCACGGGGCCGACGTCCACGGGCCGGCCCGCGAGGGTCGTCCGCAGTGGGCCGAGCAGCGACACGCGCAGCCAGGGACCTGACGCGGCGCCAGTGCGGCGTGCGACGGCGGTCTCCGGCACCGGTCTGCGGGGTCCCTGGCCGGGCACGACCAGGCCGCAGTCGAAGGCGTGCACGATGGCGGCGGCCCGGTCGCGCAGCCCTAACTTTCCCAGGACGCGGCCGAGCCGTTCGGCCACCACCTGCTCGGGCAGGACCAGGGCGGCGGCGATCTCGTCGTCCCCCAGGCCGCAGCCGAGCGCGTAGAGCACTTCGCGTTCCTCGGCGGTGAGACCCGTGACGCCCCGGTCGCACCGGCCCGCGGTCCTCGTCGGCATGGCCACTCCCCGTTCTCCGGACCGGTCGATCCCCGCACCCCGGTCGTTCACGTCGATGCGGTCGAGGCTGGCCGTCGTGCAGGAAGTGTGGACAGAGCATTCAACCGGCCATATGTGACCGGCGCCCGCGCTAGAGTCCCGACCTGCGGAAACGGACAACTCCCAGGGGGAAGGGCCATGACCTGTGGCCGGTGAGTTCGGCGCGGTGCTTCGTCGGCTGCGCGAGAATGCGGGACTGACCCAGGACGAGCTGGAGCGGCGTGCCGGTGTCAGTGTGAGCACCATCCGCGGCCTGGAGACCGGCAAGCGCGGCAACCCGCGGATGACCACGGTGCGGCAGCTGGCCGACGCGCTCGCCCTGCGCAGCGAGGAGCGCGAGGAGTTACTCCGTGCCGCCGTCCCGGAGCGCCGGGGCGGCGGCACGGACGCCGCCAGCGAGGCGGAGGCGGGCGAGGCGCGGGCGGGCGAGGGGCGAGCGTCCGAAGCGGTCGTGGTGCCGCCTGCGGTGCCGCTGCCGACGCCGGCGGCGCAGGGCGCGCTGGCCGAGGCAGCCGAACAACTGGCGAAGGCGGTGGCGGCCCGCTGGCAACGCGAGGAGGAGCAGCGGCGGATCCAGGACCCCTACCCGCTGCCGGTCCGCTGGCAGGCCGGCTGCCCGAGGCTCACCGACCACTGGGCCAACATCCGCCGCCTGCCGCCGGGCGCGCCGAGCGGCCCCCTGGATCTGAGCGGCCGGCTGGAGGGCATCGCCACGACCTACCGGAGCGTTCCCTCCGGGCGGCTGGTGGTCCTCGGCAGGTCCGGGTCCGGGAAGACGGTCCTGACGCTGCGCTTCGTCCTGGACCATCTGAGGTCGCGGACGCCCGCGGAGCCCGTGCCTGTGATCTTCAGCATCGGCGCCTGGGACCCCACGGCCGTCACCCTGCGCGACTGGCTGACCGAGCGGCTGACGAGCGACCATCCGGGTACGGCCGCGCCGGGGCCCGGCAGGGTCAGCCTGGCCTCCGCGCTGGTCGACTCCGGCCGCGTGCTACCGGTGCTCGACGGCTTCGACGAGATGGCCGACGGGCTGCGCCGCCCCGCGCTCGAAGCCCTCAACGCCACCACCCTGCCCCTCCTGCTCACCAGCCGACCCGCCGAGTACGCCGCCGCGGTCGAGGAGACGGACGTGCTCACCTCGGCCGCGCCGATCGAACTCACCGATCTCACCCTGGACGACCTGGACCACTATCTGCCCCGCACCACCCGCAAGACGGACCGCTCGGACCCGGCGGCGAGCGCCTGGCAGCCGGTGCTGAGGAAGCTGCGCGAGCCTTCGCCGGACGGATCGCCGGCCCCGCTCGCCACGGTCCTGTCGACGCCGCTGATGGTGGCGCTCGCCCGCACCGTCTACAGCGACACCCCGGACCACGATCCCGCCGAGCTGCTCGACATCCCCAGCGCACAGGAGTTGGAGGAACACCTGCTCGACAACTTCCTGCCCACCGTCTACCTTCGCGCCCGCCCGGGCGCGCGTGGCTGGGACCCCGAGCGCGTCCAGCGCTGGCTCGGCCATCTCGCCCGCCATCTGACGGAGTCGAGAACTCCGGACCTGGCCTGGTGGCGGCTCGGCCACGGCCTGCGCCGTTCCACCCGCACCCTCGTCACCGCCCTGGTCACCGCGCTGGTCATCGGGCTCGTCGACGGCGTCATGTCCGCCGGCTTCAGCGGCTCGGTGATCGGCGGCGTTCTGGACGGGACGATCGTCGGCCTGCTGGCCGGTCTCCTGTTCGGGCTGGTGCACTGGTTCACGTACACGGTCACGGGCAAGGACCTGCGGCCGTCCGCCGTTCGGCTGCGCATCCGCGGCCGGCCGGAGACCACCACGTGGCGGGCCGGTCCCCGGCTGGTGATCGGCACCCTGGGCGGTGCGCTCTTCGGCTGCGTCTACGGGTTCATGGTCGGCCTGCTGCGCGCGTTCAGCTGGCACTTCGGGCTGTCGGCCGCGCTGGAGATCGGGCTGGTAGACGCGATCGTCTTCGGGCTGGTCTTCGGCGGCGCCGCCGGGCTCACCTTCTGCCTCCTCGGCCTCCTCGAAACGCCCCTCGACATCGTCTCCGCCGTCAGCCCGGGCAGCGTCCTGCGCGCCGACCGCCGGACGGTGCTCACTCAACTGTGCTTCTGGGCACCCGTGTTCGGCACGGCGGTCGGACTCGGGGCCGGGGCGGTGGTGAATCTGCTGCAGGGACATCTGGGCCGGCTGACCGCGGATCCCACGGCCAGTATCATGCTCGGCACCATCAGCGGTCTGGGTGGCGCGCTCGGCTACACGCTGACGCTGACCGCCTGGGGCCAGTGGTGCCTGCTCACCCGCATCTGGCTGCCGTTGACCGGGCGCCTCCCCTGGGCCGTCGCCGCCTTCCTGGACGACGCCTATCAGCGGGGCGTCCTGCGCCAGGCCGGGGCGGTGTACCAGTTCCGCCACGCCCGGCTGCAGAGCCGTCTCGCGCAAGGCCACCGGCGAGGGTGAGCCGGCGCCCCCGAGGACGTGCCTGTCGAGCGATGTGCCGGTAGTGCGGGTCAGTTGTCGGTGATCCAGGTGCCCTTGTCGGCGCGCCAGTGGATGGTGGCGTTCTGGAAGCGCTGCATCCGCCCGCCGTCGGCTTCGTCCGTCTCGTCCGTCGTCGGATACCCGAGGACGCTCTCGTGGCCCCCCGCGTGGAACGCGTCGTAGATCGCGTCATGCACGATGTGCGTACCCGTCGACGGCGACCACAGGAAAAGGCCCCGCTCGAAGAACTGGTACCGCCCCTTCGTCCCGTCCGGCGCCCGCGACGCGTCCGCCTCGTCCATCGTCGGAAAGCCCCAGCGGCGCTCCGCGTCCGTCGCCCAGAACTTGCTCAGGATGTCGCCGTACACCGCGTACGCCACATCCGGGTGCCACAGGATGATCCCGTTCTGGAACTGCTGGAAGCGCCCGCCCAGCGACGAGTCCCGTTCCCCCCGGATCGGCCGTCCCAGGACGCTGCCGGGGCCGCCCATACTGTTGTACTTGACCGCGATGGTGCCGTACGGCGCGAGGTCGTCCAGTGCGTTGTAGCGGCGGGGCGAGAAGCCGCGCAGCCCGTCGTTCCACACATGTTCCTCGGCCACATGGCCGAAGTCGTACTCCTCGCGGACCACCGGCCGGGTGTGCTCCGAGTCCGCCCAGCGGACGAACAGCGCCACGTGGTCGACGCCGCCCGAGTCCCGCAGCAGGGCGTCGCCCGGCTGGAGGTCGTCGGCCGGGATGTCGAACGTGACGTCCCACAGGCTCCAGGTGGTGAGGGAGTTGCTCAGGTGCCAGGCCATGGAGACATAGCCCGAACAGTCCGGGCGGTAGCAGCCGAACTGGTTCTCGTGGCACCCGGACTGGCTGTACGGCACCTGCTCGGCGATCCACGACCAGGCACGGTCCATGGCCTCGCCCCGCCCGATCGGCCCGTCGGGGCTCGACGCGCTCGCGGCCGGTACCGCGCAGAGGGTGGCGAAGAGAAGCGCCGACGTCACGGCCGCCGTGCGCAGCACCTTGCGGTGAAAGGACCTCAAGGGAGTTCTCCTGTTCAGTTGTCGGTGATCCAGGTGCCCTTGTCGGCGCGCCAGTGGATGGTGGCGTTCTGGAAGCGCTGCATCCGCCCGCCGCCGGCTTCGTCCGTCTCGTCCGTCGTCGGATACCCGAGGACGCTCTCGTGGCCCCCCGCGTGGAACGCGTCGTAGATCGCGTCATGCACGATGTGCGTACCCGTCGACGGCGACCACAGGAACAGGCCCCGCTCGAAGAACTGGTACCGCCCCTTCGTCCCGTCCGGCGCCCGCGACGCGTCCGCCTCGTCCATCGTCGGAAAGCCCCAGCGGCGCTCCGCGTCCGTCGCCCAGAACTTGCTCAGGATGTCGCCGTACACCGCGTACGCCACATCCGGGTGCCACAGGATGATCCCGTTCTGGAACTGCTGGAAGCGCCCGCCGAGCATGGCCGCCTCCTCGGCCCGGACCGGCGCGCCGAGGACGCCGCCCGCACCCCCCATGCCGTCGTACTTCGCCCCGATCGTGCCGTAGGGCTGGAACGCCTCGTCCCGCAGCGCCACGGCGGTGCCTTCGGCCTGGTCGTAGCGTTCGGGGTAGGCGGAGCGCTGGACGGCCTGGGCGAGCTGGCCTGCGGTGCTGCCCTCCATGCCGGGTTCCATCTGCTCGGCGACCTCGAAGAACGTCGACGCCGCGTAGTCGACGTCCAGGACCTGTTCGGGCGATCCCCAGCCCTGCGAGGGGCGTTGCTGGAAGACGCCGAGGGAGTCCCGGTCCCCGCAGGCCAGGTTGTTCATCCGGGACTCGACCCAGCCGGTCTCGAACCCGGCGAGCATGACCTTGGGGGACACGTTCATGCGCTGGCCGACCTCGTAGACCTTGCGGGTGACCGCGATGTCGCGCTGCGCGGGGATGTCGCAGTACGCCGTGGCGGGCGCGGCGTTGCCGAGGGGGCCGGGTATCTTCGCGGGCCTGGTGCTGTCGGCGCTCGCCGGGCCGGCGCCGAGGACGGTCAGGACCGTGAGGGCGGCGAGCAGGACGGTGCCGCCAGCTCTCGCGCGGCGTAAGCGGACTGTGTTCACTTGTCTCCTCCTGTGAGGGCGGGTGCCGAAGGGCGAGTGCGGGGTGCGGCTCACGGGTTGATGCCGTCGTACTGCAGGACGCGGTAGGGCGACTGGTGCGGCTGGCCGTTCCACTGCGAGACGATCAGGGTGAGGGAGGTGGCGCTTGCGCTGCCCGGGTGGATGTATCCGCCGTAGAGGAAGGGGAGTTGGGGCTTGCCCCAGTGGTTGGGCGGCCAGGTGGCGTTGCCGACGATCTGCGGCTTCGGCGCGCTCCACACGGCGTCGGGCCGGGGGGCGGTGCGGGTGCAGATCGAGTAGTCGGTGACGTCGAAGTAGCTCATGCAGTACGTGCCGCCGATGCGCTTGACGGAGAACTCGCCGATGTTGTTCCCGGAGAGGATCACGGACGGCTGGACCGCGCGGGTCCACTGCCAACTTCCGTCCAGGTAGGCCCAGTTCTCCTGCGCTCCGAAATTGCCGGCCCGGAACTCCTCCGGCCGGATACGGAACAGCTGGATCGCGCCGCCGTCACCGGTGTTGAGGTGGCTGCCGTTCCAGCGCTTGGAGAAGATGTACAGCCAGCCGTCGGGGTCGATGCCCGCGAACGACCACATGCCATACAGGGACTGGTTGACGCCCTGGGTGTCGCCGGCCCAGTGGTAGGGATAGTCCTGCCAGGTGACGCCGTGGTCGTCGGAATAGGCGACGCCGGACATCCGTGAGCCGTCGTAGCCGGCGGGCGGCTGCCAGACCTCCACGGAGGTGTACTGGATGTAGGTGCGGCCGCCGAACTCGATGCAGTCGTTCGGGATGCGGCTGACCTCAAAGCCGTAGCCGTTGTCGGCGTTGTGCTGGTAGTCGAAGAGCTGCCGGGCGCCGCCTCCGGTGGGCATGGCCCAGGTGAACGAGATCGGGGTCGAGCCGGAGGCGTCGAAGGAGGCCTGGTTCAGCATGACCGGGGAGCCGAGGTACTCGCCTCCGAGCGCGGGTTCGCTGAAGGAGTCGCCGAAGACATAGCCCCAGGTGTCGTCGTGCTCCCGGTGGTAGGGGATGGCGAGGTCGCCCGATCCCAGGCCCTGCGCGCGGGCCGAGTCGCCGGGCTGTTCGCACAGCGGCGCGCCGTTCTGCGCCGCGGCGGCGGAGGGCGCCGCGGCGAGGGAGCCGCCGAGCGCGCCGGCGGTCAGGGCGGCGCCCGCGCCGGCCTTGAGCAGGGTCCGGCGGGTGGGCGGACGGCGGTCGGGGTGTGCGGAGTCGGACATGGTCGTCCCTTCGGGGGCGGGTCACCGGCGGTGGACCCGGTCGGTCAGCCGGCGGTGGACTCGGTGTCGGTCGGGGGGCGCGGGCCGCTGGCGCGGTGCCGGCGGTCATGCGCCGTCGGGCGCCGCGGCCGGTGCCGAGCGGCACGTGGTGATCGCGGCGCCACGACTGCGGATACGGACCGGACGGCCCGCGGTGGCCGGCTCATCCTGGCGAAGGGTGTTGAAAAAACGATGAAATCCCGGTTCCCCGAGGGGATGCGACGCCGAACGGGCCTGCGGGGAGTGACCGCCGCCGAGCGGTCACCCGTCGGCCCGGACCGTCGCACACCCACAGCGGCGTCATGGGAATTTCATCGGATCTCCTTAGCGTGACCGTGTCCGGACAAAACCGCCGGTGCGGGAGGGACGGCTCGATGACACGCAGGAGACTCAGATCGAGGCTGCCGGTGGCGGTGTGGGCAACGCCGACGACAGCGCCTGGCCGGCCAATCCGAGCAGCCGCTGTCCTTCCCCCGGGTGATGGGCGACATGGCGGCGCCCCGTTCGCTGCGCACCCAGGAGCTGATCGTCACCGCGCAGAGCCGGATCGACGGCACCGACGGCCTGCCCGGCGAGGGTTTCACGCCCGAGACCATGCGGCAGTCGCTGTTCGCCGACCACAGCAGGGCGGCTGGCCTGGCCCTCACCAGTACGGTGACGGCGTGCCGGAACACGCCTTCGGGACGGTCCTGGTGGACGGCAACCTGGTCAACGTGAGCGAAGCCTGCCCGATCCTCGCCGCCTGGAAGAGCCACGCCTACACGTCGGACAGCCAGGGGTCCTGGTTGTTCGCCGACTACTGGTCGTATCTGCTCGGCGGGCAGGCCGTCGAGAAACTGCCCTGGCGGGTGCCCTTCGACCCGAAGGACCCGGTGCACACCCCCAACTCGCCGGACCCGGGCAGCTCGGCCGTCCGCGACGCCCTCGCCCGCGCGGTGTTCGCGCTGCGCAAGGCCGGCATTCCGCTGGACGCACGACTCTCGGACGTCCAGAAAGTCGAACGCGACGGTGAGCAGATCCCGATCCACGGCTCAATCGGCGAGTTGGGCGTGCTGAACGTCATCACTCCGGGCCAGGTCGACGGCAGGACGGACGTCGTCTTCGGGTCCAGCTTCATCCAGGAGCTGCGCTTCACCGCGGACGGCCCGCCGCAGACCTCCTCCCTGCTGACCTACTCCCAGTCGGCCGACCCGACCTCGCCGCACCACGCCGATCAAACGAGGCTGTTAGCGGCGGGCCAGTGGGTGACCGAGCGCTTCACCGAGGAACAGAGCGCATCCTCGCCCCACTTGGAGGTCGAGGTTCTGAACTGAGATCGACGGGTGGGCGCGCCGGAACGCCGACGACGGCCTCCGGCGTGCTCCTCCCCGGGACGTCACCGCGTCCCGGCGCATCCCACCCCGCACACGACGAAGGCTCACGAGGAGGCACTGTGGCAAGGACATCGAAGCGCTGGCGACTGACAGCGACCGGAATGGTCACCGCCGTCGCCCTGGCCCTGGCCCTGCCGGCCGGTCCGGCACAGGCGGCCGGCGGCACCGCACCGCCGCCGCTGACGAACGGCTTCGGGCTGACCCAGGTCGACACGGCCGTGGGCGGTCCCACCAACTTCACCATCACGGTGACCACGCCAGAGGTCGCCGGCAGGCACCACATCAAGATCATTCTGCCGAGCGGCTACTACGACGATCCGAACAGGCGCTACCCCGTGCTGTACTTCCTGCACGGCTCGCCTGACGACCCGATCCAGCAGAACTATTCGGCGCTGACCATGTCCGACTCGATGATCACCGTCATTCCGGACGGCGGCGCCCGGGGCTGGTACGCCAACTGGCTCAACCAGAAGACGCAGCTCGGCGCCCAGAACTGGGAGAACTTCCACCTCAAGCAGGTGATCCCGTTCGTCGACGCGAACCTGCGGACGATTCCCACCAAGAAGGCCAGGGCCGTCGCCGGAGTGTCCATGGGCGGGTTCGGCGCCCTGCACTACGCCCAGGTCCGGCCCGACCTGTTCAGCCAGACCGCGTCCCTGTCGGGGGACATCGACCTGTCGGTCCGGTCCATGGACCTGCGGCTGGCCGTCGTCGCCTCCGTCACCGACGCGCTCGGCGCGATCTGCGGCTCGTCCTCCGGTGCCTGCGACTCCGACAGCTCGCCGTACAAGCCCGGCGTGGACAGCGACGCGCTGTTCGGCTCGCCCTACCCCGTGTTCAACGCCGACTGGCGATGGAACGAGGTCGATCCGGCCGCGCACATGGACAAGCTCGCCGGGGTCGACGTCTCCATCTATGTGGGCAACGGCGGCGGCGTCCCCACCGAACCGGAGTTCTGGCTCGAGGGCGCGGCCCAGCATGTCAAGGACAGCATGGACGCGCTCGGCATGCCGTACCACTACGTCGACTACGGCAACGGCTCCGCCTGGGGCACCCAGTGCAATGGCGGCCACAACGGGGCCTGTTGGGAGCAGGATCTGCAAGACCTGATCCCCAGGCTGGAGCGGGCGTTCGCCTCCTGACCGTGCGGACGGCTGATGGACATGTCCTCCCGAGAGATCCGCGTGCCCCTTAGCGAGGTCGTCGCAGTCCCGCAGGACCTGAACCGAGTTCGTCGTGTCCCTCGACCGACTCGGATCCCGCCAGGCGTGCGGAACCGCCGACGAGTCCACCGTCGGCAAATTGATCGCCGACTGGGAGGTCGCTCGGCGATTGGCCCAGGCCCGACGCATCATCAGCGTCGCGCTGGATGCACAACTGAGCGAGGAAGAGAACGCCGAGATCGACGCCCTGTGCGACCAGGCCACTTCTACGGCACGGACAGCGCCATCAGCCCCTCCGCTGACCAGTCCAGCTGAGACAGCAAGCGCATCGGACCGGACCGATCGAGGCAGGGATTCGGTTCGACCCGGGAAGCGGTACCCGACCAGCAAGATCACGATCTACAACTGGAACGGGAGGGCTGAAACGGGTGATGACGTGGGCTTTCAGTCAGCACCAAACCAGCACGGGAGTCAGCACCCTACCGTCAAAACATCCCGAACTACGCGTCCCGGACGGTGTCGGTTTCGATCACACCCGAGCCCCTGGATCACCCCTCCCCGGCCAGGCATGGTGGCCGTACGCATACCCGCCCCCCGAACTATGGTGTCCCACCACATGTGCCCCTGACCTGCGTCTTCCTACCGTGTGCCGACACCTACCCGTCCCCATCGCACACGAGGAAGTGGCGCACATGGCCGCAGGTAACACCGCTCCCCCGCCCTCCACCGGGCTCGGCAGGATCGTCGCCGCCAGTCTCATCGGCACCACCATCGAGTGGTACGACTACTTCCTGTACGGTTCGGCCGCCGCGCTGGTGTTCGGCCGGGTGTTCTTTCCCGAGACGGACCCGTTGACCGGCACCCTGCTGTCCTTCCTCACCTATGCCATCGGCTTCGCCGCGCGGCCGATCGGTGCCGTGGTCTTCGGACACTACGGGGACCGCCTCGGGCGCAAGAAGCTGCTGGTGATCAGCCTGCTGATGATGGGGCTGTCCACGGCGCTGATCGGCTGTGTGCCCGGATACGGCACGATCGGCGTCGCGGCGCCCCTGCTGCTGACCACCCTGCGTCTGATCCAGGGCTTCGCCCTCGGTGGCGAATGGGGCGGCGCCGTGCTGCTGGTCTCCGAGCACGGGGACGCGAAGAGGCGTGGTTTCTGGGCCTCCTGGCCGCAGGGCGGCGCACCGGCCGGCAACCTGGTCGCCGTCGGGGTGCTGTCCTTGATGACCACCGTGCTGAGCGACGACGCGTTCGACTCGTGGGGCTGGCGGGTGCCGTTCCTGCTCTCCGCCGTACTGGTCATGGTGGGTCTGTGGATCCGGCTGTCCGTCGACGAGTCCCCGCTGTTCAAGCAGGCGCTGGCGCAGGCGGAGCGGCGCAAGGCGGAACGGCGCGCCGAGCGGCTGCCGTTCGTGGCGGTCATGCGCAACCACTGGCGGGACGTCCTGGTCGCGATGGGCGCGCGGATGGCCGAGAACATCTCCTACTACGTGATCACGGCTTTCGTCCTCACCTACTGCGTCGAGCACCTCAAGATCGACAAGCAGACGTCGCTGAACGCGGTGCTGATCGGCTCCGCCGTGCAGTTCTGTCTGATCCCGCTGTTCGGCGCGCTCTCCGACCGGGTCGGGCGCAAGCCGGTGTACCTGGTGGGCGCGGTCGGGGTGGGGGTGTGGTCGTGGGCCTTCTTCGCCCTGCTCGACACCAGGTCGTTCCCGGCGCTGGTGCTGGCCGTGACCGTCGGACTGGTCTTCCACAGCGCCATGTACGCGCCCCAGGCGGCGTTCTTCTCCGAGTTGTTCGCCACCCGGATGCGCTACACTGGCGCGTCCATCGGGGCCCAGTTGTCCTCGGTGGCGGCCGGTGCCCCGGCCCCGCTGATCGCCACCGCGCTGCTGGGTTCCTACGGCAACTCCACCCCGATCTCGCTGTATGTCGCGCTGGCCGCCCTGATCACCGTGGTCGCCGTCGTCGCCTCCCGGGAGACGCGCGGCAGGGACCTGGCCGCCATCGACCCGGACGGCTCCGCGGCGCGGCCCGCCCCGGACCAGCAGGCGGCCACCTCCGCCTGACGGCCCGGCACACCGCTCCCGGCGGACGGGGGCCGGGGTCCGCCCACCGGCCGGGGCGGACCCCGGCCC
>NZ_VOGW01000114.1:57358-66456 GCF_007896895.1 Streptomyces misionensis | reverse complement strand
TCCTGGCCGGCTCCATGTCGGTCGCCGGCACCGCCGCCCTGGCCGGCGTCGCCCCGCCCGCGCATGCCGTCTCACCGAGCGAACCCGCCGCCCCGGCCGCCGGCCGCCGCCCCCACTACACCGCCAACCGGGCGCCGCTGCGGCCAGAGCCCTTCCTGCGGCTGCCGCCCGGCAGCGTCACCCCCAAGGGCTGGCTGCGCACCCAACTGGACCTGCAACTGGACGGTCTGAACGGGCGGATGCCCGAGGTGTCCGACTACCTGGACCCGAAGACCAGCGGCTGGTCCGTCCCGGCCAACGACGGCTGGGAAGAACTGCCGTACTGGTTGCGCGGGTTCGGCGACCTCGGCTACGTCACCCAGGACGCCCGTGTGCTGGAGCTGACCCGCGCCTGGATCGACCGCATACTCGCCACCCGGCAGTCCGACGGCTTCTTCGGCCCCGCCCGGCTGCGCACCTCGCTGAACGGCGGACCCGACTTCTGGCCGCACATGCCGGTCCTGGACGCGCTGCGCACCTGGCACGAGTTCAGCGGCGACGACCGGGTCGTGCCCACTCTGTCCGGCTGGTTGAAGTACCTGCACACACAGCCCGGCACGCTCTTCGGGCAGGGCTGGGGCGCGGCCCGCGTCGGCGACACCATCGACACCGCCTACTGGCTCTACAACCGCACCGGCGAGGACTGGCTGCTCGACCTCGTCCGCACCATGCACACCCACAGTGCCGACTACACCCACTCCATCCCGACCTGGCACAACGTCAACCTCGCCCAGGGCTTCCGCGAACCCGCCCAGTACGGCGTCCTCGCCGGCGACGACTCCTTCCTCGCCGCCACCCGGCGCGTCCACGACACCGTCATGAACGCCTACGGCCAGTTCCCCGGCGGTGGGTTCGCCGCGGACGAGAACGCGCGCCCCGGCTACCACGACCCGCGCCAGGGCTTCGAGACCTGCGGCATCGTCGAGTTCATGCACAGCCACCAGCTGCTCACCCGGATGACCGGGGACACGGTGTGGGCCGACCGCTGCGAGGACCTGGCCCTCAACCTGCTGCCCGCCGCCCTCGACCCGCTCCAGAAGGGCACCCACTACGTCACCGCCGCCAACAGCATCCAGCTGGACAACGTTGCCAAGAAACACGGCCAGTTCAACAACTCCTTCGCCATGCAGGCGTACATGCCGGGCATCCACCAGTACCGCTGCTGCCCCCACAACTACGGCATGGGCTGGCCCTACTACGCCGAGGAGATGTGGCTCGCGAGCCTCGACGGCGGGCTGTGCGCCTCGCTGTACGGCGAGTCCAGCGTCCGCGCGAAGGTCGGCGACGGCACCACCGTCACCGTCGCCGAGCGCACCGAGTACCCCTTCGGCGACACCGTGACGTTCCAGGTGGCCACGCCGCGCCCCGTCTCCTTCCGGTTCTACCTGCGTGTCCCCGGCTGGTGCGAGCGGCCCTCGGTACGGCTCGGCGGCCGTCCGGTGGACGTGCGGCGCAGCGGCGGCCACCTCGTCGTGGACCGGCGCTGGCACGACGGCGACCAGATCGTGCTGCACCTGCCGATGAGGACGACGGTCCGCACCTGGGGCGCCAACGAGGACTCCGTCTCCGTCGACCACGGCCCCCTCGCCTACTCCCTGCGCATCGAGGAGAAGTGGCAGCGCTCCGGTGGCAGCGACGCCTGGCCGGAGTACGAGGTGCGCCCCGGCTCACCCTGGAACGTCGCGCTGGACCTGGACCCGCGCGACCCCGCCCGGTCCCTCGTCGTGGAACGCACCCGTGCCCGCGCCGCCAACCCCTTCACCCAGGACGGCACTCCGGTCCGCCTCCGGGCCCGGGGCCGGCGCCTGCCCGGCTGGACCGCCGACGACCAGAACGTCCTCGCCCCGCTCCAGCAGAGCCCCGCGCGCACCACACAGCCGGTGGAGCAGCTCACCCTGATCCCGGCCGCCGCCGCACGGCTGCGCATCACCTCCTTCCCGGTCGCCGACGCCTCGGCCAAGGCACGCGAATGGGCGGCCGTCACCGCCTCGTTCAGCGGCGTCGACAGCCCGCAGGCACTGCTCATGAACGCCGCCGCCGAACCGTCCGGCTCCTACGACCAGTCGGTGCCGCGCTTCACCTGGTGGGACCGCACCGGCACCGAGGAATGGGTCCAGTACGCCTACGCCGAACCCGTCCACGTCGGCGCGGTGTCGGTGTACTGGTACGACGACACCGGACACGGCGCCTGCCGCGTCCCCGCCTCCTGGCGGCTGGAGTACCGCGCGCCGGACGGCAGTTGGCAGTCGGCCGGGGCGGACGCCGACCACGGCACCGCCGTCGACCGCTTCAACCGGCTCTCCTTCCCCGCCGTGACCACCACCGCCCTGCGCATCACCGCGCAGCTCGAGACCGGGTTCTCCGGCGGCCTCCTGGCCTGGCGCACCGAACCGTGACGGCCCGCGCGCCCGGTCAGGGCAGCCCGGTGCGCATCGAGTCGTACGGCCCGCGCGTGCGCCCGCCACGGCCGGCGCACGGGCCGGACGGCCCGGCACGCCCGAGCACTCCGGAGAACCCCCGAGAGGCTGCCACCGATCCCCGGCGGAGCCGGCCGGCAGCCCCTCCCACCGCTCCGAACGAAAGGTGAACCCCCGTTGAGTCCCGGAAGAAACCGCCTCCCGCTGACCCGCGGACTGGCCGCCCTCGCCCCGCTGCTCCTCGGCGCGGCGCTCCTCACCCCGGCCACGCTCGCACACGCGGCCCCGGCCGCCGAGGCCGCCCCGAGCGCCACCGCGCAGGGGCTGCGCAGCGACTGCTACCTCAGCTCCGACAGCACCTCACTGGATTTCGCCACCTACACCAGCAGCGGCATCCAGCCCTCCCTCAACGTCAAGGACCTCCTGCCGACCCTGCGCAGCTGCGCCGGCTCCACCCTGAACGTCGCCGTGCACTGGACCGGCATGCTGGACGTGCCGGCCGGCGGGTCGTACACCTTCTACATCAAGGGTGACAACGGCTTCCGCATGTCGCTGGACGGCGTCAGCGTCATCGACCACTGGACGACCGACTGGGACGTGCAGACCCAGTCCGAGCCCGTCACGCTGTCCGCAGGCGAGCACCGGCTGTCCTTCGACTACAACCAGGGCAACGGCGGCGCCTACATCCAGACCGAGTGGTCCGGCCCCGGCATCGACCGCCGGCCCGTCCCCGACTCCGCCCTGCACCTGCCGGACGGCTACGCGCCCCTCGATCTGCACAGCACGGTCGACACCTCGGGCCGCAAGGCCGTCGTACAACTCCCGGGCCAGGTCGATGCGTTGCCCGCGGACCTGACCAAGCACCTGTCGGTGATCGCCGGCGGCCGGCGCTGGTCGCCGACCGTGACCACCGATCCCGCCGACCGCTCCCGGCTGGTCCTCTCCGCCGCCGCGACGGACACCCCCGCGGCCATGAAGTCCGAGGTCCGCATCAGCTACGACGGCCAGGGCGGGCTGACCACCGCCGCCGGTCCGCTGGGTGTGTTCTCCAGCGTGGCGCAGAACGACTCCACCTGGTACTTCGCGACCAAGTGGGCCAAGGACGTGTCCCCGTCCAACGCCCTGCCCGACTACCCGCGCCCGCAGCAGACCCGCACGCAGTGGGCCAACCTCAACGGCACCTGGCAGTTCCAGGGCACCACGCAGGACGCCGCGCTGCCCAAGGGCAGGCTCAGCGGGAAGATCCTGGTGCCCTACCCGATGGAGGCGCCGCTGTCCGGCGTCGCCGAGCACCACGACTGGTCGCTGTACCAGCGCACCTTCAAGGTCCCGGCCGGCTGGCGGGTCGGCTCGGGCAACCGGCTGCACCTGAACTTCGGCGCGGTGGACTACGAGGCCTGGGTCTACGTCAACGGCAAGCAGGTCGCCCACCACACCGGCGGCTACCAGGCGTTCACGGCCGACATCACCGACGCCGTCACCCGCCACGGCGACCAGACCGTGCTGCTGAAGATCAGGGACACCACCGACGCCTCCGACCAGGCCACCGGCAAGCAGTCCCGCGATCCGAGCGGCATCTGGTACACGCCCACGTCCGGCATCTGGCAGACCGTGTGGCTGGAACCCGTCCCCGAGGAGAGCATCGACTCGCTCGTGCTCACCCCGAACCTGAAGGACGACACCCTGTCCGTCACGGTGCGCCCGAGCGCCGGCGCCAAGCGCACCGCCCGGGTGACCGCCACCGCCTACGACGGCCACAAGCGCGTCGGCTCGGTCTCCGGCGCCGCCGGAACCGCCCTGCGGCTGCCCATCCGCAACCCGAAGCTGTGGAGCCCGGACAACCCCTTCCTCTACGACCTGAAGGTCACCCTCGACGACGGCCGCTCGCACGACAGCGTCGGCTCCTACTTCGGCATGCGGTCGATCTCCGTCGCCAAGGTCGGCGGCGTCAACAAGATCGAGCTCAACGGCAAGCCCACCTTCCTGCTGGCCACCCTCGACCAGGGCTTCTGGCCCGACGGCATCTACACCGCGCCGACGGACGCCGCCCTCAAGTCCGACCTCCAGCTGCACAAGCAGCTCGGCTTCAACGCCGTGCGCAAGCACATCAAGGTGGAGCCCGCCCGCTGGTACTACTGGGCCGACAAGCTCGGCCTGATGGTCTGGCAGGACATGCCGAGCCGCAACACCGACCACGCCGGCGCCGCGAGCAACGAGGAGTTCACCAAGGAGGTCCACGAGATCGTGGACCAGCACATCAGCAGCCCCTCCGTCGTCATGTGGACCATGATGAACGAGGGCTGGGGCGAGCAGAGCAAGCAGTCCACCGGTGAACTCGCCGACGCCGTCAAGCAGCAGGACCCGTCCCGTCTGGTGGACGCCCACTCGGGAGTCAACTGCTGCGCCTCCAAGGGCGATTCCGGCCGCGGCGACGTCATCGACCACCACCTCTACCACGGCCCGGCCAACCCCGCCCCGGACGCCACCCGGGCGGCCGTGGACGGCGAGCACGGCGGCTACTCGCTCACCATCCCCGGTCACATCGCGGGCGTCGCGGGCGGCCAGGACTACGGTGACGGGCCGACCGACATCGCCGAGATGACCAAGACCTACGTGGAGAACACCAGCCAGCTCATCCCGAACGCCGCCGCCGGACTCTCCGGCTCGGTCTACACCCAGATCAGCGATGTGGAGGGCGAACTCAACGGGCTGATCACCTACGACCGTGCGGTCCTGAAGGTCTACCCGGACCAGGTCAGGGACATCAACCGCAAGCTCATCGCGGCCGGCGCGGCGGCGGGCACCACCGCCCGCTGACGAGCGGCGCCGTTCCCCGGCGCCCGCCTCCCGCCTCCCCGCGAGAGCGAAACAGCGCCCTCCAGGGCCCGGTACCCACCGGGCCCTGGAGGGCTGCGGGATGCCCGGGAACGGTCCGGACCAAGCCCCGACGAGTGGCCGAATCGGACCCCAGACCAACAGAAGACAACAGATCCAGACGTGTTGTCAGCGGGCAGGGAAACTGAAGCAACAAACATTGACGCGTTTGATTCGGTGCGCGTAACTTCCCCGCGAAGGTGCCGAGCGGCGTGAACTCCGCCGCCGCACCGGCAGGTTGAGCTCCATTCCCCTCCCCACAGTCACGGGAGCACACCATGCACAGAGCCCACACCACCACCGCGCGAGGAATCCCGCGCCCCGCCACGAGATCAGCGGTCCTCCGCCCCCTTCGGCACCTGCTGTCCGCCGTGGCCGCCCTCGGCCTCGTCCTCGGCGCGCTGATCGCCTTCCCCGCCGTCTCCCAGGCAGCCGGCTCGCTGCCGTGCGACATCTACGGCGCGGCCGGCACCCCCTGCGTCGCCGCGCACAGCACCACACGCGCCCTGCTGTCCTCCTACAACGGGCCCCTCTACCAGGTCACACGTGCCTCCGACGGGGCCCGCGCCGACATCGGGCTGCTGGCCCCCGGCGGCTACGCCAACGCCGCCCAGCAGGACGTGTTCTGCCAGAACACCACGTGCCGCATCACCAAGGTCTACGACCAGACCTCCCGCCACAACGACCTCACCCCCGGCCCGGCCGGCACCTCCGGGATGGGCGCCGACCGCGGCGCCGACGCGGGCGAGATCGCGGTGACCGCCGGCGGCCACAAGGTCTACGGCATCTGGATCTCACCGGGCGTCGGCTACCGCTACACCGGCGTGGCCTCCGGCGTCGCCGTCGACGGCCGGCCCGAGGGCGCCTACATGGTGGCCTCCGGCACCCACGTCGGCTCCGACTGCTGCTTCGACTACGGCAACGCCGAGAGCACCCCGGCCGACACCGGCAACGGCCACATGGACGCCGTCTCCATCGCCACCACGTGCTACTTCGCACCGTGCACCGGCTCCGGACCATGGGTCGAGGCCGACCTGGAGAACGGCATGTTCCAGGGCGACAACGGCTCCAACACCGCCAACCGGGGCAACAACAGCCCCTTCGTCACGGCCGTGCTGAAGAACGACGGACAGACCAAGTACGCCCTCAAGGGCGGCAACTCCCAGACCGGCGCCCTGACAACCTGGTGGGACGGTGGACTGCCCACCCGCGGCGGCTACAAGCCCATGCACCAGGAGGGCGGCATCATCCTGGGCACCGGCGGCGACAACAGCAACTGGAACCGGGGCACCTTCTTCGAGGGCGTCATGGTCGCCGGCTACCCGAGCGACGCCGCCGAGAACGCCGTCCAGGCCGACATCGTCTCCGTCGGCTACGCGGGCCGGACCGACGTGCCCAACGGCCCGCAGGGCACCGTCACCGGACCGGGCGGCAAGTGCGTGGACGTCGCCGCCGACGACACCGGCGTCAACGGCGCCGCCGCACAGCTGTGGGACTGCCAGACCTGGGCCGAGGACCAGCACTGGCAGCACAACGCCGACGGCTCCCTGAGCACCATCGGCCGCTGCCTGGACATCGAGGGCAACGGCACCGCCAACGGCGCCAAGGTCGAGCTGTGGGACTGCAACGGCGTCGGCGGCCAGAAGTGGGTGCAGCAGGCCGACGGCTCGCTGCGCAACCCGCAGTCGGGCCGCTGCCTGGACTCGCCGAGCGGCGCGACCGCCAACGGCACCCGGCTGCAGATCTGGGACTGCAACGGCTCCACGGCACAGAAGTTCTCCGTCGACGGCGGCGCCCCGGTCGCCGCACCCGGCGGCAAGTGCCTCGACGTGGCCGCCGACGACAGCGGCTCCAACGGCAGTGCCGTACAGCTGTGGGACTGCCAGTCCTACGCCGTCGACCAGCACTGGTACCACAACGCGAACGGCTCCCTGCGCTCGCTCGGCCGCTGCCTGGACGTCAACGGCAACGGCACGGCCAACGGCACCGAGGTCGAGCTGTGGGACTGCAACGGCGTCGGCGGCCAGAACTGGCAGCAACGCGCGGACGGTTCCCTGTTCAACCCCCAGTCGGGCCGGTGCCTGGACTCGCCCGACGGCGCGACCGCCAACGGCACCCGGCTGCGCATCTGGGACTGCAACGGCTCGGCGGCACAGCGGTTCACCCTGACCTGACGCGACGTCAGGACGAGAGAGGGGGGTACGGGACCGGAATCCGGCGTCGTACCCCCCTTTTCCCCGGCTCAGTTGACGTACACCTCGGCGCGGTCGACGCTGACGAACGACGCCCCGGACTGCGCGTCGTGCTCGCCGGTCACCCGCACCCGCAGCGTGTGCCGGCCGTAGGGCAGGCGCGGGCTGAGGAACTGGAGCGTCTCGCCGGTGCGGATCGCGCCGTAGTAGTCGAGACGCTGCTCGGCGCCGCCGTCGACGCTGAGCGCCGCGTAGCCGTTGCCGGTGTCGCGGACGGACAGCAGGGCGATCCGGGTGCCGGTGAAGGTGAACGTGGCGGTGTTCCCGGCCCGGTCGCTCCAGTGGTCGTCGCCCCAGAAACACTGCACGGCGCAGCCGGTGCCCGAGTTCCAGGTACCGGTGTAGGCGACGCTGCCGGCGCCGTTGGAACGGCCGTCGTCGTTGATCCAGTAGGCACCCGGCCCCGGGTCGCCGGACGGCAGGTCCTGGGTGGCGCCCGTCGCGAGCGGGACGCCGAGGTTCGGGCTGCCGTCGGCGTTCCAGCCGATGCGCTGAGCGCGGGTGGTGCGGTCGGTGTAGGTGTAGGCCGAGGTGGTCTTGGCGTGGTAGACGATCCAGTCCTGGGTGCCGTCGGGCGACGTGAAGAAGGCGTGGTGGCCCGGCCCGAAGACGCCGTGGTCGTCGGCGCGGGAGAAGACCGCTCCCTGGTGCTGCGTCCAGTTGCCGGGGACCAGCGGGTCGGCGTTCGACGGCAGCGACATCATCCACACCTGGTAGTCCGGCTTGCCGGTGTCACAGGTCGAATACGTCATCCAGGTACGGCCGTTGCGGTACAGGAACTCCGGCCCCTCCCGCACCTCGGGGCACCCGCCGGCCGCGTCGATCGCCACGGCGTCGCCCGAGACGGTGTACGGGTTCGACAGGGGCGCGATGTTGAGACCGTTGTGCTGGTACGGATTGATGCCGCTGTAGGCCAGGTAGAGGCGGCCGTTGTGCTGGAGGATGCCCGGGTCGATGGCGAAGTCGGCGGCGTGGTTGGGCGGCGCCAGCTTCGCCTTGAAGTGGTACGGCCCGGCCGGGTCGTCGCGGTCGGACTCGGCGACGTAGATCCGGTGGTGGTCGTCGGTGCCGTCGTCTGCGGTGTAGTACAGGTACCAGCGGTCGCCGAACCGGTAGAACTCCGGCGCCCACACATCCCGGTTGCGCGAGGTGTCGGTGTCGGCCCACACGGTGATGGGGTCGGCGGTCAGCAGGGTGCTCAGCGACGGCGAGCGCCACATGCGGATGCTGCCGCCCTGGGAGGTGGTGAGGTAGTAGTTCCCGTTCCAGTACGTCATGAACGGGTCCGGCCCGGTGTTGAGCGGGTTGCGGAACGTGCCGGTCGCGGCGGCCTGTTGGGCCGCGGGCCGGGCCACCGGCCCGTCCGCCTGGGCCGCCGTGGCGGGGGAGGGGCGTACGGCGCTCAGCGCGACGAGGACCAGCCCGAGCGCGACGAGCAGGCCGAGCAGACGTCGCGGGCGCGACCGAGGGGGACGCGACCGAGGGGGAGCGGTGCGGGATTGCGTGCGCATGAGGG
>NZ_VOGW01000114.1:11956-57085 GCF_007896895.1 Streptomyces misionensis | reverse complement strand
CGTCAGGGCTTCCAGATCGAGGGAGTTGACCGTACGGAGGGTCTCCACGGCCTCGGCCGGCAGTGCCGCGAGACCGGTGACCGAACCGGCGACGGCACCGGCGATCGCGCCGATGGTGTCGCTGTCGCCACCGAGGTTGGCGGCGAGCAGGGCGGCCCGCCAGGGATCGCCCTCGGCCACGGAAAGGACCGCGAAGGCGGCGGGTACGGACTCCTGGCTGGCGACACTGGTGCCGACCAGGGTGACGATCCGGTCGAGGGCCTCGGCCCGCGGGAGACCCCGGACCAGGTCCCACGCCCAGGCCACGCGGGTGGCGATGTCGGCCCCCGCGACCCAGTGCCCGCGCCGGGCGCCGGCGCGGGCCGCGCTCACCGCGGCGGCGACGGCCTCGTCCAGGGTGCCACCGCCGACGCCGGTACTGACGGCGGCGGCGACCGCGGCGGCGCCCGCGATGCCGATGCCGGTGTCGTGCGTGACCTGGCAGGACTCCACGACGTGGTCGAGGAAGGTGTCCAGCGGCTCGACGGCGCAGGCGATGCCGACCGGGGTGACGCGCATGGCGGCGCCGTTCGTCGTGCCGGTGCGCCCCGCCTCGTGCGCCGGGACGCCACGGGCCACCGCGTCCAGGGCGGCCTTGGTGGACGGGCCCAGGAGGTCGAAGGAGCCGTTGGCCTTCATCTCCTTCTCCCAGTCGAGCAGTTCGTGGGCGAGTCGCAGCGGGTCGATCCGGCCCCGGCCCTCGGCGATGAGCCGGCCCACGATCACGGCCTGGTCGGTGTCGTCCGTGACGGAACCGGCCGGCATCCCCCCGCTGATGGGGTTGTCGGGATGAGCGGGGACGAAACCGGTCAGGGTGCCGTAGCACCGGACGACGTCCTGGCGGGACATCGACTGGGTGGGCATGCCGAGGGCGTCGCCGAGGGCGAGCCCGTAGTAGGCGCCGAGGGCGCGGTCGAGCGGGTCGGTCACAGTCGGCCTCCTCGGCCCGATCGGATGTGCAGTTCGAACCTGGCCGGGTCGAGCAGGCTGGTGACGTGTTCGACGACCGAGCCGTCGGCGGCCCGGTACACCTGGCTCAGGCGCAGGAAGGACTCGCCCTGCGCACGGTGCAGCAGGGCGGCCTCGGCCGCGTCCAGCCCGCGCACCGTCACCAGTCCCTCGCCGGATTCGGTGACACGGCCGGCGGCGACCAGGGTCCGGCTGAGCGAACCCCCGTCGAGGCCGCGCTCGGGCAGTCCGGCCAGTTCCTCGGTGGCCGGCACCCTGCTGTGTTCCAGGGAGACGCCCTGTCCGTCCGGCAGCCTCCTGACCCGGTCGAGGGCGATGAACGCACTCGACGCCAGCCCCAGCTCCGCGGCCAGGGCGTCGTCCGTGACCTGCTCGAACCTGATGGTCTCCGTGGTCAGCTCGGTACCCTGTTCGGCGAGCGCCCGGGTCCAGCCGAGGCGGTGGTCCAGCGGGGCCCCGCCGTCGAAGGTGACGAACGAGCCGATCCCGGCGTGCGTGGCGATGAGCCCCTCCTCACCGAGCACCTGGAGGGCCTGCCGCAGGGTGGTGCGGCTGACGCCGAAGCGCTGCGTGAGGGCGTGCTCGCCGGGGAGTCTGCTGCCGTCGGTATGAACTCCGGCGCGGATCTCGGCGGCGAGGACGCGGGCGATGCGATGATGCTTGTGTACCTGTCCAGGCATGTCTAGACAGTAGGGGGACAGGAGGCACCGGGTCCATAGCTTCCCGCCTCTTTTTTGCGAAAGCGAGTAGCGAACGCGAGCAGGGGGCGTGCCGGCGTCCGGCCGGGAAGCCGCGCGTGCCCCCAGGACCGTGCACGTCGAGGACCCGTGCAGGTCGAGGACGGACACCAGGACGCTGACCCGGTTCACCGTCGGGAGCGGCGCGCAGCTGCACGGTGGCGGAGACGACGGGGGCAGCCGTGAAGTCGGCGACGTGGCTGCGGGGGAGGGCCAGGAGGCGGTCGTCGGTGCAGCCGCCACTGCGGGGCACGATCGCGAGAGCGCCGCTCCGCTCCTGGACGACGCGTCCGTATCGGCAGTTCACCAGGCCGGCGGCGCACGGTGGAGACCGACATGGCCGTGGCGATGGCCCGGGCAACCACCTCGCGGTCCGGTTCCGGGCACGACCGGCATGACAGCGGGGTCCCGGTCCCGGCGGGTCACCGACAGGCCAGCACCTTGACTTCGGCGAACTGCAGGGGAGTGAACGAGGGCGGTCGCCGCGAGCGCCTGCGGCCGGACAGGGCGGGCAGGCCGCCGACGGCGAACCGGCCCCGCCGGGTGCGCACCGTGTCCCCGTGCATCCGCGTCTGCGCGGCTGTCCGGGCGGTGGGGGCACCCTCGGGCCGCCAGAACCACGATGGTTGCCCGCTGCCGCTGCCGGAGCTGACGCGGTGTCTTCTGACCCTGGGCCATCTTCTTCAGCCGGTGGCGTTCGGAGGCGGTCAGCGCGACGGCCACGGCGGGGGTGGCAGGTGTGAGAGAAGGGCCGCCGTTCCTTTTGGGCGGTGGGGCCGGTCTGTTGCAATGCCACCGACCGGTGCGTTCGGGTCCGGTGGCCTGCAGTTGTCGGTTGGGGCGTTTCAGGTTTCGGGATGGGCCAGGCGGCCGAGCAGGGCTACCGCGTCGTCGAGGGGCACCGGCTGGAAGAACCGCGCGTCGGCGCGCTCGACTGCGGCAATCGCGCGTGGGGCCAGGTCGGCGCCGGTGTCGGTGACACGCAGTCGTTTGGCGCGGGTGTCGGCCGGGTCGACTTCACGCTCGATGAGTCCTTTGTGTTCCAGGGTGCGTAGCACCTGGGAGGTCATCTTGACGTCGATGCCGGCTTGGCGGGCGAGGGCCAGCTGGTTGGGATGCTCGCCCTGGGCGTTGAGCCACCAGGTGCAGGCGAGCAGCACGAACTGCACATGGGTGAGATCGAGCGGCGCCAGGGCTGTGGCGATGTCGCGCTGCCAACGCAGGGCGGCGTGCCACAGCAGGAATCCGGGGCTGTCGCCGGGGCTGAGGGGCATCAGCGCACCGCCAGCTCGGCCAGCGAGGCCATCGTCTCGGGCCAGTCGGCGGTGATGCCCGGACCGATCTGCGGGCCCACCTCGTCGGCGCCGGTGCCGGTGATCTCCATCCGGTACACCACGCGGATCCGGTTCTGGGCGATCCGGTCGATCCGGTGGGTGGTGCGCAGCAGCAGACCGTCGAAGCGCGCCTCGTCGACGAACAGTTCGTCTTCGACCGCCTCGGCGATGCGCAGCAGTACCGGGTCGTCCCCGGGCGGCGTCATCGTGATCTGCGTGCCCGCCGCGAACGGGCCGTTCGTCTCGATCTTCTCGATCTCGGCGTTCCAGGTGCCCCAGTTCTCGACGTCGGCCCAGAGCCGCCAGATCGCCTCGGGGGTGGCGCTGGTCTCGACGCTGTGCTCGTACTCCCACATGAGTGGTCTCCTCCGCTAGATGATCTATCCGTAGATTATCTTCGCAGAGACTATCTGTCCACTGGCTGGTGCACGGACCCCTACCGCGGTGCCGCGGCGCCACGCTCTGCTTCGGCAAGCTGGGAGGCCGTTCTCCCCCGGCCGGAGGGGGCCGGCCGGGGGACGAGGAGGGGAGGTGCTCAGGCAGTCGGGGTGTTCAGCACGTACTCGCGCGAGGCGTGGACCTCGGCGTGCAGGGCGGTCAGGTCGACGTCGAGGACGTGGCCGTTCCACTTGCGGGGCTCGCCGTTGATGAGCACGCCACGGGCGCCGAGGAGCACGCCGGGCTGCACCGGCGGCTCGTCGACGCGATCGCGGCCCGGGACGCGGACGGCGCCCGTGAAGCGGCGGCGGCGATCGTCCGGCTCACCCGCGACCATGAGGCGGGGCCCCGCAGGCGGCGCGGGAACGGTGATGCCCCTCCCCGACGCCGCCGGGCCTGCCCGGACCGGGCGGCACGGGGCGCGAGCGCGGAGCCCGCACCCCGGGAAGCAGAAGAAGCCGCCACATGAACGAGCCCTCGACACCGAGCCCTTGACACCACGAAGGAGCTTACGGATGTCTGTCGCGCAATCCCCGGCCGCAGAGTTCAGCGCCGGCACCGCCCGGCGCTGCAGCGGCTCGTCATGCTGATGGGCTACGGCGACAACCGGCCCGGCAGGACGATCGACGAGTTCCGCGCGAACTGCGCCGCACTGCCCCGATCTTCAGCGACATCACCGGCGGCGACGTCACCCGTGATGCTGACGTTGTTCGCCCCTGACCCGACCGTGCGGCTCGGCCCGGAGCCGGCCTGTGGCCATGAGGACATCGCCGCTTTCTACCGCGCCCACTTCGCCTGCTTCGCCGACTCCCGGCACTACTGGAACACCACGGTGCTCGATGACGGGACGCTGCGGGCCGAATGGGCAGCCGCGGCCCGTATGAAGGACGGCCGACTCCTGACCGTGGCCGGCGTGGAGCACGCGCAGGTCGACCACGACGGCCACATCATCGACCTGCGCAACGAGTTCACTCGACTCCCCGGCTGAAATCCCCGTGATCAACGTGGGACCGGAGCTGGAGGCCGGACCCCGGCAACGGTCCTGGGCGGGTTCGCGGAGCAGGAGGAGGAGCGAGGCGAGGGAACTGCGGCCCGGTGGCGGTTGGCCGTGTCTGCCGAAGCGGGTGGCGCATACGCGCGACCGTCGGCTACTCCCCATGCGGCAGCCACCCGGGGCGGGGCAGCGAAACGGACTGCGACGAATGCCGTCGCCTCGGGCGAGGACCACGGCGTCCATGCCCGCGGCGGGCGGCCATTGCCCGCACCGTATGCCGTACGCCGATTGCCACCCGGGACGATCAGCGGTCGTCACCCTCGTGAAGCTCGGCCACGTAGCCACCGGGGAACTGCACCATCGCGCTGGCGCGGCCCCGGGAGGAGTACGGTCCCCAGAGCACCTTCGCGCCCGCGACCTCAGCCCTGTGCAAGGTCGAGGCGAGGTCCGTCACCGCGTAGCCGGTGGTCTCCCGCCCGAAGGGGTACGGCAGGTGCCCATCGGTCACGCTGACCACCGTGTTGCCGAAGGGGGAGCTGATGGCCACGCGGCGGTACGTCTCGGCGGGCACACCGATCTGGCCACCATCGGCGGACCGGTCGTCGGAGACGATCCGGCCGCCGGTGAACCGCAGGTACGAGGTGAGGAACGCCCTCGCCGAGTCGCGTGTCAGATAGATACGGTTGTCCGGCACGGTCTCCAACGGTGCGTAGGTCGGAGCCTTGGTGTGCCAGTACAGCTGGGCGTTGACGCCGCCCGGGAACTGGACGACCGCGTCTCGGCCGATGGGGTCGTCGAAGGGTGCCACGACGACGTCCGCCCCGCTCGCCCGGGCCCGCCGCACGCCCTTGTCGAAGTCGCTCATGAGCCAGCCGGTGCGTTCGGCACCGAACGGGTAGGGGACCGGCGTCCGGAAGTCGAAGACGGACAGGGTGCCGACAGGGGAGAGGACCAGTTCCGACACGGTCGTGCTGGGCGTGGGCGTCACGTCCGTGACGACCTTGGTGGTGTTGGTTCCGCCGAAGATCGCCTCCCAGCAGGTGACGAACGCGTCCATCGTGCCTGGGGTGACGTAGACGTGCGTGGTGTCGTACTGCGGCCCCACCGCCGTGTTCGCCTCCGGGAGACGAGCGGCGGTGTTCGGGCTCGCGGCCGACGACGGAGCCGCGAATCCCCCGACGCTCACTACCAGCAGTAACGCCGGCAGCAACCGCACCATCGCCTTGCGCTTGTTCATTTACCGTTCCCTTCCGTCGGGTCATCGGGCGTGATCGGAAGAGAACGTAGACAACAAACCCGGCGCCGAGTGTTCTTGCAGGGCTGCGGGCCTTGACCGTCCGGGCACAGCCCGCCGGCCCTCACCGACCTCGTGAGGAACTGCTGATCGAGGCGGTCCACCGACAGGAAGTGCGGCGCCTGTGCGAGGCGGCACCGCACCTCACGGCCGCACAGCCTCCGGTGGACGCGCTGCGGACCTGGATGGAGCGCTTCCTCGACTTCATGGCCGCCAAGCAGGGCTTGCCCGACGCGCTGGCCGTGGTGTTGACCGACGACAGCGAGAAGCTGCACACCCGGGCTCTGCTCGCCGGCTCGCACTCGAGCAGCAGACTCAGCGCGCCTACCAGCAGATGCGGGCTCAGAGCAGCGACCTGGCCAAGAACGTCTATCTGGAACAGCTCCACGACCGCAACGAGACCCTGTACTTCAGGGTTCTCGTCGAGCATCTCGCGGAGCTCCTGCCGATCGTCTACGACCCCACCGTGGGCGAGGCGATCGAGAAGTACTCCCACGAGTACCGCTGCCCGCGCGGCATCTTCCTGTCCATCGACCGGCCCGACGACATGGAGAAGGCCTTCGCCACGCTGCAGCTCGGGCCCGAGGACGTCGACTTGATCGTGTGCACGGACGCGGAGGAGATCCTGGGCATCGGTGACTGGGGTGTGGGAGGGATCCAGATCTCGGTCGGCAAGCTCGCGGTCTACACCGCGGCCGCCGGCATCGACCCGCGCCGCGTCGTTCCCGTGTCGCTGGACGTGGGCACGGACCGCAGGTCGCTGTTGGACGATCCGCTGTACCTGGGCAACCGGCACTCCCGCGTTCGTGGCGCTGATTACGACGCGTTCATCGAGAGCTACCTGGAGACGGCGTCGTCCACGTTCCCCGACGCGCTGCTGCACTTCGAGGACTTCGGTCCCAGCAACGCACGGCGGATACTGGAGCAGTACGGCGGCCGCTATCGGATCTTCAACGACGACATGCAGGGCACCGGAGCCATCACGCTGGCCGCCGTCCTGTCTGCCGTCAAGGTCAGCGGTGTGCGGATGCGGGACCAGAAACTGGTCGTCTTCGGCGCCGGGACCGCCGGGGTGGGCATCGCCGACCAGCTGCGCGACGCGATGGTCCGCGACGGCGCGGATTCGAGGCAGGCCGCCGCACAAGTGTGGCTGATCGACAAACAGGGCCTGCTCACCCGCGACATGGACGGACTGCGTGACTTCCAGCAGCCCTACGCACGCGATCCGGACGAGGTCGCGGACTGGGCGCGGGACGACGGCGCGATCTCACTGCTGGAAACGGTGCGCCGGGTCGAACCCACGATCCTGCTGGGCACTTCCACCGCGCACGGCGCCTTCACACGCGAGGTCGTCCAGTCCATGTCCGAGGGTACCGAGCGGCCGATCATCTTCCCGATCTCCAATCCCACCTCCCGGATCGAGGCCATGCCCGCCGACGTCATCGCCTGGTCCGGGGGAAAGGCGCTGGTGGCGACCGGCATCCCCGTCCCACCTGTGGAGTACGACGGTATGACCTACGAGATCGGGCAGGCCAACAACGCGCTGCTGTACCCGGGACTGGGCCTGGGCACGATCGTCTCCGGGGCGTCCCAGGTGACTTCGGGCATGCTGCTTGCGGCGGCCCAGGCCGTCGCGGACCAGGTCGACCCGTCGAGGCCGGGCGCATCCCTGCTGCCGCCCGTGGAAAGCCTCCGGGAGTCCTCGGCGGTCACTGCGACCGCGGTGGTCAAGGCGGCGCTCGACGACGGCGTGGCCACCAGCAAGCCGACCGACGTCTCCGAAGCCGTCCGGGAGGCCATGTGGCAGCCGGTCTACACCGACGGAGCCGCGGCATGAACACGGAACACTCCGCGGCCGACCGGACCGACCGGACCGACCGGACCGACCGGACCGACCGGACCGACCGGGCCGACGGGACCGGGCTGGCCGGTTCAGGACGAAGCCCCGAAGATCCTCGACGTCCCCGGAGGTCTGCACGCGACCGGCACCCGGCGGGAGACCGACTCCATGAACGCCATCGACGTCCCCGCGGATCGCTGCCGGGGCGCCCAGCTGCCGACCTGGAAAGGCCGACCTGATCCAGCGGACGGTGCCGGGAAGGCGGTGGATTCGATTTCCACCCCGGGGTGGAGAGCGGCCCCTTGGGCGGAGTTCAGGTTGAGGGCGTCGGCGCTGCGGATGGTCAGGGTGCGGTCGCCGTTGGACCGTTCGGCGGCGAGAAGAAAGGAGTGGGCGTGTCCGCGTCGAGGGCTGCGGCGGCTCCGTGGTGTGGACGTACCGGCGTTGCCCGGAGCCGCCGCCCATGTCGCCGAACCCGGCAGAGGAGGAGTGGCGCGGCTTCGTCGTCCCCGGCGTCGCCACGTCCAGGTGCCGCCTCTTCGTCCCGGGCGTGGACGGCACACTGATCGTCTTCGACAGGGCGCAGGACCGGCCGCGGCCCGGCACAGTGCCCGCGTGCACCGCGCCGGGCCGCGGCCGCACGCCGACCGGAGCGAGGGACCGCGCCGCTCAGGCCGCGCCGGGGCCGACCGCCCGGTGAGCAGCATGTCCCGGGGCGGGCATGAGGGCGGCTGTCACCGCGTCGGTTTTCAGAGGTTGTCGGCAACGGTGGAGGTCGGGGTGTGGAGGATGGCGTCGAACGCCTCGAGGACGGGGGTGTGGAGGTAGGCGCTTTGGATCCGGATGCGGTCGGGGCCCGGGGCAAGGTCGACGTTTCCATCGGCCGCCTGCGGGCGTGCCTGGCGGAGGTCGGCGATGCTGAGCCCGAGCTCGGCGTCGGCGAATGCGGCTTCGATACTTCCCGGCTCGGCCGGCTCCAGCGCGGTGGCGTCGATGGTGAAGCCGAAGGGTGTGTTCTCGTCGCGGGGCATGTCCGCGGTGTGTCCGGTGGTGCTCGCCAGGCCGAGGGCGAAGTAGTCATCGCCGAGCGCGCGGTGCAGGTGCTGTCCCATGGGGAGCCCCGTGAGGTGGCCGTCGAAGGAGACCGGTGTCTTCTGGATGTGGGCGTTGTGAGCCGCCAGCACGACGCGGGTCCCGGGTTCGAAGCGGTCCAGGTGCCACAGGACCGACTCGGCCATGTAGACATCGCGGGCCGAGGTGTCGGCGGTCAGCCCTTTGCCGGCGAAGAGGTCGGCCATGGCGCGGAAGGTGTAGTCGGCGTGGCAGGCGCCTTCGAGCCGGCGCACGGCGATGTCGTAGCTGTGCTGGTCGCCACGGGAAACATACAGTGGTGCGACGGAGCGGAACCGGATGAGCAGGCGCGTCAGGGCCGCGCTGAGGGCGTCCTGTTCCGCGGTGGCCAGACGTGCCCACGCGGGCGCGGCGACGGCCGCGGAGCCACCGGCGAACGATTCGGCGATCCGCATCGCCTCCTGGACGATCGGCAGGGTTTCGGGATCGATCCGGCGCAGGTAGTCGGCGACCGGGGCCAGGGCGGGAAGCAACGAGCCACCGGCCGCCGGGATGTCGACCCCCGTGAAGCGCACCGGTGTCGAGGCGGTTCGGTTGTGCCGGCGTATCCAGCGCAGCGGCGCGTCGACTCCCACGGGGATCGTTCCGGCGAGATGCGCCGACAGGTCGTCGTCCGTCCCCTCACCCTGGGCCCACGCGTCAAGGGGGAAACCTTCGCTGAAGCCGTACTCGAAGGCGAGGACGGTGAATCCGCAGCGCTCGGCCAGGAACCGCAGGATGCGCTCGCGCATGGACGCGAACTCGTTGATGAAGTGGGAACTCTCACCGATCGCGACGACACGTGCGTCGCCGACGATGGCGCGCAGCGGCTCCAGATCGTCGAGTGGTGCCTCGGGGTCGAGGTGGTCGAGGGGGACGGCGTGGGTGCGAAGCCAGTCGGCGAACGGGTTGTGGTGGGGCGAAGCAGGCATGCTGACAGCTCGACTCTCGGTGTGCTGGAACAGTGGATCGCGGACAGGGGAGCGGGTCACCGGGCGGGTCGCCCTGGGTCGGGCTCGTTCAACGGCCCTTGGCGCTGGGGGTTGGTGGCTCCGGACGTTCTGTCTCCACGTGCCCGGGCCGCCGCGTTCTCCAGGTCGTCGACGCTGCCGGACATGATCGTGCGGAGGTGTTCGGTGATGTCCTTGAGCGGCCAGTCCCACCAGGCCAGGGCCAGGAGGCGGGCAATGTCGGCGTCGCTGTGGCGGCGGCGGATGAGGCGGGCGGGGTTGCCGCCGACGATGCCGTAGTCGGGGACGTCGTCGACGACGACGGAGCCGGAGGCGATGACCGCTCCGTGGCCGATGCGGACGCCCGGCATCACCGTGGACCGGTAACCGAACCAGACGTCATGGCCCACCACGGTGTCACCCCGTCCGGGCAAACCGGTGATCAGGTCGAAGTGCTGGGCCCAGGAACCGCCCATGATCGGGAAAGGGAACGTGGAGGGGCCGTCCATCCGGTGGTTGGCGCCGTTCATGATGAACCGCACGCCCTCGCCCAGCGCGCAGAACTTCCCGATGACCAGCTTTTCCGGCCCGTAGTGGTAGAGCACGTTGCGGGTCTCGAAGGCGGTCGGGTCATCGGGGTCGTCGTAGTAGGAGAACTCTCCGACCTCGATCAGCGGCGAGGTGACCAGCGGCTTCAGCAGCACCACCCGCGGCTGCTCGGGCATCGGATGGACCACGTTCGGGTCGGCGGGGACAGGTGGCATCACGAGTTGTTTCCTTCCCTAAGGCATGTTCGCGGGGCTGCCGGGACCTCAGGCCCTGGCGGCGGAGGTCGGCGTCGTCCGCATGGCCAGGTGAGCGCCCTGCCAGCGCCGACGCAGTCGACGGTCGTGGCTGACGACGACGAGGGCGCCGTCGTAGCCGGTCAGGGCGGTCTCGAGTTCCTCGACGAGCGCGGGCGACAGATGGTTGGTGGGTTCGTCGAGCAGCAGGACGTCTGACGGTTCGCTGAGCAGCCGCGCCAGGGCCAGACGCTGTCGCTGCCCGGTGGACAACCAGCCGACCGGCACCGTGAGGTGGTCGCGGTCGAACAGGCCGAGGGACAGCAGCTGTTCGGCGTGTTCGGCGGCCTCACCCGCCCGTCCGCGGGCGAAGGCGGCAAGGACGGTCTCGTCCGGCTCCCCGGGGTGCGGCTCCTGGGGGAGGTAGCCGACCCTGCCGCGGCGGGTGACACCCCCGCCGTCGGGGGCGACCTCCCCGGCGAGGACGCGGAGCAACGTGCTCTTGCCCGCTCCGTTCGGCCCCGTGACCAGCAGGCGCTCGCCCGCCGCGAGCGACAGGCTCGTGCGGTCGAGCCGGTCCGTGACGGTGATGTCGGTGGCGACGAGTACGGCGCCCTGCGGGCTGCCGGTCCGCAGTACGGGGGCGAAGCGCAGCGGCTCCGGCGGAGGCGGGACCGGGGTGCTGAGGAGGCGGCGCAGCCGTTCTTCCGCGTTGCGCACCCGGCTGGCCAGCGACTGCTGCACCCGGGCGCCCGCCCGGTCGTACGCCATCTTGTTGCCGTCCTTCATCGCACGGCCGGGGGCCACGCGGCGGGCGGTGGTCGCGGCGGCCTCGCGGAGCCGGTCGACGTCGGCCCGCCACTGCTCGTGCGCCTGGGCCCAGCGCTGCCGGGCGGCTTTCCTCTCGGCGAGGTAGCCGGTGTAGCCGTTGCCGTACCGGACGACGCTGCGCCGGTCGGCGTCCACCTCAAGGAGGCCGGTGGCGACGCGTTCGAGGAAGTCCCGGTCGTGGGAGACCGCCACCGTGGTGCCCCGGCGGGTGCGCAGGTGTTCCTCCAGCCAGCTCAGGGCGTTGTCGTCGAGATGGTTGGTCGGCTCGTCAAGGAGCAGCACCTCCGGCGCGGCCGCCAGGACGGCCGCGAGCCGCAACCTGACCCGCTCACCACCGGACAGGCCGCCCACGGTGCGGTCACGGCCCACGAGGCCCAGGCCGAGACCGTGCAGGGCGCGCTCCACGCGGGCGTCGGCGTCGTAGCCGCCGCGCAGTTCGAAGACGGTGAGCAGGTCGCCGTACTCGGCCATGCCCGACTCGTCGCCGTCGGCCATCGCGGCCTCGAGACGGCGCATGCGCCGCTCGACGGTGCGTAGATCACTCAGGGCACGGTCGATGACCTGCTGGACGGTCGCTCGCGGCTCCATCCGCTCGTCCTGGGCGAGATAGCCGACGCCGCCGGGGGCCTGGACGACGACCTCGCCCTGATCGGGCCGTTCACGCCCGGCGAGCAGGCGCAGCAAGGTGGTCTTGCCCGATCCGTTCTCACCGATGATCCCGGTGCGCTCGCCCGCGGCGAGCGAGCAGGTCACCGAGTCAAGGACGAGCCTGCCGTTGAAGGACTTGCTGACAGCGAGCGCGGAGATCTGTGTGGGCATACGGGGACTCCAAAGCATTCGAGAACGAGACGGCCGTCAAGGGCCGTGCGGACGGGCGAACGCTTTGGATGAACATCGATCACTCCATTAGTGCGACAGCTGCTGCGTTAAGATGGTGCCACAACGCCGTCCCCGCGATCAATCGGACTACCTGTGGCGACTCCCACACCCTCGGAACAAGAACAAGAACAAGAACAAGAACGAGAACCAGCAGGCACCCGGCCGTCGCCGACCCGGCGCCGCCCCGGGGGCCGCACCGCCCGCATCCGTACGCAGGTACTCGACGCGGTCCTCGCGGAGCTCGGCGAACACGGCTATGACGCGCTCACCACCGACGCCGTCGCCGCCCGCGCCGGCGTGCACCGCACCACGGTGTACCGGCGCTGGGGGGACGTCGGCGGTCTGCTCGCCGACGTACTCGACGCGGCGAGCGACGACGACTGGCAGCCGCCGGACACCGGCTCCCTGGAAGGCGACCTGGCAGCGCTCAACCAGGAGATCCAGACGGCCCTGACCGCAGAGCCCCCGGTCGTGACGGCGCTCATCGCCGCCTCGTTCCGCTCCGAAAAAGCCGCCGACGCCCAACAGCGACTCTGGGAGGACCGGTACGCCCGATGCGAGGTCGTCGTCAGCCGGGCTGTCCGGCGCGGCGAACTCCCGTCAGGCACCGACGCCCGGCGCCTGCTCCTCGCCGCCACCGCGCCGCTGTACCACCAGCTGGTGCTCCTCCGCGCGGCACCTGATCCGCACCTGCCCGGCGATGCGGCCAGAACCGCCGCCCTCGCCGCAGTCGCCGGCGCCTTCGCCGAGACCCGGCCGGCACGCGATGCCTGAGCGGGATTCCGCCCTCGCGGCACCACCGGCGACCGTCTACGGAGCCCTCCTCGACCGGCAGTCCCTGGAGGCGCGGCCGCCGCCGGATGGCACGCGCGGTTGCCGGTGCCACCGGCGCCGGACGGAGAAGGGTTGGGCCGGTCTCCACCCGGTGACCGGCTCGGAGGCCGATGGCAGCGCCGGGCGCCGCGGGACACCCCGGATGAGGGGAAACGCGCCGTTCCCACCGGTTCGCTCACCGCGCCGCGTCCTCCCGACTGCCGGCCGCGCCGATGCCGCTTACCAAGGTCCGATGGCGCACCGGGGCATCGCGCCAGGGCCGGACACGGCAACTGCCTCCGGTCTGTTCGATCGCGGCCGGCTCACGGTGTCGGCCGTCCGAACAGCCGCGGGAAATGTCCGGGCGGGAGGAGAGGAGCTGGCCCTGCCCATCGGCCGCACCGCCCTGGTGGGGTTGCAGGCCCGCGTGCTCTCGCACGCGTCGACCGGCCGTTACCCCTCACCGCATTCCGAGGAACGTGACGGAACATGGCCGGCCGACGGATGCCGGTGCCGGCTGCCCCGGGAGGCACGAGGGGCCGAGGCAGCAGGCGTCGGTGACAGATACCGCCTTGCGGTAGACGCCCGACGATACGTCAGAATGCCTGAGTGGCAGATGAATTGAATACCCCGCGCGCCATTGCCGACAGACACCTGGACCAAGTGGCCGCGCATGATCCGATGACCTCGGCATGGCTGGGCCTGAGCCGTGGCGACGACCGGCAGCCGGATCTCTCGCCGGACGGCTTCGCGGCCCACGCCGAGATCGCCCGCCGCACTCTCGCAGCACTCGACGCCACTCCCACATCGGACGACCCGGCTGAACGAGCCTGCGCCCGGCTGCTGCGCGAACGCCTCACCGCCGAGCTCGCGATGGACGACGCAGGCGAGAACTTCCGCCAGCTGCGCACCGTGGGCGCGCACGTCGACCAAGTGCGGACGATCTTCTCCTTCATGCCGACCACCACCGACGAGGACTGGGCGGCCGTGGCCGGACGGCTGCGCAACCTCCCCGGTGCGCTGGACGGTTACCGGGCCACCCTCACAGAGGGTGTCTCCCGTGGCCTGCTCGCCGCTCCCCGGCAGGTCACCGGGGTGATCGGCCAGCTCTCCGACTGGACCGGGGAGGCGGCCGGGCGGCAGGCGGGCAGGGACGCGGGCTGGTTCGCCGCCTTCGTCTCGGACGGCCCCGACCGATTGCGCGCCGAGTTGGACGCCGCCGCCCGCCAGGCCACCGCCGCCGTCGCCGAGTTCCGCGACTGGCTGCGCGAGACCTACCTCCCCGCGGCGGCGGACACCCCGGACGCCGTCGGCCGCGAACGCTACCTGCGCGCCGCACGCCACAACACGGGCGCCGAGCTGGATCTGGACGAGGCCTACGCCTGGGCATGGAGCGAGTTCCACCGGACGCTCGCCGAGATGCGCGTCGAAGCCGACCGGGTCCTGCCCGGCTCCACGCTCCTGGAGGCCATGCACCACCTGGACGAGCACGGTCACACCGTCAAGGGGGAGGAGGCCATCCGGGATTGGCTGCAGCAGCTCATGGACGAGGCGATCACCGCTCTCGACGGGAGTCACTTCGACCTCTCCGGCCCGATCCGCGACATCGAGTCCCGAATAGCGCCCGCGGGCAGCGCCTCCGGGCCCTACTACCAGGGCCCGAGCCTCGACTTCAGCCGCCCCGGACGCACCTACCTGCCCACCCTCGGCCAGGACGCCTTTCCCACCTGGCAACTCGTCAGCATCTGGTACCACGAGGGCGTTCCCGGCCACCATCTCCAGCTCGCCCGATGGGTCGCGGTCGCCGACCGGCTCAGCCGCTACCAGGTCACCGAGGGTATGGTCAGCGCCAACATCGAGGGCTGGGCCCTGTACGCCGAGCGTCTCATGGACGATCTGGGCTTCTTCTCCGAGCCCGCGCGCCGCCTCGGGTTTCTGGACGGCCAGATGCTGCGCACGATCCGCGTGATCGTCGACATCGGCATGCACCTCGAACTCGCCGTCCCCGCCGACTCGGGCTTCCACCCTGGCGAGCGCTGGACGCCGGCACTCGCCGCGGAATTCATGGCCACCTACAACGGCAGTCCGGCGGCCCGCCGCGACAGCGAGATCGACCGCTACCTCGGCTGGCCCGGACAGGCCATCGGCTACAAGCTCGGCGAACGCGCCTGGCTCCAGGGCCGCGCGGCGGCGCAACGCCGTCGCGGCGGCGCCTTCGACCTGAAGGCCTGGCACATGAAGGCGCTTTCCCAGGGCTCTCTCGGCCTTGACGACCTGGCCGACAACCTCGCGGCACTCTAACCACCTCGGCCCGTCGTAGACGGCACCCTGGACCCCACCGGGGGTCAGACCGTCACCGAGCGGTCGTCTCAGGTGACCCGACTCGCTCGGTTGCGCCCCCTTCACCGCCCGCCGCTGCTCCGGTCGGGTCGGGGCGGCGCCCGTGTGTTCCGCGGCTGTCCGGCACCACTCACCCGGTGCCGCTCGGTGCCGGGTTCGGGGGGAGCTGCCAGCTGCCGCCCCGGTCCTCCTTCGAGAAGCGTGCGACGAGGTCGGGGACGTGCAGACGGCAGGCGAGTGCGGTGGCGGCCTGGAAGGTGTCGATCGCGCGCCGGGTCACGGGCAGGATCAGGCGTAGAAGGCGCGGGTTGACGCGGCCCTGGATCTCGTCGACGAAGGGCCTCAGGACGGTGTCGTAGTTCGCCAGTGCGGTCGGCAGGTCGTCCGGGTGCCGGTTGATCTCGCCGGCCAGGACGTGTGCGCCGACCAGGCCGCCGGAGACGCCCATGCCGCTGTAGGGGGAGGCGCAGTGGGCGGCGTCGCCGGCCAGGACCACGCGGCCCTTCGACCAGGTGCCGGTGCGGACCTGGACGATCTCCTGGGAGTAGAAGAACGGGCTCTGTTCCATGCCGTCGATGAAGCGCTCGGTCTGCCATCCGGCGTCGCGGAACCTGTCGGCCCAGAACTCCTGCCGGCGTTCGACGGGCGCGCGGTGGATCGCCAAGGCCTCCTCGGACTCCTCCCGCAGGACGAAGTACGCCTGGGTCTCGGCCGGGTTGTGGCTGCGGCGCATGATCTGGCGCCCGCCCGGGACCATGTAGGTGTCCCGGATGTTGCTGTCCGAGGGGATGCGCGGGACGAACCAGTAGGCCATGTGGATGCCGAGGCGCCGGTAGGGGTCGAACCCCTGCGGGAGCAGCGCTCGTCGGATGCGTGATCCTTGGCCGTCCGCGCCGACCAGGAGGTCGAACTCGCCGCAGGAGCCGTCGGAGAAGTGCGCGACGACCTTGTGCTCGTCCTGCTCGAAGCCGTCCACGCTCTTGCCGAACATGTACTCGGTGTCGTTTCTCGTCGCGTCGTGCAGGAGCCGCACCAGGTCGCCGCGCATGATCTCGTACTCGGACGTGAGGGACTGCCTTCCCCGCCCTGAAGTGTTGGCCATGATCGTCGCCCTGGCCTTGCCGGAGGCGTCGATGAAGGCGACGCCCGCCTCGTCCACGAGCTTGCCGCGGACGGCGTCGAGGAGTCCCATCCGCCGGACGGCCTCGATGCCCTGCCCCCGCAGGTCGACCTGAGCCCCGGTGGCCCGCAGCGCGGGGAATCGTTCGACGACGGTCACCCGATGGCCGCCCCGCGTGAGCCAGAAGGCCAGGGCCTGCCCCGCCACGCCACCACCGGCCACCAGGACGCGCAGTGACCGCGCTCCCGGTCCAGCTCCCTTTGCCATGCCCCTCACCCCAGAAAATCTATCAGTGAATGGTTCTTCGGCAGAGTTACCTATCGGCGATAGATTGTCAACGTGACGAAGATGAACCGTGAGACCGTGATCGCCGAGGCGCTCAGCCTGCTCGACGAGGTCGGGCTGGACGCCGTCAGTACGAGGCGGCTGGCGCAGCGGCTGGGCGTGGAACAGCCGTCGCTCTACTGGCACTTCCGGACCAAGAAGGACCTTCTGGCCGCTATGGCGCAGGCAGCCATGGCGCCCCTCGCGGCCGAGCCGCTGCCGACGCCCGACGACGACTGGCGCCAGTGGTTCCTGGAGAACACGCGCAGTTTCAGGCGCACCCTGCTGAGCCGCCGGGACGGCGCACGGCTGCACGCCGGCAGCACCCCCGGCGACGACCTCGACCGGGTCCGCCGCAAGATGGAGTTCCTCGTCGCCTCCGGAGTGCCCGAGCGGGCGGCGCAGATGGCCATGCTGGCCGCGAGCCGCTTCACGGTCGGCAGCGTCCTGGAGGAGCAGGCGGACACCGGGAGCGGGGACGCCGCGGGTCCACCGGCCGGCATGCCGGTGATCGATCACGAGTCGGCGTTCGAGGCGGGCCTCGCCCTCATCCTGAACGGCCTCGTGCACTGCGCGCAGATGCCGGACGCCTCTGTGGGCGGATGACCGTTCGCGGGTGCCCGCCGTCCCCGACCGCCCCGGCACTTCCTCGCCGCCGTGCACGCTCCGGTGACCGGCGCCATGAGCGGGACCGAGCGGTGGGCGGACCGTGTCCGGCGGGGGCGCGACGCATGGGGCACGGCTACCGGCGGACACCTTTCGCGCCGACGGGAGCCCGCCGCGTGCACGCCGCCACCGTGAGGACGTCCGTCCGATCCGTGTGCCGCACGATCGTCACCGGCGCGGCGGCGCAGCGACGCCTTCCAGCGGGGGCCGACTCCGCCGCGACGCGGCCATGACGGGAGTGGGCGACCCGCGTCGCCACAGTGCGGCGGCGCCGCCACGACGGCCGGCTGCACGGCGCGGAGCGGTCTTCGGCGTCGTCGCCGCGTCCGGCACCCTGCCCGGTTTGGTGGCTCCCTCTACCTGACCGGCGCCTGCTGGACTCCGCTCCCTCCCGGAGCACCGGGTGCACCCATCCTCGGACTACGCCTCGTGGGCCAGCCCGATCGAGGCGCACTACGGACCGCTGGGGCAGTTCACCATCGCCAACTCCGACCACCCCGACCACACGGTCCGGACACGCGCCTTGCACGCCTGCCTGCGGTGGCGAAACGCCAACGCCCGCCACCGCGGCGTCCTGGCCGCCGAACGCGAGGGAACGCGCCCGCATCCGAAGTGAGAGGGGCCTCCGCTGGGGCGGACGCCGGCTTGTGACGGCGGCCTGGCCCAAACGCTCCGGGCGGTCAGGCCATCAGCGCCGTGTGCAGCGCACCGAATGTCTCACGGAGTTCCACCGTGGCGATCGGATCGATCTCCATCTGCAAATGACACACGTCGTCGTCGCCGTTGGGAGTCAGGCGCACGAAAAAGGCGAAACCGTCCCCGACCGGCTCCGCCCTCAACGTCAGCGGATTGTTCCGACCGGGAGTCACCGCTGCCGAAAAGCGCACACCCGACGGCGCGCGCAGGCGAGAAAGCATCCGCGCCACGAAGTCCTCGACCTCCGCGACGCCGAGATCCGCAGTGAAGTCGGCTGTCAGCCAGGAACACCAATTCGCCGTGATCCGCCAGCTGTCCGTACCGGTCCGAGTCAGCTCCAGCCACACATCATCGGTGCCGAGGCGTATCCGCGGGTGTTCCATCTCGCCCTCCGACATCCGTGCTGGCGGGTCCATCAGTCTCTCCCGGGAACCGCAGTGGCCGTACCCGCTCGGGCACGGGGCCGGTGGACTCGCGGGAGACGTAGGTGGCGCGCAGGGTGTGCCTGCGGGGGCGGGCCGTCGAACCGTTGATACGGCGTACCAGGATGTCGGCCGCCAGCCCGCCCAGTTCCTGCACCGGCTGGCTGACCACGCTCAGCCTCGGCCGGACGAGGGTGGCCCACTCGGCGTCGTCGAAACCGATGACCGAGACGTCGCCGGGGATGCGGGCGCCGAGGTCGAGCAGGGCGTCCAGGGCGCCGAGGGTGGCCACGTTGTCGGTGGTGAACAGCGCGGTGGGCCGGTCGGGCGAGCTCATCAGTTCCAGTACGGCTGAGCGGGCCCAGGTCCGGTCGTATCCGGTGTGCCGAATCAGCTCCGCGCCGCGCGGGATGCCCGCGGCGCGCAGGGCCCGCCGGTAGCCGGTGAGCCGCTCGGTCGTGGTCCAGATGTCCGCGCCGGGCGCGAGCTGCGTGGCGTTCTCGTCGGGGGAGGCCGAGGTGACCACGGCGATGCGGGTGTGCCCCGCTTCGGTGAACCGGGACACCGCGGCCTCGGCGGCGCCACGGTTGTCCACGACGACCGTGTCCAGCGTGGCGCCGCTGAGCGCACGGTCCAGCAGGACCACGGGGATGCCCGCGGCGACGGCCTTGTCGAGGTGTTCGTGGTCGGCCGCGGCAGGGGCCACGACCAGGCCGTCCACCCGCCGTTCGATGAACATCTGCACCGCGGACTTCTCGGTGTCGCCCTTCTCGTCGCTGTTGGCGAGGACGACCTGGAGGCCGGCCTTGGCCGCGACGTCGGTGACGCCGCGCACCGCACGGGCGAAGTAGGCGTTCTCCACGTCCGCGACGACCACGCCCAGGGTGTGGGTGCGTCCGCTGATCATGCTCCGGGCCACCGCGTTGGTGCTGTAACCCAGTTCTGCGGCGGCGGCCAGCACCCGTTCCCGGGTGGCCGCGCTGGACGAGCCGTACCCGCCCAGGACCCGGGCGGCGGTGGCTTGTCCCACGCCGGCGTGCCGGGCGACGTCGGGGATGGTGACGCGACGCGGCGGCCGTGGGGTGTTGGGCATCGGTGGTCTCTCGTGAGTGACGGCTCGGCGGGGGCCGGGGAACCGGCCGATGAAAATTCGAAGCCATTCAACCATTGACGGGCGATGGCCGTCCGTGGGTAAGGTCTGGCTCGTTGGTAACGTTATCAAACCGCACCGACGCCACCCCGCCCGCCTTTTCCCCGGCCGGTCGCCGCGGCACGCCCCCCGCCCGCGGCCGCCCCGATCCCACGCCCGAACACCGGAGGTACCACGGATGGCAACCGACACCCTCCCGCCGCCGACGTCCGCTGGCCCTGCCATCAGCCTCGTCGATGTGGTCAAGGACTTCGGCGGCGCCGGCGCCAGGGACGCGGCGGTCGTCCGCGGCGTCAGCCTCGCCATCGGCGAGGGCGAGTTCTTCTCGCTCCTCGGCCCCTCCGGCTGCGGCAAGACCACCACCCTGCGGATGATCGCCGGCTTCGAGGAGCCGACCTCCGGGCAGATCCTGCTGCACGGCCGCGACATGGTCGGGGTGCCCGCCAACAGGCGTGACATCAACATGGTGTTCCAGTCGTACGCCCTCTTCCCGCACCTGAGCGTCGCCGACAACGTGGCGTTCGGACTGCGCCGCAAGCGCGTGCCCAAGGAGGAGCTCCGCGACCGGGTCGAGAAGATCCTGCGCACCGTCGAACTCGCCGACAAGGCCGACCGCCGCCCCCGCCAGCTCTCCGGCGGCCAGCAGCAGCGCGTCGCCCTGGCTCGCGCCCTGGTCAACCGCCCTCGCGCGCTGCTCCTGGACGAACCCCTCGGCGCCCTGGACCTCAAGCTCCGCCAGACCATGCAACTGGAACTCAAGCGCATCCAGCGCGAAGTCGGCATCACCTTCGTCTACGTCACGCACGACCAGGCCGAGGCGCTGACCATGTCCGACCGGATCGCGGTGATGAACCAGGGCCTGGTCGAACAGGTGGGCCCGCCGCAGGAGGTGTACGAGCGGCCCGCCACCGCGTTCGTCGCCGGGTTCATCGGCACCTCCAACCTGATCGGCGGCCCGCTGACCTCCGTGGCGGCCGGGACCGGGGTGCTCGACCTCGGCGGCGGCCAGCGCGTCACGGTCCCGCTGCGCGGCTCCCTCGCCGCCGGCGAGGCCGTGGAACTCACCGTGCGGCCGGAGAAGATCACTCTGACCACCGGGCCGGCCGACAGCGCCAGCCAGGTCCGCGGCACCGTCCGGGAGGTGGTCTACCTCGGCACCTCCACCAGCTACACGGTGGACACCAGCACCGGCGCGGAGATGACGGTCTTCCAGCCCAACGACGGCACCGCCTGCGCATCTCCGTCCCGCGGCGACACCGTCTGGCTGTCCTGGGCCACCGACCACTCCTACCTGCTCAACCCCGCCCCCGCCCCCGCGGCGACGGCCGTCGCGGACCCGGTTTCCCTCACCTCGCGCTGACGAGAGGCGGACCAACCACCATGCCCGAGCACTTCACACCCTTCGCACCCCGGCCGCGCGCGCTGGCCCCGCAAGACTGGACGCGGCGCCGCCTGCTGCGGGCCGCGGCCGGCGCCGCCGCGCTGGCCCCGCTCGCCGCGTGCAGCGTCCCCGGCGCCCGCGTGCACGTCCCCACCGGCAAGGCGGAGATCGCCGCCGCCGTCACCGACTTCTGGGCCGGGAAGAAGCGGTCCGGGAAGCTGGACTTCGTCAACTACACGCAGTACATCGACGTCGACCCGGCCGACCAGAGCAAGCACCCCACCCTCGACGCCTTCACCCGCGAGAGCGGCATCGAGGTCACGTACAACGAGCTGATCGACGACAGCGCCTCCTGGTTCGGCAAGATCCAGCCGGAGTTCGCCTCCGGCCAGGGCATCGGCTACGACCTGATGGTCGTCGGCGGCGACAGCTACCTCGGCAAGTACATCGAACTCGGCTACCTGGCCCCGCTCGACCACAGCCGCCTGCCCAACTTCGCGCGGTACGGCGGAGCCGCGTTCAAGAACACGTCCTTCGACCACGGCAACGTCTACACCGTCCCCTGGCAGTCCGGCATGACCGGCATCGGCTACGACCCGGCCCGCGTCGGCCGGAAGATCACCAGTTGGCAGGACCTGCTCGACCCCAGGCTGCGCGGCAGAGTCGGCATGTGGAACGACCCCGTGCAGATGGGCAACATCGCACTGCTGGCAGTCGGGGTGGACCCGGAGACATCCACCCATGCCGACTGGCGCAAGGCGGCGGCCTGGCTGCGCAAGCAGCGCGACGCCGGCATGGTCCGCTCCTACTCCACCTCGACCTACCAGTCCTCCCTCCAGCGCGGCGACCTCGCGGCCTCGCTCGTGTACTCGGGCGACGTCTTCCAGGCCAACCAGAGCGGCTCGCGACTGGAGTTCGTCATCCCGGACGAGGGCGGTCTGCTCTGGACCGACAACCTCTGCATCCCGTCGACGGCCGCCCACCCCGTCGACGCGCTCACCTACATGAACTACGCCTACCGGCCCGAGGTCGCCGCGAAGATCAGCGAGACCGTGCAGTTCGTCTGCCCCGTGCCCGCCGCGCAACGGGTCGTCGCACGCGACGCGGACGCCGCCACCGGCAAGCGGCGCACCGTGCTGGACGCCCTGAGCACCAGCCCCCTGGTCTTCCCGACCAAGGCCGACCAGTCGAAGCTGCGCCGTCTGCGGGTGCTCGACGAAGAGGAGGAGAAGCAGTGGAACGCGCTGTTCGAACCGATCTACCAGGCCTGACCCGGCGGCGCCGTCGCCCCGGGGAGGCACTGGGCCCCTATCTGATGATCCTCCCGGGCTGGCTGTGGCTGGCGGCCTTCTTCGTCACCCCCGTGATCGTGATGGTGTCGCTCTCGCTGCAGACCGGCAACTTCATCGACGGCTTCCGCCAGACGTTCCACTTCGGCACCTACGCCGACATGGTCCGCACCTACCACGTGCAGTTGGTCCGGTCCCTGGTCTACGGCGTCGCGGCGACCGTCGCCTGCGCCGCCGTCGGCTACCCGGTGGCTTACTGGATCGCCTTCCGGGCCGGCCGGCACAAGTCGGTGTTCCTCTTCCTGATGCTGCTGCCGTTCTTCGTGTCCTTCGTCATCCGCACCCAGTCCTGGAACGTCGTGCTCGCCGACCACGGCGTCCTGCTCGGACCGCTGAAGGACATCGGCCTGCTGCCGGCCGACTTCCACCTGCTGGCCACGCCCTACGCGGTGATCGGCGGCCTGACCTACAACTTCCTGCCGTTCATGGTGCTGCCCGTGTACGTGGCCCTGGAACGGGTCGATCCCAAGGTGATCGAGGCCTCCACCGACCTGTACGCCTCCCGGGCGGGGACCTTCCTGCGCGTGGTGCTGCCGCTGTCGCTGCCCGGCGTCTTCGCCGGCGTGCTGCTGACGTTCGTGCCGGCCTGCGCCGACTACGTCAACGCCGGCATCCTCGGCGGCCCCTCGACCACGATGATCGGCAACATCATCCAGACCGAGTACTTCACCAATCTCGACTACCCCGGCGCCTCCGCCCTGTCCTTCGTCCTCATGGGCGCACTGCTGCTGGCCGTGTTCACCTACGCCCGGACCCTGGGCACCGACGAGGTCCTGGAGGCGGCAGCGCGATGACCACCACAACCGCCGCCCCCGTGGCCGACGCGCCCACCGCACCGCGCACCCGGCGCACCGGGCGCCCACGGCGCCGCCCCACGCTGACCCTGTACACCGTGCTGGTGCTGGCCTGGCTGCTGCTGCCGATCGCGGTCATGATTCTGTTCGGGTTCAACGACACCGGCAGCAAGGTGAACTTCACCTGGCAGGGCTTCACCCTGAACTGGTACCGGCACCTGTTCGCCATCCCCAACCTGACCTCCGCCCTGGTCAACAGCCTCACCATCGCCCTGGTCGTCGCCGTTGTCGCGACCCTCCTGGGCACCCCGATCGGGCTGGCGCTCGGCCGGCACCGCTTCCGCGGCCGGGGCTCGGTGGACCTGCTGATGTTCGCCGCCATCGCGGCTCCCGAGATCGCCCTCGGCGCCGCGCTGCTGTCGCTGTTCATCGTGCTGGGCGTGCCGCGCGGCTACTGGACGATCGTCATCGCGCACGTGGCCTTCTGCATCCCCTACGTCGCCATCACCGTGCGGGCGCGCATGGCGGGGCACGACCCGACGCTCGAGGAGGCCGCCCGCGACCTGGGAGCCGGCCCGTGGACAGCGTTCCGGCTGGTCACCCTGCCGATGCTGCTGCCCGGCGTGGCATCCGGCGCCCTGCTCTGTTTCGCCCTGTCCGTCGACGACTACGTCATCACCAGCTTCAACGCCGGCCGTACGGTCACGTTCCCGCTGTGGGTGTACAGCGCCAGCCGTACCGGCGTGCCCCCGCAGGTCAACGTCATGGGAACGCTGATCTTCGTCGGCGGTCTGATCATCGCCGGGGCGAACGTGCTGTTCTCCCGGCGTCGCGCGGCCTGACCCGCTCCGGTCCCCGCGCCCCCCGAAACACCGGTTCACCGGCACACGCCGGCCGGTGCGGAACAACCCTTGAGGAAGTCATCACCGTGCTCAAGTTCAACGAAGCCGAGTTCGTCTCCCAGACGAAGAGCCTGCTGGCGCTGCGTCCCCAGATCGAGAAGCTCGTCGACCGTCTGGCCGACGAGGGTTACGACAACGTCCTCCTCGTGGGCGCCGGTGGCACGTACGCGCAGATGTGGCCCTACGAGCACCTCGCCCGGCGCACCTCGGTGCTGCCGGTCCGGGCCGCCGTCGCCGCCGAACTCGTCGTCTCCGGCGACGCCCGCCTCGGCGAGCGCACCATCGCCGTCTTCACCTCCGTCTCCGGCACCACCGATGACAGCCTCCGCGCCATCGACTACTGCAAGTCCCGGGGCGCCCACACGATCGGCTTCACCGGCTACCCCGACTCACCCGTCGCCCAGAACGTCGACACCGCGCTGGTCTCCGAGCCCAAGGCCTGGCCGTTCGACGTCCAGTTGCTGCTGTTCATGGGCCGGCTGCTCTCCCGCCGTGGCGAGTTCGAGGGCTACGAGCGCCTCGCCGACGAGCTCGGCGTCCTGCCCCGCGTCCTGGTCGACGTCGCCCGGCAGGCCGAGCCGGTGGCGTCCGACTTCGCCGAGACCCACAAGGACACCGACTACCACTTCCTCATCGGCGGCGGAAACCTGTGGGGATTCACCTACCTGTACTCCATGTGCATCCTCGAGGAGATGCAGTGGCTGCGCACGACCCGTGTGCACAGCGCGGAGTTCTTCCACGGCTCGCTGGAGCTGCTGGAGGAGAACACCAGCGTCATCGTCTTCCAGGGTGAGGACGAGACCCGGGCGCTGACCGACCGGGCCGAGGCCTTCGCCAAGCGCGTCTCCAAGGACGTCACCGTCTTCGACACCCGCGACTATCCCCTGGAGGGCATCAGCCCCGAGTTCCGCGGACTGCTCGCCCCGCTGGTGCTCGACACCGTGATGGACCGGGTCAGCAAGCACCTCGAGCGGGTCCGCGACCACTCACTCGACCTGCGCCGCTACTACCGCGTCATGGACTACTGAACCCTCCGACCGGTTCCTCCTCGTCCATCCGCCCCGCGCGCCGGTGCCCGGCACCGGCGCGCCCACGGCGGGTGCTGTGCCCCCGCGTACCGCGCCCGCGCCTCGGGAGACCCTGATGAAAGTCCTCGGTTTCGGCGACAACACCATCGACCGCTTCGTGGACCGCGGCACCGACTACCCCGGCGGCAACTGCGTCAACGTCGCCGTCTACGCCCACCGGCTCGGCCTGGACGCGGCCTATGCGGGGGTGTTCGGCGACGACGACCTCGGCACCAGACTGCGCGCGGCCGTGGCGGCGCAGGGCGTCACCGTGGACCACAGCGTCGTGCGCCACGGCGCGACGTCGGTCTCCACCCTGCACGTGCGGGACGGTGACCGGGTCTTCCTCGGCTACGAGCCCGGCGATGCAGCCGTCCACGCCCCCGTCCCCGTCACCCCCGGCCTGCTCGCGTACGCAGCCTCCTTCAGCCTGGTGCACTCCAGCGTCTACTCCGGCACCGAGGCCGAACTCCCGCTGCTCGCGGCGGCCGGCCCACTGCTCAGCTTCGACTTCTCCGACGAGGAGGAGTTCCGTACACCCGCCTATCTCGACCGCGTCTGCCCGCACCTGGACCTCGCGCTGCTGTCGTGCTCACACCTGGACGAGGCCGCCACCCGTGCCCTGCTCGCCGAGGCCGTGGACCGGGGGGCCGGGATGGCGCTGGCCACCCGCGGGCTGCACGGGGCGATCGCGTACGACGGCCGGACCACGGCCGTCGCGCCGGCCCGCGCTGCGGACCCCGCCTCCGTCTCCGACACGATGGGCTGCGGAGACGCCTTTCTCGCCGGGTTCGCCGTGTCACTGCTGCGCGACGGATGGTCCCGGCGAGTGCCACCGGCCCCGGCGGCCCTGCGAGAGGCCCTGCGTCAGGGCGCGGAGGCGGCGTACCACCAGTGCTTCGTGGAGGCCGCCTTCGGCTGCGGCTGGCCGACGCCGGCGACGAGGGCTGGACATGGAGCCGGGCCCAGCGCGCAGACCGTGCCGGGCTCCTCCGCCGACGCCCCCACTCGCCCGGTTTGACGATCCGCCCGGCCGTCCGCCGGGTCGCTGCCTCGAGCAGTGGAAACGCCGCCACAACACCACCCACGCCAAGATCCGTTGCCTTGGCGAGCAGGCCATGGCCACCCTCAAGGACCGGTGGCTCCCGCGGAAACTCCGCCGCAGCACCAACCGCATCACCAAGATCGTGAAGGCCGTCCTCGTCCTTCACCACGCGCCGGCATGAGGCTGGAAGAGGCTCACCGTCACGAGGACGGCATATCGCCCGACGGAAGAGCGGTCCCGGACCCCATCGACCCGCTGCGTGAGGTCGACATTCCGAGGGCCTGGCCGGACGCCGGGGCGCTCTTGCGGGTAGCGCCCGGCTGGGTGCCTGCCACTGAGCTGTGTCCTCGGCGCCCGTCTGGCGGGCGAGGGCGATGGTGCGGCCGACGTACTGCAGGCATCCTTCGCCGTCGAACCGGACGAACAGCAGTGTCCGCGGCGCGGTCAGGGAGCCGGCGACTGCGCCGACGATCACCTCGCTCGTCCCGCGGACCTGCTGGCGAAGAGACAGTATTTCGGTTCATGCGCTATTCGCGCAGCGGTCCGCGGCAGATGGTGCGCAAAGCCCGCCGTATCTCCGATGCGGGAGCTACTGGCGAGCATTCCTGGGCCGTTGTCCAGAGGCCGGTCATCCGGCCTCTGGTGCGCCGTAGGAGAACCTGTATCCGGCAAAGTCGGCGAGATGGACGTAGCCGATGCGCTGGTAGAGGGCGTTGCTCGTGGGATTGTCCGGGTCTGTGAACAGGACGACGTCCGTCGCCCCTGCGGCCTGTGCGGCTCTGCTCGCCTCGACGGTCACCGCACCGGCGTAGCCGCGGCCGCGGAAGTGGGCCGGGGTATAGACGGGATCCACCCGGACCATGCCGCCGACGACCGAGGTCGAGGCCGCCATCGAGACGGGGACGCCCTGCGGGGTCTCCCAGAACATGAAGTGCCTGTCGCCGAAACGCGAGTCGTCCCAGGAGCCGGCGTCGATCAAGTCGATGGAACGCTGCTCCCCGACGTCGACGCAGAACTCACGGCACCAGCGCATGATGTGGTCACGGTCCTCACGGCCCGTGAGGCGGCCCCGGCCCTCCGGGCGCGGCTGCGGCGGGGTGAGCGTGCCGAGACGGTAGAGATGCGTCTTCCAGAAAGGTTCCGACGCCGCGCCCGTGTGCTTCTGCCATGACTCCGAGAAGGCGCCAGCGGTGTCGTGCTCCGCGATGACCTGGGCGGGTGAGTGACCGAGACCTGCCAGGTGTGCAGCGAGGGTGTCGGTCTGCTCGGCGGAGAGCGGAGTGAGGCCCAGGCGGCCGAGGGGGGTGAGATAGAAGATCGCGAGAACCTCACCCTGTGACTCCAGTCGGCCGAAAACGGCGGCTTCGTCGTCGGACTCGGCCGCCCTGTGGGTCCGCAGCTTCTCGATGTCCGTCAGCGGCGTGTTATGCAGGGCGGCGCGCGAGCGCAGGAAGTGCCCAGCTCGGGCGAGGAAGGCGTCGACGTCCTGAGTGAGGTGCCAGTCATCCGGATGCATGCTTCATGTTCCCGGACGACCTCGACTCGGGGCCGCTCCTTCAACTCCTTTCCGCCACGTCCCGTCCTGTCGTTTGGTGCGGGCGCGGGCGAGTCGCGGGCAAGTAGTCGGACCAGTTCTCGCCGGCCATGGCTGCGAAGCGTTGGCAGTCCTGGCCTTAACCGGCCCGGACACGCTCGTCGAACGCGACTACGAGCGGATCGCCCTCCAGCTCACCGGCCACGACCGCGCCGTCGCCTCCGACGTCCGCCGCCGCGCCGCCCAACTGCCAAAGGACAACGGCCCCCGGGCGCTCGCCGGCGTCGTCCTGCGCGAGGCGGAAGGCCGGCTGTCCGCGACGACCGAGGGGATCGTGCGCTGCGCCAGAACCGCGCCCGCCTCGTCCGCGCCCTCTACGAACGCCTGGACCGCTGGGAGGCGGCGCGCCCCCAGGGCCGTGTGACCACCTTCCGCACCCGGCGCGACCACGGGCCCGGGTGCGGAGGGCTGCACCCTCGGCAGGCTTACGCGGGTGTCGGTTCCTGGCGCAGCGATGCCAGCGGAGAGCGCCGGGCTTTCTCCACCACGCGCAGCCGCTCCCAGTCGACTTCGGGGTGGGCGGGGACGACCGCGTCGACGGACGCCGTGGTCAGAGCGCGACGGCGACGGCCCCGGCCCGGCTCTGGACGACGTGCTGTTCGCCGACGTCTGGCAACGGCCCGAGCTGTCGCCAGGCCACCGCAGTCCGATCTCCCTCGCCCCCCGATAGCCCTCGCCTACAGCGGGCGGGCCGGGCAGGCGTCTTGCATGGCAGGAGTCCCCAGGAGGGGCCGGTTCGCAGGTCATTCACTCGTTCAAGTGAATAGGTAGAACGTATGACCGCGGGGCCTTCTTCGCTGGGTAACGTGCGTGCTCGACCGGCCCGGCAGGGCCGGTTCGGAGCGCGGGTCAGAGGGGTGCGGGGATGACGGACGGTCCTTCGAACCAGGGCGGCGGGCTGTCGCGGCGCAGGCTGCTCGCGTCGTCGGCCGCCGCGGGCGGCGCGGTCTGGTTGCTGCGCGGGCTGGTCCGGCCGGGCAGCGCCTACGCGGCCTCGGCAGCGCCGCCGGGCTTCCCGGCCGGGATCGACGTCTATCAGCGCGCCTACGAGAACTGGGCCGGTGAGATTCGTAGCGACCAGCTGTGGACGTGCGCGCCGCGCAGCCCCCAGGAGGTGCTCGACGTCGTCAACTGGGCCTACGGCGCCGGCTGGACCGTACGCGCGCAAGGGCAGCGGCATGGCTGGGCCCCCCTCACGGTGGCCGACGGCACACCCGCCGCGGCCAGGGTCGTCCTGCTGGACACCACCGCACACCTCACGGCGATGTCGCTGGAGCAGCAGGCCGCCGACGGGTCGGCCCGGGTCCGGGCCCAGGCCGGCGCCTCGCTGGAGACGCTGCTCGCGTTCGCCGGCGAGGGCGGATACGGGGTCGCCTCCGCGCCGGCACCCGGCGATCTGTCGGTCGGTGGCGCACTTGCCATCGGCGCGCACGGCACGGCCGTTCCCGCCGTCGGCGAGAGCCCGTCGTCCGGCCACGGCTACGGCTCGCTGAGCAACCTGGTCACCGAGCTGACCGTGGTCGTCTGGGACGACGCCGCCGGCCGCTACGTCCTGCGGACCGTCGGCCGAGCCGAGCCCGACTGTGATGCGCTCCTCACTCACCTCGGCCGCTCGCTCGTCACCGAGGCCGTCGTGCGGGTGGGCACCGACCACCATCTGCGCTGCCAGTCCATTCTGGACATCCCCGCCACCGAGCTGTTCGCCGCCCCCGGTGCTCCTGCCGGCACGCGTACCCTGGCCAACTTCGTGGACCGCACCGGCCGGGTCGAGGCGATCTGGTTCGCCTTCACCGACTGCCCCTGGTTGAAGGTCTGGAGTGTCGCCCCGAAGCGGCCGCTCACCGCCCGCGCGGTCGACGAACCGTACAACTACCCGTTCTCCGACTCCCTCCCCGAGCCGGTGGCCCGGCTGGCCGGGGACCTGGTCTCCGGGGCGTGGGCGAGCGCGCCGCTCTTCGGGCAGGTCCAGTACCTGCTGGCCAAGGTCGCGTTGACCGGCGACATCACCGACGTCCTGCTCTCGGGGACCCTCGTGCGGGACGTGCTGACCGGCGACGTGCTCACCCACCTGCTGGCAGGCGGTCTGCGCTCTGATCTGTGGGGGGCCTCCCGCAACCTGCTGCAGTACGTGCGGCCCACCACGCTGCGCGAGACCGCCAACGGCTACGCCGTCCTCACCCGCCGCGCCGATCTGCAGTGGGTGGTCAGCCAGTTCACCGGCTTCTACCGCACGCTGCTCGCCCGGTACGCGGCGCGCGGCGAGTACCCGGTCAACGGCCAGGTGGAGATCCGGGTGACCGGTCTGGAGGACCCGCTCGTGTGCGGCGTTCCCGGCGCGCGGCCCCCGCTGCTGTCCGCCCTGCGGCCGCGCCCCGACCGGCCGGACGTCGACACCGCCGTGTGGTTTGACGTCCTCTCCCTGCCGACGACACCCGCCCTGCACCGCTTCTACCGCGACATCGAGCAGTTCCTCCTGGCCCTGGACGGGGACCGGGCGACGGTTCGCGTGGAATGGTCCAAGGGCTGGGCCTACAGCGACACCGCCGCGTGGTCCGACCCAGACGTCCTCACCCGTGCCATCCCCGCCAGCCAGCGCGCCGGGGGCGGGCCGGGCTGGGACCAGGCGGTCGCGATTCTCGACCGACTCGACCCCCACCACGTGTTGTCCAGCCCGTTCCTCGACGCGCTGCTGCGCTGAGCGGGCGGCAGAGCCGGACTTCCGCCGGCGGAGGCGAAACACCGCCGCGACGTAGCGGTCGGGATGTACCGCGACGAAGACCGGAAGGGGGCCGGCGCCGGAGGTGAGCGCCCCCGGGGGCCCCGGTGACGATGCCGTCGATCTGCTCGATCGGCTCGCCGATGGGCCGCTATGAGCACCGACATGTCTCGCACCGTAGTGCTGCTTCGCCATTCGAAGCCGACTCCTCGTTCGAGGGGGGATCGCCGGCGTCCGCTCGCCGAGCGTGGCCGTCGTTTTGCCGGCAACCCGGGGGAGGGGCAGGACCATCCCCCGGGCGCGGGCTTCCCAGAGGCTGGCACGGACGGTCAGCGGAACAGGCGGAAGAACCCGCGTACCTGCTTGACCAGCGACTCCGGCTGCTCCAGCGCGGCGAAGTGGCCACCATGCGGCAACTCCTCGAACCAGCGCAGGTCGGTGAACCGCAGCTCGGCCTCCCGCCTCGACGGGCGGGTTATGTCGCGCGGGTAGACCGACAGCCCGGATGGCGCGGTCACCTTGTCCCGGAAGTTGGCGAAGCTCTCCCAGTACAGGCGCGCCGACGACGTGGCCGACGCGGTGAACCAATAGACCGAGATCTCGTCGAGGATCGTCTGCCGCGACAACGCGTCCTCGGGATGGCCGTCGTTGTCCGTCCACGCCCAGAACTTCTCGGCGATCCAGGCGGCCTGCCCCGACGGGGAGTCGGCGAGGCCGTAGCCGAGCGTCTGCGGCCGGGTCGCCTGGATCGCCGAGTACCCCCGGCCGGTGCGCTGCATCTCGTTCTCGGCCTCGAGGTTCGCCAGTTCCGCGGGCGTTGGGTCGTCGAACGTGCCCGCCGCCACGGATCCCAGGTTCACGTGCACGCCGGCGACCCGCTCGGGCGCCACCTCGCCCAGCGCCGCGGACACCGCCGAACCCCAGTCCCCGCCCTGCGCGCCGTATCGTTCGTAACCCAGCGAGACCATCAACGTGTCCTAGGCGCGCGCGGTGCGAGTGATGCCCCACCCGGTCGTCGACGGCTTGTCACTCCAGCCGTACCCGGGCAACGACGGCGCGACCACGTGGAACGCGTCCGCCGGGTCACCGCCGTGCGCGCGCGGGTCGGTCAGCGGGCCGAGGACCTCCAGGAACTCGAGCACCGAACCCGGCCACCCGTGCGTGAGCACGAGCGGGAACGCGTCCGGCTCAGGCGAGCGGACGTGCAGGAAGTGGATGCCCAGCCCGTCGATCGTGTCGCGGTACTGCGGGAACACGTTGAGCCGCTCGGCGAACCCGAAGTCGTAGTCCTCGGCCCAACTGCGGCAAAGCTCCTGCGCATACGACAGCGGCAAACCCTGTGACCAGTCGTCCACCGGCTCGCGCTCGGGCCACCGTGTCCGTCGCAATCGTTCACGCAGGTCCGCGATCTCGGCTTCGGTGATGCTGACCTCGAACGGCTCGGCGGACATGGCAAGGCTCCTTACTGGTCAAGGCGTTATCGGATCAGATGCAGGTGGACCGTCATCGCGGGTCCCACGGGTGGCGTCGGGGCCGGGGCAGCGGTCGGCGGTAGGGCGCCGGGTCAGGCTGAGGACGAGTCCGGCCAGGGGGAGTGCCGCGAGCACGGCGAGGGCCACCGGCACCGGCACGATGCCGGACAGACCCGCGACAACGGCCGGACCGATCCCGCCACCCAGCGCGTTCACGAAGTTGAGCAAGCCCTGTGCGGTGTCGCGGTCGTGAACGGCGACCAGGTCCGGCGCGAGGCTCACCAGTACGGCTTGGGCGCCGGCGAACCCGCAGACGGCCAACGCCGTGCCGACGACGATCGGGATCGGCCCGGTGAAGATCGCGACCACGAGCACGCCGACGACGGTGAGCGCCGCAAGCCCGGCCGACACCTGCCAGCCGGCGAACCGGTCGGTCAAGGTGCCGACCAGCCGCCCGGCCGGCACCGAGCAGGTGGCGGCCGGGACCAAGAGCAAGCCGGCTTCCAGGGGGCCACCGCCCGTGGCCTGCTCGATCAGAGACGGGGCGCGGAACAGCACCCCGTAGTAGCCGGCGAAGACGGTCCCGCCGATGAGCCCGGCCGCCAGGAAGCCGCGGGATGCGATCACCCGCCGAGGCACGAACCCGTCGGGCGTGCTTCGCACGCGCCACCACAGCCCCGCGGCGGCGAGCGCCCCGGCGGCAGCCACGACGAGCGTGACCGCAGCGGGCAGGCCGACCGAGTGGGCCTGCAGCAACGTGATCAAGGAGCCGGCGAGTACCGACAGCACGGCCGCGCCGACGATATCGACTCGCCCGGTCGAGCCGTTTCGCTCGCCGCTACCGCTCCGCGTCGGCGCGCGCCTGATCGGCAAGGCGGCCGGCAGGAGAGGCAGTGCGAGGACCGGGATCGCGAGCACGGCACGCCACCCGAGCCATGCGGTCACCGCCCCGCCCAACAGCGTCCCGCACCCCGACGCCGTCGCGCCGGCGGCCGCGATGATTCCCACGGCGCGATTCCGTTGCCGCCCGGGAAGGGCGGTGGCCGCGGCAAAGACGGCGATCACGGTCGCGCCCGCCCCGGCACCGCCGATCAGTCGGCCGATGATCACGACGGGCAGTTCCGGCCCGGCTCCGGCGAGGGCGGAGCCCGCGGCGAGCGCCACGACCCCGGCGACGAGGACCTGGAAGGGGCTCCAGCGGACCAGCAGCCGTCCCGTGACCGGCATCGCGAGCGCGGAGGTCAGCGACCACGCGGCGAGAATCCATGCGGTGGCCCCGAACCGCACCGCGAGTGCGCGGCCGATGGCCGGCAGAGCCACCGACGGCGCTCCCAGTGCCACGTACATCGGCAGCACCAGCATCCCCAAAGACAGCCCCAGCCGACGCCCGTCCGGGGCGTCGGTTCGCTCCGGTGCCGGGGCCCCTCCAGACGGGATCGTCTGCGACGACGTCCCCTGCCGGGTACGTTGTGACATGCGAAAGCTCCTTTGCGTGTAACATTACGGAGCAGTGAGGAGACACGTCAAATGCCGGATGCGTATTACAGCCCATTGGTGGTCCAGACGGCCGTCGACCTGGCCAACACCTTGAGGCCGGTCAAGGGAGAGGACACGCTCGAGTCCGTGGAGCAGCTCCGGGACTTCCTTGACGACCATCCCGCGGCTGAGCGTCCGACTTCGGCCGCGAACCGAGGGACCGGTCTGCGGCATCTCACCCGCGCCGACCTGGCGGAAGTACGTGCGTTGCGCGAGACGGTGCGTAAGGTGCTCGAACGGGCGAACGCGGACGCGGTCGAAGCCGCGGCTCTGATCAACGACGGTCTGCGTCGCAGCCGCGCCACCCCGGTACTGCGCCACGAGGACGGCCGCTGGTGGACCGAGGTGACCTCCGACACCGACCGCTGCGCGGCGCACCTTGCCGCGACGACGCTCAGCGCACTGGCCTCCGTCATCGCCACGCTCGGTCCCGCTCGTCTCGGCGTATGTGCCGGGCCGACCTGCCGGGCCACCTTCGTGGACCTCTCGCGCAACGGCTCGAAGCAGTACTGCACCCGAACCTGCTCACACCGGGCCAGCGTCGCGGCCTACCGGAGCCGGCGCAGCCCGCGTTGAGCGCCGGCACCTGACCCTGCCGGGCCGGGGCCGGGGCTTCGTCCGAGCCCGCCTTCGACGAACTCGACCGGGCTCCCGAGGGTGTCTGGGCGCTCAGGACGGTATCGAGGTCGTCGGTGCGGACGCCGACGGAGAGGAGGGCGTACGCCGCTGGCGGGGCCGTCGGGCACAACTGCCCCTACCGGGGCGTGTATCGAAAGTGTGTGCGGCGGTGGATGTGTCGTAGTACTCCTGGGGAGGCAGAGACACTGTCGTTCTCGTTTGGAGTCGCCGATGGCCGTTCGCCGTGTCGTGCCCAACATCCAGTCGGAGGCCGCGCAGGAGAGCCGGGAGTTCTATGGCCTACTGGGCTTCGAGGAGGTCATGAACCACGGTTGGATCATGACGCTCGCGTCCCCGTCCAGCCCGGCAGCGCAAATCAGCGTCATGACCGGCGACAAGACCGCGCCCCTCACCCCCGACATGAGTGTCGAGGTGGACGACGTGGATGCGGCTTATGCGGTCATGCGGGCGAGCGGCGCGGAGATCATTCACTCCTTGCAGGACGAGGAGTGGGGCGTGCGGCGGTTCTTCGTCCGTGACCCCAGCGGACGGGTGGTCAACGTGCTGGGCCACCGCTGACGGCCCTCCCGCGTCCCTGGTGAAAACGCTGGTCACAGCCACTCGTTGATGGCCGCGACGAGGACGGTTGCCTCGTCGCGGACCGCAAGTTGGTCGTATCGCGTAGCCACGGCACGGTGCCTTTTGAGCCGATTGATGCCGCACTCGACCGCGTGCCGAGCCTTTGTAGTCCCGGGTCGAACTTGAGTGGCCGACCGCCGCGAGAGCTGAGCTTCTTGCGGTTGCGGGCCTGGTCGGCCTTGTCCGGGATGGCGCAACGGATGCCCCGGCGCCGCAGATAGGCGCGGTTCTTGCGGGAGGCGTACGCCTTGTCGGCTTGTCGGCGCGCACTCGCTTCGGCCGGGTGCGCGGCCTGCCCGACCCCGGTCGGGGCACCCGGACCCGGCCCAGAACGGCTTCGAACTGCGGGGAGTCCCGGCGCTGCCCGGTGGTGACCACGATGGACATGGGTTTCTGCCCCTGCTCGACCGCCAGGTGCAGTTTGGTGGTCAGGCCGCCGCGGGAGCGCCCCAGCCCGTGGTCATCGGGCTCGACGGCGACGCCGCCGGGCGGCTCTTTTTGGCGTCGGCCCGGGCCTTCTGCGGCCGGTCATGGTGTGGTCGAAGCCGTACGGGACGCGTGGTGCCGTGCGCCGGTGACGATGAGTGAGACGTTCTGCCCACCGAAGCCGAAGGAGTTGCTGAGCACGGCTTCCTGGGGGACGTCTCGTCGCTCTGCGACGACATCGAGATCGATGTCGGGACCGACGCCGGCCGCGGTGATGTTGCGGGTCGGCGGGATGACGCCGTGCTCCACACTGAGGACGGCGATGAGCGCTTCGATCGCGCCGGCGGCGCCAAAGAGATGACCGAGCGCCGCCTTGGGGGCCGTCACGGAGGCGCGGCCGAAGACCTTCCTGATCGCGTGCGCCTCGGCGATGTCGCCGACAGGAGTTCCGGTGGCATGGGCGTTGATGTGGCTGATCTGCTCGGGAGCCAAACCGGCTTGCGCGAGGGCCTTCTGCATGGCCGAGATCTGACCGGAGCCGTCGGCAGCGGGCGCCGTGATGTGGTGAGCGTCGGCGGCGATGCCGGCACCCGCGAGTACCGCGTGGACGCGCGCGCCTCGGGCGCTGGCGTGCTCGGCGCTTTCGAGCACCACGACCGCGGCGCCTTCACTCAGGACGAATCCGCTGCGGTCTGCGGCGAACGGCCGGGACGCTGACGCGGGTTCAGCGGTGTAACGCGACAGTGCTTGCGCCTGGACGAAGCCGGCGACGGTGATCGGGGTGATCGCGGCCTCGGTCCCGCCCGCGATGACCACGTCCGCCTCGCCGGCACGGATGAGCCTGGCTCCCAGGGCGATCGCCTCGGCACCGGAGGAGCACGCCGAGACGGGCGTGTAGACCCCGGCCCGTGCACCGTATTCGATACTGATCAGCGCCGCCGCCGCATTGGGCATGAGCATCGGGACCGTGCGTGGCGAGACGCGCCGCGTCCCGGCCGCCTCCAGCACGTCGTCTTCCTTTAGCAGCGTCCGTACGCCCCCGATGCCCGTGCCGATCGATGATGCGAGCCGGTCAGGATCGACCCGCGGGGCACCGGCATCGGCCCAGGCTTCCGCCGCCGCGGTGAGGGCTGCCTGCTGCGAGCGGTCCAGCCGCCTGGCCTGCACCGGCAGCAGCGACTCGGCGGGGTCGCTTGCCATCGTCCCCGCGACGGTGTCGGGAAGGCCGATGTCCTCTTGGCCTCGCAGGGCGCCGCCGCGGATGCCGGACTCGCCGGCGAGCAGGGCTGTCCAAGTCGACTCCACGTCTCCGCCGAGTGGTGTGATCGCGCCGAGCCCGGTCACGACGACTTCAGTCCGGTGCATGCCCTTGAACCTTTCTTGTATGCGATACAAGCTGACGGGGCCTTGTTGTATCACATACAATTTCGGTGTGGAGAAGAAGCGGACTGAAGCTCGGTCAACGTCGGCGCGCTCACGTGACCGCGGTCGCGCCACGAGGCGTCGGCTGATTGAGGCAACTGCCCGGCTCTGCAAGGAGCGGCCCGGTGCCGAGGTGAGCGTCGCGGAGATCGCGAACGCGGCAGGCGTCTTCCCCAATCAGGTCACGTACTACTTCGGCTCCAAGGACTCGCTACTCGTGCACGCCGCCTTTCTCGGCTTGCTGCACGACGCCCGACGGATCGAGCGCCTCGGCCGCCAAGCCCCCGATGCGGCGACATTTCGGCGCAACATCGCCCGCGCCGTACTGGCCATGCCCTCGCTCCCGTCGGTCGCGCGAGCACTCGCCGCCGGGATCTCCAAGCCCGAACTCGCCCCGGTGGTCGACCGGCACCTCCAGTTGCTGTTCCGGCAATCCGAGCGCTTCGTGCGCCAGTTCGTCGACAGTCGCGGCTGGAGGGCCCGTCGACCGCTCGACGTGGAGGCCAGGACGTTCTGGAGCACCGCACTCGGCGCAGTGCTGCTCGTCCGCGCCGGCGCACACGGCACTGTCGCCGACCTCGACCTCGCCGGAGCATTGACCATCCACGACGAACCCGAACCCGGCTAGTGCTGTGGCCGGGAGGGTTTGCCGGGCGTCGCGAGCCGGTGAACCTTTCCGGTCGCAGCACTAGCTCGGTCGAACGGTCCTGCGGGGACGATGTGCGCGGTTCCCGCGCGACGGTGGCCTTGTCACGTTCGCCGTCGCCGACGAACTCCACTGTTGCAACCGGAGCGAGGCGTCAAGAACCTGCTTGCCGGCAACAACTAGTTGTCCGGTTGGCCTCGATGTGATCATCCAGGGGCCGCTCGACGGAGATCGCGCCCGGCGAATTCCGGATTGGCGGCGCCAACGGCCCTGTTGTGGATGTCGCGGAAGTTCGAGCGCATCCTGCCGAGCTCGTCGACGACATCCTTGGTCGTCTTGTCGTGTGCGGCCCGGCCGGCAGTCTCCAGCTTCTCGACGCTCTTGTCGAGCGCGTTCCGGATGTTCGTGTCTGTGTCCATGACGGCGGTGTGGAGCGCCGGGCTGCGGTGTCCGCCTTGGAGTACGGCAAGACCGAGCCCCGCCTGCCGAGCGCGACGCCTACGCCCGGCTGCTGGACGGGCTCGCGGAGTTCTACCCCGCCGACGCCACCGCCGCACCGGCCACGTTCACCGCCACGCCGGCCCCGGCGGTCGCGCAGACCGGCGCGGCTCGCCGTCGCTCAGTGTCTCAATGACGACGGGGGCACGGAGAAGGCGCGGGAGAAGGCGTAGGAGAACGCGGCCGGGGAGGAGTAGCCGAGCAGCGCCGACACCTGCGTGACGGACTTGTGACGGAGCAGCGGGATGGCGGCCAGCAGCCTGGCCCTGGCCCGCCAGGCGGCGGGACTCACGCCCGTCAACTGCCGGAAGCGGCGTGTGAAGGCGCGTTCGCTCATCGAGGCTGCCCGCGCCCACCCGGCGTTCGTGACTGCGATGTCCGGGCCCGCCAGATAGCGGCGGCACAGCTCGTCGAAGGGGGCCTCGTGCGGCAGGACGATGTGCAGGGGCACCTCGGTGAGCGTCGCCAGCTCGCAGAGGATCAGCGCGACGAGCGCGCCGTCCCGGTCGCGGGCCGCGTAGTCGGCGTCGAGGTCCGCGGCGGCGAGGAGCAGTTCCCGCAGCAGCGGCGCCACCTCGACCACCCGGCAGGAGCGCGGCCACCACGGCACCGCGTCCGGCTCGATGTACAGGCTCGACGTCCGCACGTCCAGCATCCGCACCTGGTGGCGCGTCCCGGGCGGGATGAGCACGGCCCGCTCGCCCGGCACCGTCCAGGCCCCTTCGCCGGTCTCCACCAGCATCGTCCCGGTGGCCGCGTACAGGAACTGCGCACGCCGGTGCTCGTGCCAGGTCAGCAAGGTGCCGGGCGGGTAGTCGGTCGCGATCGGGAGTACCTCGGCGGGCAGGTGGTCCAGCTCGGCGAGCGAGACATTGCGCATCTCACCAGCCTAGGGCCGAAACTCGAAAGCATCGGTGCTTTCTTCGATTGTCGGCACCGGGATCGTCCGCTGGACTTGGCCGGGTGACTGTTGTACTCCTCCTCGCCATCGGCGTGCTGACCGGGCTGACCACCGTGCTCTTCGGGTTCGGCGGCGGCTTCGTCACCGTTCCGGTCGTCGTCTGGGCCGACGCCGCCGCTGGCCCGGCCGCCTCGACGATCGCCGTGGCGACCTCCTCCCTCGTCATGGTCGTCAACGCGGCCGTCGCCACCGCCGCCACGCCGAGACCGCTGCTGACCGGACTGCGGCGCCGCCTCCTGCTGCTGGCGCTGCTCGGCGCCGGAGGGCTCGCCGGGGCCGTCGCGGCGACGTTCGCACCCCCGAGACTGATCACCTGGGGCTTCGTCCTCTACCTGGCCGCCACTCTCGTGGACGTACTCGTACGGCCGGGCTTCCTGCGCCCCGCGCACGACGGCCCGGCCGCGGACGGGACCGTCGCCGTCCCCGCCGCGCTCGGCGTGCCGATCGGCTCGGTGGCCTCGTTTCTCGGCGTCGGCGGCAGCGTGCTGACGGTGCCGCTGCTGCGCCGCTCAGGGCTGCCGATGGCTGCCGCCACCGCGCTCGCCAATCCCCTCACCTTCTGCATCAGCGCCCCCGCCTGCGCGCTCTTTCTGACGACGACCCCCGCGGCGGGCGACACGGTGGACACCGGTGCGCTCCTGCTCGCCGCCGGTTCGGTCGACCTCGGGACCGTCGCACTGCTCCTGCTGGGAGCCGTGCCCGTCGTCATTCTGCTGCGCCGCAGGCCGCCCCGTATCGCCGACCGGGTCCACGCCCGGGGCTACGTCGCCCTGCTGGCCCTCGTTCTCACCGCCATGCTGCTCCGCCTCCCGTGACCTCAGGGGGCGCGCGGCGGGCACCTGCGGCGCGGGCGCTCCCCAGCCGTCCGCGCACAGCGCCCCGTTCGACCGTATCGGTGTAGAGGGCGGCGGCGAGCCAGGCCAGGGCGCAGCGGTCGGGGTCGCTGGGAGCTGCGCTAGGGGAGCGCGGGATCATCGTGCGCGACGCCCAGCCGCGCTGGTTCGCTCCCGCACTCGGCCGGGAACAGCAGATCCTGCCCGCCGTCCAGGGCCCGGATCACCTGCTCGGCGGCCGGGACGGCACACAGCCGCCGCAGCGGTCTCGGTTGGTGGACCACGCGGGGGAAGGCCTCACTGAACGTTCCGGGTCGCCTTCGGGGTCGTCCGGCCCGGGGCGAGAACTGGCCACTCGGCAAGCGGGGCCAGTCGTCAGATTGACGCAGCCAGGTAGGCGGCCGCGGTGGCGATGTCCTCGGCGGTGCCCAGGCGTCCCAGGGGGTAGGAGTGCTCGATCTGCGCGTCGTGTGCGGTGCGTTCCTCTGCGGTCATGGGGGCGAGATAGGAGCGTTCGTACTGGGGAGTGCGGACGGCGCCGGGAGCGATGGCGTTGACACGGACTCCTTGGGGGCCGAGTTCGCTGGCCAGTGCCCGGGTCATGGAGTTGAGCGCTCCGCGGGTGGCGGAGTAGGCGGCCGAATGACGGCCGGCGACCATTTTGCGGGCCCAGTAGCTGCTGATGTTGATGATGCTTCCCCGAGCGTTCACGAGGGCGGGCAGGAGTTGCCGGCTCAGCAGCAGCGGCACCTGGACGTTGAGGTGCCACATGGTGTTCATCTCGTCGACCGTGGTGTCGGCAAGGGAGGCGAAGTGTGCGGTGCCGACGTTGTTGACGAGGGTGTCGAGCCGGTCGGTCAGGTTTCCGACGTGCGCGGCGATCCGGGCGGGGGCGTCGGGCGCGGAGAGGTCCGCGGGGACGGTGTGCACGGGCAGGTTCGCCTACTACGCGGTCGCGATGCCGAGGAAGCGCAGGACCGCCAGGACGCGGCGGTGGTCGGCGTCGGCCTTGGGCAGGTCGAGCTTGGTGAAGATGCTGTTGATGTGTTTGGCGACGGCGCTTTCGCTTATGACCAGTTCGGTGGCGACGCCGGAGTTGGACCGGCCGCCTGCCATCAGTTCTAGCACTTCCCGCTCGCGGGGGGTGAGCCGGTCGAGCGGATCGCTGTGCCGGCGTATCAGCAACTGTGCGACGACCTGTGGGTCGAGCGCGGTGCCGCCGGCCGCCACCCGGCGTACCGCCTCGGCGAACTCCTCGACGTCGGCTACCCGTTCTTTGAGCAGGTAGCCGACGCCCGAGGTATGGGCGGCGAGCAGATCGGCGGCGTAGCGCTCTTCCACGTACTGAGACAGCAGCAGCACGGCGGTACGCGGGTACTGGCGGCGGATCACCAGCGCGGCGCGTACGCCCTCGTCGGTGAAGCCGGGCGGCATGCGCACGTCGACCACGGCGATGTCGGGCCGGTGCTCCTCGACGGCCGCCAGCAGCCCTTCTGCGTCGGCGACTTGCGCGCACATCTCGAAGCCGGCCGCCTCCAGCACCTTGACCACGCCGATGCGCAGCAGGAGGGAATCCTCGGCGATCACGGCGCGCACGGCAGCTCCACGGTGATGACGGTCGGGCCCCCGGCGGGGCTGCGGCAGGACAACGTGCCGTCGACGGACGCGACGCGCTTGGCGAGCCCGGCGAGCCCGGTGCCGCCGGCCGCATCGAGATCCGCGCCGCCCGCTCCGTCGTCCGCGACGACCACCAGCAGTGTCTCCCCGATCCGCTCCACCGTCACGTCCGCCCGGGTCGCCTGGGCGTGTTTGACCACGTTTGTCAGGGCTTCGGAGACCACGAAGTACGCGACGGCCTCGACCGTGGGCGAGGGGCGCTGCGGCAGGTCCACCGCTACGCGCACCGGGATCGGGAGGCGGGCGGCGACCCCGGACAGCGCGGCGTCGAGGCCGCGGTCCTCAAGGACGGCCGGATGCAGGCCGCGCACCAGGTTGTTCAGCTCGGCGATCGCCTCCTTCGCCTGGCGGTGCGCCTCGTCGATCACCTTGCGGGCGTCCGCCGGCAGGTCGCCGAGGGTGGCTCTGGCCAGGCCCAGGTTGACGGCGAGTGAGACGAGGTGCTGCTGTGCTCCGTCGTGCAGGTCGCGCTCGATCCGCCGCCGCTCGGCGTCGGCGGCGTCGAGCACGCCGGCCCGGCTCTCGGCGAGGTCGGCGACCCGGCGGGCGAGCTTCTCCGTGCGGCTGGGGCCGAGCAGGACCTCGGCCGCCCGGGTCTCCAGCCGCACCAGAGCGCCGGTCAGCCGGGGCCCGAGGAACAGCAGGGCGAGGCCGCCGGCGGTGAGGTACGCGGCCTGCGTGCTGTACCCGAGGTCGGTGACCCGCCACTGCGGGGGCAGCGCCCAGATCCACACGTAGATGGAGGCGGCCACGAGAGCGGCGGCCCAGACGGCGAGGACGGCGAGGTCCAGGACGGCGAGCAGCGGACCCGCCACGGCGTGGTAGCAGACCTGCCGCCACAAGGCCCGGCCGGTCAGCCGGCGCACCGCCGTCTTCCAGTTGCCTCCCGGCCCGGGTGCGGCGGGACGCGGGAGGTCCTTGCCGACGAGCGCCCGGTAGCGCCGCCGCTGCCCGACGGTCAGCAGGGGGGTCACCACGAGCGTGAGCAGCACGGGCAGCGGAGTCACGGCCGCCGCGCCGGGCGCGTGCGTCAACGCCGCCATCGCGCCGAGCAGCCAGAGCCACAGTGGCACCACGGCAAGGTGGAGCGGCAGGCCGGCGGCGACGAGCGCGGTCCGGTGTCCCGCCCTGCGCAACGGCCGGCCCAGCACCAACTGCGGCCACGTCATGAGTTGCATGGGCCAAACGGTAAAGCCGCAGGCCATCCCCGTGCCATGACGCTCGCGCCCGGTTCGGGGGTGCACTTTTCTCCACCCCGGGTCGGCACCCTGCGTGACTGACGGCGCCCTGGTGCGCGGCGGAGGGTGGAGCACGTGAAGGGGAGAGCCGACGGGGAGCGGGAGAAGACGATGCGGCAACTGGACTGGTGCGATGAGGAAGTGGCCGATGCCAAGGGCTTCGACCGCGCCGAGGTCCTCCCGCTCCGCGAAGAGCCGGAGCAGCCGCGCCCGGCGCGGGGCATGCGGCGGGCCGGGTGGCTGCTGGTCGCCTGCGGGCTCGCCCTGCTGCCGTGGCTGTACGTGCTGGCCACCGGCCTGCCGGCCACCGCGACCGCGGCGCACTGGCCGGTCGCCTGGGTCGGGCTCGACGCGCTGGAGGCGCTCGGCCTGATCGCCACCGGCCTCCTCGCCGCCCGCGGCGACCGGCGGCACGCCCTGGGAGCCGCCGCGACCGCGACGCTGCTTGTGGTGGACGCCTGGTTCGACACCACGACCGCGGCCCCGGGCGGCGACTTCGCCACCGCGGTCGCCATGGCGCTCGGCGCCGAGCTGCCGCTCGCCGCGCTGTGCGGCCGGCTGGCGCTGCGGACGCTGAGCCGGCCCGCGTGACGCCGACCGCCCTACTACGTACCACGGACCGGATCGATCCACCGGAGAACACCATGCACCGCATCACCACCGCCCCCGTCGCCCCGATCCCGGCCCGGACCCGCTGGGTTCCGTCCGGACGATCATGTGCGGAGCCGGATGACGAGGGCTGCTGCGGTGACGGTGCCGAGGTAGGTGTGTCCGTGTTTGTCGTGTCGGGTGGCGACGGCTCTGGCGTGCTTGGGTTTGTTGATGGCCCGTTCGACGGTGTTGCGCTTCTTGTACCGCTCCTCTCTTGTACCGCTCCTCGTCGAAGCCCGGCGGCCGGCCGCCGCGTGAGCCTTTGCGCAGGCGTGCGGCCCGGCTGTCGGTCTTCTCCGGGACGGTGTGCCGGACGCCGCGAGATCTCCCCGCCCCGTGCCCGGACCAACGAGCAAGGCAGGTGAGGGACACATGATCGACCGGACAAGTCCTGGTCAGGCGGCTCTACCGTCTTGTTCGGGTTGATCGAGCCATTCGTAGGGTTGGGTCGCCCAGGGGTGCTGGGTGTGGCTATCAGGCGGCTGCCGTCTCGTGGCTTCCCTTGCTTCGCCGCCCAGCGCCCCACGACGACTCGGCCGCCGATTAGGAAGTGCGAACAAGTCGCTGTGTAGAGCAATGCCGGCGAGGTCGTCTGTGGCACGAACATCACGAACATGCGCGTCAGGAGCACGATGAGCCGGATATGGGCGGGGATCGACAGCGGCAAGGGCCACCATCACGGCATCGCTCTGGACGCAGACGGCAAGACGCTGCTGTCGCGGCGGATCGCCAACGACGAGCCCGAGCTGCTGAAGCTGATCGGTGACGTCCTGGACCTGGCCGATGGCCGCGAGGTCACCTGGGCCATCGACATGACCGGCGGGGAGCCCGCGCTCCTGCTGGCGCTGCTGGTCAACCACGGCCAGGAGATCCTTTACATCCCCGGCCGGCTGGTGAACCGGGCAGCCGACGGCTACCGCGGCGAGGGCAAGACCGACGCCCGCGACGCCTACGTGATCGCCGACCAGGCCAGGATGCGCCGCGACCTGCGGCCCATCCGCCCCGGCGACGAGGCCGCCGTCGAGCTCAAGCTGCTGACCGGGCGCCGTGCCGATCTGGTCGAGGACCGCACCCGTGTGGTCAACCGCCTGCGGAGCTCTCTGCTGAGCATGTTCCCGGCCCTGGAACGGGCTCTGGACGTGACCAACACCGGCCCTCTCAGGCTGCTGACGGGGTACCAGACCCCGGCCGCGATCCGACGGGTCGGCGTCTCGCGGCTGACGACGTGGCTGGCCAACCGCAAGGTCCGCAACGCGAGATCCCTGGCCGAGGCCGTGGTCGAGGCCGCCGAGCGCCAGCACACCGCCGTTCCCGGGGAGAAGACCACCGCAAAGCTGGTCCACACTCTGGCCGAGGAGGTGATGGCCCTCAACGAGCAGGTTTCCGAGATGGACAAGCTCATCGAGGGCCGGTTTCGCGAGCACGAACTCGCAGACATCGTCCTGAGCGTCCCGGGTATCGGGACCGTACTCGGCGCGGAGTTCCTGGCTGCGGTCGGCGGCAGCCTGGACGAGTTCGCTTCCCCGGACGCCCTGGCGGCCTTCGCCGGTGTTGCTCCCGCTCCACGCGACTCGGGCAAGGTCAGCGGCAACCTCCACCGGCCGGTCACCTACCACCGAAGACTCCAACGGGTCTTCTACACCTCGGCTCTGGTCAGCGTCCGCTACGACCCGAACTCGCGGAAGTTCTACGACCGCAAACGAGCTGAGGGCAAGAAGCACGTCCAGGCCGTGCTCGCCCTCGCCCGCCGACGCGTCAACGTCCTGTGGGCCCTGATCCGTGACCGACGCTGCTACCAAATCACACCTCCAGCCCCTGCAGCCGGTTGACAACAGCATTAGGAAGCAAAGGCCACCGAGCTGGACCGGTTCGGCGCCGACGGCCGGGCCCAGTACGCCCAGCGGCCCGGGGACCGGATCAGCGACACTCCCTGGCC
>NZ_VOGW01000114.1:0-11588 GCF_007896895.1 Streptomyces misionensis | reverse complement strand
ACCATCGCGAGGTCGCTGGTGGCGGTCCCCGGGTCCGCCCAGTCGCGCCGGCGGATGCCGGTACGGGTGCGGATCCAGTTGTCGCTGGTGTCGAGCAGCGCGGACAGTTCGTCGTTGGCCACGGCCCGGGCCGGAACCATCGCCCCGATCCCGCGCAGCACGGCCGTACGGCATGACGCGTTGACCAGCGGACCGCGGTCGACGAACCGCCGCACCACGAAGGCCGTGACGTTCGCCTGCTCGCGTATCACGTTTGGGATGCCGAGCCCTTCGGCGATCCGGTCCGTTGCCGTGCCGCCGCCGATCGGCGGGGACGGCATCGCGGCCCGGACGGCGTCGGCGCCCAGTGCCTCCACAGCGGCCCGGGACCACCGGTAGGACGACGCGTGCGGGGCAGGGATGAGGCCGGTGTGCCGGGCCCACGTCACCCGTCCGTTCCTGAACATACGCGCGTACGTGGGACACAGTGTCGGCGGCCACTTTGCGGCCTGGGAATAGCCCGAGGCTTACGCCGACGATGTGCGCTGTGCGGTCAAGCTGGGCGGCTGAACGGAGCTTTTGCTACTCCGCCTGAGGTTTCCCCGCTGCGTGGGAGGCCTGGCCAGGGGGCAGCCCAGCCTGGCGGCCCGATCACACGACCAGGGCCAGCGTCACGAGCAGTGTGTCATCTTGGCCCGCGGCGCAGGCTGTGGGCGAGAAGCGGAACGGCCAGGAGGAACAGAGCGCCTTCGACGGCGAGGCTGGCCAGTCCGAGCGGCTCGGTCCAGTTGCCGACGTCGTCCCTGTAGTGGGGCAGGCCCGGCCCCCGGGAGAGGATGTAGCCCAGTACGGGTCCGGCGGCGACCCCTGCCGCCAGCAGCCATCCCGCCCGGACACAGCCGGCCAGGAGCAGCGCCGCGGCGACCGCGGCCGCGATCTCGAGGACGTGGTAGGCGATGCCGATGTAGTAGGGGTCCCTGGTGGCGGTGATACCGCCTTGGTCCACGACATGGACCCCGGCCACCACGAGGCACAGCAGCGCTCCTGCCCACCTGGGCGCCCAACCGGCCTCGGGCGGTTCCACGGTGTGGTCCGACATACGGTGGTGTCCCCTTTTTGTTCACGCGGCGCGACCTGCCGCGGCCAGGGGCCCTTCTGCCAAGGCGGCCCCTGAGGCGGCTCGAGTGATGCGTCGGCATCGGTTCGGGGCGAGGTGACAGCTCTTTCCCGGACGCACCAGGTACGTCGAGGGCAGCGGAACTGCACTCTCGCTCATGCACCCACCTCTACACCTCGAGCCGTCACCTCGCTCGTCGAGTCACTGCGGACTGGTGGTGGTCTGGTACCAGGCCGACCGAGACGGGCGGCAGCGGTGGAATAGGTCGAGGATGTGACGTGGAAGCTGCTCGCCACCAGCGCGCTGGGAGCGGCAGCGGCCTCGACCTCGTAGCTCCACGATAGGCAGAAGCGTTTCGACGCGGGAGCGGGTGAGCTGTATGAGGACACTTACGTCGCTGTAGCTGATCTTGATTTCTGCTCACCGGTCACGGGCTGCCCGTCACGGGGGATCAGGCGGATGGCTTCGTCACGTCAGGCGACCAGGGCACCGGTGCGGGCCCCGAACTCGCGGACACCCTCGATCCGCGTCGGCCCGTACAGCAGTCCGGCAGTCAGCGCCCGCAGCGCGGGCCGGCGAGCCTCCTGCGGCGCCGCTGCCTCGACCCGCCGCAGCGCGGCGAACGTCTGCTTGCCGTCACCGAGCGCGTTCCCCATGCATGCCACGTCCGTCCACGCACGCACGCGCCCGCCGCTCCGCCGTTGGCATCCGGTGCACGATGGCATCGCGCGCGCCTTCGGTAGGTCGGCGTGTTTCGGGTTGTCGGTGGTCGGGGCGCCCGGCACCCGTCCCCGGAGCACGCCGGACGGCGTCGGGGCCGTACCCGGTTCGACCGAGCGGTGTCAGACGAGCCGGAAGAGATCGGCGGCCGCGTGCACGTCGGTGAGGTCCTCGACATTGCGGAGGTTGTCGCACAGGGCTTCCAGGACCGAGCCGTGCTCGGTGGCTGCCGGACTATTGACGGCCATGCCAAAGAGCCTGAAGTCCAGCCGGCGTTTGACGGCCCGCCAGTCGCGTGTCCATTCCTCGGTGACCTCGCAGGCGTCGTCGGTGATCAGGACGACATCCCCGCGCGCCCGGCCGACGGCGGCAAATTCTTCCGCCAGCACATCCGCCGCTGCGGACAGCGGCCGTTGGAAGTCGGTTCCGCCACCGAGGAAGGTCTCGGCGAAGTCGACGACCGCGGCGGTCGAGGCGGGCCGGCCGGCCGGGAAACGGAAGACGCGAAGCTCGTCGGCGGAGGAGAACAGGATGCCGACGAAGTCCCGCCCCGCCGCGCGGGCCTGGTCCATCAGCGCCAAGGCGCATGCCTTGGCCCACGCCTCCCGGGTGATGCCGCCGGGGCCCTCGGCATACATGGAGTGCGAGGTGTCCACGCACGCGACGACGGCACCCTTGCCGGTGCTCTGCTCGCCCTGGCTGTCGTAGAGCATCAGCTGCCCGGCGGCGTACCGGGCGGCGAAGACCGCGCGGAGACCGGGCAGGCCGAGGTGGGCCAGTTCAGAGGGCAGTACGCGGGAGAGGTCGTTTCCGAGGGTGACGCCGATCAGCTCGCCGGTGGTGTTCTCCACCCTGCGGGCGCGTTCGCCACCGGCCATCTGCCGGAACCGGCCGATCAGCTCGGCCCACCGGGCGAGACGGCCGCCGCGCAGCCGCTCGGCGAGCCGGTCGCGTTCCTCGAACGACATGCGCTCCAGCTCGCCGGGGCCGACGCCCCACGCCCGATGCAGCGCGGCCTCATGCCGCACCGCTTCGGCGGCCCGCGCGGTGGCGTTGCGCGCCATGACCTTGATGTCGGCGGCGACCGCGGCGACGGCCCGGGCGGCGGCCTGCGCGGCCTGCCGGGCGGTGCCCTCGGCCGCCTCGGCGGCTCCCAGCGCCCGCTGTGCGGCGACGGCGACCGGGCCCGGCACGGCACCGTCCTCGCCGGCTGCGGCAGCGGCCCTCCTGAGCGCCTCGCCCACGCGAGCGGCAGCGTTCTGAGCGTCCCGCAGAGCCGTGCCCGCACGGCCGGTCGACTCCCGGGCGTCCCAGGCCCGCACCAACATCCGGCGCAGAGCGGTCGCCTGGACGAGGACGGCCATGGCGGCGGCGTAGGGGTCGCCCGCCGTCTCCCAGCGGAGTTCGGCGAAGTCCGGCGACCTCACCAGCGCGGTGACGATCTCGTGATCGGCCAGCCGGGCGGGGTCCATCTCGGCGGGCTCGCGCAGCCGGGGTTCCGTCTCCTGGTAGGCGGCCAGGAAGACATCGGCGAGGAGATCGTCGATGTGGGCGTGCTGTGGGCGCAGTTCGTCGACCAGCTCGCGCAGCGCGGTCGACTGCGCGAGCGTGTCGCGCCAGGCGATCCGTTCGAAGGGGCCCGCCACCACCGTCGCGGTGTGCCGCCCGGGCCGCCCGACGCCCAGTCCCAGCCAAGCCCCGGGGCGGCGCATCAGCCCGTCCAGCCCGACAGGTGTCCCGCCGTCAGCACCGTCCGCGGCTTCCGCCCCCGTCTCCTCGACGCTCACGGCTGCGCCTCCACCGCGCTGACGTCCACGCCGAGGGCCTCGGTGAGCACCCGGGCACGGACAGCGCGATGACGACCGATGACGCGGTCGATGGCCGCGGTCGAGCGACCGGCGTTCGCCGCCTCCGTGCGCAGCGTCTCCAACCGCTTGCCCGCCACGGCGAGCTTGCCGTGAGCGTTCTTGATGACCCACTCGCTCAAAGCCTCCCGGGACTGCCCGGCCATGGCGTCGAGCTGGGCCTCCAGCTCGTCGATGGTGTCGGCCAGGTCGAGAGCCTCCTTGGCGTCGGGATTGACCAGGTGCAGCACCTCCCGTTCGACGGTCGGGCGCTGGGCGGGCGAGTCCCACAGCACATGGGTCAGCATCGACAGGTCGGTCTCGGCGACCGCCGGACGGCCCTGCAGGTAGGCGGAGGCCTGGAGCAGGCGCACCGCCTGCCGCCAGCGGCGGTCGGAGGCGACGAGCTCCTTGCGGCGCAGGGCGGCACGCAGGGTGCACACGGCGTCCACGATCGTGTCCGGGACGTCGATGCCCGGGACGGACTCGGTCACGGCCCGCTGCAGCGCGGCTAGTCCGACGGTGGTCCGGGCGGGGGCGGCCGGGCGGCCGACGGCGGAGCGGACCAGTGCGGCGAAGTTGGACGGGTCCGCCAGATACCCGACCTCGATCCGCACCAGCAACCGGTCGTAGATCGCGGCCGAGTCGTCGCTCTCCGGCAGTTCGTTGCTGGCGGTGATCGCGCCGATCAGGGGGCAGTGGATCGGTTCGCCGCCGTTCTCCGGATGGTAGATCCGTTCGTTGAGGTAGCCCAACGTCTCGTTCAGCGCGGCCGTGGAGCACTTGAAGATCTCGTCGATGAACGCGATGTGCGCGGTGGTGGCGCGGCCCTCGTAGACCTGTCGGTACTCGCCCCGGGAGAGCGCGGCCACGTCGATGGGCCCGAACATCCTCGTCGGAGCGGTGAACTTCGACAGCAGGATCTCCCAGTACGACGCCCCCTCGATCCGGCCGGTGAGCTCCCGGGCCATCTCGGACTTGGCCGTGCCGGGCGGGCCGAGCACCAGGGAGTGCTGCCCGGCAAGCAGCGTCACCACCAGCGCGCGTACCACGTCGTCCCGTTCGTAGAAACGGTCCGACAGCTCCGCGACGATCGTTCGCAGCCTTGCCGCCGTGCCGGGCACGCCGGGCGGGACCTGCTGGCCCTCGGGCTCCGTGCTCCACGACCGGTCGCCAGCCGTCACCGAGGGCCTCCCGGAGTGCTGCGGCCGTGCAACCAGGCGCCCGGCGGCATGAGCCCGGTCCCCCGGGCGAGCCCGGAGCGGGCACCGATTCTTTCCTCACCGGGCACGGTGGTGCCGCAGCACGAGCGAGTGGGGGCGGGTTTCGCGATCACGGTACGCAGCGTAGAGGAGGCCGGCGGCTGGCAGCAGTGCGCTGGGCCACAGGCCGACCGCCGACCGGTGCGAGGACGAACGGCCGTGGCCTGCGGGGCGGCTTCCGAGTAGCGAGGGACGGAAGACGCAGGACGGCATCCGAGAGGCAGGTGGACGACGCGTGGCGCGGCCAAAAACTCTCAGGAGAGGCGGAGAGCAGCACCTTGCGGCGGCTCGCCCGGCAGAATCGGGTGACTGACACGCCCTCTGGGGGAGCTGTGCAGGAACTCCGCTTCGACGACGACATTCGGTTCACCGCGGTGGTGAACAGCGGCCAGACGTGGCTGCGCCGCGCGCTGGGAGCCCACGAGCTGAGCGCCCTCGGGGACGCGCGGGCGCTGATCGCAGTGTCGGCGGCGTCGAACCGGTCGAAGGCGGGTCAGCACCCCGCCATGTGGCTGCCGTCGGCCGCCGGCTGTCGCTGCCAGTAGGTCACCTCCTCGCTGTCCAACCAGTTGAGCTGACTCCAGGCCTCCGGGTCGATGCGCTGTTCCACCGTGGGCCAGGTCCAGCCGGCCAGGTACCGGTTGAGGCAGTCCGCCAGTGGAGTGGGCCGGCTACTCCTCGGCTGCTCGCGATGCCCCGGCACCGCGGCGGACCAGCCGGTTCTGCAACCGCTCGAACGCGAGACGACCCGCGGCGTCCGATACGACCAGCTCGCCGTCCATCGCGGTCATCAGGCCGCTGCACAGCCCTGGCCACGATCTCCGGAAACGCCGGCCCCATTTCCGCACCGCGCCTGGAGCGCAGCACCACCAGGCCTTCGGCCGTGGCCGTACTGCTCTCCGAACGGCCGCGCCCCAGGTCGTAGTAGAAGGCGTCAGGCAGCGCCGGAGTCGGCTGGTTCGCCACCTGATTCCCTTTCGCTCCGGTTCCCATCCCGCACCGCGTCGCGATCTGTTCGACGCTCATGGCCGTCGTCTTCCGTCTCCAGCGGACGCTGGGCCCGGTGCACCCGCTGCGACAGCACCCACTGCAACGGCGCCATGCCGGTGTGCGAGCGAAAGTGGCGAGTCAGCGTGCGACGGCTGACCCGGGCCTGCTCGGAAATGCCGTCCACGGTCAGCTCGTGCTCCAGATGTTCCGAGAGCCACGGCAGGATCTGCGCGAGGACCCGGTCCGTCTCGTGCTCGACGATCACGGTGGCGTCCGTGCCCGGGTCGGCGAAGGGGGCGAACAGGCGGCGACCCAGCGCCTTTGCGGCGCTGCCGTGATCAACGCGCGCCGTGCGCGGTCCGCAGCGCCCGGACGAGGGCGGCCGGCGGTTCCTCGTGCACGTCAGGCCAGGCCGGTACCACGATGGTGTGCGCCTTCGGCAGCTGATCTGTGCTCCACAGCCGCTCCACACGGCAGGCATCGCAATTCTATGCATCGTCCGGGGCCCAGCCGACGAATTCGTACCACGGGTCGATCAGATCGGAACGGTCGACACCGAAAACCTCGCGGGCTGCTGAGATGTCCAATCCAGCAACTCTTGAAGGGAAAAGTAGAGCCACGGCGACCGGCATGAGACCCACCGCCCCACCCCCCTCCGCCTCTCCGCACAGGTCGACGCAATCGTGCTGAAGTCGCACGGGAAGTACGCCCGCACTGCGCGTGTGTACGGCAATGCGCGTGCGCCGCAGAAGGAACCTACCCAAGTCGCGTATGAACTGAGCGGCGTCGGATCCCTGCCGTAGAACCCCCTTACCGAGCCGGTGACCTGCGCCGACTGCGGGGGTGCCGATGAGCGGATTTGCGACGCCACCCTTCGTGACGGCACTCATGTCGCAAATCTGCCAGCCCTCGCCCCGCCGCGCCTGCTGAACTGATCAGGCAACAGCACACCATCACAGGACGGAATTCATGGCTGCATCCACCACCGCCACCACGCGCGATCCTGGCGAGGCCGATTCACCGCACCGCTCCCCGGTGATCGGATGGCTGGCCGTCGTCGCGGTGATGCTGGGCATCTTCTCCATCGTCACCACGGAAATCCTCCCCATCGGACTTCTGACCCAGATCGGTGCGAGCTTCACCATCTCCGACGGCATGGCCGGACTGATGATGACCATGCCCGGCTTCCTCGCGGCGATCGCCGCGCCCGTCGTCACCGTCGCGACCGCGCGGATCGACCGCCGCCTGATGCTGTGCGCCTTCATGGTCCTGCTCGCCGCGGCGAACTTCCTGGCAGCGGCAGCACCCGACTACTGGCTGGTCCTGGTCTCCCGCGTCATCGTCGGCATCGTCATCGGCGGCTTCTGGTCCATCGGCGCCTCACTGGCCGAACGCCTAGTCCCCGCCGCATCCGCCGCCCGAGCCACAGCGGTGATCTTCTCCGCGGTGCCCCTGGGTTCCGTACTCGGCGTACCGGCCGGCACGTTCATCGGCGACCTGGCCGGATGGCGTACCGCGTTCATCGCCATGGGCGGCCTCTCCGTCGGCGTGCTGATCATGCTGCTGATCGTCGCGCCGCCCCTGCCACCGCAGCAGACCACCCGCCTGGGCGTCCTGCGGAGCATGCTCAACAGCGTCGCCACGCGCTTCGCCCTGCTCCTGACCGTTCTGGTCGTGCTGGCGCACTTCGGCGCGTACACCTACGTCACCCCGTTCCTCGAGCAGGTCACCGACGCGGGCTCCGGGCTCATCACCGTCTTCCTGCTCATCTACGGCGCGGCGGGCATCCTCGGCAACTTCCTGGGCGGCTCCCTGGTCGCACGCCACCCGCGGGCCACCTTCGGTACCGCCGCCGGCACGATCGCCGCCGCCACCCTGCTCCTGCCCGTCCTGGGCCAATGGAAAGCCGGAGCGGTCGCCCTCCTGATCGTCTGGGGCGTGGCGTATGGGGCGGTGCCCGTCTCCTCCCAGACGTGGTTCACCAAGGCGAGTCCCGACACCCCCGAGGCCGCCTCCGTCATGTTCACCGCGTCGTTCCAGGCCACGATCTCCCTCGGCGCCCTGAGCGGCGGAATCGTCGTCGACGCCAGCTCGCCCTCGACGGTCATGACCCTGGGTGGCATGGCGGCCGCCCTCATGGTCATCGCCGTATTGGTCCACTACGCCCGATGCCTGACCTGGCCGGACAACGCCTGACCCGCCCGGCCTCCCCGAAGATCTGGCACGCACGGACCCTTGCTTCGCTGCCAAGGGGAATCGGAAATTCCGATGCGTATGAATTGCGTCAAGGTGAAGCGATTTTCGCGGCGGCTGTCACCCATGTGATCAAGGGGATGGCAGGTGCTGCCGTTTAAAGGTGGAGTTGCCAGCAGAAAAAGTGAACCAGGGGATTCCAGCCAGTTGGCCGATTTAGCCCCAGTCTTCTGCTGGCCGACGGAGCGGGTCAAGCAGGAGCGCGATCGGCTGGGCCTGCTCGCGATGCTAGGGCGTGTGTCGAAAGTGGATCTTGGGCTTGGGGTGATCTTGGTTCGTGGCGCGTGGAGATCTGACGGACGCACAATGGGCCCGCCTGGAGCCGCTGCTGCCCAAGGGCAAGAAGCCGGGACGTCGGCCGATATGGACGCGGCGGCAGCTGATCGACGGCATACGCTGGCGGACGCGGATCGGGACGCCATGGCGGGATGTCCCGGAGCGGTACGGGCCATGGGGCCGGGTGTACGACTTCCGCCGCTGGCAGCGGGACGGCACCTGGAGACGGATCTTCACCGAACTCCAGGCCCAGGCCGACACGAAGAACCAGATCACCTGGGACATCAACGTCGACTCCACCGTGGTGCGCGCCCACCAGCACGCCGCCGGGGCGCGGAAACGGGACCTGCAAAAAGAGCCGCCCGGCGGCATCGCCACCGAGCCGGACGACTACGGCCTCGGACGCTCGCGCGGCGGCCTGACCACCAAGTTGCACCTGGCCGTTGAGCAGGGCCAGAAGCCCGTGTCGATCGTCATCACGGCCGGACAGCGCGGGGACTCCCCGCAGTTCGAGCCCGTCCTGAAGGCGATCTGCGTGCCCCGCATCGGGCCGGGCCGACCACGCACCCGGCCCCACCGCGTGCGGGCGGACAAGGCGTACGCCTTCCGCAAGAACCGCGCCTACCTACGGAAACGCCACACCAAGGCGGTCATCCCGGAGAAGAAGGACCAGGCCGCCAACCGCAAGAAGCGCGGCTCCCGCGGTGGTCGGCCGCCGAAGTTTGACAAGACCGACTACAAGGAGCGCCACGCGGTCGAGTGCGGGATCAATCGCCTCAAGCGCCACCGTGCGGTCGCCACCAGGTACGAGAAACTCGCCGTCCGCTATGAGGCGACCGTCCTCGTAGCGGCCATCAACGAGTGGCTGTGACCGGTGAGCCCGCGCTGCCGGGGTGTCTGGCAGATCATGTAGGGCCTGCCTGCTTCACGTGATCTCGGTCTTTCCTCGGCTCAGCAGCTCGCTTACGCTCGGACCGTTTCGGTGCGAAATGATCTGCCTGCTCCCGGCACAGTGAGGCGGCTCCCATGCCTGGATGGATGGACTTGGCATACACCACGGTCGGCGGTGTCGTCGGTGCCGCGGTGACCAACTATCTCTCCATGAATCAGGAGCGTCGGCAGCTGCGCGCAGCGGTCATGCAGCAGCTCCTCCGCGTCGCAGCGGTGCGCGACAGGGTAGGCGACATCGTGCCGAGCCGGAGGGAGAGCCCGCCGCGGTACTTAGTCGGGGAACGACTGCTTGTGACGGCGCGTTTTGGCGTCACCGCGATCCTGGAGGACGGCCGTGACGCCGAGCACGCCCAGCGGGAAGCGATCTCGGATCTTGTGGTGGCGGCGCTCTCGGCCGGCATACCGCGCAGGGTCTTGGACTTCGCCGGAGGCGGTGAGGAACGTGCCCTGCAATGCGAGGTCATCAGACTGATCGATCAACGCCTTGGCGGTGTCCTGGGTGTATCTCTCGAAGAACTCATGGCGCAGTGTGAGGAATATCGGCAGGCGACAGCCCAACATCTGCTCCGGGCGCTGTGGCATCCATGGCAGACGCGGCTGCGGATGCGCGCGCGCCTTCGCGCGTTGCGTCAAGACGTCGACGCGCTCCATCGCAGACAAGAAGCGGCGATGTCCGTCCTGGCTCGGCTGGAGCACACCACTGCCCTCGCCGAGCGACTCGGTCACCTGTCAGATCAAGACCCGCAACGCAGCAACAACCCAGGACCCGAGGCATAGAGAGTGCCGCGTGGCATCGATCGGAACCGTTGCATAACGTCGCTACAGACACTTTTGCAACAGGCCCTAGTTCGAAGTGACGGGACCGCCGGGGGTGCCAGGGACCGGAACGCGATTTCGTGAAGGTGCGGCGGCGTTCACCTTGGAGGCTTGAGCAAGTGCCCGCTCAATCGGAATCGGCACCTCCACCCAGGGAGTACCAATATGCCGGCGGTCGCAACGCCGGCACTGACGCGCTGCACAAGGCGGGCGATCCGGCCGAGTGACTGTACTTCCTCGACGAGGACGCCAGCTTCCCCGCTCCGACGTCCTCGCCCGGCTCATCGCCGAGGCCGAGCGGCCTCCAGAAGTCGCCTGGGTGCAGCTCCGGCTGACCGGCCTGGTCCTCCTCCTCTGCCTGAGCGCCTGGACCACGATCACGCTGGCCCGGGCCGTGGGCGGCGGCGGACTGAACCAGACACTGCGCGGCATGCGCGAAGGATGGACGGTCGCCGGACGCCTTGCTCCAGGAGGAGCGTCGCCGTTGAGTGGCGGAGGTCGTGGAAACGGATTGGCCGTAGGCGGGCATCGCGGAGCAGGGCGTTGAAGTGGCGGGTGAGGGTGGCGGGCTCGATCGGGTGTCCGTCCGGTCGCGTGAAGACGTGCCCGCTGCCCTGCCGCACCGAGCCCGTTCGGTCTCGTGCCCTGGCCTGCCGCTCGCGGTGTGCGCGAAGCGAGGTGACGCAGGAGGCCGGCAGGGCGATCGCCGTTCGGAGCTGATGGTCTTGGTCGGCAGGGTGGCCAGACCGCCGGTACGGGTGTGCCGGAGGGTGCGGCGGATGGTGGCGGTGCCGCCGTCGAGGTCGAGGTCTTCGCAGCGCAGGCCGAAGAGTTCGCCGTTGCGCAGGCCGGTGTGCGGGGCGAGTTCGATCTCCTGCTTTTTGTGGGTATGGGTCTGATTCGTGGCTGCGGTTTCCCGTTGCGTCTGCCATAGACTCCGAACTGTCTCTTGTAGTTGCTCGGCTTGCTGCCGGGTGAAGGCCCGTTCTGTCTCGGCTTCTTGATGGGCCGCGTTCGCTCGCTTTGCCTCCGTCTGGCGTGCTGTTTCCTGCTCGTTCTCGGCTTTGCTGGGTGTCGTTTCGCTGCGCTCGGCGTCGGCAGCGAAGGCACGGCGCTGTATCTGCAGCGGACCCCGGTAGGCGGCAGCACTGGTGATCAGGGTCCTACCGAGCGCGCTGAGCGGACCGTACAAAGCCTCGGTCATGAACCGTCTCTCTGAAACCCCAGCAGCATGCCGGCGGCAGGCACGATTTACGACACGGCAGTGCCCCTGACAAGGGGCGGATGCGTCACCCGATGACGTGGTAGTGCCGCTGCCAATCCAGGAGCCACGGGCAGATCCAGTCTGGGGCCGATCGGCGCCGTCTGCTCCGTGTGGGG
>NZ_VOGW01000113.1:23797-63900 GCF_007896895.1 Streptomyces misionensis | reverse complement strand
CCCCCCGTCACAGCACGGTCGACATGGCCGTCCCGACCAGCCAGGGCCCGCTGCCGCTGCGGCTGGACCGGGCCGAGGCGCCGTGCACGGTCCAGAGCTTCCTGCACCTGGCGCGGCACCGGTTCTACGACCGTACGGTGTGCCACCGGCTGACGGCGTACCCGACGCTGAAAGTCCTGCAGTGCGGCGACCCGACCGGCACCGGCGAGGGCGGACCGGGGTACGCGTACAAGGACGAGCTGCCGGTGGACCTGCCGCCGGCACCGAGCGATCCGACCGGCGCCCGTCGCCTTTACGGGCGCGGTCTGCTGGCGATGGCCAACGCCGGGCCGAACACGAACGGGTCGCAGTTCTTCGTCGTCTACGGCGACTCCGCCCTGCGGCCGAACTACACGGTGTTCGGCACGGTCGGCGCCGCCGGCCTGAAGACACTCGACGAGATCGCTGCTGGTGGTATCGAGCCAACTTCGCAGGACCCGGCGCCTGTCGACGGCATGCCCGTGCTGCGGACCGAGTTGCTCAGCGTCCGGTCGTCCTGTCGGCCCTGATGAACTGTGGTGCGGTCACCGTAGGTCCAGCCACATGCCTGGTCTCACGGTGATGTGAAAGAGCCGTTGCCCATGTCCACCCAGGTGACGTCGCCGATGCTGTCGTAGAAGGTGACCAGGTCATCAGTTCCCGGTCGACGACGGCACCAGCCGGTGGGGAAGTAGGGCACGCCGTGGGCATGGTGCCTTCGAGCGCGGCTTTGATGAGGTATGGTCCGCCTTCTCAAAGGTCGTGCGCGGTCACTTCGAGGTGCAGCGGCAGGGGGATTTGCGGGTGCAGCTCTGGCGTCGTCAGCCGGTGTCTGCGGTGCGGGTGCTCCAGCGCTCCTCGACCTTGGCCAGGCGCCAGTAGGCGATCGCGACGGCCCAGACAACGACGAACAGGCCGACGATGACGTAGCCGACATTGTCCAGGTCCAAGCCCGCGATCCAGCCGGAGACCTCGTCGCTCAGGCCCAGTTTGTCGTGCAGGACACCGACCAGCTCGATGGTGCCGACGAAGAAGGCGACCGCGATGGACAGGCCGGTGATGGTGAGGTTGTAGAACACCTTGCGGACGGGCTTGGAGAAGGCCCATTGGTAGGCGAAGTTCATGAAGGTGCCGTCGAGGGTGTCGAAGAGGCTCATGCCGGCGGCGAACAGCAGGGGCAGGCACAGGATCGCGTACCAGGAGAGGCCGGCGGCGGCGCCGTTGCCGGCCAGGGCGAGGAGCAGTACCTCGGTCGTGGTGTCAAAGCCGATGCCGAAGAGGAAGCCGAGGGGGAACATCTGGCCGGGGCGGCGGATGGCCTTGGTGAGCCGGCCCAGGAGGCGGTTCATGAAGCCGCGCGAGTCCAGGTGCGCCTCCAACTCGGCCTCGTCGTACTTTCCGGCGCGCATGGCTTTGAAGACGCGGGCGATGCCGAACAGGGCCACGAGGTTGAGGGCGGCGATCAGGTAAAGGAAGCTGCCGGAGACCGTGGTGCCCAGGGTGCCGAGGACCTGGTGGGTCCGTGAGCCGTCGTGCATCAGGGTGCCGGCGAGCTTTGCGCCGCCGGCGACCAGCGCGGCCATGGCGATGACCACGCTGGAGTGGCCGAGCGCGAACCAGAAGCCCACCGACACCGGCCGCTTGCCGTCGGCCATCAGCTTGCGGGTGGTGTTGTCGATCGCGGGGATGTGGTCGGCGTCGAACGCGTGCCGCATGCCCAGGGTGTAGGCCGTGATGCCCAGCCCGACCCCGAACGCCTTGGTGCCGACCTCGTAGTGGCGCGGCACCACGAGCAGGAACAGGATCCCGAAGGCGACCACGTGCAGGGCGACGATCACGGCCAGGAGGCCCGCGGTTCGGACGGTGTCCTCGCGCCGCCAGCGGAAGGAAGGGGAAGCGGCGGTTTCGGGCACGCCTTCGGGCATGGTCATACGGTTACGCTCCAGCACCTCGTGGATCAGCTTCGTGCTGCCGTGGCCGGTCTCCTGGCTGACGGGTCATCGCGCCCGCCCCTGCCTTCCCGGCCGCGAGGCCAGTGGCAATCGCTACGCGGCACGGGGGGTCTTCCCCTGGTCAGACGGCCATAGTCAGGAACCCGCTCATAGGGGCTGTGTGAGAGCGGCGTGCGACGAGAAGCCCCGCAGGCGCGGTCCGCGGGGCTTCTGAGTAGGTGGGATTCAGTGTCCGTCGTGGGCACCATTGCACTCGGGTTCTCCTCTCGCGAGCACCCGAAGCAAGGACGCGGTGACGACATGTGTCTTACGGCCGGCGCGCAGCATCCGCCCCGGGAACTCTTCGCGACCAACCAGGACTTGTCCTTCACCCCCGCAAAGCCCACCGCCTTTGGAGGCTACTTCGGCACTGCCGGGGAGCAGCTCTTCGAGGCGAACGGATGATGGTGTCTGGCTGGCCGGGCCCTGCATCACGCCGTGTCTCCTTGCAGTGTTGCCGTTCCAGGGTCAGGACAGTATTTGCGGTTGATGTCATGCGGTTGCACTGCATCGGGATCTGCGGAAGATCCGCCAGGACTTCAGGCGCGCGACGCTGCGCTCGACTGGTGTCCGGGCTGTGGCCAGGGCCCGGTTGACGGGCTTCTCGGTGAGGGTGAGTTTCCTGCAGGGGCCGGCGTTTGATGCGAGTGCTCACCCAAGGGCACGCCACCCAGGTGAGCGAGGTCGGCCAGGATGCGGACGCCCCGGCGCTCGCAGATACGGATGATCCGGTGGGTGCGGGCAGCGGTCAGACCGAGGTCGTAACGCCGACCGAGTCGGGCTCGTCGAACCACGTCGACGTTGGGACGACCACCACTTCTGCATCGATAGCGCTGGGGTGAGTGGCCCGGTGAGGTAGCTCAGAACTCCACGCGGGGTCGTTCGCCGATATCCCGACTGAGCAGGGTTCGAACGTCGGCTTCCGGAAGGCCGGAACGATTGATGAAATCAGTGAAGGAGATACCCGTTGTTTCCATGAGTTCTAGTGCGCGGTGCAGGAGTACGGGCGCCTCTGGATTCCCCAGGGGACCTGGCTCCGCCTTTCTCCATCCTCGGACGGACAACGCTTTCCATCCCTGGGCGTAGGTGTGTTCGCTCATGACGCCGAGCGTTTTTGCTCTGACCAAAAGGGCGGCTAGCGAGACGTGCCATTTTGCCTTCAAGCGGAGAAATGCGGGCCAGTCGAGCCGCTCCGGAAGTTCGGACCTGATGTCGTCGGCTGGCATAAGGAAGGCGGCGGCGAACTCGTGGGCTTGGCTCTCAGTAACCTTGTCGCCAATTTTTCCCGCGACGCTATGCAAGACCAGGTGGCCAAGTTCGTGGGCTGCATCGAAGCGGGAACGGTCACGCAGACCCTTATCGGCCCCGAGGGCAACTACGGGCCTGTCGGGGAAGTCGACGCAGAATGCATCAACTTTTTCGATGCTGACACGGAAGCGGACAACAATAATTCCATTCATTTCCAGCAGTCGCACGACATCTTGAACTGGCCCGCGTGGGACGTTCCAGTGGTCACGGACCTGGGCTGCCGCTTGTTCGATATCGACGGACTGAAGAGGCTGTCCTTCGTCGATTGGGACGCGCGGGAGATTGAGGTCGGGCAACGCGACGTATTTTTCGAGCTCAAGTGCGACTTCCCGCGCGAGGTGCACGTAGGCGAGCGCTTGTTGGCGATCTCGAGGGGAGGTGGATCGAAGACTACGGAAGAACCCGCTGACCTGATCCTGAGCGGGGGGGCGGGCTGGCGCGGCGAAGAACGACGGCGGTACCCGCAGAGCGACCGCAAGCCGGCGAAGCGTCGATGTGGCGGGCTTGGTGTGTCCGTTCTCGAACTGACTGATCGAAGCTGCGGTGACGGATCCGACTTCCCGGGCCAGCTGCACCTGGGTGAGTCCACGGAGTTCGCGCGCCAATCGCAGCCTGGCCCGATCGAACAGGGCCGCGATGTCGCCGGGGTCCAGTTGCGGGTCGTTCACGTCGCTCGTCTCCGCGCCAGTCAACGTCCACCGATCAGCGGACGACTCTCGATCTTGAATGCTTCGCCCGCATCTTAGGCACACCTTGGTTACCGGGCGGTCAAATCACCCGGCTTCAGCGGAACACGCCTGAGTGAAGTGTGTCGAGTTGCATCTCCGCCATGTCGTGTACTCTACCTAAAACTCGGAAGATGATGTTCAGATCTGAGGTGGCCACCGTGCGTGGGGGATGGAGTTGAGGGGATGCGGGTTCAGGAATGTGTGCTGTCGGACGAGGTGATCACCGCCGACTCGGAGGAGGCCGGGTTGTGGGATGCCATCGTGGTGCCGGAGGAGATCAAGGACCGGTTGCGCAACCAGACGGTGTTGTCGCTGCTTGTGCGGCCTGACCTGCCGTTTGCGGTGACGGCATTGCACGGTTTGTGCACGCTGTACGGTCCTCCCGGCACCGGCAAGACGACCCTGGCACGGGGTCTGCCGGCGCAGGTCGCCCGCTACGTCGGCGGAGGCGCGGTCCGGCGGATCGAGATCAACCCGCACGGGCTAATGAGTGCCGAGCACGGGCAGTCGCAGCAGCGGGTCAGCGAGCTGCTCGGCGAGTACGTTCCGGGCCTCGCGTCGGATGGCGTGCCGACCGTGGTGATCCTCGACGAGGTCGAGTCGATGGCGGTCGCCCGCTCGGCGGCGTCACTGGCCGCCAACCCGGCCGACGTCCACCGCGCCACCGACGCGGTGCTCACTGCCTTGGATCTCAACGCAGCCAAGCACCCGCACCTGTTCTTCGTCGCGACCAGCAACTTCACCACCGCCCTGGACGAGGCGTTCCTCTCCCGCTCCGACGCCGCCATCCTCGTCCCGCTTCCCGAGCCGGAGGCGCTGCGGAAGATCCTCGCCTCCACCCTGCTGATGCTGGCCGACAAGTACCCCGCCTTGGGTGAGCTGGCGCGCTCCTCCGCGATGGAGCGCATCGCCGAGGCGGCTCACGGACTGGACGGCCGCCGTACGCGCAAGGTGGTCTTCGAAGCCCTGGCTCAGCGACTGGACACGGTGCTGGACCCCGGCAACCTGACTGAAGACGACCTGGCCGCCGCAGTGCGCAACGCCGTCGCGGAGACGGGCCAGCCGGAGGTGTCTCGTGCGGCGCACTAGGCAGGTGGCGGCCTCGCCCATGCGCAGCGCCAGCGGAACCTGGGCGGTGATCTCGGACCTCGTGGCGGACACCGTGGCGCAGTCCTCCGCGCTGTCCCGCGACGAGGCGGTGCAGGCGATGTCGGCCGCCGAGTCGGTCGGGCGGATGCTGATCGCGGCAGGGCATCTGCAGCGGCACCCGATCACCCTGGTGGCCGGGAAGGTGCACTGCGAGATCACGACGGTGTCCGGCACGGCGGCGCTGGCGTTGGAGGAAAACCTCAGCCCCGTCCCCGGCGCGGCGGGCGCCGACGATTTCACGATCCACCTGCCGTCCCCGGCCCCACTCCAGGAGCAGGTGAAGGCAGTCGCCGACGGTCACGCCCGGTTGTCCGACGCTGTCCCGCCCGCTCCGGAGACGAAGGCTGCCAGCTCCGGTCCGCTGATCGACCGTGAGGCTCTGCGCCGGGCGGTGACCGAGCGATGACCTCCACGTACACCTACAGCTACACGCGGACCCACACCGCTACGCACCTGACAGACGTCATCCTCGGCACCATCACCGACATCCTCGCCGACCTGGGGATCAACATGGATCGGTTCCGTCGCGACTGGGTGCAGAACGAGGACGCGATCAAGGCGTGGATCGAGGAGGGCTCCCTCGACACGGTCGTCCTGGAATGCCACCAGCCCTCGGGCGCCGTGGCACCGGTGATCGAATTCCCGGTGTCCTACACCACCGCCGGCGACGGCAATGCCGAGTTCACCGCCTCCCGTGCCCGAGCCGCCCGGTTCCGGGCCAAGTTCGACCAGGTGCCCGCGGGCACCACCTACCGGCTGTTCTGCACCTTCAACGGGCCCCGCACCCCGCAACCGGGTTGGGGCCCCGGCCAGCGGGCGAGCACCGACGGCCTGCGCGGCATCACCTTCGGCACCCTCGGCTCCGCCCCGCACGCCTCGACCGGCATGCGGTACTACCACACCTGAGGCCACGAGCAGGAAGACACCGCTATGGGACACATCGACGACGCCTTCACCAAGCTCAAGCACAACTTGGAGATCACCCAGACCGAGCAGAACCTTGCGAAGGCACGGCACGAGGCCATCCGCGATTTCGTCCGGTCGCACTGGGACCTCGCCGACGACTTCCTTACCGGCAGCTACCGGCGCGACACCAAGACGAAGAAGCTCAAGGACATCGATATCTTCGTGGTCCTCGACGCCAACGGCTCCCAGGCCGGCTTCCGCGATCAGGCGCCCATCCAAGTGATCAACGCCCTCGAGACCCTGCTCCGTCAGAAGTGGAGCGCTGCCGCCCGCGACGGCATGGCCGTCGTCATCCCCTACGGCCCCGACGACGAGGTCATGTCGATCGACGTGGTCCCCGCCTTCAAGCGAGAGGAGGGCGGCTACTACATCCCCAACCCCTCGGCAGGCGACTGGATCGCGACCAACCCCAAGCGCCACCACGAGCTGAGCATCGCCAAGAACGCCGACTGCGACGGCAAGTACGTGCCCTTCGTCAAGATGGTCAAAAGCATCAACCGCGAACTCGGTGAGCCCGTGTCGCCCTCCTTCCTGCTGGAGGTCATGGCCCAGTCGCTGGTGAAACCGCCGATCGGGCGCTATCAGGACGAGATCGTGCTGTTCTTGGCGACCGCCGCCGAACGCATCGGCGACGAGTGGCCTGACCCCGCCGGCCTGGGCGGTGACGTCAATGCCGTCATGAACGCGACTCAGAAGCTCGCCGCGGCCAACGCACTCACCCAGGCCCGCGCCATCGCAGAGCGGGCGGTCGACCTGGAGGACGAGGGCCAGGAGCGCGCCGCCTACGACGAGTGGAAGAAGCTGTTCGGGAACAGGATGACCAGGCCATGAACCCCTCCACAGACCCCGGCGGCGTTCACGGGATACCGCCTCGGGCTATTCACGAGCGGCAGCTCGACGACGACATGTTGCTTCTCCAGCGCGCCGCGTCGGCAAGCCACCAACGCGGCCAGTTCCTCGAAGCCGTGCGCGTCACCGCAGCCGTTCTGTTCGCCACCGCCGGTGTCCTGATCACGCTGATCGGCCACGGCCGGACAGCCGTCTCGATCGTCGGGTTCTTCTGGTTTGTGATCTCCGCGTTCCTGCTCAAGGGCCTCGCCGGGAACACCGCCCGCCAGGGCGCCCTGCTCCAGGAGATGTTCGACGTCGCCCTGTTCCACTTGCCGTGGCGCGCCACCGTTGCAGGCGATCCCATCCCCGAACCCGACGTCCGCCGTCTCGCGCGCAAGCTCCCCCGAGGTGGATCGAAGGACAAACGCATCACCGCCGGCTGGTACGACCCCACCAACGACGTCCACCACCCTTACGACGTGTTCATCGCCCAGGAACAGAACCTTGCCTGGGACGCCCGCCTCCGCCGCCGCTACAGCTACCTCATCGCCGCTACCGCGATGCTGTGGGCCGCCATCGGCCTCGTCGCCGGTCTGGTGGTCGCGGACGCCACTCTGGGCGACACCCTCCTTAGCTTCTTCGTCCCATCCCTGGCCGTCTACCAGATCGCTTACGAAATCTGGTCCGGCCAACGAAAAGTGGCCGACGAACGCGACCGCCTCACCAAGGTCGTCAACACCGAGCTACATAACGGACGCCCCGGCCCCATCCCCGACGACGAATGGCGCCGCCTTCGAAACGTTGCACGAGACGTGCAGGACGGTGTACTCCGCACCCGCCTGGACACTACCCGAGTACCCGAGTGGTTCTACAAACGCTTCCGTGACGACGACGAACGCGACTTCGGCGACACCGCAGAAGGCCACCGTCTTCGCCTCGCCGAAAACACACCCCCACTGACATAGTGGGCCTTCGAAGTTGAGCGGTGTGCCGATGCCGAGATGCTCCTGTTGGTCTGACTGCTGTGAGTCAACTTGTGTGCTGACCGTTGCCGGAGCTGGTTACGGAAGGCTCGACTTCGGACACGCGGCCACTGGCCGGTGCTTGTACCGCGCGGATCACTCGTCATCGAACGGCGGGATCTGCCGCATCGCCAGCACCGTGCCGTCTCGGCTGATCGAGACCACGCCGCCCCACTTGTGGTCCCAGAATGTCCCGTGGCGCTTCACCTTCCACTCGCGTACTCGCTGTCGGTAGGCGGCCACATCGGCATGCCGCTCGTCCTCTTTCCTTGTGACGAGGGCATTGAGTATGTCTTTTGCGACGCCGGAGAACGCTTGGACTCTTTCGCCGTTGAGTCGGAAGACATGGTCCGTGCCCTCGAATTTCTCGCCCAACAGGTTGTAGCGCGCGTCTTGGACGCTACCAGCCGAAGCATGGGCGAAGCCCTGGAAGAATTCGCTTCCCTGTCGTGTGTTGAGCAGTGCGGCGGTGGATTCGCCGTCGCCGGCGAAGGCTGTGAGGCCGGCGGCCCCGACCCGAGCTAGGGCACGCTGGAACCACTCGTAGGATTCGAGATCGGGCCCGACTTGGCATCCCGGCTCGGAGGAGTCAGGGTCCTTGCCCTTGCCCGGTTTCAAGATGCCGATGTTCGGATTCTTGTCCTCCAGTGGAAGGCCGATGTTTGTGGCGGGCGTGCCTTCCGGGATGTGCAACCAGCCGCCGGAGCCGTCGGCGTGAAGAGCGTGGACGGTGAGCGGATCGGTCATGGATATTTCCGTGCTGAACAACAGGGCTGGAGTTTCGTTCCATACTCCGATGTGCACCCCGTCGGCATGGACCGCCGCGGAGGCGAGCTGCTTGTATGCCTTTTGTCGGTCGCTGTGGTTGCCCTTGCAGGCGATTGGGAAGACGCGTGAGGGCTCGCCTGGCTTCCAGACTTCGGCGAAGAACTGCGGGCGGTAGTGGTAGCCGACGCTCTTGGTTTTGGCTTTGTCCCGGCTGGTCAGTGTCCAGCCGGCGCGCAGCGCGGTGTCGGCGCGAACGATAGAGACACTGTGGTCGGGATAGCGGCGGGCGAGGATCTGCTCACTGGCGGCCAGGGCAAAGGCTTGTCCCAACTCCTCTGACTGCAGTGCCTTGTAGTACATGGCGATCCGTTCGCCCTCTTCGGACAGCCTGAGGTAGGTCTCGGCGTTTCCCACGAGCGCTTGGCAGTACTTGAGGCTGCCCCAGTGTTCGGCCAGCCCTCGCGATGCGCCCCGCTGGGACAGCGCGAGGCCGCGGCCGAGGTGGTGCAGTACGTCCCAGAACGTCAGCCGCACCGTCAGGCCGAGTTCCTGGCTGGGGAGCGGGCGCAGTCCCGACTTGCGGCGGAGCGGTTCGTAGGTGTCTCCCGATGTGGTCTTGCCCTCCTCCTGCCGCTTCCGGAACGCCTCGTAGCGCTCACGTTCCTTGTCGGCGGCGGCTTCCTCGACCTTGCCCACCAGCTCCCGCGTGGAATGGACCGGCACGGTCACCTGCCGCTGGAGGCTGTACAAGACCTCTTCGGTCTTCATGGTCCTCGTCACGACTGCCCTCCCCAGGTCGGATGTCCGGTCAGCCGTGGACGGCCGACCGGTCACTCAGTCGAACAGCGGCGCCAGTACGTTCGGGCCCGCGAGAATGCGCCACGCGGGGATACGGAGAACTCGCTCGACGCTGCCGGCCTTCGCGCCCCGGCCGCCGGATGGCAGCCCGATGAGCAGGTCGGCTCGTTGGTGCATCAAGCGCAGGTGCCGTGCCGGATCACGGCCGGGAAGTGGTCCGGTGTCCATCAGCACCGCGGTATTGCCCTCGGGCGCCGTGAACAGTAGGCCCACCCGCTGTCCGCCGACCTTGGCGTCCCGTTCCAGCTCGACGACGCCTCGCGAGGTGAGGAACTGCTGCAAGGTGTCGGCCAGGTCCCTGCGACCCGGGTCCTGCTGCGGGCCGGGCTCGTGTGCTGGAGCCTGGTGTGCGTCGACAGCCCGTGCTCGGCTCCACAGGGCCGAGCGGGCCGACAGCAGGTGTGGGAGGCCGGTCTGCTGCTGCCAGTAGCCATGGTTGCCCACGGTGATCAACTGGGATTTCGCGCGAGTGATCGCGACGTTCCAGAGGTTGACCTGGCTCGCCACCCAGTGGGCCGTCCTCGGAGGCGTGTTGACGGTCGCCACCGGGCTGAGGACCATGACGTCGCGCTGGCCGCCCTGGAAGGCATGGACCGTGCCCACTCGCACTCGGTCGCTGCCAACCATGCGCTCCAGGGCGTCCTTCTGCGCGCGGAAGGGGGTCACTACGCCCACGGTTGCAGTTCTTGGCAGGTGGTGCAGCAGTTCCCTCACGATGCCGGCCACGGCAGCTGCCTCGGGCGGGTTGTGCCACGACTTTCCGCCAGGCCCCTGCGCCGACTCGCTGGAAGGCACGTCGGCCCAGGCCAGTACGGGAGCGGTTTCCCCGGCGCCCATGAGGTCGACTGCGGGTACCTGCCCACGTACGTCCGTCATGATCTCTAGTGCGCCGGAGTAGCAGTGGCTGTTGACGACGTCGGCGATCTCCGGATGGCAGCGGTAATGCTCGTCGAGGAGTAGGGCGGCCTCGCCGTTCTGAGCGGCGGCGTGATACGAGGAGTGGACGTGATAGGCGAGCCGTCGGTCCTCCAGCCAGGCCGCGCTCAAGCCCAACCTGACACGAGCCTGGCGCTCCTGCTCCGGCGAGATGCCAGGAATGTGACTGAGCTGCATCGGATCACCGATGATCAAAGCCCGCCGGGCCCGAAAGAGCAGCGGCAGCACCGCCGCGATGGAGCACTGGCTGGCCTCGTCGATGACGACCAGGTCGAAGAGCTTCGCGGTCAGCTTCAGCTGGCGCACGGCGTGCGTGGTGATCGCCCACCCTTTCAGGTGGCGTAGCAGGTTCAGCTGGCTGCGCTGGGTCCCTTTGTGCTGGCGCAGCGTCTGAAGTCGCTGGTCCAGCAGAGGGCGCCCGCGGCTGAGCGCCTCCGCCGACAATGCCGCGCACAGCTCCCTCGACAGTTCGGCGCGTGTCGCGGCGCAGTCCGTGCGAGCCCGACGTACGGCCTCCTCGTCAAGAGTGAGCTGGGCAGGCGTGAGCTCACGCGCCTGCCGCTCCAGGTCCGCCATGTCTGCCAGCTTGTCGAGGAGGTCCGATGCGACAGGCCGTTCGCCGGCCCACGCTGGCAGTTTCGTGGCCGCCTCAGGAGTAGCCGCCGAGATGAACGCCTTCATCGCCCGTTTCCGCCGCCAGCGTCCCCACCAGCCCGGTGCGTCCGCTGCCCTGCGGGCCCGCGCTTCCCAGCGGGCGAGCGCCGAATGGTCGCCGGTCGCCCACATCTGTGACAGGAGCGACAGTGGAAGTCCGATCTCCTCGGCGAGTTCCGCACGCTGCCGCAGAACCCCAGCGAGTTGCACCTCGCCTTCGACCTGCCGGCTGGCCTGGTCGCGCAGAACAGCGGCCCGAGCGCGGAGGTTGCGCAGCTCACCCGCCACCGTCGCCGAGCTGCGGCTGGGCTGAGGAGGCGCATCCGACAGCAGCCGCTCCAGCTTCTCGGCTTCCTTCACCAAGGCGTTGACGTTGCCGGTGCGCATCAGCAGTCCGGGAGCGATGTCGTCACACCGCTGGGCAACGACATCTACCGCCTCGTTGTTGGTGGACGCCACGAGAACCGACTCACCGGCCGCGACGCACGTGGCCACTACGGAGGTGACGACCTCGCTCTTTCCGGTGCCGGGCGGGCCGGTGGCCACGGTCAGGGGCTGCGTCATCGCTGAGACGACCACCTGTTCCTGGCTCTCGTTGGCCGGTCCGGCGGCGACAACAAGTATCGGATCGGCTTCTGGAACCGGGGCGGCCCCGTTGAGCAGGGCATCCAGAGCAGTCCCAGGGATCTCGTCCGTACGCGTGGAGATGGCCAGCAGATTCTCCACCAGGCCATCGGTGGCGAACCGCTCTACGCTCGAAGGGGCCAAAATCACCGCGGCGTTGTGCGCTCCCGGACGCAGGGCCTCGTTCACGGAGTCCGCGCGGAGAACAGAGGGATCGAGTGGTTCGAGTTCCGGCAAGCCCAGGGCGACGAGCAACTCCCTTACGGCATTGAGCATCTGGGCGTCGTTGCCGTGCTGCCAGGTCGGCTGCCAGCGGGCGAGCAGCTGGGCGGCCTCGTCCTCGGAGAGAAGCTCGGTGACCACTCTAGTGTGCAGGGAGGGCACCCCACTCGGGCGGAGTACGGGCCGCCCCCTCTCGTCCGGAGCAAGCTCCATCTGCTGGAGGAGCAGCGGCGCGATGCCTACGTCCGTCCGTCGGCCACCTTCGCCGCGGGCGGGGAGGGTGACGGCCGGATACCCGTACCAGTACTCGTGCTGCTCTGCATCCGGCCCTGACCCGCTCGTCGCGGTGCTGTGGCCCGAGGCGTGCGCGCCCGGCAGTCCCGCCGGAGCAGGCAGCGCCGAGCCCAGGCCAGACTGAACGATCTCGGGCCCCTCGGCCACAAGGAAGTACTGCGAGTTCCGCCCGTTCCGGCGATCGGGCAGCATGCTCGCTGCCGCCTGGGCGCTCAGGCACTGGGCGTAGTAACGGAGCAGCCTCTGCCAGTCGTTGGCGTCTGCGTCAGCTGCGGCCCGCTCCCGAGCCTTCACATGTGCGGCTGACGGCGGAGCCGGTTCATCGGGCGGAGAGGGGAGACTAACCGGGCGCGCAACGGACCTGGCGAAGTACAGCGTGTGGGTGGCGCGGATGGTGGACTTGGTCGGCCGTTGCTCCTTCGGCAGACCCTTGCGCACCATCTGCGCGGTCAGATATTCGAAGAGGTCGTCCGGCGATATCCATCCGCTGTCCTTGATCCGCCCGTTGCGCAGGCCCTCGACGATTTCGCCGGTGAACCGCGACGTACCGAGCGTCGATCCTTCGGGAGCCATGGCGGAGGCGGGCTGCAGCGCGTCGGAGGCAGTGATGAAGTAGACACCGGTGGGCCGCAGCAGGGTGCTGCGCTCCTCCTCGTCCGAATCCAAATCGTGTCTGCCCTTGGCGCGCCAGCCCTGGACGACTGAGCCGCTCGCACAGCAGTCGAGCAGCACGATCTTGGATGCGGCTCGGCAGGACTGCAGGGTCCGCTCAAGGAACTCCGCCGACACCGCGGTGCGGGGCAGATCGGCGCGGTCGCTGTCCCTGGTGAGGAAGTACAGCTGGTTGTCGGCTTCGCAGAACTCCCCGTGCCCGCTGAAGTACAGCAGCGCGGTCTCGCTCTGCTGGCGCTCCTCCAGGAACGACTCGATGGCGTGCAGCATCTCGGCGCGTGTCGGTTCGGCCACCATCTCGCAGTCGTTGTACTGGCCGATCTCCGTGTTCTGCAGGACTGCCTTCATATAGTGCAGATCGGCGCGCACCGCCGGAAGATCGTGGTAATCGTCGCTGTCGTACGTCGAGACGCCGATCAACATGGCGTATCGGTCGTTGTTGCGCACCGTCGATCAGCCTGCCGCGGAGGTGTCGTCCCGGCCCGTTCCGCCGTCGGCCGCAGTGTCTATCGCCAAGGAGTGATGGGCCAAGAACCGTTCGAGACGTTCGTCGTCCTCGCGGGCCTCGCGTCCTGTGATCTGCAAGGTGGCTCCGTCGGGGCGGGTCGCGATGATCGTGCGCTGAGGCACCTTGGCGAGCCATACCTGAACACAGGCTGCGGCGAACGAGCCGGCACTCAGTACCAGACCGACGACTCCCACGACGTCGCCACCCTTGTCGAAGCTCACAGAGGGGCCGGTCGAGGGCAAGCGAAGTGAGGCCGTCGGATCCGTACCGGACAGTTCGGCCAGCAGTTCGCGGGCGTCGCTGCGTGCCCTCAACGGATCGTCGTCGATCACAGAGATCAACACGTGTGGCACACCTTGGCTGTCCCGGTCGTTGCTCACGCGTCCCCCACGCCGTCACCCGTCGACTTTAGATCTGGGAAATTACCGGAGCAGTTGTGAGGGGAAACGTGCACTTTCGGAAAACGGCCGATAGTTGACCGGAAACCTTCGCTCTCGTCAAGGCGTGGGCGAGCCCCATGCGGCAACGACGGCTGCCTTGCCGAGCTGTGAGGCGTACGCGGCCGACAAGACCCGCCCCCGCTGAAGCCCGGCGACACGGTCACCCTCACCGTCGAGGGCATCGGCAGCATCTCCAATACGGTCGTCGCCGGAGCCGCTCCCGCTGCCGACCGGGCGACGCCACCCCCGGGAGCGGCCTTGAGCGAACTGCACCACAAGCGGCTCCTGGGCAAGGTTGTCGTGGTCACCGGCGCGGCCCGCGGTCAGGGCGCGCCGAGGGCGAGGCGATGACCCGGGAGCGCGCCCGGGTCATCGCCACCGATGTGACCGAGACGCCTGGCTGCCGCCGGCTCGACGTCACCAGCGAGAAGGACTGGGCCGAACTCGCCGCCGAATTGGGGGAGGCGTACGGCCAGGTGCACGGCCTGGTCAGCAACGCCGGCATCACCTGGCGCGCCCGCATCGACGACATAAGCCCCGAGGATATGGCCGGGTCCACGCGGTTAACGTCACCCGGCGACCTGCCAAGCCTTGGCGAACTGGGCAGTCGCGTACAGCGGTTGCCGCCAGGGGCCGATGTCGGCTAACCACTGGCTTGTGGTCCGGGGGTGACTCCCAGCAGATTCTGGCCGGAGATCTCCGGCGTGATCGAGCGGCCAGGCATGGCGCTCATCGCCTGGGAGGCGCCTGCGATGTCAGTGGCGGCCCTCTCCCCGATTAGGGGAGTCATTGAGGTACGGAACTCCTCGGGGGTCTGGTCGAAGACCACCTCCCGCCTGAGCCGGGCACCGAACGCCTCGGCCAGATCCGGTCCGGTGATGCCCGGATCAGGTAGGGCAGTACGCCGCGCTCGCGGATTGAGCCGATGACGTGCGGCACTGAGCGGGCGGGCGCGCGCCCAGGCCAAGACGGGCGATAGGCCGGTGGAGATCGCCCGGATGTACAAGCTGGCCAAGGACTCGGCGGGCAAGGCTCGCACCCAGGCGATCAACCAGCTCAAGGCCGTCCTCATTCGTGCCGATCCGCAGCTGAGGGAGGAACTGGCCGGGCTGGGCAATGCAGAGCTTTTCCGCACGTGCGCAGGGCTCGTCGACGACAGCCTGAACCATGAGGCCGGCGAGGGATCGGTGCTCCACGCTACCCACGTGACCCTGGGTCTCCTGGCCCGGCGCATCAGGCAGCCCAGCGAAGAGGTCCAGGAGCTGGAAGGCTGCCTGACCCGGCTGGCGGAACGCCACGCTCCCCAGCTGCTCGAGATAGTGGGCATCGGTCCCGACACAACCGTCACTTTGCTGATCGCGATCGGGGACAACCCGGAACTCCTGGGCAGTGAGGCGTCCTTCGCTGCGCTGTGCTGGGTCAGCCCTGTCGAGCGTTCCTCGGGCAGTCGGCAGTACCGTCGCCTCAACCGCTGCGGCGACCGGCGAGCGAACGCGGCCCTGTACTGGATCGTGCAGACCCGCCTGCGCGTCGGCCCGTGCACCCAGGACTACTACGGAACGCCGCAGCAAGGAGTGGCAAGACCCGGCGCGAGATAGTCCGAAACCTCAAGCGCTACACGGCACGGGAGGTCTTCCACCTGGTCAGACCTGTGCAGTCGCAACCTTCGTCATAGGGGCAGTGTGGTCGCGTAGGTACTTCAGCAGCCGGACGACCTTGTGCAGGTTCCCACCGTGATGTCGTCCTGATTGCCTATCCAGGCGTGGAGCCCTCGGGGTCCGTCGCCTCCCAGCAGTTGTTGTCCCGGTCGACGATGACGTCGCGGCCGTCGCTGAGCTGGACGTACGGGGCGATGTCCACGTGCAATCAGATTCTTGTATTCCAGACGCACGCAATAGTAAGAGGACGCGCTTGGAACGACGAAGCCCCGCAGGAAGCGGAGCCTCGTCGAAGCTGACTCAGGGCGTGGGGCGGCATCCGGCGCGGGCATCGTTGTACTCGGGATCTCCGCTTTCGAGGACACGGAGTAGGGAGGCCGTGACAACACGCGTCTTACGGCCGATGCGTAGCACACGGCACGGAAACTGCCCGCTGCGGATCAGGTCGTATCCCTTGGCCCGTGAGAATCCCAGCGCCTTTGAGGCATCCTCCACGCTCCCCGTTCCGCCCCAGGTGGCGCGAATATGAGCGGGGCTGTAGCGAGGGCACAGAGTCTCTTCGGTCTGTGTGTACATTCTGATTTCTTTCGTCTTGGCGGGTAGCCCGTGCCGGGCCCACGGACGCCGCATGCGCCCGTCATCGCGGTGACCATCCATACTCCGCGCTATCGCCGGTTTGGCTAACCGGCGATTTGTGGCTATGTTGTGCCTCACTTGCCGCAGAGCGGCTCTCTGACAGCGTGAGGCACGATGCCGGAGAGGCCGCCCGGCATGCCGCTTGTCCCTCTTGTAGCGGCGTCCGGCGGCCCCTGTGCACGATGTGGGCTCAATCCAGCCCGTGTACCAGGCGGGCGGCGTCGTGCACTTCGTAGGCGCGTCTTTCCAGGCCGGTCGCGTACTGCCGCGCGTCGTCACTGCCTTGGGACAGCAATAGGCCAGATATACCGAGCAGGCGTGCGCTACCCAGGCAGGCCACGTCCAGAGCCAGAGAGAGCATCTCAGGGGAGAGTTCGTGGGCCGACAGGACACCCCCGCGGTAGCGGGCCATGTGGACGATACCGACGGGAGTGCTGTGCGTGACTTGGCTGAGGAGCGAGTAGGCCACGGGAAGCCACCCCGGCTCGGGATAGGGCGTCCCCATCAGCGTGAGCATCGTGTCGATCGGCGGCAGCGGCTGACGACCCTTGCTGATCATCTCCGGTCCCTCGACGACGTGATCGGAGGTCTTCAGCAACCTGGTTGCTGCGGCGAGGGAAACGCCGTTGCCGGCGAATGTGGCGATAGTTTTCTTCTTCTTCGCTCGGAACTCGTCGAAGTACTGGGTGGACCGCTGCACGAACGCGTCCTCGTCGTGCAGGTCTTGCGTCAGCCAGGTGAAACGGGCCGCTTCCTCCAGAAGCATCCGCGCGGCGAACACAGTTGTGACTGCTGAGTGATCGTCGAAGGTGTTCATCACGGTGGAGAATGTGGAATGGGCGCCACCGTAGGCCAGAACACTCGCTAGCTTGGGATCACCGCGTGCCCACGGATCGACGGTCCAGCTGCCGACGAACTCCTCGTACTGGCGGACCGCGCGGATGACCGGGCCGGCATGCAGAATGTCCGGTAGTACCTCGTGATGCGCCACCAGGGCCTCGGGCCGCAGCCGGCGCGTCTGCACCCTGGTCCTGACCTTCGGATTGACTACGGTCAAGGATTTCGGGTCGCCTAGGCCGTGTACCACGCTTGCCGCGGTGACGACATCCTCGGTGAGCCGCACCAGTGTGCCCAGGAAGCCTGCCTGGTCGACTTCCGGTGGCCAGCACTCCGGCGCCGCCGCGCATACGCCGAGAACGGTGACGGTGACTCCGACGGCAGCTACATGCATGAACAGCGCCTCGTGATCGGCTCGCAGATCATGCCCAGCGGCACCGCCGACGGCCAGGCTGCTCTGTAGACCCAACAGATTCCCGTGACCAGCGTGCGCTAGCACCATCACCGCCCCCCGCAGACCGGACACGGCTAGCAGGCCCCGCGCGGCATGCAACAGGTCCTGGACGCTTCCGCCGAGCAGCGAGGTCGGCGCGGGCTGGGTGGGAGCGGACGAGAGGAACAGGTCCAAGAGCTCTGTGGCGTCCGGAAGGGACGGAGCCGCAAGTGCCTCCAGGGACGACCCCGTCAGGTCGGTGACGCCATCCAGTGGAACGAACCACCTGGCCAAGTTGGGGCAGGTCGCCTCGTGCGTGGCCAGACATTCGCAGATCCGGTTGCGCTCCTGAAGCATGCTGTCCAGCAGGCCCGGCCGCCTCTCAGTCGGCGATTGGGCAATCCACTGCCACAGCAGACCGTCATCGAAGAGGCTGCGAGCCATGGCCCCCACGACGGTGCCGCCGATACCCGAACCCAGCAGAGAGTCCGCGCAGGCATACCGCCATCGCGCGTAGGGGAACGCAGCCTCGGCGAGGAACTGGTCGGCTGGTCCACCGAAGTGGAAGACCGCGGGCAGCGTGTGCAGATGAAACCGCAAGGCTCGCGTCGCGGTCCTCAAGGATGCCAGCGATGGTTCGACCTCCCGTCCGTCCGGCCACGTTCCCTCCTCCCCGGACCGCTTCTCGCCCATCCCCGCTCCTATCTACCGCCAATGTCCCTGCGTTTGCCACGATTCTTCCCCAGGTGTGCAGTCGGCAGGAAGCTCGAGCCGTGCGGGGGAGTGTGGACAGTTCGCTGCCCAACTGTCGAGACACTGGAGCCACCCAACACCACGGCCAGAGGTCGTCCTGCTCGAAGGGCGGCGCGCCGCTGCTCGTCAGTTCGGGCTGATACACCTGGATGGTTTCCTTGCCCCTGACGGGGCTTAACCGCTGTCGGTTTCCTCAAACAAGGCCGTGGCAGATATCTGGGCAGGAGGCAGTAGGCGCTTACTGATCGTTTCAGAATGCAGCTGAGGCGGTCACTCGTCATCGAGTCGCTGGAGAACCTTCTCGAACTCGCCGGAGTCGAGTAGACCGGTGATCACTTGGGTCATGTTGTCGATGCCTGGCTCTCGGACAATCAGCCCGTCGGAGCACCAGAAGTAGCGGCCGCCCAGGTCCTCGCCGGTCTGAACCCCCTTGTCCATCAGGCGCTCGACCTCCGCGACGGTGAACACGGTCGCGCTCCAGCGTGAGCCGCCGTCTACCAACCGGACCTCGATGTCGACGTTGCAGACGGCATCCAGATCCTCACCTGCGCCGGGCAGGAAGGACGCCACGAAACGGTCCGTACGGACGCGGTACCAGGGTTCGTCCCACCCCTGTTCAGTGGCTTCAGACTGTGCACTGTTGGTCATTCGGGGAGTATCACGAGCCGACCTAGTGGGCTCAACCAGGTTCTCTGGCAGGCTCCTACGTCGTGACTACCGACCTTGTCCCCGATGAACTGTGGGAGAGAATAGCCCCGCTGCTGCCAAAGCGGCCTGCGCGGCGGAAGCGGCACCCCGGACGGCTGCCGGTGTCGGACCGGGTCGCCCTGGCCGGCATCATCTACGTCCTGCGCAAGGGGGTGGCCTGGCGAGATGTGCCCAGTGAGGTCGTGGGCTGCTCGGGAGTGACGGCCTGGCGCCGACTGCGGGACTGGACCGAGGCCGGTGTCTGGCCTCGCCTGCACGAGGCACTCCTCACCGAGCTGCGGGCAGCAGGATCGCTGGACATGGACGATGCTGCAATCGACGGCTCCCACATCAGGGCCTTGAAAGGGGGGCTCATGTCGGGCCGTCGCCGGTGGATCGCGGCCGCCCCGGCTCCAAGCACCATGTAATCGTCGATCGTCTCGGCACCCCGCTCGCTGTATCCTTGACCGGCGGAAATCGGCATGACGTCACACAGCTGATCCCGCTTTTGAACGCGATACCCCGGATCCGGGGCCGTCGTGGACGCCCTCGCAACCGGCCCAAGCGGCTCTTCGCTGACCGGGGCTACGACTACGACAAGTACCGCCGCCTGCTGAGGCAGCGCGGGATCAAGCCCCTCATCGCCCGCCGGGGTGTCGTCCACGGCTCTGGTCTCGGCCGCACCCGCTGGGTGGTAGAGCGAACCTTCGCCTGGCTCCACCAATTCAAGCGCCTGCGGATCCGCTACGAGCGTCGGGCCGACCTTCACCAAGGCCTACTCGAGCTCGCGTGCAGCATCATCTGCCTCCGCCGACTCCGTAGATCATTCTGAAACGATCAGTTAGAAGGCGCCTGCTCTATCCGCTGAGCTACGGGGGCTGACCTGCGTAAACGAAGCTTCCTGCTGCTGTCCTCCAGGTCGCGGGGGACGCATGGGGGAATCTCGGTTTCCCGGCGACCGGGGGACGCGAGCGCTCCCCGATGAGGCCGTCAGTGGGTCTCACACCATCTTCACGCCCCCGAAGCCTCTCACGGAAACAATCCCGCACCCCGGCGGCGTTGGTGATCTGCGAGCCGAGGAGGGGAAGGTGTCGGGCCTGAAGCTGTTCCGCACGGACACGACGAACAGCGGCATGACCGAGGTCATGCCGCGTCTTGCTGAGATCGAGGCCGATGTACAGGGTCTCGTCGAGGCGCACATGGAGACGCTGCTGGGCGTGCGGTTCCTGGCGAGCGAGTACGGCACCGGGCCGGTGCACGGGGGCCGGATCGATTCGCTCGGGCTGGACGAGAACGGCTCGCCGGTCATCATCGAGTACAAGCGCGGCACGGACGCCGGCGTGATCAACCAGGGTCTTTTCTACCTGGCCTGGCTGATGGACCACCGGGCCGAGGTCGAGCACCTGGTCCGCGACCGGCTCGGGACGACGGCCGCGGCCCAGGTGCTGTGGAGTGCACCGCGGCTGATCTGCATCGCCGGCGACTTCACCCGCTACGACGTGCACGCCGTGCGCGAGCACCGGCGCTCGATCGATCTGGTCCGCTACCGACTCTTCGGCAGCGACCTGCTCGGCCTTGAGACCGTGGCGTCCGTGAGCAGCGGCATGCAGGTGGCCCGCCGAACGCGCCGGCAGGCCGTCGCGCGGGCGGCAGCCGACGTCCAGGGCCCGTCGATGGTGGAGTTGGCGAGCACGGTCGACGAGGTGCTGCTCGGGCTCGGGGACGGCGTGAACCGTGTGGAGCGCAAGCAGTACCGGGCGTACCAGCGGTTGCGGAACTTCGCGTGCGTCTGCCCGCCGCAGCGGAGCAAGCTCCTGGTCTACTTGAAGGTCGCCCCGAAGGACGTCGATCTTGTCCCGGGGTTCACCCGGGACGTGACCGGGCTCGGCCACCACGGGACGGGCGACCTGGAGGTGCAGCTCCGTACCCTGAGGGACGTGGAGCGGGCGCGGGAGCTGTTCCGCGCGAGCTACGCGGCAGCCTGATCGCCCAACGGCCTCTGGGGCATGAGCGGTTCGCGCTTGGTCTGGGGTCGTAGGGTGATGCCTTTCGACGGACGGGCAGGACGTGGCGGTGGACCATCAATGATGCGGGGGATCGCCGGTTTGGCTAACCGGCGATCCCCCGCTATGTTTCCCCGCTTCGCGCACGCTGGCCGGCAGGAGCACGGTCATTCGGCCGGGGCGTGATTTACGAGAGCCTCAGCGGCATGGTCGGGAGACGGCGCCGGACAGTACGCCGGGCGCTCGACGGAAACCTCGAAAAGGGGTTGCTCGACGTACGCACGACAGAATTTCGGCAGGGCAGTGCGGCGGTCGTCGGAGACATCCGTCGTCTGGAACGCGAACCTACTGGTGGTACTGGGCCCCGAGAGCGGATGCGGCAAGTCCCCGAATAACTGGCCGCGTCGGCGATCAACCCACAACGCGCCATATTCGTGGAGGCGATGTAGGGGAGTTGTCGTAGCTGGTCCACGCGCGTAGCGGACCCAGTCGGCGCTGCGGTTTTCTCATGCATGCATCTCCACCCCCCACACCTGGAGACATCATGCGCCGCGCCCTCTTCGGCCTGCCCGCAACCGCCCTGCTCCTGACGGCCGTCGCCGCCGCGCCGGCACTGGCCGACCCTCCCGCGCCGCCGCCCGCGGCGACCGCTCGCGCCGAACTGGCCGCCCTGACCGTGGCCACGCCGCACTCGATGGACGGATACGCTCGCGCAAAGTTCGATATCTGGGCCTCGCAGCCGGATGGCTGTACCACGCGCCAGGAGGTCCTCGCCCGCGACGGGAAGGACGTCGAGGACGAGCCCGGCAGCTGCCAGCCCTCCTCCGGCACCTGGTACTCCGTCTACGACGACACCACCGTCACCACCGTCGCCAAAGCCACCATCGACCACCTGGTATCTGTGCCAGTGGCAGTCTGATGCGTAAGAAATCCGTGGTGGGGGCGTGGACGGCATAGCTCTGACAAGAGTGGGGCGTCGGCATTCGACGCCCTGCGGCGCCGGCCACGGGGCACAGTGGCGGAATTGACGCACTCCGGTGGGGGCTCACGGCACCGGTGAGGAAACTGAACGCGCTCGAGCAGCAGCGTCTATCGGCCCCTGCGGCGCTGGCACGGCGTCGGCGCCACGTGCCCGCTCGCGTGTCAGGCAGGTGCAGAACGCAGCGTCGCCCTGCCCGCTGCCAAGGGTCCACTCGGGCCCAGCAGCTGCGGTCGCATCCACAACCTCCCACCGCGTGATCGTTTCTGCGGAAAATCCCATCCGCCGTACGGGTGACACTGCCTCAGCACATCGACACCGCCGGCGTGAATCCCGCTATCTCTCGTGACCGTCAACTCCCTGCTCGACGAGAGAAGTCACGCATGCGGATGCACACGAAGCTTGCCCTGGCCACGGCGGCCGCCACCGCGCTCGTCATCCCCCTCACCGCTGCTCCGGCCACAGCCACAGCCACGTCGGCCTCCGTCCACCACAGCGCGAGCGCCGCGACCGCGCGTCGGGACCTGCCCGAGCCCCCGCCCGCGGACATCGTCCGTAAGGAACTCGGCGAACTGAACGTCGCCGCCCCGCACCCGATGACCGGCTACTCCCGAGCGAAGTTCCCCCACTGGATCACCCAGTACGGAACCTGTGACACGCGCGAGGTCGTCCTCGCCCGCGATGGTCAGGACGTCGTCCAGGACGACCAGTGCCGCGCCATTTCCGGCACCTGGACCAGCCCCTACGACGACAAAGTCTTCACCGCCTCCGGGCAGCTCGACATCGACCACGTCGTCCCGTTGGCGAACGGTTGGCGCTCCGGAGCCGACGAGTGGACGACCGCCAAGCGCCGCCAGTTCGCCAACGACCTGTCCAATCCCCAGCTGGTGGCCGTGTCCGCAGCCTCCAACCGGTCCAAGGGCGACCAGTCTCCCGACCAGTGGGCCCCGCCCCTGCGCTCCTACTGGTGCACCTACAGCCGCGCCTGGACCCACGTGAAGTACGTGTACGACCTCAACATCACTGAGGCGGAGAAGAACAAACTCAGCGAGATGCTGGACACCTGTGACGCATGACCGACAGCCCGGACACCACCTCGTACCAGGACGATGTCGCGGCGGGGCCCGGCGGGGCGATGACCGACGACGTCGGCGTCATCACCGGCGACCTCACCATCCGCACCGCTGCCGGCCGTGACGGGCACAGTGCGCACGTCACGGTGCAATACACCGGCGCCGACGAGTGGTACACCCTCACCGGCAGCCCCGCTCCCGTCCCCGACGGCAACCTGGCCGCCTACCACGACAGCCTGCTCGCCCGCATCCGGCAGGGCGGAGCCGCCACAGCCACGTAAGCCGTTCTCCCACCACGTCACCGCTGTCAGCGGCACGAACCACTGCACTGGATAACTCACCGCTCACAGCAGGAAACGGGCCATGCTGCCGCTGTCGCAGACGTCAGCGGCAGCTCCAACAGGGTACGGATAACATATGGTCCCCCTCGCCGAGGCATGGCGCTCCGGCGCCGACGTCTGGTCGGCCGATCAACGCAAGGCATTCGGCAACGACTTGAAAGATCCCCAATTGCTGATCGCGTCGGAGTCGTCCAATTCGTCGAAGTCCGACTGTTCACCGGGAACTCCCGGTGAACAGCACGCTGCATGATGCCGAGTGGGCAGGAGCCGGATCGTGTCGTCGCAGGGGTACTTGGTGGAGTCGTAGGTGAAGCCGCCGGGCGTGTAGCCGGGCTTGGTAACCGAGAACCGGTAGGAGGCCGGGCTCGCGATCTGCTTCTTCTTCCCAAGACTGGCGGCGTAGCCGACGGTCCCCTTGTAGGCCAGGTCGAGCGTGGACCCCTACGGGAACTTGACCAGGGTCTCGACACCCTTGCCACCACCGACCGAGTTGAGCCGGACGCCGCCGGCGTTGACGAGCGTGGCCTTGCCGACGGTGAAGCTCTCCGCCCACTTGAGCTTGTCGGCCTTCAGCGTCATGTTGTGCTTGACGTCGACGGTGGCGGAGCCGACCGGCTTGCCGTTCTTCAGCAGGTCGACGCGGGCACCGACGTCCATGCACATGATGCTGATGGTGATGAGCCTGCGGCTCGCGGCGGCGGCCGTGCTGGCGTACACGGTCTTGACCGCCGGGGTTCGCGTCATGGCGATGCTGTACGTCGCCGGAGCGGCCTGCGCGGTTGTGACGCTGGTGCCGGTCAGCAGGAGTGTGCCGAGAGCGGTACCGGTGGCGGCCTTTTGGGGTCTGCTGATCCGCATGCTGTGTCACCTCGTTGGTGGAGGACGGCACCGCAACGAGGGTGCTGTCCGCGCGGCGTAGACAGCAATCGCCCCAAAGGCCCCAAATCTATTGGTTCTTAATGAATCGCATAACTTAGGGCAAGTTGATCACTTCCGCCATCGGCGGCGATGTTTGGCTGCGGCACTGACCGTGCCGGCCGTATGGAACAGGGCGGCCTGTTCCGCCGCGACATCATCCGGCGAAACAGGCACGCGGACTCACGAACGTCTGCGCAAGGACATAAGGAGGGAGGCCGACCTGGGGCGTCCCGGCAACCTGCTGACTGCTGGGACGTCTCGATTGGCTTGGCCGCACATCGGTCGTCAGCAGTCGCCAGAAGGCGGTCGCCTCGGCCTGTTCGGTATGACGCGGGTGGAGAGGTCACCTACCCTCGGTGGCCGCACGGGGCTCCCTGTGGCACCCGCGGCCTGCGCCACAGGGAGTTGAACCGTCGATCTGCGCTCGTGTGGATCACTCAAAAGGGGTCCGTGCTGTTCGAACAGATGCCTCTCGAATTCCGCTACGGTGAGGGCCGTGCAATTGCATCATGGGATTGCACGGCCCCGCTGCATGCCAGCTCAAGGCGATTGGCGGCAACGCGGCACATAAATGGGATAATCGCAGCTTCAGGAGGTGTTCGCGTGGAGGGACATTCGAACGGAGTCCCCGCCGACTCAATCAAGGCGGCGTGGGTGAAGAGCAAGAAGAGTGCCGCGAACGGCCAGTGCGTCGAACTGGCGAAGCTCCCGGACGGTAGGGTGGCGGTCCGGAACTCTACGGACCCGAGCGGTCCGGCGCTGATCTTCAAGAAGACGGAGTTCGAGGCGTTCGTACACGGTGCGAGAGAGCGAGAGTTCGATCACCTGATCGACTGTTAGTCGGAAATTCATTCGAGGGGACGCGCGGGCTTCAGGCATGCCATTATGTGGCCATGCTCATCTCTGCTTGGAGGCCGCGTGTCCCCTTCGTCTAAGCGCCCCATCCCGCTTTTCGGAGGGGACCTGCCCGCCGAGGTCGTGCCAACGATGGCCGGTCTGCTGCTCGGGCGCCACCTTCGCGACCTGCGAGGCGAGGAAAAGCTCGGTGTCGTGGGTAAGGCGGTCAACGCGTCCGCCTCCAAGATCAGCCGCCTGGAGCGGGCTGATAGCCCGCCAGATCTCCGGGACATCCGCGACCTTGCCCTCCACTTCGGTGTGCCCGACCAAGAGCGGCTCATGCTAATGGCCTTGGCGCAGCGCGCCAGGGAGCCGGAATGGTTTGAGCGCAAGTTCTCCGACTGCGCGATGCACTGGATGAGGCGCCTCATCGGCCTGGAGGCGGAGTGCGCGGTGTTGATGACGTTCGAAGCGTTTATCGTACCGGGTCTGATCCAGACCGCGGAGTACTCCGAGCAGATCATTCATGACGGTTTGGAAGAGGGGGAGCGGACGCCGGAGGCGATCCGGCTGCGAACCGAACTCCGCAAGGAGCGCCAGGAGCGGTTTTTCGGTCAGGGGCTCCCGCCGATGGCCAATTTCTTGCTTGATGAGAGCATTCTGTACCGGCAGGTCGGCGATGACGCCGTCATGCGCGGCCAGATCCAGAAGCTCCTCGACCTCACCGGTGACCCAAGGATCTCCATCCGGATTGTCCCGCTCGCCGGCAAGGTGGTCTCCAACAACGCCTCCATGACCCACCTGACCTTCGACCAGTTCGGGCTGCCTCCGATGGTCTACGTGGAGGGCAACGACAGCGCCGACTACCACACGCAGGTGCGTGATGTGGAGCGTTTCGTGACACTTCTCCTGCGCCTGAGCAAGAATTCTGCGCTGAGCCGGGAAGCGACCGTGGAGCTGCTGAAGAAGACCCTCAAGCGATACTCCTAGGAGTTCGGCTGTGCTGGCCCTGGTGGCACCTCCGCAAGGCCGCCGTAGTCCATCCATTCGACGCTGCGATCGTGCTGGCGCAGCTCGGAGTCCGGCCTCCAGTCGGTGACGTCCACGATCCCGGGAGGATGAGGAATTAGGTTTTCGAAGAGACTGTCGACCTCCCATCTCTCCCGGACTCTCCCCCAGTTGTCACCTGTCTGCTTCCGCATGAGCTCGGTGACTTGGTCGCGGATCCTGCGATCGTCGCTGACCAGGTGGCAGATCACTACAAAACTACCGGGTTTGAGCTTCGCGACGACTCGGCGGATGATGCCCGCCGGGTCGTCGACGTCCTTGACGCAATGCAGGACCGAGATGAACAGGACTGCCGTCTTCTCATCGAAATTGATCAGCCTGCGCAGTTCCTCTCTCTCAAGGACGGCCTCCGGCTGCCTCATGTCCCCGTCGATGACGGCGGTGTAGGCATTCGAATCGAGGATCGAACGACCGTGTGCGAGGACGACCGGATCGTTGTCGACATACACGACCCGGGCATCGTGGTGGAAGTCCTGTGCTACCTGGTGAACGTTGTTCTGTGTTGGCAGGCCGGACCCGAAGTCGATGAATTGCTTGATCCCGTGCTCCTCGGCGAGCGTGCGGACGACACGTTCAAGGAACCAGCGGTTGTTGCGCGCCAATGCCTTGGTTGTGGGCGCATGTTGTAAGAGCTCCTGGCAGGCCAGACGGTCCGCCTCGTAATTGAAGTTCCCGTCCAACAGCCAATCGTACATCCTGGCTGCACTGGGAACGGACAGGTTGATAGGTCGGTTGTCAGCCAACGCGCATGCCTCTCCTGGTCGAGCCCCGATCGCTCCAGGGAATGAGCAGTCATCCTAGGAGGGCACGACAAGATCCACCACCGCTCTTTGAGGCGGTGGTGGCGTGAAGGGTGGCGCAGATGTGGCGCGGACGTGGCGTTCTCGGCGTAAACCGCCACTACTGACCGTAAATATTGACCTACGAACGGGGGACGACTTCCTCCAGGTGTTCGAGTACCTTCAGTGGGAGGCATCGCTCGGCTGACCGAAGGCCCGCAGCGGCGAAGTCGCGGTCGACCCCCATGACGTTGGCAGCAACGTCCAGCGGGAGTCTGAGTCCGTACTTCAGCAAGATGATGTCTGCGCCGTCGGGTGAGCAGATCTCGTAGAGGCGATCGACGTAGCTGTCACTCTGCGTGCATAATCCTGCTACGCGACACCGTAGTTGTCTCCATGCCTCCGTCGCGGTTCTGGGCTGGCGCAGAAGCTCCGCCCACCTAAAGCCGATCGCCTGGACGGCTGAGGCCACGGCCAGTTGGGACGGGGCATCCGCGTGAAGACGCGCCCGCGCATAGAGGAAATATGACTGTTCGTGCAGTTGTAGGAACGCTTCATAGAGCAGGCGGTTCCGGTGGCCTGGTGAAGCGTCGGCAACTTCCGCGGCTGCCGGGCGGGCGCACGTCCCGCCTCTGTGGGTGAACTGGTCCGCAAGAGCATGCGGATTCGTGTTTCGCACGACGGCCTCGAATCCCGGCTGTACTGGGCGGTGAACCTGGGCTGCGTCATGCCGGCGCAGCCCAGGCGCAGTGACCCCGGTCGGCTGTGAGAAGGCCGAGGGGTCAGTCGCAGCGGATTCGTAGGGTGATCTCCCAGGTGTGGCCGGACGGAGTGCAGTTGACGAGCCAGCGCACAGCCTCTGTCAGGGCACTCGGAGTGATGGCATATGCCAACGTGAACGCACTGTAAAGGATCAGGCCGGTGAGCACGTCACGCCCCGAGATCACCCCATGGGTGAAAGGGAAACTGATACCGTGCAATTGCTCAGAGGGCCACCAGCGCCCTCGGCGAACCAGGTTGGACATGCTGCACTTCCTTGTTCGACTTTTCGCACCCCAGGGGTCGGGGGCTTCCGGCCCCCGGGGTGGGCCCCGCGTTATGAGAGGCGACACAGACGCTAGCCGGAGCGATGCCCTCACCGGTCCGGAAGTCCAATCTGTGCAAAGTCAGATTGTCGGTGGCCGGGGCGCGGGGGCCTGGCGTGAAGCGTAGGGGAGCGTCTGATCGATTCAGCGTTCCTTGTTCGAATCCTGCTGACCGCCAGTCAGTTCAGCGCTGAACAACCCACCATTCAGGAGCTAGCTCGTACCTCTGCTTCAGCGGCGACGCGGAACGATTGGGCTGTAAAGCGGTTCAGACGGGAGCTTCGCCGCGTCGAATCCTGCCTTTCGCGACAGGAGCGCGCCCCCTCGGCGGTGGCCGGTTCCGTGGGCGAGGCTCTCGGAGAGGGCGGCCAGCAATGCGCGCGGGGTGTACGGGGACGCGGTGATGGTCCAGGTGGCTCGGTTGGGGTCGGGACCGGCCCAGACGATCCAGGTGGTGAGGTTCTGGTTCGCGTGCTGGGCGGCGAGAGCGTCGAACTGGATGCCCGCGTTGCCAGCGGGGGAGGTCCAGCGGATCCATGGCCCGTCCATGGTGTGCTTCCACCCGGCGTCGGTGAGAGGCTGGGTGGCGGTGGTGACGGTCTTCTCGCTCACCGGGCTGCCGAGGGTGGTGTTCCAGTCGTCGGGGTTGGCGAGGTGGTCGAGCAGCTCCTTCAGTACGGGGGCAGGGGTGGAGCTGGTCGCGGTGAGGACCCACATGCGGTCGGACACGGGGGTCTCGTAGGCGGCCACGGTCCACGCGGTCTCGCGGGCATCGGCTTCGTGGATGCGTTCGATGCGCAGGGTCTGGGATTCGTGGATGGCGTGGGTCGTCTCGTCGGACCATGTCCTCCACTTCTGCCAGTCGCGGTGTGCGTCGAGGAACGCGTCGAGGAGAGCGTCGTGGTCGCCGGCGTCGGCTGCGTACGCCGGGACGGTTTCCGGTTCGGGGCGTACGGGTTCGGCGTGTGCCGGGAGCGGCGTGCTGCGGGCTTCGGCGGCGGTGCGTTCCATGTCGGTCGCGGGGGCCGGGCCGGGGCGCATGGTGAGGCCGTGGAGCTTCTCGAAGGCGAGCAGGGCCTGGGCGGGCGAGCTGAACGTGCTGGCGACCTGCCGCAGGTGGTCCTCGCCGTGGAGATGGACACTCTCGCCGCTGCCGATGTAGGTGGCGACGGCGACGGTGGCGTGGCCGTCGTCGGCGTGGGCGTGGACGAGGAGCCGCCCGTCCCGGATGTCGTCGTGGATCTTCTGCGCCTCGTCGGAAACCTCGCGCATCTCGCTGCGGGTGAGCCAGGGCATCGGGTAACTGGCCCAGGTCCATTCCTCATATATGGCTTTTCGGAGCCGGGGGGTGATCTCGACGGTCACTCCGTCGGCCCCCAGGTGCTGGGCTGCCTCATTGGCCCAGTAGGGCTCCTCGTGGTCGATGCGGGCTAGCACGAGGACGTTCTTGTCCACAGGGGTCCAGCCGGCGGCTTCCAGGCCCGCGCGGGGGATGTGTGCATGGGAGCCGGTGACGGTCGCGGTCACGGCGCTGACATGGACGGGGTGGGCGTCGAAGCGAACGTGGGCGTCGATTGGGAAGGAGGTCATGGTGGGGTTGCTCTTTCTGCTGGTGGCCAGCCCGGGCGGCTCCGGCCACCGCGACGGTCGGGTCAGCGGGTGATGCGGCTGACAGGGGCTGCCGCAGTGCGCGGCGGGCCGGCGCGCGGGGCCACACCGGCGGTACGGGGCGAAGCTCTGTTGACCGGCTTGGTCGTGGTGGCCTGCTGCCAGCGGGCCCGGACGGCGGTCAGGTCGGCGAGGGCGCGGCGGCTGCCGACGACGAGCTGGCAGGGGGTGTTGGCCGCATCGTCGGTGAACGCCGCGATACGTCGCCCGACCTGCTGGGCCGTGGTGAGCGCGGACCGGTGCAGGATCCGCTCGCCCAAGTACGGTGCGCAGACATCGGTTTCGGCGAGGAAGCCGAGCAGGTCCCGCGGGTCGTCCGCATGGCTGAGGAGTCCGCGCTGCTGCGCTTCCCATACGAGGGTGACCCGGTCGATGGGAGCGCCTCGGCGTATCAGGGCGGTCAGGCACTGCCAGAGGCCGGCGTGGAGGGGGCGTGTGAAGTCGTCGGCGGCCAGCCAGTGCATCTGCTCGGCGTCGGCCGGGCGCGCGGCGCAGGTGGCGAGCAGCAGCCGTTCCTCCTGGGCGCCCTCTTCGCCGTCGCGCACCAGTGCCGGTGGCGGTGCGGGCGTGCGGGGCAGGGATCCGGAGTGCGGTGGGAAGGCGGCGGCGATGTCGTCCACCATGCTCGCGAGGGCGTCGGCCTCGGCGAAGGCGATTGGCACGGGGTGCGGGAGTGAGGCGTCCTGCGCGGTCTGGATCAGGTGCTGGGCGGCCCTGTGGAGGCGGCGCCGGGCATGTTCGCCTTCGATGATCCGCGCGTACGCCGCGATGTGCCGGGGGTTGGGGCATGCGCTGATCAGGGCGTGCAGGTGGGCGGCGGTTAGACCGCGGGCCTGCTCGCACGCCGAGGCGAGCACCGTGTCGAGCCATGCCGTGTGATCGGTGCGCTCGGCCGGCACCGGGCCGGAGCGGGCGCGGAGGGCGCCGAATGCCGCGGCCCAGTCGGTGTCGGCCGGAGGCGGGGCCGGGAGGGTACGGAGGGCGTTGAACACCGCGGTGTGCGCTGGTGTGGAGAACGCTTCCGGGCCGATCCCGCTGACGTCGGCGAGACGCTGCGGCTCGGCCAGGAGGCTGCCGAGCAGGGCCTGCTCGGCGTAGTACACCGGAGGGTGCGGCGGCCGGGCGGCCAGGCCGTCTTCGTCGGGGTCGGGGGTGTGGGGCATCAGGCGGCCAGGGTGAAGTCGTCGGGGTTGAAGGGGACGTTCAGGTGCGGGGCGAGGAGGTGGGCGGCGAGCCTCGGGGGGACGGCGTTGCCGATCTGGGAGAACTGCTGGCCCTTGTTGCCGGCCCAGGGATAGTCGGCGGGGAAGCTCTGGAGGATGCCCGCCTCGCGGGCGGTGATCCGGATCGGCTCCGGCACCGACTGGCTTTGAGAGGTGTCCTCGGCGCCGGCGGAGGGCTCGGCGACCCAGGTGCACTCGTTGGCACGGTGTCCGAAGAACAGCGTCCCCGCCGGTTCATCGGCACGCCGGACGGTGGCGTTGGCCTGGTTGTTGCTGCGCAACGACCACGCCCATGAACTGGCTTCGACGGGTGCCGCGTGGTCGACGGCCCGGTCCGACCGGCTGCCCTTCCGGACGGCCGGGCCGGGACGCTGGTGGCGGGAAGACAGGATGACGCCTCCGGGGTGGGGGGCCCAGGAACCGCGGTCGCGGGCGTCGGTGAGGGTTTTGCGGGAGCCGGAGGGGAAAGGCTCGGGGCCGCCTCCGGGCCCGCCGCCCGCGCACACGGTGGGCACCGGCCCGTCGGTCCGGCCCCACCCCAACGCCTGCGCCATCGACACCCACCGTGCGCGGCGGAGCCCGAACAGCGTGGTGTCTTCGGCGACTTGGGCGTGCGTGGGCGGCGGTGGTTCGGCGGTGCGCACGCGGGAGGCGAGGAGGATCGCGCGCTTGCGTGTCTGGGGGACGCCGTAGTCGGCCGAGTTGAGGATCCCGGTCCACACCGAGAATCCCCACCCTCGGAGGATGGCCGCGTACTGCTTCCACAGGGGCAGGACGTCGGGGACCTCCTCCATGGCGATCCACTCGGGCTCCCCGGCGGTGTGCAGGGCGTGGAGGTAGCGCATGGGCTCGGCGGCGAGGAGGGAGCGCGGGTCGGCGCACGCGGCCAGGAGCTGCTCGCGGGTGTCGCGGCCGGCGGCGAGGTCGGCGACGGCCTGGTGGACGAGGGGCTGGTCGACCAGGCCGAGGCGCTTGCCGGCCCTCGACCACGCCTGACAGGGCGGGGACGCGATCAGTCCGAGGACCCGCCCGGAGAAGATCCACGCCGGATAGCGGGCGACGTCCGTCTGGATCGTCAACTGCCCGGCGCGGGCTCGGGTGTTGCAGGCCCAGGTGTCCCACTCCAGCCCGACATCCCGCATGCCGAGGAGCGTAAGAGCGTGGCTCCAGCCCCCGGGGCCGGCAAATAGATCAAGGACGATCCGTCTCACGCGGCGAGCCCGACGTCGTCCTGCACCGCCTCGGCGTCCCCGCGGCAGGCCCACGGGGAGCAGCCGTCGACCACCCCCTCCTCCAGCTGCTCCAGCACCGCGGTGTGCTCGGCGGGGCCCTGCTGGAGGGCGGCCCACTCGGCGGCGGTGACGTGGTCGATCGGCGCCTGGTCGAGCGGCACCCGGGAGCGGTGCAGGAACGCCTGGCCGAGCAGCGGGTTGCCGCCGGCGTTCGCGCGGGCGTTGCCCGAGCGGATGGCGGCGTCGAAGGCGACGACGTCCTCCCACTCGGTGGGGGAGGTGTCACGGATGTGCCGCCACTGGGCGTTCCCGTGGAACGGGCAGCCCAGGCAGCTGGACTTGGGGGTGTCGGCGAAGCCGATCGAGGTCAGGTAGGCGATGCAGTCGTTCCTCGACCAGCCCATGTCGATCAGGGGGTGCCGGTTGCGCATGTAGCGGACGTCGGCGTCCTTGGCGCGGTGGAACTCGTCGGTGGAGATGCCCACCCACTGCTCGACGAAGACGTCCTTCGGGATGCGCCGGGGGTAGGGGTATCCGAGAAGCTCCCGGATTTGTCGCTTTATCGGCTTTATCTTGTATTCCCCGGTGCACTGGCGCCGGGTCATGCCCTGCTTCCCGTCCTCGTTGAGGATGTGGAGGGGCATGGAGGCGAAGCGGTGTGCCGGGTCGAGGGCGTCGGCGCGGATGTTGCCGGAGGAGACGCGCAGGACCGGTATCCCGGCGGGGGCGGCTATCTCCTTCTCCAGCCGGTCGAGGTGCTGGTAGACGGAGCGGGGCTCCCAGCCGGTGTCGGCGAAGAGGGCGTAATCGGCCTTGGGGAGATGGCCGTTGGCGGAGAGGGCGAGCATGGCGCTGGACTGGACGCCTGCACCGAGCGAGATGCAGGTGAGCGTGGGGGAGACGGGAATGAGGACTTCCTCGTGAGAACGGGAGTTGATCGAACTGGGGGCGTGGAACGGGCAGTGCTGTCAGCGGTGTGCACGGGTGCGTGCCGGCGTGGGGGCAGGGGCGACGGCGGGGCCGGCTGCGGGCGGCCCGATGAGCGTGCGGCAACTGATCACGGCGCTGACAAGGGTGATTCCGAGGGCCGTCAGGCGCACACGGTCGAACGGCTCACCCCCGTAGTACGGCGGGGGCGCGGACTGGGGCTCACGGCACACCAGGCGCCGCAGTTCCAGTTCGCGGAGTGTCTGGGGGGCGGCCTTCGTGGTGTGGACGCGGACGTACTGGATTTCCTCGAAGACGGTGACGCGGCCGAGGGCGACTTCGAACAGGAGGTCGTACTGCACCGAGTCGATCCCGTGGCTGGGGCTGCTGCTGCACGCGTGTCTGGGTAGCCCGTCGGCGATGTGGGTGGCGGAATTGATGACGGCCACGGGAGCCAGGCTGGTGAGTTCACGGGCCAGTTGGACGCGCTGTCCGAACCCGCGGCGGGGGTCGGGGAGCGGGCGCTCCGCGTCGGCGTCGGGCAGGAAGGGGAGCGCGGTGGTGAGGTAGCGCGCGGCCCCGCTGGTCAGGTGGGCGACCTGCTTGAGCCGGACGACAGCGTTGGACACCGGCTCGACTGTGGGCATGCGATGTTTGCGGACCGTCTTGATGCAGGCGTACGTCGCGCGTTCCAGATGGCGGGCGGAGGCCGCGTAGGCGTCCGGGCCGAGGTCGGCGTGCCCGTGAAGCCGGGCATGCGCTCGGGATCGGCGACACGGCGCTGACGGCGTGGTCGATCGCGAAATGGCCGGTCCTCATCCTGCTGGTCACGGTGATGATCCCGCTCCCGTCCTGGGCGCGCCCCAACGCCCAGGTCGGAGGGCTCCGCCGGCTGACTCCCGGCGGCTTCCTCGCCCTGGTGCTCCGCCTGGCCGCCCCCGCCGTCCGGCCTCCCCGCCTACGGTGACGGCGCCGCCGGCGCGGGCGGCGGCGCCTGGGGGGCGTCGTACCAGCAGCCCGCCCCCAAGCCGCGCGGACGCGGCGGCCTGGTCGCGGCGGTCCTGGTGGCCGCGCTGGTCGCGGGCGGCCTGGGCGGCGGTCTCGGCTACACGCTGGCCAAGGACCACGACAACGGCGGTTCCACCACCGTCTCCGCCTCCGACAACGGCGCCGCGCAGATCAAGCGCGCGCCCGGCACCATCGCCAACGTGGCCGCCAAGGCGCTGCCCAGCACGGTCACCATCGAGGCCGAGGGCACCAACGGCGACGGCGGCACCGGCACGGGCTTCGTCTTCGACAAGCAGGGCCACATCATCACCAACAACCACGTGGTGGCGGACGCCCTCGACGGCGGCAAGCTGACCGCGACGTTCCCGGACGGCCGGAAGTACGACGCCGAGGTCGTCGGGCACGCCCAGGGCTACGACGTGGCGGTCGTCAAGCTCAAGAACCCGCCGTCCGACCTCAAGCCCCTGGTCCTCGGCGACTCCGACAAGGTGGCCGTCGGCGACGAGACCATCGCCATCGGCGCCCCCTTCGGCCTGTCCAACACGGTGACCACCGGCATCATCAGCGCCAAGAACCGCCCGGTGGCCTCCAGCGACGGCAGCTCCACGAGCAAGGCGTCGTACATGAGCGCGCTCCAGACCGACGCGTCCATCAACCCGGGCAACTCCGGCGGCCCGCTGCTGGACGCGTCCGGCGCGGTCATCGGCATCAACTCGGCGATCCAGTCCACCGGCAGCAGCGGCGGCTTCGGCTCCGGCGGCCAGTCCGGCTCGATCGGCCTCGGCTTCGCCATCCCGATCAACCAGGCCAAGTACGTCGCCCAGCAGCTGATCAAGACCGGCAAGCCGGTGTACGCCAAGATCGGCGCGTCCGTCTCCCTGGAGGACTCCTCGGACGGTGCCAAGATCACCGACCAGGGCACGGGCGGCGCCGCGCCGGTCGAGGCGGGCGGCCCCGCCGACAAGGCGGGCCTGAAGCCCGGGGACGTCATCACCAAGCTCGACGACTCGGTGATCGACAGCGGCCCCACCCTGATCGGCGAGATCTGGACGCACCAGCCCGGCGACAAGGTGACGGTCACCTACAAGCGCGGCGGCGAGGAGCACACGGCCGAGCTGACCCTGGGCGCCCGGGTCGGCGACAGCTGATCCCGCGCCCGGCTCGGGCCCGACGCCCCGGGGCCGGTGCGCCGCCTCGCTCCGCCCCTCGACGGGCGGGCGCGGGAAGGCGTGCCGGCCCTCGGCATGTGGCCGTACGGCCGGGAACGGTCCGGGCGCCGGGGCCGCTCGCGCCGGTCCGGGTGCCGGCGCCTACGCGGCCGTGGTGCCCGCGAGCCAGGCCCGGGTGCTCCGCTGGTGGAGCAGGACGAGTATCGCCACGCCGACGAGCGCGCCGATGACGGCCCCCGGCGCCCCGTTCAGCAGGTTGACCAGCACACCGGCGACCCACAGGGCCGTGGTCACGGTGAGCGTGACGCGCAGCACCGCGCGGCCCGGCCGCAGGAAGAAGACGTGGACGGCGGTGGCGAGGACGGGCAGGAGCGTCAGCACCTCGACGTAGACCGGCAGGTCGTAGTTCCCCACGGCGATGCCCACGACGGCGATCGCCGCGATGACCAGACTGACCCAGAGCAGGACGCGCAGCGCCTTCACGGCGCCCGACGGGTCCGGGATCCGGTCGGCGGCGGGCTCGGACTCCAGGGCGGTGCCGACGATGGCGCGCGGGTCGCCGAGCTCCGCCAGAACGGCCTGCTCCTGGCCGGGGCGTTCGGCGAGTGCGACATGGATGTGCTCGGCGAGGTCGGCCAGGAGTTCGCCCCTCCGGTCAGCGGGGAGCACCGCCGCCTCGCGCTCGACGGACCGCAGGAAGGACTCGATGGCGGTGGACTGGGCGAATTCGCTCTTCATGGGTTCCGTCCGGAGTCGGTGGATGGTGGGGGATCGGACCGGAGGATTCCGTCCACGGCGTCGCGGAACGCGGGCCAGATGCGACTGAACTCCTCCAGCGCGGCGAGGCCGGACTCGGTCAGCCGGTAGTAGCGGCGTGGGGGGCCGGAGGCGGACTCGCGCCAGGTGGTGGCGACCAGATCGTCCCGGCGCAGCCGGGACAACAGGGGATAGATGGTGCCCTGACCGGCCGCGAGCGCTCCGCTTGCGGCCAGGGTCTGCACCAGCTCCACTCCGTAGCGGGGCTCGTCCCGCATCAGTGCGAGCACGCAGTACTCCAGCACGCCCTTCCGCAGTTGGCTCTCGGCCTTGCCGGGAACGCGGTCTCTTGCGCCACCCTGTTCCATGCGATGCATGGTACCGATCATGTGCCTTGCTTCGCAAGGTAGCTGGTCCACCCGGCTACCCCGTGCCGTCGCCGGGGCCGGGAGCGTGACCGGTGAAGCGGGGGCGGACCGCATACCCGTCCGGCGCCTGATCCCGGTACGCTGTACCCCGCTCCGCCCCAGGTGGGCGGCGCGGGGAGGTGTGCCCGAGCGGCCTAAGGGAACGGTCTTGAAAACCGTCGTGGCAGCGATGTCACCGTGGGTTCAAATCCCACCGCCTCCGCAGGTCAAAGACATGCTGGTCAGACTGGGTGCCCCTCGATCAGGGGCGCCCCTTCTGCATGAGGCCTGTCTCATCTTGATCCGCGTCTGTGGCGTCGTGGATCACTGCGTATGGACCAGTGGTGGACCAAGGTCCGGCTGAACGGCGCCGCGTACCTGCTGGTCAGCAGTCTTGTGCGGTCCGGAGCCTGGACCATGTCCAGGACAGTACAAAGACGTCACCCCCTCACCGTCGTGGGGTGAAGATGGCGCTTTGAGGTTTTTTGCTTGGAACGAGGCAGGACTCGGCAATGAAGCGTCAAGCAGGGTGAAGCGGCCGTGGCGCGGGGCCAGTCATCGTCACTCGGAGATCTCTGACCACACGGTTGCCTGCGCCATTACTCCCGTGCTGAAGCTGTCGCTCGTTGATGTGATGGTCAGGACAGCGGTGCGCCCGGCTTCCGTCTTGAGACAGACCACTGTGCCCTTCTGAACCTCAACCATCCAAACGCCCTGGGTAGCGATCAGGTCGGAACACTCCTGCCGGGTCGGCATTTTCCGCTCCGGCCATACCGCGAGGTTGACCTTTGAGTCGGAGCGCGTGGAGATCCTGGGCGGGTCGATGAGCCCCAGGCTGACGTCGTACCAAAGGTTGTCCCTTTTCGGCGGGTTGTAGTCCAGTTGTGGCCCCGACTCGGCGATGCGGACAGGTCCTGTGTACAGGATGTCCTTTGAGGTGTCGGGCAACGATGCCGAGGGCGCCGGGGCATCCTCCGAGGGCGAGGCGCTGCTCTGCTCGTCCGAGGGTGGGGCGCTGTTCTGCTCCTCCCCGGCCGCTGACCCGGACGTCGGCGAGGAAGCGGCTTTGGCAGGAGCGTTGCTGTCAGATGACGACGACATAGTGACGAGCGCCGGTACCGCAATGGCCAAGGCAGGTATCAGGATGCCAATCACCCACCACGCCCACTTCGGCTGCCGAGGCTCCGATTGTGGCTCATGGGACGGCTCCGGCGGAGTGGTGCTGCCGTGAACGTCGTTGTCGGCACTCAACTGGGATTCCCATCCGTTGCAGACCTGCCAACTGAACGGACTCGCACTCTACAAACACCTAGCGTTGCCCGCCACATTGCCAACCACCTCAACACGGAGAACCAAGTGGTTGCATGGGTACTGCGCCGTCTAGCGCGGACTGGTCGGGTGGCTGGGCCTCGCTTGGTCATCGGCGGCCTGGTCCTGCTGCTCGGACTGTTCGGGTCGCTTCCTGCTGTGACGGGTGCTCGTTCGGCGAGCCCGCCGCCGTGGCTGACTTTCGGTGGTGCAGGTCAGAACTGGGATGCGGCCGACCGAGCTGCAACAGTGACCCTCTCTAACTTCACGTGGTGGCAAGGGGGTTGCAGCCGCACCCGCGTTCGGGCACGCCGACCACCCCGGTACCATCGGCACCGGGGTCCTGACCAGGGATTCCCCGACCGGACCACCCCTGATCGCTGTCCAGGCTGAGGGGTGGTCCGGTCTCTTTGATGGGCGCCGCCGATCGCGGCACGGGCGGCGAGCGGCGGGCGCCAGGGAAGCCGTACGCCCTCTCGGGGAGCGAGGGCGGCACGGCGGGCTTACTGCGGCAGGAGCTCGATCTCGATGGCGAGGGCGCCGAGCGCTTCCTTCTCCGCCGGGTAGATCTCGCGGATGTCGGCGAGCTGCTGCTCGCGAGATGAGGCCGGGTTGACGTTTGCCGGACCCTCCCCGTCGAGCAGCTCCTCGAACGTCTTGTACTCCGTGACCCGCTTCACCAGGACGGCACAGCTCTCGTCCGTGCCCTTGATGCGAAAGCGGATGACGTCTCCGGCGGCCAGGTCTTCGAGGTGGCGATACTTCACCCGCACCTCGATCGTCTTCTGACCAGCGGCGACTAGGTCGAAGTACCGGCGGTAGAGGTTCAGTTCGTGGACGCGCGGGGCGGCAGTTTCCGTCATCGGGCGGGAACGCTCCTAGCAGTTGCGGTGGCCATGAGCCGGTTCGCCGGCCGAGTACGAGCGGAAGAAGTGGCGGGGGTCGGCGAGTAACACGTCCGTCAGACCGAGCAAGCGGTCGACGTACTCACCCAACGAGCCGGGCCACTCTCGGGTGTCGAGCATCCACGGGGCCGCACCGTCCGGCAAGGGCATAGCTGAGGCGCCGGCAGTCCAGCAGGCGGCTAGGCATCGTGCTCCATCCCGTCGAGGCTTCTACCCTTGACGGTACCGAGGCCGCCTGGGGCGTGTGCAGTGATACAGGTCAGGTGGACCACCAGATGATGGCCAACGCAGCGTCGGTCATGGGCTTTTGTAGTTGCGATGGTCCGTGGTCCGTGGGCGCCCCTGCGCCCGTACGGAAGACGTCGGCGTGATCTTGACATGGGCCCAGGGCCATGCATCGACTTGCCTGGATGGTTAAGGGGGATCAATGGGTGATGTCCGGGGGGTTCCGTGGCGCGATGCCGCCCGTAAGACGGGGTTCTGCTGGGTGCTGTGCGCGGCCGTAGCCGCTCTTCTCAGCCCCTTCCGCGATCTGGAAGGTGGCCTGCCCGTTGCCGCGCCTGTTGTGATGGTTCTGACCCGGTGGTTTTGGGAACGGCATCGCTACTGGGGCGCAGGCATCGTCGCGGCTCTCGCAGGCAGCCTCGTTGTCGGCATCCTCGTCGATCTGACCTGGCCGCACCTCGGGAAGCTGTATGCCGACGCACTCGCCACCGCCGTCGGCGCGGCGGTGTCCATCGTTACCTTTACCGCGGTTTCCCGGCTGACAGCACCGCCATCCGGATCTGAGGCGCGACACAATCCGCACTGAGGCCACCTTGGGATCCCGTCTGGAACTTCCAGGCGATTGCTGCGACCCCTCACGGTGGGGGTGACCCCGTTTCAGTGCCGCCACGTCACCTTGGGTCTGGTGACGTTGGCGCTCCGTTTTCGGCTCGGGCCGGAGCTGAAGGCCGTAGTGGCCCGGGGTGGTCGGCGATGGGTGGCTGCTGCGGACAGGCGATCAGAGCCAGTGGACCCCGTGTGGACCACGGATCTCGCATGGAGCCGGAAGCCGAGAGGCTGTAGCCGCTCCGCCCCAGGTGGGCGGCGCGGGGAGGTGTGCCCGAGCGGCCTAAGGGAACGGTCTTGAAAACCGTCGTGGCAGCGATGTCACCGTGGGTTCAAATCCCACCGCCTCCGCACGGACCATTGACGCGCAGGTCACAAGGGGTGTCGCTCGGCGAGGGGCGCCCCTTTGGCGTGGTGGCCGGTCGCCCTGGCCGCCGAGGCGATGGTCGCGCGGGCCTCGTGTTCCGGCAGGCCGGTGCGGCGGGCGGCCTCGATGAGGGGGGCGGCGAGGTCGGGGCCGATGCCGTTCTCGCAGGCGCGGCAGGCGGCCCAGAACAGCCGGGTGTTGCGCTGGCCCTCGGGTGCGGTCAGGA
>NZ_VOGW01000113.1:4561-23536 GCF_007896895.1 Streptomyces misionensis | reverse complement strand
AGACGCCGTGGTCGGTGCGGGAGCCGGGGCCCACGAGGTAGCCGCCGGCGCCGCGGATGTCGATGCCGGGCGCGAGCCGGCCCGCCGAGTTCGGTACGACGACGTCCGGGGGTCCGGTCAGCCACAGGTGCCGGCCGCCGCTCGGGGTGAGTACGACGACCGTCCGCGGGACGGTGAACAGATGGCGCAGGCCCAGTTCGCGCAGGGCGGCCGGGGCGTCCGCGCCGGACTTGGTGTCCAGATCGACGCCGATCAGGTGGTACGGGGGCAGCCCGCAGGCGATGCCGTAGCCGGTGGCCCAGGGTGCGGCGGCGAACATCTCGCGGACGCGCGGCGGATCACTGGAGGCGTCGTACACCCCGTGGCCGAGCCGGCCGCACGCGCCGTGGCAGACGGGGCCGCGGTCGCCGTGGTGGGGGGAACGCAGCGCCGGGAGCTTCGTGCGGGAGAGGGGGAGGACGGCCAGGCCGTGTTCGGCGGCGGACAGCGCGTGGGCGAGGGCCAGGGTCGTGGCCTGCCGGTCGATGGTGGCCATGCTCTTATGGTCGTACGTACGTTCGAAAAAGGGAAGTGGGTGGGCGGCGGGCCCGGACCGTGACGGCCCTCGGTGTCCGACGGCCGGTCAGGAATGTCGGAGAGGCGGGTGGACGGAACGGACGAGGTGGCGGCCGCCACCGGGTGCCCGCGTCGGGCCTGTTGACGGCCGCGGGCGACCGGCCCGGCGGCCCGGACCGGGATCGTTTCTCAGGGTCGACCCGCAGACGGGTCGGACCCCTGCTCCACCCAGAGGAGGTGGAGCCATCCCCACCCCTACAACCTGAGGCGGACCCCGCTTCGGCACTTGCGGCCGATCCGTCCGTGTACGGACCGCTCATAGCGTGGAGCCATGACCACACCCGTCTGCACCAGCGCCTCGGCGGCGGCCCCGGCGTACCCGACGTTCACGTCGTACGTGCGGGCCCGCAGGCCCGTTCTGCTGCGCACCGCGCGCTCGCTGACCGCGAACCCCAGCGATGCCGAGGACCTGCTGCAGACCGCGCTCGCCAAGACCTACGCGGCCTGGGAGCGGATCGAGAACCAGCGGGCACTGGACGGCTATGTGCGCCGCGCGCTGCTGAACACCCGGACCTCGCAGTGGCGCAAGCGCCGGGTGGACGAGTTCTGCTGCGACGAACTGCCCGAGCCGGAGCCGGTGCCCGGCGACGACCCGGCCGAACGGCAGGCGCTGCACGACGCGATGTGGCGGGCGATCATGAAGCTGCCGGCGCGGCAGCGGGCCATGGTCGTCCTCAGGTACTACGAGGACCTCAGCGAGGTCCAGACCGCCGAGGTGCTCGGGGTCTCGGTCGGTACGGTGAAGTCGGCGGTCTCGCCGTGGAGGGCGCCGAGGAGGCCGCCGGTGAGGGCGCCGGCCGCGGCGGAGGGGCCGCTCTGGTTGACCGCGAGGCACAGGCCGTGCCGTACGTCCTCGCCGACCAGGGCGCAGTAGACGGCGGCCGCGAGCAGTCCGTCGGCGGTGCCCTCGCCCATCAGTTCCGCCACCCGCGCCGGGTTCGGCATCCCCTGCCGCACCATGCCGAGCGCGTGCTGGAGGGCCTCGGAGACCGGCTGGTGACCGGGGCGGACGGCGAGCAGGGCGAGGGCCTGCTGGACGGCGCCGTCCAGACTCTCGCCGCGGGCGAGGCCGTGCACGATCACCGCGTACGCGCCCGCCGACAGGCAGGCGACGGGGTGGCCGTGGGTCTGCGCCGCGCACTCCACGGCGAGCTGGACGACGAGCTGGGGCTCCCAGCCGACCAGCAGCCCGAAGGGCGCCGACCGGGCCACGGCCTCCGGCCCCCGCTCACCGGGGTTCTTGGGCCGCTCCAGCGTGCCCATCTTCTCGTCGCCGAAGCCGATGAGCAGCGGCCGGGTCGGCCCCCGGCGGGCGTACAACCACTCCTCGCGCGCCAGCCAGCCGTCCTCCTCGCGGCGCTCGTCGGGACCCCAGTCCCGCTGGGTGGCGGCCCAGCGCAGATACGCGCGGTGCAGATCGGTCGGCGGGTGCCAGGCGCCGGTGTCCCGGCGCACCTGGGCCCGGATCAGTCCGTCCACGGTGAACAGGGTCAGCTGGGTGTGGTGGGTGACCGTGCCGCGCCGGCCGTGCCCCACGGTGAGGTCGAGCAGGCCCTCGGGGCCGTGCGCGGCGCGGATCTCCTCCAGCGTGAGCGTGTCGACGGGCCCGCCCAGCGCGTCGCCCACCGCGGCGCCCAGCAGGGTGCCGCGCACCCGGCTGCGGAAGTCCTGCTGCTCGGCACGGCCCCAGACGGCACCGGTCGTCGTCGCCACCCAGACCCTCCTCCGGCACCGTCCGCCCGTACGACGGTCGCACTCTAATCGACCGGCTACGGCCCGTTCAGCGCCTCGAAGCGACCCTCACGGCTCATTCACGCCCGTCGATGACCGCTTCGACCCCGTCCAGAATCCGATCGAGCCCGAATTCGAGCGGGTCGATGCCGTCCGGCTGGAACGCGCCCTCGGCGATCACCTTGGTGAGGGCCGGGAACCGGTCGGCGTGGCGGGCGAGGAGGTCGGCGGAGAGGCGGTCCCACTCGGCGTCCTGCTCCGCCTCGTAGTCGCTGCGCTGCTGCGCGACGTTGCGCACGAGCCCGATCAGCAGCAGGAACGTGTGGTGCCGCCGGACGCCGTCGAGCCCGGTCGGCTCCAGTACGGCGAGTGCCGCGTCCAGCCAGCCCAGTTGGCCGGGGCCGAGGAGCCGGCGGCGCATGGCGGTGGCGGTGAGCAGCCAGGGGTGGGCGGCGTAGACGCGCGCGCACTGGCGGGTCCACTCCCGGACGCCGGCCCGCCAGTCCCCCTCCCGGACCCCCGACAGGTCGGGCCCCTCCCCCAGCACCGACTCCACCATCAGCTCGACCAGTTCGGTCTTGCCGGGAACGTACCGGTACAGGGCCATGGCGGAGACGCCGAACCCGGCGGCGACCCTGCTCATGGAGACGGCGTCCAGCCCCTCGCGGTCCGCCAGTTCGGCCGCGGCGGCGGCGATGCGCCGCGGGCTCAGCTTCGGCTTCGGCCCGCGGGTGGGCTGCTCCTGCTCGCCCCACAGCAGCGCGAGCGTCAACCGGGGATCGCGCTCCCCGTCCGGCTGCTCCTTGCTCCGTACGACCACGAAACCCTCCGAATCCCTTGCCCGCCAGGGCGGTTGACCCCGCCCGCCAACTGTATATACCGTAAACCGGCCGCAACAGCTGACGGCATAAACAGTTTAGGGGGAACACTGTGCTGCTGACCTATCGCGCCCTCAGGCGCCGCGCTCTCGCCAAGACCCTGCGCATCACCACCGCGCACGGCATCGACGAATCCTCCTTCGTGCCCATCGGCGGCATCGACCAGTGGGTCTCGATCCGCGGCGAGGACCGGTCCAACCCGGTGATCCTGGAGATCCACGGCGGCCCCGGCGCCTCCAACCTGATCCACATCCCGCGCACCCGCGCCTGGGAACGCCACTTCACGATCGTCCGCTGGGACATGCGCGGCGCCGGCAAGACCTTCTCGGCCCACGGCCCTTCAGGCCAGGGCGAGTTGACCCTGTCCCGTCTCTACGCGGACGCCCTGGAACTCACCGACCACATCCGCGCCCGCCTCGGTGTGCCGAAGGTGCTGCTGCTCGCCAACAGCTTCGGCACGGTCACCGGCCTCCGCCTGGCCCGGGACCACCCCGAGCGCTACTCGGCGTACGTCGGCACGGACCAGAACATCATCGCGGGCGGCCGGGACAGCTCCGCCTACGACGCCCTGCTCACCCGTCTGCGCGGGGCGGGCAAGCACAAGCAGCTGTCCCGGCTCACCGCGCTCGGCCCGGACCGCACCGCCTGGTCCCCCGAGGAGTGGTCCCGCTACGCCAAGACCGTGGTCACGACCGACCCGCTGACCTACGACACCATGAAGACGGTCGTCATCCGCTCCCTCTGGTTCTCCCCGCTCCACACCCTGCGCGACCTGCGCGCCTACCTGAAGGGCATGACCTTCTCCGAGCAACTGGGCCCCCAGGCCATGTCGTTGGACGAATACGCCGAGGGCACCGCGTTCGACCTGCCCGTCTTCCTCTTCCAGGGTGCCGACGACGTCCTCACCCCACCGGCCCCGGCCCGCCGCTTCCACGACGCCCTCACCGCCCCGGTCAAGGACTTCGCCCTCATCCCCGACGCCGCCCACTTCGCCTCCTTCCGCCACCCGGACCACTTCCTCGACCTGCTCCTGACGAGGGTGCGGCCGGTGGTGACGGGGTCGGCGGCGAAGGGGTGAGATCAGGCCGGATCACCACGACGGGGGACATGGCCTTGACCCGGGGGCGCGGGCCTTCTACAGGTCTCTCGGTTTCGCCGAGTACGAAGGGAAGATCGTCTACCGGGTGGACCCCCGTGCGACCAAGGGGTGACGCCGCCGGACCGCGCCTTACAAGCGGGCCCTCATGCTCTCGCAGACGCCGTGCACGTCCTTGATCTCGATGTCGCCGTCGGCTCCGCGCAGCACTCCGTGGTAGTGGCCGAAGAGCTGGAAGTAGTCGATCGCGAAGAGGCCCAGGTTGTGCTTCACCCGCTTGCGGCCTTCCGGCTGGAAGACGACGTCGAGGCGGCCGTCCCGGGAGGCGATGTGCCAGGTGGCCGAGGGGTCGGTGGACGCGGGCGCGAACTCCACGTCGCTCAGGGGCTCGCAGCGGCCCGGTGTCCACAGGCAGGACTCCTCGGGCTCGCCGGGCAGTTCCGGCCGGGCAGCGAAGTTGGCCCCGACCGGGCCGGTGCCGGCCGGGGTGGCGAAGGTGCCCCAGAGCCATCGGGTCCGGTACGGCAGCAGTGAGCGGTGCTCGTCGAGTACCGCCAGGTCGCGGGCCGGGTCGAAGAGGATCTCGGCGTCCCCGACGCGCATTACGCCGCGGGCGGGGAACGCGGCCTTGTGGGTGTACATGCTGCCGCCCGGCAGCCGGGAACTCACCGAGAGCGGGGCGGTGGCCGCCCCGGCGTCGAGTTCGAGGTCGCCGCGGACGGCCGGGGACGTCGGTGTCGCGGCGATGTCCACCTCGATCCGGTGCCGCCCGGACGCCGCGTGGAACGTGCAGGCGATCCGGTAGCCGTCCCGCTCGAACCGGCAGGCGCCGTCCAGGAGTTCGGCGGGGAGCGCGGGGCTGCCGCCGGGCGCGTTGGCCGCGTGCTGGTGGAGCACGCCGCCCGCCCGGTCGTAGGCGTAGATCTCGGAGCCGGCGAGGTAGTGCGCGTCCTGGATGATCAGGGAGGAGTACCACTCGGGATGCAGCAGCGTGAAGCCGACCCATTCCTTGAGGCGCAGACGCCTCAGACGGCGGGTGAGACCCGTGTACGCGCCGAGCGGATCGGCGACGACGGGCCGGTCCGGCAGGCGTCCCCAGCGGCGGACACCGTCCTCGACCAGACGGTGGTGGGTGGGCATGGCGGGTAGTCTGCCGAGGGCGTGGTCAGGGGTCAACGCGTTCGGCGATCCCACGGACGGTGGCCGTGCCGACTCGGGCTGCCGGCTCGGCTGCGAGCCGCCCCGCCTCGGCTGCCTCGCGGATCGCGCGGACTTCCGCGATGACAGGTGCCGGGTCCCGCTCACCCTCGTCCCCGACGATTTCCGGCTCCCGCGTCGACGGGCGGGCCGGTGCCCTCCTCACCCCCGCCCTTGCCCCGGGGCCGGCCCCATTCTGGCTCAATGCGTATAGGAGCAGGCCGAGTTCGTCGGGGAGAATCCAGCCATGATCACCACTGACAACAACCGGCACTCCGGTCTCGGACTGGCCGCCGGTGTGCTCACCGGGATACTCGCGCTCTACATCACCCTCGTCGCGTTCGGCAACATCACGGACTTCGGGACGAACCAGCAGTTCGTGCGGCATGTGCTGGCGATGGATTCGACGTTCAAGGACCACGATCTGATGTGGCGCGCGATCACCAGCAGCGCGCTCCAGGACACCGCGTACGTTCTGATCATCGCGTGGGAGACGGTGGCCGCGCTGGTCCTGATCTGGGGGACGTACCTGTGGGCGGCACGGCGCGACGACGCGTTCGCGCGGCGCATTTCGACGTACGGGCTGCTGATGCTGCTGCTGCTCTTCGGCGCCGGGTTCATCGCGATCGGCGGCGAGTGGTTCGCGATGTGGCAGGCGAAGGCCTGGAACGGGGAGGATTCCGCCACCCGCGTCTTCCTGCTCAGCGGGGTGGCGTTGATCGTCAACCATCTGCCGGCGGGCAAGGACTCCCCGACTACTTGACCACCACGACGCTCGTGCCCTGATCCCCGAAGGCCCACAGGGCGGCGCCGTCCTCCTTGTGCATGCGGATGCCGCCCAGCTTCTGGCCGTTGGCGGGGGGCGGCGAGGCGCCGTCCAGGGCGTTGGAGAAGGCGACGTTCACGCCCTCCGCCTTGGTGAAGTACATGACGTGCTCGATCTGGACGCCGTCCGAGCCCTTGAGGGACTGGGTGCGCAGCGTGATCGAGTAGCGGCCGGGCTCGGGGTTCACCGTGCCCGGCCACACCTCGAAGCTGCGGCCCGCCTTGCCGGTCGCGTCGACCAGCCACACCCGCTTCTCGGCGAGCGAGTACACGATCCGGCGGCCCTGCCCCGACTCGTCCGGCAGCGCCGGCGGCCTCGCGGGCGGTTTCGGCTTCGCCGAGCCGTGGGTGCTCGCCGACGCGGTGGCGCTCGGCTTCACGGTCGCGGCCGTGGGGTGCGGCCCGTGGTCAGCCTGTACGGCGAGCGTGACGACGGCCACGGTCGCCCCCACCGTCAGACCGGTGACCCAGGCCCAGGAGGGCAGTCGGGCAGCCACGGGTACGCATCTCCTCCGCTATGGGTCCCCCCACTCGGACCGGGGGTCGGATCATCGTACTCAGTCCGCCCCCGGCCGAGCACCGGCAGCTCAGTCGAGCACCGGGAGCAGGTCCGGGAGGTGGCCGTCGGAGGCCGCCGCCGCGCGCCGGCGCTCCTCGGGCACCTCGCCGTAGACCGTGTCGCGGGGCTTCGCCGGGCGGCCCGCCGCCTCGGCCACGGCCACCAGATCGCGGACCGACTTGTACGAGCCGTACGACGAGCCCGCCATCCGCGAGATCGTCTCCTCCATCAGGGTGCCGCCCAGGTCGTTGGCGCCGGAGCGGAGCATCTCCGCCGCCCCCTCGGTGCCCAGTTTGACCCAGCTTGTCTGGATGTTGGGGATCCAGGGGTGCAGCAGGAGGCGGGCCATCGCCGTGACCGCCCGGTTGTCGCGGGTGGTCGGGCCGGGACGGGCGATGCCGGCCAGGTAGACCGGCGCGTTGGTGTGGATGAAGGGCAGGGTGACGAACTCGGTGAAACCACCGGTCTCCCGCTGGATGCCGGCCAGGGTGCGCAGGTGGCCGAGCCAGTGCCGGGGCTGGTCGACATGGCCGTACATCATCGTGGAGGAGGAGCGGATGCCCAGTTCGTGGGCGGTCTTGACGACCTCGATCCAGGTGGCCGTCGGCAGCTTGCCCTTGGTGAGGACCCAGCGGACCTCGTCGTCCAGGATCTCGGCGGCGGTGCCGGGGATGGTGTCCAGGCCCGCCTCCTTGGCCGCCGTCAGCCACTCCCGGATGGACATGCCGGTGCGGGTGGCGCCGTTCACGACCTCCATCGGCGAGAAGGCGTGCACGTGCATGCCGGGGACGCGCTCCTTGACGGCCTTCGCGATGTCGAAGTACGCCGTGCCGGGCAGGTCCGGGTGGATGCCGCCCTGCATGCACACCTCGACCGCGCCGACCTCCCACGCCTGCTGGGCGCGGTCGGCCACCTGCGCCAGGGACAGGGTGTAGGCGTCGGCGTCGGTGCGGCGCTGGGCGAAGGCGCAGAAGCGGCAGCCGGTGTAGCAGACGTTGGTGAAGTTGATGTTGCGGGTGACGATGTACGTCACGTCGTCGCCGACCGCCGACTTCCGCACGTCGTCGGCGACCCGGCACAGCGCGTCCAGCGCCGGCCCGTCCGCGTGCAGCAGGGCCAGGGCCTCGGGGTCGGTCAGCCGGGTCGGGTCGTCGGCGGCCGTGCGCAGCGCCTGCCGTACGTCGGTGTCGATGCGCTCCGGCGCCATGCCCGGGGCCGCCGCCTCGCGCAGCGCCTCCCAGTCGCCGTACACCTCGTCGTAGTCCGCGCGGCGGTCGGTCGTCCGGCCCTCGGTGTCGATGGTGCGGTGCAGGTCGGTACGGCCGGTGGGCGTGAAGGTGTCCTCCGGTTCCTGCCACGGCAGCCCGGCGGGCAGCGCGCCGGGACGGGCGAGGCCGGTCTCCGGGTCGGCCAGCGCGGCGACGTGCGGGCGCAGCCGCGGGTCCAGCCAGGGCTCGCCGCGCCGGACGAACTCCGGGTAGACGCAGAGACGTTCACGCAGTTCGAAGCCGGCCGCGCGGGAGCGCTCGGCCAGTTCCTCGATCTGCGGCCAGGGGCGCTCGGGGTTGACGTGGTCGATGGTCAGCGGGGAGACCCCGCCCCAGTCGTCGATGCCGGCGCCGATCAGCCGCTCGTACTCGCTGTCCACCAGGTTCGGCGGGGCCTGCAGACAGGCGGCGGGGCCCATGATGTGCCGGGCGACGGCCACCGTGGCGACCAACTCGTCCAGTTCGGCGTCCGGCATGCCGCGCATCGCCGTGTCCGGCTTGGCGCGGAAGTTCTGGATGATCAGCTCCTGGATGCCGTGGTAGGCGCGGGAGACCTTGCGCAGTGCGAAGAGGGACTCGGCGCGCTCCTCGTACGTCTCCCCGATGCCGATCAGCAGCCCGGAGGTGAAGGGCACCGAGGAGCGCCCCGCGTCCTCCAGCACCCGCAGCCGTACGGCCGGTTCCTTGTCCGGGGAGCCGTGGTGCGGGCCGCCGGGCTCGGACCACAGGCGCGTCGCGGTGGTCTCCAGCATCATGCCCATGCTCGGCGCGACCGGCTTCAGCCGCTGGAAGTCGGTCCAGCTCATGACGCCCGGGTTGAGGTGGGGCAGCAGGCCCGTCTCCTCCAGGATGCGGATGGAGATGGCGCGGACGTAGGCGATGGTGTCGTCGTAGCCGTGCGCGTCCAGCCACTCGCGCGCCTCCGGCCAGCGGTCCTCGGGCTTGTCGCCGAGGGTGATCAGGGCTTCCTTGCAGCCGAGGGCCGCGCCCTTGCGGGCGATGTCCAGCACCTCGTCCGGGGACATGAACATGCCGTGCCCGGCGCGGCGCAGCTTGCCGGGGACGGTGACGAAGGTGCAGTAGTGGCACTTGTCCCGGCACAGCCGGGTGAGAGGGATGAAGACGCTCTTCGAGTACGTGATGACACCGGGCCGGCCCGCCTGTTCGAGCCCCGCGTCGCGCACCCGGGCGGCGGACGCGGCGAGGTCGGTCAGCGCCTCGCCGCGCGCCTGGAGCAGCACCGCCGCCTCGGCGACGTCGAGGGCGACGCCGTCCCGGGCGCGTTTGAGGGCGCGACGCATGGAGTTCTCGGTGGGGCCGGTTCCGGAGGTCGCGGAAGTCGTCATATCTCCACGATACGTTCGCGGTGATCACCGGTGATCGCGACTACAGGAAGCTCGCGTACTCGTCCAGCGTCCGCAGCACCTCCCGCTCTCCCGCCGACGGCAGTTGCGCCACCACCTCCCGGACGCCGAGCCCGGCGAACCGGTCCAGCTTGCCGGCGGTGGGCAGGACGGCGTAGGGCACGACCTGGAGGGCGGCCGGGTCGCGGCCCGCCTCGGCCCAGACGGCGCGCAGCCGCGGCAGGGCCTCGGCCAGGCCCCGGCCGCCGATGGGCAGCCAGCCGTCGGCGTACTCGGCGAGTTGCGCGAAGACCGTGGCCGAAGGAGCACCGCCGAGGAGCGTGCGCGGGCCGGTGACCGGTCCGCGCGGCCCCTGGACGGGCTTGGGATGGGCGAAGCTGGCGCGCACGCTCCCGTACGCCCCCTGGTACGCCGCCGGCTCCGGCTCCCACAGCGCCCGCATCAGCGCCAGCCGGTCGCGGACCAGCTCCCTGCGGGTGCGCCACTCGACGCCGTGGTCCGCCGCCTCCTCCACGTTCCAGCCGTGACCGAGGCCGAGGGTGAAACGGCCGCCGGACAGGTGGTCCAGGGTGGCGATCCGCTTGGCCAGCGCGATCGGGTCGTGCTGGGCGAGGAGGGTGACCCCGGTGCCGAGGCCGAGCCGCTCGGTGACGGCGGCGGCCTGGGCGAGCGCGACGAAGGGATCGAGGGTACGGCCGTAGGCGCGCGGCAGCTCACCGCCGGCGGGGTTGGGGGTGGTGCGCTCCACGGGGATGTGGGTGTGCTCGGGGAGGTAGAGACCGGCGAACCCGCGCTCTTCCAGTTCGCGGGCGAGGCGGACCGGGGTGACGGTCTCGTCGGTGAGGAAGATCGTGACGGAGATGCGCATGTCCCATCCGTACCGAGCCGGGACCGCCGCCAACCCCCTTGTTTTCCGGCGGAGTTCACCAGTGGACCGGAGAATGGGCGCCATGTGTGACGACACGCACGATCAGGTCCGGGGGCTCGGCAGGCGCGCGTTGTTCGTGACGGGCGCCGCCGCCGCCCTTACGTTGGGACCCGTGAGCTTCGCAGCGGCGGACGGCGGGCGCCAGGAGACCCGGACGGTACGCGGCACCCTGCCGCCCGGCTCCCCCGACTATGTGTACGTGCCGGTGGAAGTGCCCTCCGGGGTATGGGAGTTCAAGGTCTCCTACACCTACGACAGACCCTCGGTCCCGGCCGGCACCCCGGGCAACGCGCTCGACATCGGCCTCTTCGACCAGCACGGCACCGAGCTGGGCGGCCGGGGCTTTCGGGGCTGGTCGGGCGGCGCCCGCACGGAGTTCTTCGTGCGGGCCGACGACGCGACCCCCGGCTACCTGCCCGGCCCGGTGCGCGAGGGCACCTGGCACATCGCGCTGGGCCCCTACACGGTGGCACCGCAGGGGCTGTCGTACGAGCTGACGATCACACTGACCTACGGCGAGCCGGGCACGACCCCCCGGCCGGTCTACCCGCCCGCCCGGGCGAGGGGCCGGGGCCGGGACTGGTACCGGGGCGACTGCCACCTGCACTCCTGGTACTCCGACGGCCGCCGGACCCCGGCCGAGATCGCGGCCCTCGCGCGGGCCGCGGGCCTGGACTTCATCAACTCCTCGGACCACAATACCCACTCGGCCCACCCGCACTGGGCGGACCAGGCGGGCGACGACCTGCTGATCATGCTCGGCGAGGAGATCACCACCCGCAACGGCCATGTGCTGGCGCTCGGCACCGAACCCGGCACGTTCGTGGACTGGCGCTACCGGGCCCGGGACAACCGCTGGGCCCGCTTCGCCCGCGACATCCGCCGCGCCGGCGGCCTGGTGGTGCCCGCGCACCCGCACGCCACCTGCGTCGGCTGCGGCTGGAAGTTCGGCTTCGCCGAGGCGGACGCCGTGGAGGTGTGGAACGGCCCGTACACCCCGGACGACGAGGTGACGCTCGCGGAGTGGGACAACCTGCTGGTCGCGTCGGTGCGGACGGGACGGGACTGGCTCCCGGCGATGGGCAACAGCGACGCGCACCGCGACCCGGACTCGGTCGGCCTGCCCCAGACGGTCGTCCTCGCCGACGACCTGACCTGCGAGGCCGTCCAGGAGGGCATCCGCGCGGGCCGCTCCTACGTGGCCGAGTCCCGGCACGTCACCGTCTCCCTCACGGCGACGGGCGGCCGGGGCCTGCGAGCCGGCCTCGGCGAGCGCCTGCCGATGGCCGCCGACACCCCGGTCACCGTCCGCCTCGACGTCTCCGGCGCCCCCCGCTGCTCGCTGCGCCTCGTCACCGACCAGGGCACCCTCTTCACCAGCGATCCCCTGCCGGTGTCCGGCACGGGCTCGGTGGAGTGGCGCACCACGCCCGCCTACGCGGCCTATGTGCGCGCCGAGGTGCGCCACGAGACGGCGCTCGGCCCGGTGCCGGGGGCGTTGGCGGCCTTCACGAATCCGATCTTCCTGGGCGAAGCGGCCGGCGGACGGCCCGCCGCAGGCTGACGATCTCCGCGACCGCGGCCGGCCGGCGACCGGCCCAGGACTCGGCCTCCGGGCCGGTCGCGGTCCCCGCGGCCCCGGCCGGCCACTCGCGCACCAGGCGGCGGGCCGCCCCGGTGTCCGGCAGCGGCTCGGGCAGCGCGTGCAGCGCCTTGGCGCCGCCCCGGAACGCCTCGGCCATCCGCATCGCGTCGCGGGCCACGGCGGCCACCGCGTCGGAGGCGAGGACGCCGGTGTCGCCGACCCAGACCCCGGGCAGGCCCTTCCCGGCCACCTCGTCCGCCCGGTCGTGCACGTCACCGGCCTTGTCGGCCTGGTCCCGGTGGACCAGTAGCCCGTCAGGGCCGACGGGCGGCCGATGGTCACGCTCGCGGCGCGCTCCGCCGCCGTGCGGTCGCCGCCGTGGTAGGCCCGCTTGGCCGGCCGTACCTCGCCCGCCAGTTCGTGCGGCGCGGAGTCCGGCGTGGCGGCTTCGTCCGGCCGGGCCGCGCGGCGAACGCGGCGAACGCCGCGGCGGCCTCGGGCCCGCCGAGGGCGTCCTGGGTGCGACACAGGGTGGGCTGGACGGCCCGGTGGAGGCGCCCGGCCTCGTCGCCCGCGTCGTCCAGCGCGCCCGCCCGGACATGCCGGATCCGACCGGGTGGCCGTCCGAAGACGCGCCCATCCCGCTCCCCCGTTGCGAAGACCCTGATCGCGGGGGAGGCTGACCCGCGGCGGCCACCCGCCAGTCGGGCCGTCGTCGGGCCCACCGGGCCGCCGTCGCAGCACCACGGGCCTCGCACGGGGCCGACACACCAGCCCCGCCGGAACGACCGCCGGGGACAGGAGGAGGGGACGCGGATGCCAGGAACCGCGGGACGCAAGCAGCGTCTCGTCACCCGTTTCCAGCGGTACGTCGCCAATCCGGTCAACCGGCGGCTGCCGTTCCAGACGCTGCTGGAGACCACCGGGCGGGTCTCCGGGCGGCCCCGGCGGACACCGGTCGGGGGGCGGCGGGTCGGCGGGGCGTTCTGGCTGGTCTCCGAGTACGGGTTCGCGTCGCAGTACGTCCGCAACATCCAGGCCGACCCCCGGGTCCGGGTGCGCGTCGGCGGACGGTGGCACCGGGGCGTCGCCCATCTGCTGCCCGACGACGATCCCCGGGCCCGACTGCGTTCGCTGCCCCGTTTCAACAGCGCGGCGGTGCGGGCGTTCGGGACGGATCTGCTGACGGTCCGGGTGGACCTGGAGGACTGATCACCCCGGCACTGCCTGACGACGCATCAGCGCCTGCGCCGGCCGGCTGTCGCACCGGCCATCGCAGACCCCGACAGCCGACGGCCCCTCAGGCAGGGCGCTCGGATCGCGCCACAGTCCGCCACGACGCCCACGGAAGCGATGAACTGACGGTCCGTCAGCCCTTGCGGAAGGTCACGCGCGCGCGAAGAGGGTGTGAGAGGTTTGTGGACTGCCGTGCGGCGGTCTGTGATCGGCGTCTCCCACGGCTGACGCAACCACCCGGAACAAGGCAAACTGGCGGGGTTGTCTGTGATGCCGAGGGGGCGAACGCATGGACGGTCGGCCGCGAGTACCCGAGCAGCGGCGACCCGGCTCCGCGACAGGCGCGGAGCCGGCGGCGCTGAGGTTCGGCGTGCTCGGTCCGGTGCGGGCCTGGCGCGGTGAGGAAGCCCTGAACACGGGCTCCCCCCAGCAGCGGGCCCTGCTGGCCGCCCTGCTGCTGCGCGAGGGCCGTACCGCCACGGCGGCGGAACTGATCGACGCGCTGTGGGGTCCCGAGCCGCCGTCCCAGGCACTGGCGGCGGTCCGCACGTACGCGTCCCGGCTGCGCAAGGTGCTGGGCTCCGGCGTCCTGGTCACCGAGTCCGGCGGCTACGCGGTGCGCGGGCTCGGCGAGCGCGCGCTGGACCTCGTACGGGCGCAGGACCTCGGCACGGAGGCGGAGAAGGCGCGCGGCACCGGCGATCTGGCGCGGGCCCGCGCCCTGCTCAACGAGGCGCTGGACCTGTGGGACGGCGAACCCCTCGCGGGCGTGCCCGGCCCCTACGCGGAGACGCAGCGCGTCCGCCTGGAGGAGTGGCGGCTCGGTCTGCTGGAGACCCGCCTGGACCTGGACCTGGAGCAGGGCTGCCACGCGGAGGCGGTCTCCGAACTGACCGCGCTCACCGCCGCGCACCCGCTGCGGGAGCGGCTGCGCGAGCTGCTGATGCTGGCGCTGTACCGCAGCGGCCGGCAGGCCGAGGCACTGGCGGTGTACGCCGACACGCGCCGCCTGCTCGCCGAGGAACTGGGCGTGGACCCGCGCCCCGGGCTGCGCGAGCTCCAGCAGCGCATCCTCCGGGCCGACCCCGCGCTCGCGGAGCCCTCGGCGCCGGTCGCGGAGCCGCCCGCGCCGCCCGTGCGCCCGGCCCAGCTGCCCGCCTCCGTACCGGACTTCACCGGCCGGGCCGCCTTCGTGGACGAGCTCAGCGCGGTGCTGGCGTCGGCCACGGAGACGGAGGGCAGCGTCATGGCGGTCTCCGCGATGGCCGGCATCGGCGGGGTCGGCAAGACCACGCTCGCGGTGCACGTGGCCCACCGGGCCCGCTCCTCCTTCCCGGACGGCCAGCTCTACGTCGACCTCCAGGGCGCGGGTCACCGCCCGGCGGAACCGGAGACCGTCCTCGGCTCCTTCCTGCGCGCGCTGGGCACGGCGGACTCCGCGATCCCGGACTCGCTGGAGGAACGGGCGGCCCTGTACCGCTCGGTGCTGGACGGCCGCCGCGTGCTGGTCCTGCTGGACAACGCCAAGGACGCGGCACAGGTGCGCCCGCTGCTGCCCGGCACGGAGGGCTGCGCGGCCCTCGTGACGTCCCGGACGCGGATGGTGGGGCTGGCCGGGGCGCACCTGGTCGACCTGGACGTCATGTCGCCCGACGAGGCGCTGGCCCTGTTCACCCGCATCGTCGGCGCGGAGCGGGTGACGCCCGAGCGGGAGGCCGCCCTCGACGTGGTCGCCGCCTGCGGCTTCCTCCCCCTCGCCATCCGCATCGCCGCGTCCCGCCTCGCGGCCCGCCGCACCTGGACGGTCTCCGTGCTGGCCGCCAAGCTCGCCGACGAGCGCCGCCGGCTGGACGAACTGCAGGCCGGGGACCTGGCGGTGAAGGCCACCTTCGAACTCGGCTACGGCCAGCTCGACCCCGCCCAGGCCCGCGCCTTCCGCCTGCTGGGCCTGGCCGACGGCCCCGACATCTCCCTGCCGGCCGCCTCCGCCGTCCTGGACCTGCCGCCGGAAGACACGGAGGACCTCCTGGAGTCCCTGGTCGACACCTCCCTCCTGGAATCCGCCGCCCCCGGCCGCTACCGCTTCCACGACCTGGTCCGCCTCTACGCCCGCGCCTGCGCCGAACGCGACGAACAGCCGGCGAGCGGGAGGGGGGCGGCGATGTCGCGGCTGCTGGACTTCTATCTGGCGACGGCGGCGCAGGTGTATGCGATGGAGCGGCCCGGGGACCGGGTGGTGGACCATCTGCGGCCGACCGAATATCCCGGTCTGCGTTTCCAGGACCGGCACCAGGCGCGGGACTGGCTGTACGCCGAGGCGGTCTCGCTGCTGGCGTGCGTGCGCCAGTTCGCGGGGGCGGACACCCTGCCGCGCGCCATCGACCTGCTGTGGACGGCCGTCGACCTGACCGAGTCGGGCGCCAACTCCCGGGAGTACGACGCCGCCGCCCTCGCACTGCGCGACGCGGCCCGGGCAAGCGGGGACGGCACCGCGCAGGTGCGGGCGTCGGTCGTCCTGGCCAACGCGCACCAGCTGTCCGGCCGGTTCGCGGAGGCCGACGAGTCGGCGCAGGAGTCGCTGCGCCTCGGCGCCTCCTGCAGCGACCCGCTGGCCCGCTGCTGGGCGGCCAACATCCGCGGCGCCATGGCCTTTTACCGGCGCCGGTACGACGACGCGGAAAAGCACCTCAAGCAGGCGCTCGCGGACTTCCGTGACTGTGCGGACCGGGCCGGTGAGGCCAGCGTCCTGTGCAACCTCTCCCGCATCCACGTGGTGACCGGCCGGCCCCAGAGCGCGGTGGAACTGGCCCAGCAGGGTGTCGACATGTACGAGGCCCTGGGGCATGCCGTGAAGAGCGCCAACGGCCGCTACGCCCTCGGCATGGCCCTCACCCAGAACGGCCGTCATCTGGAGGCCGCCGAGCGGCTGCAGGAGGCTCTGGAGGTCTTCCGGGAGAGCCGCCAGCGGCTGTGGGAGGGCATGACGCTGTTCCGGCTCGCGGAACTCGATCTCACGGCCGAGCGCCCAGCCCAGGCCTCGGCCAACGCCGAAGCCGCGCTGACCGTCCTGCGGGGGATCGGCGGCGAGTGGCGGCGAGGCAACGTACTCACCGTGCTGGGCCGGGCACTTGACGGCATAGGGCAGTCGGGGCGTGCCCGGGTGTGCTGGCAGGAAGCCCTGTCCATCCACGAGTCGCTCGGTTCGCCGGAGGCGGACTCGGTCCGGTCGCTGCTGGAAGGAACGACCGTGGCGTGAGCCGAGGGCCGGCCGGCGCCGTCCCCAGCGGCCGCCCGGCCGGGGCGTTCATCGTTCGTTTATCGCCGTACGGCACTCTCGTTTTGTCGATCCGTCGCGTCGGGGGGCAGGCGGACCGCCGGTGAGATCGCCCGCAGGACCGATCTAGGGTTGGGCGATCAGTGAGCTCGTCCGGCCGTTGTTTCAACGGGGGACGGCCGGGCGAGCTCCACACATCGAGTCCAGCACCACTGGGGAGGAAGCACCATGAGCGACGCCAAGAAGGACGAGAACACCGTCGCCCCGGACGGAAACGTCCACATCACGGATGCCAAGGACAACACCGCGGTCCCGGCCGGCAACGTGCACATCACCGACACCAAGGGCAACACCATGGCCCCGGCCGGCAACGTGCACATCACCGACGCCGAGAACGACGGCCCCTTCAGCCCGGACAACGTGCACATCACGTCCGAGCCCGCCTGACGACACACCACGGGGGACCGGCCCGACGGGGGGCCGCACAGGGGGATCGGCCGCGGCGGCGCGGAGGGGGAGCCGTCGCGGCCGACGTGTGTGCGAGCACGAGTACGGCGCTGTTCGCCGCCCCGCGACGGGAGTTCCGGGTGCGGTCGGGGAACCTCAGTCCACCGGGTAGGCGTCCGGCTGGGCCTCGCAGTGGTCGAGCGCGTCGAGGTCGGCGTCCTCGCCGGACGGGACCTTCACGGTCTTCGTGCCGTGCGCGGGGAGCGTGACGTCCGTGCCGCCGATGGAGATCGTGAGATCGTCGCCGGCCACGAAGTTCACCCGCGCCGTGAAGGTGTCCTCGCGGTCGGTCGGGTCCACCGCGCCGTACCCACGCACCGCGTCGGTGCTCGCGTCGGGCGTCGGCGTCACGTCGTCACCGGTGCCGCTGCCGTCGTCGCCGAAGTCCTCCTCATCGTCGTCATGGCCGAAGTGGTCAGCGTCGTGGTCCTGGCGCGGACTGCCGCACCCACCCCCCGCCGCCGCCCGAGTGGTGGCCGCCGTCATGCCCCCTCGGGAGAAACCGGTGGGACCGAGGACCACGAAGGCCACCACGGCCGTGAACTTCGGCGTGCGCGTCCTTGAAGGCACGGGCATGCCGGCCACCCCATCCGGCGGCCCTCACCGCGTGGCGGGGTTCCGGCACCCCGGGTAGCGTCGGCCCTGGGACGGCCGCCGTCCGGAGCCCTTCCGTGACACACCGGTACGACGGCCGTCGCACGGCCCGGCGTCGCACGACCCGCCGTCACACGCGGTCGGCCGTCACGCCGTACGAGCCGTCCCCGTGCCCTTCTCCGCGTCCAGCGCGTACACGCAGCGGTCCTTGCTGCACGCGTAGACCACGCCGTCCTTGACCACCGGGGAGCCGGTGATCTCGCCGCCGGTCGCCAGCTTCCAGCGCAGCCGGCCGTCGTCGGCCTTGAGGGTGTAGAGCAGGTGGTCGGTGGAGCCGAAGTGGATCCGGCCCTCCGCCACCGCCGGGGCGCCCACCACGTCGCCGCCCGCCTGGAAGCGCCACTTGGGGGTGCCGGTGACCGCGTCCAGGGTGTAGAGGCCCTTGCCGCTGCCGACGTGGACGTGCCCGGCGGCCACCAGGACCGGCTCGACGGAGGTGCGGGCCTCGGTGGCGATCCGCCAGCGGTCGCGGCCGTCGGTGGCGTCGAGGGCGTAGACCGTGCCGAGGTAGTCGGCGAGGTAGACACCGCCGCCGGTGACGGCCGGGCCGGGGGCGAAGGCGGGCGGGCTGAGGAAGACCGCCGGGGCCTCGAAGTGCCAGCGCACCATCCCGCTGACCGCCTCGACGGCGAGGACGCGGCTGCCTGCGGCGACGTAGACGCAGCCGTCGGGGGCCGGTGCGAGGCGCACCGGGACGCCGCCGCAGGAGGCCGCGTCGCCGATGGGGTACGACCAGCGTTCCTCGCCGGTGCGCGCGTCCAGGGCGCGCAGCCGGGCGTCCTGCCAGACGTAGACCGTGCCGTCGTGGACGAGCGGGCCGGCCTCCGGGGACTCGAAGTCGGTCTGGCAGCCGGCGATCTCCCACAGCTTCTGGCCGGTGGCCGCCTCCCAGGCCTGAACGCCGCCGCCCCGGGTGCCGGTGACGACGGTGCCGCGGTCGGCCTTGAGCGAGTACACCCAGGCGTCCGTGGACAGCCGCCACAGATCGGTGCCGCCGCGCGCGTCCAGCGCGAACAGGGTGGGGCCGTCGGAGGCGTGCACCCGGCCGTCCGCGACCGCCATGGACCAGGCCACGTCCCGGGTCTTGAACCGGCGCCGGCCGGTGGCCACGTCGAGCGCGTGCACCTCGAAGGAGGTGACGTAGACGAGGTCGCCGTCGACGGACGGGGTGCCCCAGACGTCGTTGGACATCCGGAACCGCCAGGGGCGCCAGCCGCTCGGCTCCGGGTGGCCGGGCGGGGCGGCCGGCACGGCGGGG